>NZ_CP075691.1:3410000-4012546 GCF_020026305.1 Streptomyces sp. 135 | reverse complement strand
GCTGGTGAAGCGGAACGTGCCGGTGGACGCGGAGCTGGTGGCGGGGGACACCGCCGCGGCCCAGGAGGTCGTGGTCGAGCCGTAGGGGCCAGGCGCGGGCTCACATCTCCAGGAGCACCGTGAACGGCCCGTCGTTCGTCAGCCCCACCCGCATCCGCGCCCCGAAGCGGCCGGTCGCCACGGTCGCGCCCAGGGCGCGCAGCCGGGCCACGACCTCGTCGACCAGGGGCTCGGCCACGTCGCCGGGGGCCGCCGCGTTCCAGGTGGGGCGGCGGCCCTTGCGGGCGTCGCCGTAGAGCGTGAACTGGCTGACGACGAGCAGCGGCGCGTCGATGTCGCTGCACGACTTCTCGTCGGCGAGCATGCGCAACGTCCAGAGTTTGCGGGCCAGTTGGGCCGCCTTCTCCTTGGTGTCGTCGTGCGTGACGCCCACCAGGACGCACAGGCCCTCGCCGTCGATCTCGCCCACCGTCTCGGGGCCGTCCTCGCCCTCGACGACCACACTCGCGCCGTCCACCCTCTGCACCACTGCTCGCATGCGGCCATCATGCCGTGCCCCCCCGTGACGGCCGGACGGGCCCGGCGGTTCCATCGGATGCCCAGGATCCCCCCATCTGGGGCTGATTCCGGGCACTCATTCACATAGCGGCCACTCGGGGTGGCACGATGCTCACACGCGGTGCACCGCGTCGGCCGGTCGAGGGGACGGGTAGAGCAACATGATCACACCAGGTACGGGGCAGTCGCCCGGCCGCATCTCGCTGCGGCGCACACCGGTTCCGCGTCCGCCGACGCAGCGCACGGCGAGTCCGCTGCTGCCCGAGGTGCCGGTGCGCGACCTCGCGGCGCGGCGGCTGCCGGAGCTTCGGGAGCTGCGCAGGGCGGCGCAGCAGGACGAGGCCGACCTCAGCTATGTGCGTCGGCTTCTCCAGGGGCGCATCGACATCCTGCGCGCCGAGATCGCGCGCCGGGGGAACACGCTGGAGCCGAAGCCGGAGGCGGCCGTCGTCGACCGGCTCTCGGAGATCCTGGCGGACGCCCCGGCGCGGCAGCGCTCGTCGGCCCGGCACGTCACGCTCGGCACGCCGCACAGCGAGGAGTACCGCCTGCTGGCCACGGAGATGCTCGCCGAGGTCGCGCTCTCCGACCTGGCGGCCCGCACGGACGAGGAGCTGACCGCGGCCATGGGTCGCCTCGTGCGGTACGAACAGCAGGTCTCGCGGCGCCGCCAGTCGCTCCAGCGCACGGCGGACCACTGCAGCGCGGAGATCACCCGGCGCTACCGCGAGGGCGAGGCGCAGGTGGACGATCTGCTGGTGTGACCCGGGCTCACGCGGAAAGCCGGTGGGCAGAACGTGCCGGGCTGCCTGGCGTGGGCGCATGCGCGATCTTGAAGGCGATATCGAGGTAAGAGCGGTCACCGACGCGGAGCCGCCCGTCTGGGTACGGGCCGCCCACGCCGGGTTCCTGTACCCCCTGGCGGGCATCTCCGACGAGGCCGTGGCCCACACCCGCGCCCGCGGTGACATCGGCGGCATGCAGGGGCCTTCGACCGCGGCCGCTGCGTGGGGGCGTACCGGTCCTACGCCCAGGAGCTGACCGCGGTGGGCGGTGCCGCCGTGGCCGCCAACGCCATCTCGGCGGTGACCGTCGCGCCCACGCTCCCCCAAGCTCTTAAGGAGCAGGGGGGACCCCCATCAAGCTCTTAAGGAGCAGGGGGGACCCCCATCAAGCTCTTAAGGAGCAGGGGGGACCCCCATCAAGCTCTTAAGGAGCAGGGGGGACCCCCATCGCCGCTCCATCCTCACCCGCATGATGGCCGCCGATCTCGCGGCGGCGAAGGAGCGCGGTGACGTGGTCGCCACGCTCATCGCCACCGAGTACGGGATCTACGGCCGGTTCGGCTTCGGGCCCGCGACCTCGGTCACCGAGTGGACGGTCGACGTGCCGCGCTCGGGGCTCGACCCGCGCTGGTCGGGGCCGTCGGACACCGGGGCCCGCATCGATCTCGTCGACGGTGACGAGGTACGCGAGTTCGGGCCCGAGCTGCACGAGCGGTTCAGGGACGCGCGGCACGGCGCGGTCAACCGCGACCGGTGGTGGTGGCCGCGGAACACCGGGCAGCAGGCCACGCCCGAGCCCCCTGGCAGGAGCCGTTCTACGCCCTCTACCGCGACCCGTCGGGGCGCGTCGACGGCCTGGTCGCGTACCGCGCCACGGACGACGAGCGGAGCGACACCCGGCAGCCGGTCAACACCTTGACGGTGCTGTCGCTGACCGCCGTCACGCCCGCCGCCGAGCGGGCCCTGCGGCACTTCGTCTGCCCGGTCGACCGGGTCGCCACGGTGAAGTCCGGCTGGCGGGCCCTGGAGGCGCGTACGTACGCGGGGTCAGGGGTGCTCGTCCTGGAGGTCGCCGACGCGGCGGGGCTCGCGGGCGGGCGCTATCGGCTGGGGGTGGCGCAGGGCGGCGGCGCGGTGTGCGCGCCGACCCGTCAGGAGCCCGATCTCACCCTGGACGTCGGTGCGTTGGCGCGGCTGTGGCTGGGGGACGAGTCCGTGGCGCGGCTCGTGGCGCTCGGGCTCGTGGCCGAGGAGCGGGCCGGGGCGGCCGCGGACGCCGACGCCCTGTTTCGCACCGCCCGGCGGCCGTGGTGCCAGGACATCTTCTGAGGCGGGCCCGGGAAAGCTGAGTCCCGGCTCCCCCGTAGCCGGGAGCCGGGACTCGGTTTTCCGACGGCCGGCCGGACTCCCGGCTCCCCTCCGGATGGGAACCCGGCCAGTCGGACCCGCTCAGCCGGGCCGTCAGCCCGGCTGTGCGAGGAGCAGGACGAGCAGCGCCGCCCCGACCCCGCTGATCTTGGTGTTCTTCGCCTTGATCCCCACGGTCAGCAGGACGAAGGCGATGATGCCCAGCGGTCCGTACTTCCACTGGATGAGCTGTTCGAAGCCGATGGCGAGGGCGGCGACGGCAAGGGCGATGAGCGGCATGGCGTTCCTCCTTCGGATCGGGGTGGCGGACCCCGTTCGGCCGGTGACCAACTGGCGGGCCGGGTGGGTATGTCGCCACGGCTGCCGATGGGTGGTGGCCAACCCCGGAAGGGTCTGACCATGTCGCCAAAGTTGGCTACCAACTTCAACTGACTTATCTCCGCCAGGAGTCGACTCATAACCACCTTTCCCGCAACTCCCCTAAGATGGCGCGAAGTTGTACTGTTTGGTTGTGAGCACGGAACACGCACCCGTCAACGGGCGCAAGCGGCGGCGCTCCCACCGCGAGGTGGCCGACGTACTGCGCGACCGCATCAGGTCCGGAGCGCTGCCGCCCGGCCGGCGCATGCCCACCCAGGCCGAGCTGGCGGACGAGTTCGGCGTGGAGCGCGGAGCCGTGCGTGAAGCGCTGCGCATCCTGCACCGTGAGCACCTCCTGTCCAATGTGTCCAAGGGGAGCCCCGCCACGGTGGCCGACGCCTCCGAACGCATGCTCGGAGGCGGCGACGCGGCGCGCCCGCAGCCCACGATGGTCGGCCTCGCGCCGCGCGTCGCGGCGGCCTTCGAGGCGCCGCACGTGGAGATAGACGCGCTCTGCCTGACCTCCGTCTCCCTCACCATGGCGATCGGCGAACCGCTCCGGCGGATCCACGCCGGGCAGCGCAAACCGGCCAAGGTCGACGTTCGGGTGCTGCTGCCGAGCCGCGACATCGACCTCGCCTTCCCGGCGGCGGTCGACGGCGGGGACGACGAGGACGGCCGCGTCCACCGCCGCTGGCTCGACCAGCGCAACGCGCAGGGGCAGGTGCTGCGCCACAACCTCCTGGCGCTGCGGGCCTCGCACGGCATCGACGTATCGGTGCAGTTCCGCGCGCTGCCGTTCACGCCGCCGGTGAAGCTGTACCTGATCAACGGCGCGGAGGCGCTGTTCGCGTACTACACGCTCACCAAGCGGGACGAGGAGATCGGCCAGGAGTCCCTGGAGATGTACGACGCGCAGGGCACGCAGTCGATGCTCTTCCCGTTCCGGCAAGGGGACGGGCTGCGGGACACGACGTTCGTGGAGCAGTCCCACCTGTGGTTCAACGCGCTGTGGAACACGATCAGCCGGGATCTGGAGCTGGCGGCGGGCTGAGCGGGACCCCGCCGCCGGCCCGCTCAGCCCGCCGGGCCTGTCACCATCAGGGCGAGGACCACGGCGCCGATGGAGCTGCACGTGGCGTTCTTCGCCTTGAGGCCGATGGTCAGCAGGAGGAGACCGGCGATGCCCATCGGGCCGTACTTCCACTGCACGAACTGTTCGACGGTGACAGCGACCACGGCTGCGAGGAGGGCTATGACGGGCATGATGGTTCCCCCTTCTGCCATCTTGACCAAGTTGGCGACCAACTCTGCTGTAGTTGTCCCCACTTGGTTCGACCGAATAAACAACTCCCCTACAACTGCCCCGAGATGGCGGTCAGTTGTATCGTTTGGTCGTGACCCAGGAGAACGTTGCAGTGAACGGCAGCAGAAAGCTCTCGCCCCAGGACATCGCCGACGCCATCCGGGACCGCATCAAGGCGGGTGAGCTGAAGGCGGGCGACCGTCTGCCGACCCAGGCGGAGCTCGCCGACGAGTTCGGCGTGGAGCGCGGCACCGTGCGGCAGGCGATGAAGAGGCTCCAGAGCGAAGGGCTCCTCTCCAACGTCAGCAAGGGCAGCCCGCCGAGGGTCGCCGCATCGGGCCCGGCCCCCGCGAGCCGGGGCCCCCAGCCGTCCATGGTCGCCCTCGCCCCGCGCCTCGCCGAGGCGTTCGCGGAGCAGGACGTGCGGATCGACGTGGTCTCCTACACCGCCGAGACGCTGATGATCGCCCTCGGGGAGCCGGTCCGTCTGATCCATGAGGGCCGCATCCGCCCGCGCTCGATCGAGGTGCGGATCCTGCTGCCGAGCAGCGACATCCAGCTGGCGTTCCCGGTGCCGGTCCAGTACGACGCGGAGAGCCGCGAGCGGCTCCACCAGCGCTGGCTGAACCAGCGCAACGCGCAGGGCCAGGTCCTGCGCCACAACCTGCGCGCGCTGCGGGCCTCGCACGGCATCGACGTCGACGTCACCTTCCGCGCGCTGCCCTTCACCACGCCCGTCAAGCTCTATCTGCTCAACCACCGCGAGGCGCTGCTCGCGTACTACACGCTGGGGCGCGAGCAGCTGGAGCTGGACGCGGACGGCGGCAGCGAGGTGCTGGACCTCTATGACGTGCTGGGCGTCAAGGCGCCGCTCTTCTCCTTCGGCGGGCCGGGGGAGGGGCCACGTGACGCCCAGTTCGTGGAGGAGTCGCAGAAGTGGTTCGACGCACTCTGGGCAACCATCACCACGGACCTGACACTCTCTTAAGTGACCGCTGACTCGACGCAATCCGACGCGATATGGCCCGAGGGACTCGGTGACGAGACCGAAAGGCTTCATGATCTGATCGATCCTGTTCGGTTCGTGCTCTTCGACTTCGACGGCCCCATCTGCCGGCTCTTCCCCGGACGCTCGGCCCAGAAGGTGGCCGAGGACCAGGTCCGGTGCCTGGCGGGGCTGGGCCTGCCCGGCCTGCTCTCCGAGGAGGAGCGGCGCCAGGTCGACCCGTACGTCGTACTGCGCGCCGTCGACCGCCGGCGCCCCCGCAGCGATCTGGTCGAGGAGCTGGAGAAACGTCTCACCCAGCACGAGCTGACCGCCGTGGTGTCCGCCCTCCCCACCCCGCACGTCGACCCGCTCATCCGCACCTGGACGGCGGTCGGCGCCCGGCTGGCCGTCACCACCAACAACTCCCCGAGCGCCGTGAGCCGTTACCTCGCCTCGCGCGGCCTCCTGGAGTGCTTCGCCCCGCACATCTACGGCCGCACCCAGGACCTTAGGCTGCTCAAACCCGACCCGCACTGCCTGCACCGTGCCCTGCGGGCCATGGGCGCCGACCCGAAGACCACCCTGATGATCGGCGACGCCCCCACGGACTTCGAGGCGGCCCGCCGGGCGGACGTCGGGTTCCTGGGCTACGCGCGCGGTGCACGCGAGGCCCGGCTGCTCACGGCGGCGGGTGTGCGGCACGTGGTCCCGTCCCTCGAGCCCGTCCTGAAGCGACTGCGTGCCAAGGGGCGCTGAGGGCGGTCACCAAGGGCGGACGGAGGCGGCGAACGGCGCGCCGGTGTCCACATTGCGGCATGTCACAGAAACGGTTCCGGTCAACGGATACCCTCTGCGCTCATGCCGTCACCTCCGCCTCGCTCCCCCCACGAGGCGCCGAAGAGCGGGCGCCGCGAGACGTGGATCCGACGCCTCGCCGACTCGCACAGGGACCACCCGGACCGTGAGGTCGTGGCAGGTCACCACAACATCAACTATGTCGTGCCGCTCAGCTGGTCCCTCGCCCTGCTGCTGCGCACGATGCCGTTCCGGGCCCGCGTCAAATGCCGGATGCCGCGCCGGACCGTGGAGGTGGTGCCGCGCATCTGGCCCAGCGAGGCGGAGCTGCTGAAGGTGGTGAGCCGGCACCTCGCTGAGGTGCCGCGCTGCTTCCGGGACTTCGGTGACTGGTCGCTGCACTCCTACCGGGCGGGGCGGGCGCTGTCCGACGTCCAGCCCGAGGGTCGCGTCGGAGAGCCGATGATGCGGTCCTTCGCCGAGTTCTTCGCCAAGGCCGCCTCCGTGCCGGAGGCGGAGCTGCCGCCCCGGCCCGCGGGCTGGCCCGAGTCGACGCGGACCGAGGAATTCCTCGCCTGGCTGGTCGACTTCACCGAGGAGCGCGTGCACCGCCCCCACCGGTGGCGGTTCCACGACCTCTTCACCGCCGTCGGCATCCGCCCCGGCGTCATGGCCGCCTTCCGCGACGACCCGGACCGCCCCCGCCTGACGCCGCGGCCCTTCTGCCTGCTCCACACCGACGTGCACCGCGCCAACGTCGTCGTCGACCGCAAGCAGGTCGCGGTCATCGACTGGGAACTGGCCATGTACGGCGACCCGTTGCACGACCTCGCCACCCATCTCGTACGCATGGAGTACGAGAAGGACGAGCAGAGCATGATGAAGGAGCTGTGGGCCGAGGCGATGGAGCGCGCCGGGCACCGGGACATGACCGCGGGTTTGGCCGCCGACCTGCCCGTCTACCTCGACTTCGAGTACGCCCAGTCCGTCTTTCCCGACATCATGCGGGCCGCGCTCGACCTGACCGGGCCGCCGGGCGAGCCGGACGACGCGGACTTCGCGTACGCGGCGGCGCGGGTCTGCCGGGCATTGCGGCGCGCCGCCGAACCCCTGAAGCTGGACGAGGTGCCGGACGAGCGGCGGGCGGAGCGGGCCCTGCGGGAGTGGTTCGCGGGGCCGTTCGGCCGGGCCCTGAGCGAAGGGGAGGCACGGGACATGGACGGCGACGCCGACGGAACCGTTGAGCGGGAAGCCGCTGGGCGCGGGCTGTATACGGCCCCGGCCGAACTGGGCGAAGTAGCACGGCTGTTGAGCGCGCCTGACGAGAGCTGCGTGCTCTTCGACTTCGACGGACCGGTCTGCCGGCTCTTCCCGGACGGGTCATCCGCGAGCGTCGCCCGCGAGCTGCGGGAACATGCCCGCGAGCGCGGCGTCAGCGGTGTCCTCATGCCGCAGGAGGAACGGTCCGCCGACCCCCACGACGTGCTGCGCGCCATGGACCGCGCCCTGCGCGAGGGCGTGATCCAGGACGCCGGTCTGCTCGCCGAACTGGAGGCGATCCTCACGGCCGGCGAGGTCAGGGCCGCGCATACGGCACCGGCCACGCCGGGCGCCCACCGGCTGATCCGCGGGCTGCGGGAGCGGGGCGCGCGTATCGCCGTGGTCACCAATAACTCGCCGCGCGCCGTCGCCGCCTACCTCCACCTGCACGGTCTGACGGACACGTTCGGCCCGCACATCCACGGCCGTACGGACCGGCCCGCCCTGCTCAAGCCGGACCCCGACTCCCTGAACCGGGCCCTGCGCGGCCTGGGCGCCCAGCCCGCCGAGGCCGTGATGATCGGCGACACGGCGACCGACCTCCAGGCGGCGCGGGACGCCAAGGTCCTCTTCGTGGGGTACGCGCGCGACGAGCGCAAGGCCGCGCCACTGCGAGAGGCCGGGGCCGAGCTCGTCGTCCCCGCGCTGGAACCGCTGCTACGGCTCCTGGAGACGGGCCCTTCCTGACCGGACGGCGGGCGGGCACCATGGTCTCCTCCTGTTGGGCCGCCCGCCCGACTCCCGCCGTGCGGAGGTGGCTTGGTGGCGCCGAGTGGTCGTCGTACGGTGCGGGAGCGGGCGGCGGAAAGCTGGGCGGACGCGGAGAGCGCCGTCACCAAGGCCCTGTTGCTCGGTGTGTTCTGCCTCGGCCTGGTCGCGCAGTTCGTGCGGCCGGTGGGGGACGCCCTGGAGGGCAAGGCCTATCTGGGCGGCGCCCTCCTCACCCTGGTCGGCTACGTCCTCTACGCCGAGGTGCGGCGGCTGAACGACGCCCTGAGGCCACAGGCGCGGGACGAGATCAGGACGGAGGATCTACGGCAGTACTTCGGCCGGGCCCTGGTGGCGGGGCGGCCCGAGCGGATCCGCATCGACGCCATCGGGTACACCGGTGAAACCGTGGTGCGTCCGGTCCTGCGCGTCCTGGAGGATTTCGGTGGCGGGGGGAATGCGCGGCCGGTGGTCATCCGTATCCTCGTGCCGGACTTCACCGCCTCGATGGCGATACCGGGGAGGCTCGACGGGGATGGCAAGGCCGTGGACGACCCCGACTTCCGGGCGACGCTGCTGGCGAAGGCCCAGGGGTTCGCGGGCGCCCTGGACGAGCTCGCGCGAAATCTGGCGGGGCGCCGGGCCGTGGACGCGCGGTTCCGCGCCCTGCACATCACGCCGTTCCTGAAGTTCTGCCTGATCAACGACGAGGAGCTGTTCGACGGCATCTACGACGAGGTGGTGAGGAAGCCGGCACGCACCCCCACGGAGCGCCAGGTGCTGGACCTCATGGGCTACCAGGCGTCCCTGACCCGCTGGCATGTCAGGTCGGGGGCCGAGGCGCGGGAGAAGGTCGCGCGGCGGCGCGAGCTCTTCGACACCCTGTGGGAGCTGGCCTCCGCGCTGCCCGAGCCGCCCCCGGCTCACGCGTAGCGCTGGAGGCCGGTGCGCAGTTGGGCGAAGGCGTGGTTCGCCGAGGTCACCGCGTCGGGCCAGGCCTCGTCCGCGGTCTCGCCGGCGGTGATCCGGCGCCAGTTCTCCTCCGCGAGGATCCGCTGGACGGCGACGATCTGGGCCGCGGCCAGGCGAGATTCCAGGGGGTTGCCGCCGTGTGCGGCGGTCAGGGCCTCGGCGAGGGCCTGTTCGGAGCGGTTCTGGTAGCCGTGGAGGCGGGCGACCAGGGACGGGGTGCCGTAGAGCAGGCGGTGGAAGGCGAGGACCGCGGGGACGTCGCAGAGGCCGGTCACCGGGTCCCGGCGCGCGAGGCCGTCCAGGAAGTGGCGCTGGAGGGCGTCGAGGGCGGGGCGCTTGCCGGGGCGGGCGGCGACGACGCGGGCCGGCTCGTCCTCGTGGTCGGCGAAGCGGTGCAGGACCAGGTCCTCCTTGGCGGCGAAGTAGCGGAAGAGGGTCGGCTTGGAGACCTCCGCCGCGGCGGCCACCTCCGCGACCGACACCTTGTCGAAACCCTTCTCCAGGAAGAGCGCGATCGCCGTCTCGGAGATCGTCTGATAGCGCTGCTGCTTCTTGCGGGTCCGCAGGCCGGGCTCGGCGGGCTCGGCGTCGCTGCTGGTCATGGGGGGAGTCTAAGGGGCGGCGGGAGGGCGACGTTACTCGGTTACGAATTCAACTCGGTTACATTATTCTGGTGGGCATGGCCGCTCCGACTTCTCAGACCCCCCTCGCCGCCCTCACCCAAGAACGCAGCTACCACGACGCCTGCCGCGCCGCACTCGCCGGCATGGTCGAAGGCGCCCAGGAACGGGTCGTCTCAGGAGAGGACGTGTCCGCGTCCGGCGCCGACGCCGAAGTCCTCGGCCACCAGTTCCGCAGCCACGCCAAGGAGCTGCGCGAGCTGCCCGAAGCGCCCCTCTTCTTCGGCCGCCTCGACTTCGCCGCCACCGGCCCCGCCGCCGAGGAGGCCGGCGACCACCGCGGGCAGCGCTACCACATCGGGCGCCTGCGCATCACCGAGCACCCCTCCGCACCGCCCCTCGTCGTCGACTGGCGCGCATCCGTCTCCCGCGCCTTCTACCAGGCCGGCGCCCGCGACCCGCAGGGCGTCGCCGTCCGCCGCCGGTTCGGCTGGGCGCCCGGCAGCAAGGGCGACTCCGCGGACCTCACCGGCATGGAGGACGAACACCTGGCCGAGGGCGAGGCCACGGAAGGCGGCGGCAGCCGCATCGTCGCCGGGGAGATCGAGCGGCCCCGCGTCGGCCCCATGCGCGACATCGCCGCCACCATCCAGCCCGAGCAGGACGACCTCGTACGCGGCGAACTCACCGCCTCCCTCTGCGTGCAGGGCGCCCCCGGCACCGGCAAGACCGCCGTCGGACTGCACCGCGCCGCCTACCTCCTCTACACCCACCCCCAGCGGATACGGCGCTCCGGGCTGCTCATCCTCGGCCCCAACCAGACCTTCCTGCGCTACATCGCCGAGGTGCTGCCCTCCCTCGGCGAGAGCGGGGTGCGCCAGTCCACCGTGCGGGACGAAATCGGCCGTGACCACGGCCATCCGGTGCGTGCCACGGACGACGAGGCCGCCGCCCTGGTCAAGCACGACGTCCGGATGGCGGCCGTGCTGCGCCGCGCCCTGTACTCCCGCGTCGCGCCGCCCGCCGAGTCGCTGGCGGTGCCGGACGGGTCCTACCGCTGGCGGGTGCCGCTCGACGAGCTGGAGCGGATCGTCGACGCCGTGCGGGCCGAGGAGCCGCCGTACTCCGTGGGGCGCGAGCGGGTGCGCAGCCGGGCCGTGCGGGCCGTCCAGGAGCAGGCCGAGCGGCGCTCCGGGCCGCGCGGCAACGCCTGGGTGCGGAAGATCTCCCGGGCCCGGCCGGTGAGTGCCTTCGTCGACCGGGCCTGGCCCAAGGTGCGGGCGGACGAGGTCCTCGCGGGGCTGCTCGCCGACTCGGACGCGCTCGCCGCCGCCGCGGACGGCATCCTTGACGCCGAGGAGCAGAAGGCGATCCTGTGGGCGAGGCCCCCGCGCTCGTACAAGTCCGCGAAGTGGAGCGCCGCCGACCTGGTGCTGATGGACGAGATCGACGGTCTCCTCGACCGCCCCGCCGGATACGGGCACATCGTCGTCGACGAGGCGCAGGACCTGTCGCCGATGGAGTGCCGGGCCATCGCGCGCCGCTCGGACTTCGGTTCGCTGACGGTCCTCGGCGATCTCGCACAGGCCACCACCCCCTGGGCGGCCCGCAGTTGGGCGGCGCTGCTCGGCCACCTCGGCAAGCCGGATGCCACCGTGACCCCGCTGACCACCGGCTTCCGGGTGCCGCGGGCCATCGTGGGGCTCGCCAACCGGCTCCTCGCCCGCCTCGATGTGGATGTGCCGCCCGCGCGGTCCATGCGGGCCGACGGGGAGCTGCGCGTCCTCAAGGCGCGCGACGTGGAGGCCACCGCCGTCGAGACCGTGCGGGGCGCGCTCGCGTGGGAGGGCTCGGTCGGTGTCATCGCCGCCGACGCGCGGACCGAACGGCTGCGGGCGGCCCTGGCGGCGGCCGGGATCGAGACGGCGGGCGCGGACGAGCTGGGCGCGCGCGTGACCGTGCTGCCCGCCTCGCTCGCCAAGGGCCTGGAGTACGACCATGTCGTCGCCGTGGAACCCGCCGAGATCGCGGCGGCCGAGCGGCGCGGCCCGCACCGGCTGTACGTCGTGCTGACCCGGGCGGTGTCCCGGCTCGACGTGGTGCACAGCGGGCCGCTGCCGTGGGAGGCGTGACGCCGCGCGGCGGGTGTCAGCGCTCCAGGACCGCCTCCATGACGGCCTTCGCGATCGGCGCGCCCAGCTTGCCGCCCGCGATCTCCGAGCGCGGGATGTTCATGTTCGACGGGTCGACGAAGACCGCCACCGCGACCGGGGACTCGCCCGCGTCGTTTCCGGGGGTCTTGGCGTAGGAGACGAACCAGGCGTACGGGCGTTCGTCGGTGACGTCCGCGCCGTGCTGGGCCGTGCCGGTCTTGCCACCGACCGTGACGCCCGCGATCCGCGCCTTGTTCGCCGTGCCGTTCTCGACGGTGTTCTCCATCATCTCCTGGACCTTCTTCGCGGTGTCCTCGGAGACGGCCTGGTTCAGCTCGTGGGGCTCGGACTTCTCGATCGTCGTCAGGTCGGGGCCGCGCAACTCCTCGACCAGGTACGGCTTCATGACCTTGCCGTCATTGGCGAGACCGGCCGTGACCATCGCCATCTGGAGCGGGGTGCTGGTCAGGCTGCCCTGGCCCATGCCGGTCAGCGCGGTCTGCGGCTTGTCGAGCTCCTCCGGATAGCTGCTGGCCACGGTCCGCACCGGGATGAACTGCTCTTCGTTGAAGCCGAACTTCTCCGCCGTCTCGCGCATCTTGTCCTTGCCGACCTTGAGCGCGATGTCGAGGAAGACGTTGTTGCAGGACCACTGCATGCCGGTCTTCACCGACACCTTGTCGCAGTTGGAGTCCGGCACGTCGTTGCCGATGCGGGTGGAGCTGAGGGGCAGTTTGTACGGGGTCCTGGCGCCGGTCGGCTTGTCGATGTCCGTGACGACGCCGTGCTCCAGGGCGGCGGCCGCCGTGAGGATCTTGAAGGTGGAGCCCGGCGGGTAGATCTCGCGCAGCGCGCGGTTGCTCAGCGGCTTGTCCTTGCGCTTGGCGAGCCGCTGGAAGGTCCGCCCCTCCTCCTGCGAGATGCCCGCGAAGACCGAGGGGTCGTACGAGGGGGTGCTGGCCAGGGCGAGCACCTTGCCGGTGCGGGGGTCGAGCGCGACGACGGCGCCCTTGGCGTCCAGCCGCACCAGGCCGTCGTAGGCCGCCTTCTGCGCCTTGGGGTCGATGGTGGTGACGACGTCGCCGCCCTGCTGCTTCTTGCCGGTCAGCATGTCCAGGGTGCGCTTGATGAAGAGCCGGTCGTCGTTGCCGCTGAGGATGCCGTTGTGGACGCCCTCAAGGAAGGTGCCGCCCTGGGCCTGCGAGAAGTAGCCCGTCACCGGCGCGTACATGGGGCCCTGCTTGAAGGTCCGCTTGTACGCGAAGTCGGTGCCGGACGTCTTCTTCGAGCCGGTGATGGACTTGCCGCCGACGATGATGTCGCCGCGGGGGTGGGAGAAGGCCTCGATCTGCACGCGGCGGTTCTTCTCGTGGTTCGCCAGGTTGTCGTTCTGCGCGAACTGCACCCAGGTCGCCCGCAGCAGCAGCGCGAGCGTGAGGATCCCGCAGAAGACGGCGATGTGCCGCAGCGGACGGTTCATGGGTGGTGGCTCCCCCCGGGCCGACGGATGAACGTTTCCGGTCCATCCTGTCCGCTTCCCCCGCGGCGTGGGCCGGAATCCGGCATCTACCGGCGGGTCGCGCCGCCGCGCAGCACCTCGATCACGCTCGCGTAGCTGTCGGAGCCGTGGCCCGCGGCGGCGGCCCGCTCCATCGTCGCCTTCAGGAGCTCGGGCAGGGAGTTGTCGATGCCGCGCGCGTGCGCGGCGTGGATGAGGTGGCCGATGGCGGCGATCTGTACGTCGATGGTGGCGTCGTCCCCCGGGTGGTGCCCGGCGTCGACCTGGGGCGCGTACGTCGTCAGGAAACCGGAGACGGCGCCGTTCAGCCAGCGCAGCGCGACCCCGGTGAAGTCCGTGGCGGTGGTCCCGTCGGCGGTCACCAGGGCGGTGCCGTGCAGCCAGCCGGTGAACGTCGCCCACATCAGGCCGAGCAGCGCGGAGTCGTACAGCGAGGCGAGGCCCGGTTCGGCGCCGAGGTAGAGCGGGTCGCCGAGCGCGGTGAGGGCGGGGCGGTGCGTCTCGAAGACGGCTTCGGAGCCGCTGTAGAGGAACATCATCCGCGGGTCGCCGACGCCCGGCGGGGTCGTCATGATGCCGCCGTCGAGGTAGCCCGCGCCGTGCGAGGTGGCCCAGGCCGCCATCGCCACGGCCTGCTTCGGCGCCCCCGAGGTGAGGTTGACCAGCGCTTTCCCGGCGAGTCCGCCCGCTTCGGCCACCGGGTCGAGGACGGTGCGCAGCGCGTCGTAGTCGAGTACGCAGACCAGGACGAGACCGCTCGCGGCGACGGCGTCCCCGGCGCTCACCGCCACGCGCGCGCCGCGGTCGGCCAGGGGCTTCGCCTTCTGCGGGGTGCGGTTCCAGACGGTGGTGGGGTGGCCGCGGTCCAGGAGGGCGCCGGCGAGGGCGGAGCCCATGAGGCCGAGGCCGATGACGGTGACGGGAGCGGAAGTGTTCGTGTTCTGTGCGTTCATGTTCTGCGCGTTCATGGGGATCACGCTCGCAGGGCGGGGCGGCGCCCGACAGTGACAGTGGTGACGGCGATCACCAAATTCCTGCCAGGGTCTCGCCGGGTGCCCCCGTCCTCGTACGCTCGCCGCATGAGCGCTGGTTCCGTCGCGGTGGTCGTGGCCGAGGAGATCGGGATCCCGTCCTGGGATCTGTACGAACTGAGCATCCCCTTCACGGTGTTCGGCAAGCCGCAGCCCGACCTGTCCGACCACTGGTACGACCTGCGGCTGTGCGCCACGGGTGAACGGAAGGGCGGGGACGGACCGTTCGGCCTCGCCCTGCGCACCCCCTACGGGCTCGAAGGCCTCGCGGGGGCGGACACGGTCATCGTGACCTCCGTGCCGGACGCCTGCGTCGACGAAGGCAGGGCCCTGCCGCCGGGCCTGACGGACGCGTTGCGCGGCGCCCACGCGGCCGGTGCCCGCATGGTCTCCCTGTGCACCGGCGCCTTCGCGCTGGCCGAGGCGGGGCTCCTGGACGGCCGCAGGGCGACCGCGCACTGGATGCACACCGCCCAGCTCGCCGCCCGGTACCCGAAGGTGACGGTCGACGACTCCGTGCTGTACGTGGACGACGGCGACGTCCTGACCAGCGCCGGCCTGACCGCGGGCGTCGACCTGTGCCTGCATCTGGTGCGCCGCGACCTCGGCGCGCACGTCGCCAACCAGCTGGCCCGGCGCATGGTCGTACCCGCCCACCGTCCCGGCGGGCAGGCGCAGTTCATCGACCTGTCCGTGCCCGAGACGGACGACGCGGGCCTCGGTCCCGTACTGGACTGGGCCCGTGCCCGCCTGGACCGTCCGCTGACCGTCGACGACCTGGCGCGGCGGGCCGCGATGAGCCCGCGCACCTTCTACCGCCGCCTCCAGGCGGCCACCGGCACGACGCCGCTCCAGTGGCTCCTGAACCAGCGCCTCGCGCGGGCCCAGAGCCTCCTGGAGTCGACGGACCTGCCGGTCGAGCGGATCGGCGAGCTGAGCGGCCTCGGCACGGCCAACAACCTCCGGCACCACTTCCTCAAGCAGGTGGGGGTGTCACCGGGGGACTACCGGCGGTCCTTCTTCAGCGCCGGTGGCGGTCAGGCCCGCGTCTCTTCGAGGGCGTCCAGCGCGGCCAGGACGTCGGCCGGCTCGGCCCGCACGGTGTAGTCGGTGTCGACGAACGCCCAGCGGATGACGCCGGCGCGGTCGATGACGTAGGTGGCGGGCAGCGGCAGGGTCCGGTGGTGACCGGCGTTCACGCGGTCGAGGTCGAAGCCCAGCCTGTCGTACAGCGCGCCCAGTTCGTCGGAGAGGTCGAAGGCGATGCCGAACTGCTTGGCGACGCCGGAGCCGATGTCGCTGAGCACGGGGAAGGCGAGCCGTTTCTTCTCGGAGAGGGTGAGGCTCTCGTCGGGGATCTGCGGCGAGACGGCCACCAGACGCGCGCCACGGGCGGTGAGGTCGGCGTGGTGCTGTTGGAGGGCGCGCAGGGCGAGGTTGCAGTAGGGGCACCAGGCGCCGCGGTAGAACGTCAGGACGACGGGCCCCTCGGCGAGCAGGGCGTCAAGGGAGATCTCCTCGCCGGTGGCCGAGGCGAGGGTGAAGCGGGGCGCGGGGTCGCCGGCGCCGAGGGCGCTCTCCGCGAGGCGGGTGGCGAGGAGTTGGGCGGCGCCGCGGTCCATGACCTCCAGGACGTCCGCGGGCAGCCTGCGGTGGGCGTTGGCGTACAGGTCGTGGAGGTCGTCCTTGAGGCTCATGCGGGGGCCTTTCGGTCCTGAGCGGTCCGTGCCGGACCTGAACTTGGAACGGTCGTTTCAGGATGAGGGGGTGTGGGTGGAGCGTCAAGAGGTATCTTGGAATTACCGTTCCAAGAACGGCGCGAGGACGTACTCGGCGTGCGGGAGCACCAACTCATGCCCGACATCAAGCACTTCGACCCGGACGAGGCGCTCGACCGCGTCGTCCGGCTCTTCTGGCAGCACGGCGCCGCCACGACGTCCATCCAGGCCGTGGCCACCGCGACGGGCCTCAACCGCTCCAGCCTGTACGCCACTTTCGGCGGCAAACGCGAGCTGTACCTGGCCGCGCTGCGCCGTTACCTGCGCGACCACTCCGAGCGGGCGTTCCGGTTCCTCGCCGAGGACGGCCGGGGGCTACCGGCCGTGCGCGCGTTCTTCGACGGGCTGATCGAGCTGCGCTGCGCGGGCCCGTACGCCGGCTGGGGCTGCATGGTCGTCAACGCCCACGCCGGGCAGGAGCGCGCCGACCCCGAGGTCCGGTCCCTGCTGGAGCGGCACCACGGGCAGCTGCGGGACGCGATGCGCGGGGCGCTGGAAGTAGCGCGCAGGGAGGGCGAGTTGGACCCCGGCGCCGATGTGGAGGCAGCGGCCGAGGTCCTTGCGCTCCTCGCGTACGGCGTGAACCTGCGCTCCCGGGCCGGGGCCGACGCCGCCGTGCTGCGCCGGACGGTGGACGTGGCGCTCGCTTCCCTGGGGTGACGCGGAGGGTGCCCGGGCCCGAGGGTGGCCGGGCCCGAGGCTCCCGGGCCCGCGGTTATCCGTCCTCGGCTCAGCGGCGGCCGAGCAGTTCCACCATCCGGGTCGCCCCGTCGGCGCCGTGCCCCGCCCCGATGACGCGGCGCGCCAGCCCCTCGGCGGCGCGCATCACGCCCGCCTCGATGCCGTGGGCCTCGGAGGTGTGGATGACGTGGGCCATCGTCGAGGCCGCCGACGTGATCGGGTTGCCCTCGCCCGAGAAGGTGCCGTCGTCGATGTCCCCGCCCAGTCCGTCGAAGACCGGCGGCAGGATCTCGGCGATGCCCCGGGCGAACGGGGTGAGCTCCCGCGCGGAGATCCCCTCGGCCTTCGCCACCGCCACGGCGTGCATGTAGCCGGTCATCGCGGTCCAGAAGATGTCGAGCAGCGCGATGTCGTACGCCGCCGCGCGGCCGATGTCCTCGCCGAGGTGGGTGTGGGTACCGCCCAGCGCGTCGAGGACGGGGCGGTGCCGCTCGTAGAGGTCCGCCGGGCCGCTGTGGAGGAAGACCCCGGCCGCCGTGCCGATGGTGGGGGTCGGCGTCATGATCGCCCCGTCCAGGTACGCGATGCCGTGCTCGGCGGCCCACCGTCCCGTGTCCCGCGCGCGGTCGGGGGTGTCGGCGCTGAGGTTCACGAGGGCGCGCCCCTTGAGCGCCGCGGCGACGGCGTCGCGGCGCAGCACGGCGTCCGAGGCGTCGTAGTTGACGACGCAGACGACGGTCAACGGGCTCGCCGCCACGGCCTCTTCGGCGGTACGGGCGCCGATCGCGCCCTGCTCGACCAGCTCGGTGTCCCGCCCCGGGGTGCGGTTCCACACGGTGGTCCGCACCCCGGCCACCAGGAAGGCGCCGGCCAGGGCCCGGCCCATCGGTCCCAGGCCGAGAACGGTGACGGCGGGGGTGCCGGTGGCGGCAGACTGTTCGGCGTACGACGACGATGGCATGAGTCAGCTCCTGTGCAACAAATAAAGGTATGAAAAGGACCGAGGGGGACCCGAGATGACGCGCAGCCGTGCCCAGGACCCGAACGTGTGCGGTGTGACCGCCGCGATCGCCGTGATCGACGGCAAGTGGAAGACCGCGCTGCTCTGGCCGCTCGAAAGCGGCCCGCACCGGCCCGGTGAGATGCTGCGCCTGCTGCCGGGGCTCACCGAGAAGGTGCTGACCCAGGCGCTGCGCGAGATGGAGGCGGACGGCATCGTGCACCGGGAGGTGCACGACGTACGGCCGCTGAAGACCGTCTACTCCCTCACGGAGTTCGGCCGTGACCTCTGTGAGGCGCTGGCCCCGCTGGCGGACTGGGGGCACCGCCGCCTGGACCGGCTCGCCGAGTCGCGGCCGGCGTTCCAGCCCGAGTCGAGGCCCAACTCGACGCTGTCCAAGGCGTCCTGAGGTGACGTCACCGCGCCTCCCTTCCGTGCTTCGCGGGCGTGGTCACCAGACTGGCCCGAGAGGCCGCGCACGCCAAGTACCCACAAAAAAGTGGCCATGCGCCGGAGTGCGTGGGTCACGCCGACGGGTGGTGCGCGCGGCGGTAGTCGCGGGGCGTGGTGCCGGTGAGGGCACGGAAGTGGTGGCGCAGGGCCGCGGGTGAGCTGAACCCCGTCGCGGCCGCGATGTGCTCGACGGGCGTGTCCGTCTCGCGCAGCAGCCGCATCGCCTCGTGCAGGCGCGCGCGGAGCAGGTACTGGAGCGGGCTGAGCCCGGTGTGGGCGCGGAAGCGGCGCGTGACGCTGCTGACGCTGGTGTTCGCGTGGGCGGCGATCTCGGGGAGCGTGAGCGGGAGGTGGAGACGCGCCCGCATCCACCGCAGGGTGGGTTCGAGGCCCGCGCTCTCCGCGACCTCCCGGTCGATGGCCTCCTGGACGCTGTCCGCGTCACCGTGCAGCGGCGTGATGAGCTCCCGCGACGTCGCGCCGGCCACTTGGCGGCCGTGGTCGCGGGCCAGCAGGTGCAGACAGATGTCCATGCCGCCGAAGACACCCGCGGCCGTGCGGAACGGCCCGTCCTCGACCACCGTGCCGGTCGCGTCCACGTCGATGCGGGGATACAGCTCCGCCAGCTCCTCGACGTACCGCCAGCCGGTCGTGGCCCGCCGCCCGTCGAGGAGCCCGGCCGCGGCGAGGACGAAGGTGCCGGTGCCGACGGCGGCGATGCGGCCGCCCCGGTCCGCCGCCGCACGGAGCGCGGCGGCGACGCCTTCGGGGGGCCCGGCCCTGCGGTCTTCGTACGCGGTCACCAGGACGACGTCCGCGTCCGCGAGTCCTTCGAGGCCGTACGGCGCGCGGACGGCTAGCGGCGGCCCGAGGCCGCCGGTCGCCCGGAAGCCAGGGGCCGCGCAGAGCCTGACCTCGTAGGCCACGCCCTCGTGCCGGGAGGCGGCGCCGAAGACCAGGCCGGGCGTGGTGAGGTGGTGGCCAGGCGCCCCGTCGAGGGCGAGGACGGCGACGGCGGTGACTGACATGTCGGTAACCCAACCACTCGGATACGGGGGCCGTACTCCCGCCGGGCCGGGCCGGGCCGTCCCGGCGGCGGTCCGTCAGCCGTTCTTGTGGATCGTCTTCTGGATCCAGCCCTTGAAGACGGGGACGTTGGTGTACAGCCCCGGGCCCGTCGCGCAGCCCTGCCGCTCGGAACCCGGCCCCGAGGTGGCCCCGATCAGCTCCCAGCGGCCGTTCTTCGCGCGCTGGAGCTGCGGGCCGCCGGAGTCGCCGTTGCACGCCATGGCCTTCGGCTTCCGGCTGACCGTGCACAGCCGGGTCCCGTCGGCCCAGCCCGGGCCGCACTCGGCCGCCGCGCCCCTGCGCGTCTCCAGCTGCTGCAGCCGGTCGGGGAACTTCGCGTCCTCCAGCGTCGGCGCCTCGACGACGGTGCCGTAGCCGAGGATGCGGGTGGGCGTGCCGACCGGCCCGGCCTTGGCGGCGATGCGGATGGGCTTCTGGGAGACCGGGCGGTCCAGGCGGATCAGCGCGAGGTCGTTCACGCTGGGCTTGGTGCCCGTCATGTCCTGGACGTAGCCGGGCGCGGTGACGATCTTGTCGATGTTCCGGACGGTGCCGCCGGTCGTGCGGTGGTCGCTCCCGACGCGGATCTTGCCGGTCAGGGTGGCCAGTTCGGGGTTCACGCAGTGCGCGGCCGTGAGCACCCACCGCGCGTCGATGAGCGTGGCCCCGCACTGGGCGCCGTACTCCTCGACCGGCACCGTCGCCATGAACGAGTAGCGCTGGGTGGCGTCGTCGCCGTTGACGATGGCGCCGGCGCTGCCGCTCATCGCCGTGCCGAGGAGCGCGGTCGCGCCGAGCACCGCGGCCCCTCGGGCGAGCAGGCGGCGCGGCCCCTTCCCGGAGCGGGAGACGGGAGCGGGCATGGTGGTCGTACGGTGCATGAGCCGGCCTTTCACAGACGCTGAGGGGAGAAGCTGGGCGCGGGACCCGGCGCTCCTCGCGCCCCGCCCGCCACCGCACAGCGATCATCCGGCGGAGCGGCGGGCCGCGAACAGCGGCTGTGATGTCACCCTGGGCCAAATTCTGGACAGGTAAGTTCTGGACATGTCAGTGATCGCCGTCCTCGCCCTCGACGGGGTGCCGGGGCACCAGCTCACCGCCCCCGGACTCACCTTCGCCACCGCCGCGAGGCACCACCATCCGGTGGCGTACGAGGTGCGGATCTGCGCGGCTCCCGGGTTTCGCGGCACGGGCGGCCCCGCACCCTTCGGCGTCGACATCCCCTTGGGTCTGGAGGGGCTCGACGACGCCGACACCGTGCTGCTGCCGGGACACGCGGGCTTCCGTGACGCGCCGCCGCCCGGGGTCACGGCCGCCCTGCGGGCCGCCGTCGCGCGCGGTGCCCGCGTCGGCGCCGTGGGCACCGGAACGTTCACGCTCGCGGCCGCCGGTCTCCTGGACGGCCGCCGGGCGGCCACCAGCCGCCGGCATACGCGGGAACTGGCGGAGCTGCATCCCCGTATCGACGTCGATCCCGAGGGCGAGGTCGTCGCGGACGGCCCCTGTCACAGTGCCGCCGGCGTCCTCGGCGGCCTCGACCTCTGCCTGCACCTGATCACCCTGGACCACGGGGCGGCCGTGGCCATCGAGACCGAGCGGCAGCTGTTCCTGCATCTGCACAGCCGGCCCGAGGGGCCCGGCGACGGCCCGGAGGCCGCGTACAACGCCGTCACCCCGCCCGGCAGCGGCCTCGGACCGGTCACCGAGTGGATGGAGGCCCACCTCCACCACCCGCTGACCCTCACCGAGATCGCCGCCCACTCGGGCCTCGGCGTCCGCGCCCTCACCCGCCGCTTCCGCGCCGACACCGGGCTCACCCCGCTCCAGTACCTGCTCCGCATCCGCGTCCAGCGCGCCCAGCGGCTCCTCGAACGCACCGACGAGCCGGTGGAACGCATCGCGGCCCGCACGGGCCTCGGCACCCCGGCCAACCTGCGCCACCACTTCCAGCGCTCCACCGGTACGAGTCCCACCACCTACCGCGCGGCGTTCCGCGCGCTGGTCTCCGACGTCACATGGCCCGAGCGGCCGGGGCCTGAGGGCCAGGAGCCGGGACCACGTCCGCGACGACACAGCTGACGTTGTCGGGGCCGCCGGAGCGGTTGGCGAGGGCGACGAGTTCACGTACCGCCCGTTCGGGGCCATCGGCCGTGGTGATCACCTGGCGGATGTCGTCGGTGGGGACCACGGTGGTCAGACCGTCGGAGCAGAGGAGGTAGCGGTCGCCGGGGCGGGCGTCGTGCAGACGCAGGTCGGGGGTGGCCGCCTCGCCCGCGCCGAGGGCGCGGATCAGCAGGGAGCGCTGGGGGTGGGAGGCGGCCTCTTCGGGGCTCAGGCGTCCCTCGTCGACCATCGACTGGACGACGGTGTGGTCGTGGGTGACCTGGAAGAGTTCACCGTCCCGCAGGACGTAGGCGCGGGAGTCACCGATGTGGACGAGGGCGAGCTGCGACCCGGTCCAGAGCATCGCGGTGAGTGTGGTGCCGGCCTCGTCCTCATGTGCCCCACGTACGGCAATGTCGGCCTGTTCGACGGCGTCCTCAAGGGCGTTGAGGAGAGAGCCGGCCGCGAAGCCGTCGGTCTCCAGGTGCTTGAGCGCGTCGATGGCGGCGGCCCCGGCGGGCGCCCCGCCGTGCCCGAAACCGTCGGCCACGGCGAGCAGACGGGCCCCCGCGTACGCGGTGTCCTGGTTGCTCTCGCGGACCAGGCCGGTGTCGGACAGTGCCGCGTAACGGATCTCCAGCGGTTCGGCGAGCGGGGCCGGGGTCGGGGTCATGGCGGGGTCCTTCCTGGACAGGTGGTCGATGAGGAAGGCGGCCAGGTCCCGCCGCGCGGCGGTCTCCGCCTCGGCCCGGGCCCAGAACGCGCGGATCTCCTGGGCGGCCGCCGTCCCGTCCAGCGCGCGGACGTGCTGGATGCGGGCCAGCGGCATGCCGAGGCGTCGCAGCCAGGCCACCAGGCGGGCCTCGTCCAGCTGTTCGGGCGCGTAGAGGCGGTAGCCGGTCACCGGGTCGACGCGGGCGGGGGCCAGCAGGCCGAGCTCGTCGTAGAGCCGCAGCGCCTTGGGCGACAGCCGGGACGCCTTCGCGAACGCCCCGATGGTCAGCAACCCCATGCCCGTCCCTCCTCACGCCGGGCACACCGCCCGGCCCCACCGATGCTGCGGCCTCCCCCAAGGTGAAGGTCAACCGCGGGACCGCCGGGTCACCCGCGGGGCCGGCTGAACCGCAGCATGTTCCCCGCCGGGTCGCGGAACGCGCAGTCCCGCACGCCGTAGGGCTGGTCCATCGGCTCCTGGAGGACGTCACCGCCCGCGGCGCGGATCCGCTCGAACGTCGCGTCGACGTCGTCCGTACGGAAGATGACGCCACGCAGGAGGCCCTTGGCCATCAGCTCGGCGACCGCCCGCCGGTCGGAGTCCGTGGCGTTCGGGTCGGCGAGCGGCGGTTCGAGGACGATGTCCACGCCGGGCTGCGCGGGTGAGCCGACGGTGACCCAGCGCATCCCCTCGAACCCGACGTCGTTGCGCACCTCCAGACCGAGCACGTCGCGGTAGAAGGCGAGGGCCTTGTCGTGGTCGTCGACGGCGATGAAGCACTGTGCGAGGTTGATCTCCATGCCCCCCACGCTAGGGATCGCCGGGGGATCCGGCTTCTCCGTTCCTGACCGGTCGGGTGTAGATCTTGGCGACGCAGGCCGGGACGTCGGCGCCGGACCCATGGTCGCGTGCCCGGTACGCACTCGGGCTCTCGCCGACCAGCTCCGTGAACCGCGAGCTGAACGACCCCAGTGACGTACAGCCCACCGCCATGCACACCTCCGTCACCGAGAGGTCCCCGCGCCGCAGCAGCGCCTTGGCCCGCTCGATCCGGCGGGTCATGAGGTAGCTGTACGGGGTCTCGCCGAAGGCGGCGCGGAAACTGCGGGAGAAGTGGCCCGCGGACATCAGGGCGTCCCGGGCGAGGGCGGGCACGTCCAGGGGCTGCGCGTAGTCGCGGTCCATGCGGTCGCGGGCCTGGCGCAGCCGGACGAGGTCGGGGAGGGACACCACGGGGGGAACGTTACCGACTGCCTCTGACAGAGCGCGCGGTGAGCGTCCCGTTGTCACATCCCGGCAGTCACCGGTGTCTTCATGTCGAACGACCGAGTAACCGACCGACCGGCATCACTCGACACAGGAGGCCATCATGGCGCCGCGCATTCCCAAGGCCGAACTCCCCGCCGAGCTCAAGGAGAACATGATCAAGCAGCTCGGCGAGGTGCCGGAGCCCGTCGAAGTGGTGTGGCACAGCCCCCGGGTCGCCACGTCCAACCTGGAGTTCTCGGCCAGGCTGAGCGAATGGGACGCGGTCGACGAGAGCCTCAAGTCGTTCGCGCACATGGCGGTCGCGGGGCAGGTCGGCTGCGGCTGGTGCCTCGACGTCGGTTACTTCCAGGCGCAGAACCAGCAGCTGGACCTGGCCAAGGCGAGCCAGGTGCCGCGCTGGCGCGAGTCGGACGTGTTCGCCCCGCTGGAGCGGGACGTCCTGGAGTACGCGGAGGCCATGACGAACACGCCGCCCACCGTCACCGACGAGCTGTACGCGGGCCTGCTGGACCGCCTCGGCCCGGCGGCCATGGTCGAACTCACCGCGTACATCGCCTTCGTCAACATGGCCGCCAGGAACAACAACGCCAACGGCATCACCTCGCAGGGCTTCTCCGAGGCCTGCGCGATACCGCTGGCCGCGCGCTCCGGGGCCGACGGCGTGGCGTCGCCGGCATGACCGCCGCCCCGACCGACGATCCGTTCGTCGCCCACCGCGGCCTGCTCTTCACGGTCGCCTACGAGATGCTCGGCTCGGCGGCCGACGCGGAGGACGTGCTCCAGGAGTCCTGGCTGCGGTGGGCCGGCGCCGACCGGTCCCAGGTGCGGGACGCGCGGGCGTACCTCGTACGGATCGTGACGCGGCAGGCGCTCAACCGGCTCCGGTCGTTGTCGCGCAGCCGGGAGGAGTACGTCGGTGAGTGGCTTCCGGAACCGCTGCTGACCAGCCCGGATGTCGCAGAGGACGCCGAACTCGCGGAGAGCGTGTCGATCGCGATGCTGACCGTCCTGGAGACGCTCGCGCCGACCGAACGGGCGGTGTTCGTGCTCCGTGAGGTCTTCGAGATGCCGTACGGGGAGATCGCCGAGGCCGTCGGCAAGTCCCCGGCCTCGGTCCGGCAGATCGCCCGGCGGGCCCGTGAGCACGTGGCGGCCCGGCGGTCCCGGGTCCCGGTGAGCCGGTCGGAGCAGCAGGCCGTGATGGAACGGTTCCTGGCGGCGTTGCGGACCGGGGAGTTGGGGGAGCTGCTGGAGGTCATGGCACCCGACGTGGTCGTGATCGCGGACGGCGGCGGCCAGGTGCGCGCCGTCACGGCGCCGGTGCACGGCGCCGAGGTGGTGGCGGAACTGCTCTCCCGCGCGAGCCGCACGACGGGCACGCTCGACGCGACCCCGGTATGGCTCAACGGCGCCCCCGCGGGCCGTCTCACCCTGGACGGCGAGCCGACCGCGCTGAGCGCGGTGGTGGAGGACGGCCGGATCACCCGGATCTACGTGATGAGAAACCCGCGGAAGCTGACGCGACTGGACGAGCCGGCGCGGTTGACGAGGTGAGCGGTGGTTCCAGGGGTTGGGGGCGCGGTGGGTTCCCCGCCGCGCCCCGCCGCGAGGCCGTCGCCCTGGTCGCGCAGGGCCTGTCCCAGTACCTCCCGGCTGCCTCAGGCCGTTGCCTCGCGCCGGTCCGGTCCCAGGATCTGATCGATGTGGTGGCCGAGCACGCGGCTGGCGGCATCCGGTGAGCGATACCCAAGGGCGACGTCCACGCCGAGACTCGTGGCAAGCGACCAGCAGATGTCGGCGTCGACGTGCTCTTCGCCGCGCGGTTCGCCGCCCCGCGCCTGCCGGGCCGCGGCGATGAGCCCGGCGGTGAAGGAGAGCAGTTCGTCGTCGCCCGGAGCCAGGACCCTGGCCACCGTCGGGTCGGACACTGCCCGCCCCGCTGCCGCCAGGGAGAACCGCATGAGCCGCATGCTCTCCTGGTCGGTGCTGATCAGGGCATGGAGGCAGGTGCGGAGCACGGCTTCGGGGCTCGTTGTGCCGGCTGCCTTGACCACGTTCTCGATGTTGGTGTTCACGGCTCGCACGGCTCGGTCGAGCGCATCGCGGATCAGGGCCTGCATCGAGGAGTAGTAGTGCTGCACCTGCCCCATGGAGACGCCCGCTTCGTCGGCCACCTTGCGCAGTGTCACCTGCTCGATGCCGCCCCGGACGGCCAGCGCCCAGACGGCGTCGACCAGGCGCCTCCTGCGCTCCTCGTGGTCCACGATCTTCGGCATTGTGCACTGCAACCGTCCCGCCGACGGCCAGGCGGCGCGAAGGGCGCCCCTGGGTGAGTGCTGCCGCGTGACAGCGACGTTCTGGAGATCCGGAAGGCATCACATGGGAAGGCATCGCATGAAGTGCGACATCTTTGAGGGCCTCGGTGTGGTTCTTCTCGTCCTTGGGGCGCAGGGGGCGATACGCCGGCTCATCGACCACGACGACGCCGGCCTGCTCGGCTGGCTGCCAGGCGGATTCGCGGCCGGCATCTCGCTCTACGTTCTCGCCCTCGTGATCGGCGCGGTTGTCGCGGGCCGGGCCCACGGCGCGGCGAAGGCGGCCGGCCGTCTGTCCGTTCCCAAAAGATCTGGATCGAGGAGGTGTCTCTGACCTGGGCCTTGTCAGTTCTGCCGGGACGGGCTGGAAGCCGGGCGGCCCAGTGGATCTGGACGTTGCTGCGCCTGCTTGAGCGCGAGCTGAGACGGTCCCATTTGTTCTGTCGGATGGTACGGCCGTGGCCTGGTGTCTTTCAGTTCTGGTGGGACTCATCCCGTAGGGCGTCGTAGTCGTCCGGCGTCGTCACCAGCATCAGTGATCGTCCCAGGGAGTCGGTCCAGCGAAAGAGGGCGTCGTTGGGGAAGGCGTGGGAACGGAGCTTCTCGCGGAGAGTGGGGACGTTCAGCCGGTGCTCGGCCTCTGTGTAGACGGAGTCGATGGTGCGCCGGTGCTGGCTGAGGCTCGTCCATCGGCCAGGTTCCCGTAGTGCCCGCCAGGCAGAATCGGCCAGCATGCCCAGCAGCGTGACGAACTCTGGATAGGTGGCGATGTACTCCCGCTCGTCGACGCGTCGCCTGATGATGTTCCCGTAGATGGCTTCCTTTGGAGGAAGCTGGGCGAGGCGGTCGTTCCAGCGTGAGAGCAGATGAGGTTGCTTCTTGTTCAGGAGCCATGAGCGGACCAAGTGCTGAGCTTCCTTCGTCGCTGCTTCCAGGGTGTCGGGGAAGCGCCGGGCGATCCGTCGGTGTCGGTGCTCCGCGGTAACGAGCTCTGGTAGGTGACCGACACGGTAGTGGCGGTTGCCGTCCACCCAGATGCCGTGTCGGCGGCAGAGTTGGAGATCTGCGGGGCGATGGGCGAGGACTGGCCTGGTGATCCCGCGGCGGTGCATGCAGTGTGAGCAGGCGATGTAGAGATGCCGACGGTAGCGGACTACCTCACCTGTGGTGCGCGCCTCAACCCGAGCGATCGCTGGTAGCAGCATCCGGAGGGTCTCGGGCGTAAGGCCCGTCAGGGTGGCCAGCCGTGGCAGAACCATCGGAGTCCAGCGCCAAAGCGTGTCCGTCCTCTTACCAACCTGCGCGTTTTTGAATGGTGTCAGAGTCTTCGCCAGCTGGCCCGCCGTCACGTTGTTGGCGGCGGCGAGGTGGTGCAAGTACCAGCCGAAGACTTCTCCGTGGACTGGTGGCAGAGGAAGAGGCAGGAGCCTGACCGGGGCTTCCCAGGGCTCCATTGCTCAGGCTGCCTTCGGCCTGCGGGCGTATTTGGCTCGGGGGCGATCAGGGCGGGTCTTCTGGACAGCGTGGTCGAGCTCAATCTCGTCGAGCATGCGCTTGGTGATCTTTTCCGTGCCGCTGTCGATGGCGTCGACTGCGGCTTCTCGGATGAGCTGGGAGAGACTGCCGATCAGCCCGCCAGTGCGCTCGTGGAGGTAATCGGCCATGGCGACCAAGGTGCCGGGACGATGGGCGTGTAGTCGCAGGGAGTTCTCCATCGTCACCACCAAGGCCTGCCAGCTCTCCTTGTCCGCGCGGATTCTGTGGCCGAAGGGTCGGGAGGGGATGACCGTATAGCGGCCGGCGATCTGCTGTCCGCGAGTGCCCTGGAACAGGCTGCTGGTCTCGACGTCGAGACCAGCAAGCACGAAGGTGGCCGCGATCCGTTCCGAGAGGTGCTTGAGGTGATCGGATGCCTCGGCTCCATTGCGGGTGGTCAGGTCGAGGTTGTGGATCTCGTCGACCAGGACGAGTGTGGTGCCGAGCTTGCCGAGCAGGTCACAGACGGCGTTGGTGATTTGGACCTGGCTCATGCGGTGCTCCAGCGGGATGCCAAGGAATCGGGCGAACTCGCCTGCGAGCATCTTCGGGGTAGCCGCTGGCGGGACGGTGATGAAGGCGACCGGCAGTCCGCCGACGGCGGTGGGGTTGCGCCGCCGGGTGATCTGTTCGACGTTCTTGCCCAGCTGGGTGATCGCTGTGGTCTTGCCGGTGCCGGCCGAACCGGACACGATCAGGCCGCGACGGGCGGAGACTTGGTGCCGGTTGAGCACGATGCGTTTGCGGCCCGTGGTGACGACGCCACGGATCGTGGGGGTATTCACGATGACGGATCGCGTGTGGTAGTCGATCCGCGCTTCCCTGTAGGACTCCAGCTCATCCTCGTCCAGGACGGTGCCGGACGGGAGCGACGGCGGGGTATCAGGGTTCTCGTCGACGAACGCCCGCCAGCCTTCCTTCGTGGTCAGTGACGTCTGCGGGTTGGCGATGTCCTGTGGTGGAGCCTCGCTCACAGGCGGCTCCCGTCGGTGAAGGCGTCGAAGACGCCGAAGGGAATGACGTTCGACGGCTGCTCCGGGACGGTGGCATCGTCCTCGGCGTCTTCCGGAGCTGAAGCCTGCGGCAGAGCAGGGACAGACCGGGCGGGCTCCAGGGCGGCGCGGGTACGGGCCGCGATACGGCGGTCCGGCCCAGTTTCCGCCCGCGTCAGCAACTGGTCGACTGCTGCGGCCACGGCGGCTTGGTTGGTGTCGTCCTGGCCCCGCATCGCAAGCAGGTCCCGGGCTCGGCGCCAGGTGAAGTCAGCGAACGGTGTCGAGACCGGGTGCCGGTGTGTCCACGGAACCGTGATCCACTCTCCGATGCGGGCGTCGCGTACCCAGACCTGAGACAGGTCGTAAGGGTCGTAGTGGACCTCCCAGAGACCGCCTTTCGCGGCCACTCCCGAAGGTTGGCGCCGTAGCGGAGTCAACTCCGGGCAGTTGTAGGTGCGATGGTCGATACGGATTCCGTAGTCGTTCACCGACCGCCAGACCGCCGGCAGCAGTTCGAGGTAGTCGAGACCGCTCAGCGGCAGCGGGACGTAGCCGGTGCGGGCCACAAGCAGCGCGTACGCGTCGTTGGGTGACATCGACCGGCCGGGTAGGAACGGACTACGAAGCCCGTCGTGCGGCCTCTGCTGCCAGCAGGCCACGATCCATTCCTGAAGAAGGTCATCGAGTTCCGCGAGCGTCCATACCGCCTCGACACCCGCGCCGCGGCGGTCCGTGTTGGAGCCGGTGTAGCCGGAAACGTGCTGGCAGAACAGGGTGTTGATGGAGGAAAACGTCCGCTCCACGATGGCCTTGTCTGTCGGAGTGGCGGGCCGCGAGGGCTGCACGGAGACGCCCAGCGACCGACAGGCGGCGATGAACGCGTCGGAGACGAACACCTTGCCGTGATCGATGCCGATGGATTCCGGGACGATCACAGGTTTCGCGGCGGCCTGCTCCAGCCGGGCGTCGATGTCCAGCAGCCGGGAGTGCGGAATCAGCGTCGCCGACAGTGCCAGGGCCTCCGGCCAGCCCGGCCGCAGCGGCTCGGGGACCAGCATCTTCGCCAGCAGCAGCGACGCATCGACCGCCTTGGTGCCCGCTGGCCGCAGCACCGCCGCGCAGATTGTCCGGGTCGCCACGTCAACGGCGATAGTCAGTTCCGGACGACCGCTCACCCCGTCCTCCAGGATCACCAGCACATCCAGTGGAGTCGTGTCGATCTGCACCAGCTCGCCCGGTCGGCAGGCCGCGGACGGCGTGAACATTCCCTCGGGCCGACGAGCTTGGGAGCGGCGGGAAGCAGCCGAACCGAAGGCGTGCGTGCCCGCGCTCACTGCCTCGACAAGCCGGTAGAACGTCGTCTTCGACGGCATCGGCACCACCCCGGCCCCGTGCTGCTCGGCAAGCAGGGCCTCGACCCGGCGCCGCACCCGGCCTCGTGTCCCAGTCGACTCGTTCAGCTGGCCGGCCAGCACCTCCGCGACGGCTGAAACCACCCGCTCATCAGCCCGGCCCGTTGCGGTGATCGACCAGCCCCCAGACCCCTTGATCCCGGTAGCGGGTCCGCATCCTCTCGACCGTCCGCGCGCTCACCGTCCAGCCCAGGGCACGCAACTCGGTGGCTTTCGCGGCGATCCGCTCCTCCAAGGTATGCCGGGCCGGGTCGTACTCTGGCCGCAGCCCCGCCCCGGCTCCGGTACCGCTTTGCCGCCCGGACTCCAGCTCCAGTAGATGCTGTTCCCAGGCGGTGGCCTTCTCTGCCTCCAGCGGCGGAACGGTGTCCAGCAACGCGAAGGGCGCCACTACCGGTGACCCGCCCTGCTGACCAAGAAACTCGAAGCCTTCGGCGGCCAGCAGGTGAGGCAGCAGCACCAGACTCGCCCGCCCAGCCTCGTCGGCCAGCCGCGCGTGATCCCGCTCCAGCCACGACTCGAACCCCACGTGCCCGCCCGTTGTGGCCGACCAGTACAGGCCTGGGAAGTTCCGCTGGCCGCGGTATGAAGGGAAGCCACGTACTGGCAGTCCTGTCTCGAACTCGACCTCCTCCCGCCTCACTCAGCGGTCGGCGGTGTTCACCTCTGGCGTCCCGCCAACCGACCTCGAATCCGCCCACGTCCAGCGGTGCCGTATCACTCGTCCCGCCCAACCCCATGGACTTCACTGTCCAGAATCAATGGGAATCCACCAGAAGTTTTGGGCTGAAACCCCTCATGTGAGTGATGCTGCGAGCCAGCTCAGTCATCATCTTCATGATCACTGGCGACATTGTGCTGAGATTCGGTGGTGTCGGCGATCAGCCGCCGTGAAGCCCCCACTCGTTGAGGCCGCCGTACACGTGGGCTTCAAGGCATCGAGGAGCATCCATGCCTACGGCCTCGCCTCGGTAGAGGGCGATGAGCGAGTCTTTGCCCCGCCACCACGTGTCCGTAACGCCCTGTACCTCAGGCACCGGCTCGAAGCCGACGAGGTCCAATGACTCGACGGCCTTCCCCTTGATCCTTGTCACGGTCTTGGCCCAGCGACCGGCATGGGCGGCGAGCGCCAGGGATTCCACCCATCCGTCTGTGCTGGCGTGCAGCGGTGTCCAGCGGTAGGCATCGATCCCGAATGCGCCGTCGGAGCCGATCATGAATCCGTAGGCCATGGACACCCGACCGCTTCCCGCCGGAAACGACCAACCCTCAGCGGCCGAGCCCTCGGGGCAGTCGGCGCCCAGGATGCGCGGACCGCCCTCGTAGAACGGGGCAGGCGGCAGCGCAAGACCACCCCAACGGTCCTGGAAGGCCGCGGCCCGGTCGAATTCCACGGCCGGAACTCCGCGCTCGATCCACCGCTCCCGGTGCTGCCCCAGGCCCTGCTGAGGAACACGAACGCCGTCCACCTCGACGAACCTTCTGGCCCGGTCGGTCAGGCCGGCAGGCGCGACCGGGATGGGCGATGCGGGAGTGGCGGCCGTCATAGCGCGGGAGTCTAATGGCGGGGGTCGGTCGCGCTTTGGTGTCAGTCGTGGCGACCACGTGTCATCTATCGCGGCCAGTCACAACCACTGCTCAAACATGGTTCGCCGACCGCACGCTGTCAGAGGTGCCTGGCACAGTGCCGCCGTGGACATCGATTCCTTCTGGGAGCTCATCGAAGAGTGCCGACGGCAGACGCGGGGCCGGGACGAACGGCTAACGTGGTTGCGTGACGAATTGTCGCGGAGGCCGCTGGCAGAGATCGTGCAGTTCCAGGTTCGCCTGGACGAAGTGACGCACGAAACCTTCACCTGGGATCTCTGGGCTGCTGCGGAGCGGATCCTCGGCGGCTGGTGTTCGGACGACGGGTTCTGCTACTTCGGCCTGTGGATGGTGGGGATCGGTCGGGAAGCCTTCGTGCGGGCAGTGATCGATCCCGACTCTCTGGCCGACACCCCAGAGGTTCAGTGCCTGGTGGGTCGCCCTCGGGAGCTCTGGAACGACGACTGGCCGGAGTGGGAGTCTCTCGACTACGTCGCCATGGAGGCGTATGGACTACTCACCCGCGCGGATGACGACTGCGGCGACGCATTCTATGAAGCCGTCGAAGCCGAGGAGGGCGCTGTAGGCGGCAATCGAGGGCCGCGCGGCGAGCAGTGGGACGTGCGATGTGAAGACGAGGCGATGTGCAAACTGCCGAGACTGAGCGCGATGTTTCCCCTCCGGCCACTGGTCCGGTAGGCGCGAAAGCGCGAGGGATCAGGCCGAGGCTTCGGGGGTGTCGACAGACAGGCGATGCCACGCGTGGCCGCAACCGTCGGAGCAGAAGCGCTCTCGTCGGCGTTCGTCGGCGACGGCCAGCACCGCGATCAGTAGCCGGAATGACTTGAGGCGCTCGTCGTGCGGGGTGAGACTGGCGATCTTTCCGAGTTGCTGGTCGATCCGCCCTCGTGTGATCAGAACTGCCGGTGTGTGCGTGGCGCGAAGTCCGGCGCGGCGGATACTTTCCGGGCCGTCCTCGGCGGTGGCGCGGGCCTGAATGCAGAAATGTGACAGGAGGCGCAGGGTGTTGGACTGCTCCTCAGTCGAGAGGCCCTCGAACCACTCGATTCCCTGTGGCATCGGCCGAAGCTCTTGGGCGAGTTCGTTGAGAATGATGTACGGATCAGCCATCCGCACGCCCCCGTTGCGCTCGGTTCACAGACTTTCCCGGTCATCCAAGCAGACCCTCGGATGCCTAGAAAGGCAGTTCGTCGGCTTCCAACGGCTCTGAGTACCCACGTACCCAGTGGCCGGGGAGGGCGGCGCAGAGCGACTCCAGGTCGGCGAACGTACTTCCCCGAACGTGCAGCCAGCTGTGGTCACTCAGTCCGTCGAGCCGCAAGAGCTTCCCCGGCGCGGAAAACCAGCCCACGGGTGACTCTTCCTTCCCCGTCCACATCGGGTACTCGGGAAACTCCACCGGCGCGAACCGACTCGGCAGCTCTCGAATCAGGCTGGCGGGAAGTTCGCAGGCGTTGTAGAGCCGTCCTTCGCCGCCAAGCAGTGTCTCGCTGAGTACGAGCTCGACACAGGCCAAGGAGACCCGCTCCAGGTAGCGGACCCAACCATCCCGTGACTGGACGAACACCGGCGGATCGTCCTGACCGAGGTCCCGCAGCCGCACTCCCCAGAAAGCGCATCCCTGGTTCTCGCTGCGGAAGACGAGCACTCCACCGAACTCGTCGTGCACGAACAGCTCGGAAGGGCGCAGCAGCGGGTCCTGGTTGCCGGTGAGGTCGTGACGCGTACCGAGAAGCGAGTACGCCTCGCGCAACGCGGTCGGCAGCGTGAGCCCCAGCATCTCCTCGGCTCGCTCCAGCTCCTCCGCTCGCGTACCCGCGCCGTCGGCGAGCGGCTCCGCCCACGCTGCGGCAAAGTCCCGAACGAAGGCCCAGGCTCGCGCCCTGTCGAGTATCCCACCGCGCAGAGCTTGAGCCACATCGAACTCGTCAACCATGCGGTGGACCGTACAGGCCGGCCAGCTTCGCCGGGACTCCGCCAGGTCGTTTGCCAGAACCACTGGGACTCGCCACATCTATTGAGAACGGACACCGTCGCGGCTGACGGCGGCGGTGATGTGACTGAGCACGATAGGTGTCGTCATTTCGCGCGCCGACCTGGCCTTTCTTGAGGTCCTGAGCGCGACATCTGTCGTCGGATTCGCATCGTTCCTGACGTGCTCAGTGCTCTTTGCAGCCAAGTTGTCGCCAACTTCGAAGATCGCCTCCCTGCCAGGAGGCAAGCAGCTTCCCTTGAGGCATGAGCGAAACCGAGGGCGTGTCTGGGTTGGCTGGCAATGAGGCTCCGTTTCCGTACGAGCTCGGTTCCCTGTGGTCCCACCGGTGTACGTGGACGGATCTGCTGGTGCCCGTCTCCCTGGATGCGGGGCGGGATGCCCTGGACCTGTCCGACGGCTGGGCGAACCGGTGGACCGCGACGTGGAGGTACGCCGGGGACGAGGTGACGGGCCCGGTACGCCATCTGGGGCAGGTCCCTGTGGCGGGCCGCGGCCCGATGCGGGGTTTCACCTGGCGGCGGGATCAGAGGCATCGGCCTGGCCTGGGACCGTTGCTGGCGACCGGGCGGCTGCACGCATTCGAGAGCCTCGAAGAGGATCAGTTGCTGGTGGCAATGGACTTTGCCGGTGATCTGGTCGAGGTGCTGTCGCAGCCGCTGTGCATTCGGTTTCGCACCGCGGAGAAATGGCGCAAGCACACGCCCGACTTCTTCGCGGTCACGAAGACGGGCACCTGGCTGATCGATGTGCGGTCCAGGCCCCTGATCAAGCCCGAGGACTTGCAGTCTTTCGCGGCGGCCGAGGAAGTGGCAGTCGCTTGCGGGTGGCACTACACGGTCGTGTCCGAGTGGCGTCCGCAGGTGCGGTCCACGATCGGCGCGATGTACGGAAGGCGTCGTCCAACGCGGGACATGCTCGGGGTCCAGGCCGGTCTGCTCGCCCACGCCGCAGAGGGCGTGACGTTCGGAGAGCTGGCGGCCGCTCAGGCGTACTGGCCGGTGGCCCGGGCTCATCTGCTGCACCTGTTGTGGCACCGCAGGCTCGGGATCGACCTTTCTCATCCGCTGACGGACGGGTCGCGAGTGGTTCTGGCAGGAGGTGCCTCGTGAATGCATCAGCCGCCCTGGACCTCTCGCCCGGAGCAGGCATTGTGCTTAACGACGTGGAGTGGCTGGTCGAGCGGCAGGAGCCGCATCTGGGGCGGGTCCACCTGGTGCGGGCGGACGGTGATCGCCAGCGGGTGAGCTTCCGCTTCTTGGTCAACGACCCGAATTGCAGACCGTCGTCACGCACGGCTGCGGAAGGGGCGGACCGAGGGCGTCAGCCGGCCACATGGAGCGATGTGAAGCCGGAGAAGCGCCCCTTGATGGAACAGCGCTTCGCCCACCTGATGGAGGTGAAGTGCGGCTTCCGCAGCGGTGATCCGTTCCGTCCTGAGCCGGGTGAACCGCGTCCCGAGTACGACCCGGACCGCACGACGCTGACCGAGCGACGGGCGGCGAAGGCCGCCGAGCTATCGACGCTGCGGCCCGAGGAGACGAGACTGCTCTTGGGCGTCGCCCACGTCGGAGTGCGCACGCTTGAACGCTGGGAACGCCGGCGCAGGAAGTACGGCGTCATCGGCTGTGCCGATCACCGGTGGCTGCGGGCCAGCGGAGGACACCCGAGCATCTGCGAAGAAGTCCGCGAGGCGATCTTCGCAGTGAGGCAGGAGACGCTGCACCGCTCCCGGGTGAGCGCACGAACCCGCGAGATCATGATCCAGCGCTATGTGCGGGAGACCTTCAAGGACGCTGAGATCGAGGTCCCGAGCTATCACACCCTGCTGCGGGTGTGGAAAGAGTGGTTCGGGCCGGGTGGCGCCCGACCGCGGTACCAGCGTTCGGCTGAACTGCCCACCAAGAACGGACATGTGCTCGTGACGCGGCCGGGCCAGGTCGTCGCCCTGGACACAACGATCCTCCCGGTGATGGTCCGCGAGAATGTCTTCGGGGATCCGGTCACTGTCCACCTCACCCTGGCGCTTGACGTATACACTCACTCCATCTGCGCATTCCGGCTCACGCTGGTATCGGACTCCTCCGTGGACGTCGCGATGGTCCTGCGGGACGTCATGCTGCCGCTGCCGATGCGGGCGGAGTGGGGCGAGGACATGGAGTGGCCCTACCCCGGGCTGCCGGCCGCAGTGGTCTCTGAGTTCGCGGGGCACAAGGTGGCCGCACTGCCGTTCTTCACTCCCGAGACCATCACCTCCGACCATGGCTCTGTCTACCGCAACCACCATCTCGTGGATGTTCAGGAGGCGATGGGATGCCGGATCCTGCCGGCTCGTGTTCTGCGCCCGCAGGACAAGAGCACGGTGGAGCGTGTCTTTGGCAGTATCCGATCGCTGCTGTTCGAGAAGCTTCCCGGCTACACGGGAATCGATGTTGCCGACCGTGGCGCCGACCCGGAGGGCGACGCGGTACTGACCTTCACCGAGATGGAACACTTCATCGCGACCTGGGTCGTGAAGACCTGGCAGAACCGCAGGCTCGCCGAGTTCGCACCCAGCTGGGATCCGGGCGGTGATCACAGCCCCAACACTTTGTTCGCTGCCTCCTTCGCTCAGGAGGGCTTCGACCTGGACATCCCGTCACCGGAGACGTACTACCGCTTTCTGCCCGAGCATCATGTGAAGCGGATCTACCGGCGAGGCGTTAAGGTCAAAGGTCTCTGGTACGACGCCGAGCTGCTGCACCGTCCCGGCCGGCAATCGGCGCGAGGCGGCCGGTACAAACAGCAGTGGGTCATTCACCGCGAACCCCGGGACCGGCGGGTGGTGTACTTCCAGGACCCCGACACACACAAGTGGCACGCCCTACGCTGGACGGGCCTGCCGCCGGAGGGCGAGATCCCGGCCTTCGGGGATACCCGGGTCGAAGAACTTCTCAACCGAGTACGAGAAGCAGGACTCAAGCCGCGCTCTGACACCGAGCTCGTTCCGATTCTCCTGGAGATGCTGGGAGCGGTCGATCCGGTCGAGAGCTGGCCGTCCCAGATGACCAAGTCCCAGCGCATGCAGCAGGCGCGGGAGATCGCCCAGGCCCAGGCAGCCGCTGCGGACCGACCACAACCGCAGGAACGGGGCGAGCCGCCGCTGCTGGCCGCCGCCGGTGTGCCTGAAGCAGAGCTGCTGTTGCGGGAACGGGCCCGGCAGGCCACACGGAGTCTGGACACCCATCGGCGTCGGCGGCGCGAAGCGGCTGGGCCACTGCGGCCGTCGCAGCCTGCCTCCCTTGGATCGAGCCGCCGCGGCCGCAACCTCTTCGTGATCGCGGACGACGATGACACACCCGGCGATCCATACACAGAACTGCAGGGGTCCGGTCCGCAGGCGGCGGAGGAGAAGTGAGATGAGCGACCGGCTCCCAGAGGCACCGGACGAGCCCGTGCCGTTCCTACGCTTCGGCCCCCGGCCGGACAGGACCACTTACGAGGGCTGGCAGGAGTTCCGCAGGACACGCGAGCTGTTCGTGCCGGTCAAGAAGATCTCCCTGGCCGAGTACCGACTGCTGAGCCCGCGCAAGAGGTCGCTGCACGACCTGCATCGCGCGGCCACACACGTCAACATGCGGATGGAGGAGACTCCGATGAGCGCGGTGGTCACCACGCTGATGCGTTCTCGCATCCAGAACAACGCAATGCGCATCGGCCCGAGCACTCTCGACGGACTGATGATCAACGGCGGTGGCTACCAGGGCAAAACGGAGACTGCCTGCCGGACCGCCGCCGAGTTCGAGGACACCTGGCGCGACCTGTTCGAGCGGTACCCCGCCTACTACCTCGACCCGATGCCTGGGACCCGGGACCTGATCGCACCGGTCGCCTACTGCCAGACCCCGGTCAAAGCGACCCCGATCGGCCTGTGTGAGGCGATTCTCGACTTCTACGGCGCCCCCTACGGCAAGAACCTGCGCGGCATGATCCGCAACGTCCGCGAATCGATCAAAGCGCACGCCACCACCGTCTTGCTGATCGACGACATCACCCGCCTGAAGATGCACCGGGAGGACGACCAAGACACTCTCGACCTGATCCGAGGCCTGATGGACCTGGACGTCACTCTCGTCCTCATCGGTGTGAACATCCCTCGCTCCGGACTGCTCAGGGAGGGCTGGCACGACCCCCGCACCAAACAGTGGGTCTACGCCCCACTGAAGAAAGGCAAGAGCTACAACCCCGACGCCTCCACCCAGACGGAACGCCGCTTCGATCTGGTCAACCTTGACCCGTTCGACTACAGCAGCGACGCGGGCATCGCGGCATTCGTCGACCATCTCGTCGGCATTGAGAACCAGATCCGGCTCTTCAACGCCGGCCCGGGCACGCTGTCCGAAGGCGAGATGCCCGAGTACCTCTATCGCCGGACCCACGGCATCGTCGGTCTCCTGCGGCGGCTGGCCGAGGACGGACTGGTCAAAGCCATGGAGAGCGGCCTAGAGGACCTGACTGTCGACCTCCTCGACGAGATCACGATCAATCTGGGCAACGTTCCCGGCAGAGACGACGGGCGGGACGCCGAAGCCGGAGAGATCCCCGACGTCGACACTGCTCCGAAGCGGAAACCAGGGCCGAGGCCCAGAAGGGGCCGCAACAGCGTCTACGACGACCGAGGCACCCCTTCGGCGGCCGAAGGATGACTCACCGCCGACTGTCACGCAGCCTCGACCCGCTCGACGACGAGACCCTTGTCGGCTTCCTTCTACGCCTCGCTCGCCACAACGGCACGACCCCGGCTCAAATCGCTTCTCGTATGGGGCTGATGGACGAGATGAGCACCGCACCTGGAGTCGTCTCGCCGTGGTTGCTCGCGGACATGGATAAGCCACGTCTTGTCCGGGCGGCGCGCGCGGCAGACCTGACTGTGGCGGAGGCCGGCAAGCTGTTGCTTGCCCCCATGGGCCATCGATATGGCCTCGTGAGCCACCTATACCGGCCGTGGACGAGCCCACAGCAGCTGGGCCGCCCCAACCGCTGGGTCTTCATGCGGACCTCCCAGTACTGCCCGCCATGCCTCGCGGGTGATGACGGCCCGCTGGGACGCCTTTACGGAGGTGCCTGGAAACGGGCCTGGCGGCTTCCGGTGGTTTTTGCGTGTTCGCGACACCAGCAACTCCTGAGCCGCACCTGTCCCAAGTGCCGAGCCCCCGCCCAGTTCGCCCCCAACGGCTTGATCGCTCGCCCAGGCACGGAAGATCTTCACCCCACCCAGTGCCGAGCCGCGTCTCCCGCACCGCACACGGGTAGGGGGCGACGCTCGGTCTGCGCGACTGACCTCGCCCGCGTCCGCCCTCCTCGCTCGTCGCGTGACGTGGACTCCTTCAGCGTGCTGCTGGACCTTCAGCGTCGCTTGGATGCGCTGTTGTCAGCCGACGGGCCGCAGAGAGTCACCAGCTGCGGTCAGCTCATTCCTGTCGCGCAGTACTTCATTGACCTGCGCGTCGTGGCCACTCTGGTGCTGGCCTCCTGGCCGGAGGCCAGCGGCTTTGCGGCGACACCCGCCCTGGCCCAGGCCATCGGGCGGGAAGCAGAGCAGCGACTTCGCGACAGCCGACGCCGCACGTCAGGCGCATCGAAGAGACCGTACGGGATCAGCTCGCTGCTCTCGCCTCTGGAATCCCCCCTGACCATGGGCGCGGTACTCGGAATTGCCGAACGCATGCTTGACGGCCGCGAGAAGCAGTGGACTCGGATGGCTGTAGGCCCGCTCTACGGCAGCGCCTTGGCGCTGCACCGGGATACCTTTCTGGAACTCGCCCACCTTCCCGGCACTTCCTCCGCGCTGCAGGAGGTTCTCGGAGTAGCGAAGGGACCAGCGGACAGTTCGAGCCCCGAGCCCTACATCCGCGGCCCGCGAAACGGCTGACCATGCGCCCCCTGCCACGCAGCCTCGACCCGCTGCCCGACGAGACCCTCACCGGATTCGTACTCCGGCTCGCCCACAGGCTGGGTACGACACCCGGCGAGATTGCCGACCGCACGGGTTTACCCTCCCGTCTGCCGTTGGGCGTTCTTCACCACCTGAACGACGAACACCTCTCGGGATTCGCCCGCTCCACACAGCTGATGCCTGCCGAGGTAAGCGGCATGCTTCTCGCCCCGCTCGGAGACCGCTACGGGCCTCTGAACCCCGTGCTCACCCCACGCCGTACCCCAGCGCGAATGATTTACGACAACCCATGGGTCCTGACCCGCTCCACGCGTTACTGTCCGCAATGCCTCACCGGGGACCGCAGCGCCATTCAGGATCTCCACGGTGGGGCGTGGAGACGGCTGTGGCGGCTCCCCGTAACGTTCCTGTGCGTTCAGCACCAACGCCTCCTCGAGAGTCAATGCCCACGCTGCGCAACACCCGCGCAGTTCGCTCCTGCAGCAAACGCCATCGCGCGCTTGTCCGACGACACACTCCACCCATGGCAGTGCCGTTTCACCGCGCGGCAGACATCACAGCGATCCGAAACAGCCTGCGCAGCCGACCTGACCTGGGTGGATCCGCCGTCCACAGCACCTGACGTGGCCACCATGACAGTGCTCCTGCAAGTACAGCGACAACTCATTGACTTGCTCGTCGCGAGCGGACCCGAGACCGCGATGAGCGCCGGTGCACCAGTCCCCGTCCCTCACTATTTCGCCGACCTGCGCGCCACGGTCGCGATGATCTTCCGGTCCTGGCCCGTCGCCCGCGAGCACGCCAGCACACCTTGTCTGGCCGCCGCCATCGATGCGGAGTACGCCTCCCGCGTCTTGCAGGCTGAGCGCCTGCTCAACACTCTGGGCAAGAAGAAGACCTCCAAGCCCTACACCGTGCCGCCCCAAGGGTGCCTGGCCACCGGTGCGGCGCTCGACACCGCGGCGAAGCTGCTCGACACGCACGATCCGGGCGATGCCCGAGGACGGTTAGCGCCGCTCGTTCAACGGCTAAGGGAGGCCGACCTCGCACTGAGCACCTGGCTTCGTCGCCCGACTTGGATCTCGGTCTCTCTGAGACAAGCGGTCATGGATCTTCCGACAGGCAGAAGGGCTGCATCGTGACCGCCTCTGGTGGGCATCAAGCCGGGCTCGATCGGCCGTGGCGTCCCCAGATACATGACTCGATTCGGGAGGGGCAGAGCCACGTCCCCCGCTTCTCCGTCGGGGCAGAGGGGGAGCATGGCCATGAATCACGTAGAAACGGTCCGGACTGTGACAGCTTCCCTGCTTCTGAGGGTCTTTTGCGTCTGTCCTGATGAGCGCTCGTCGTCCTTTGCCGAGGCGATCGCACGAAGGCCTGATCAGACAGCAGATCGCGACGGACTGTTACGTGGTGGTGCTGGAGTGTGATAAAGGTAGGGATCTTCAATCCCGGTGCTGGGATGGAAGCGGCGGGGACGTGCCCTGATACGGGGCCGGATCGGGGGCGTCGATGGTCGACACGGCGGGCATGGGCGTTGGGGCTGAAGGCGCCAGAGCGCCCGCTGAGTCGGAGAGTTCAGACGGTTCAGCGCACGCCATCTTCGAACTGGCTCCGGAAGAAGACAGCGGCTCGGACACGCTGGGCCGTTACCGGTACCAGGCGGAGGTAGCCGCCCGAGAGTGTCTCGCCATGCTCACGGAGGACGCAATTGACTTCGTCGTCTGCGAGTGGCACGAGGACTTCGTCGTGGCGTGGGCCGATGGTTCAGTGGAACTGGTATCGGTCAAGCATCGCGAAGAAAATCAGGGCACCTGGTCGCTTACGGAGTTGTGCAAGAGCGGCGGCCTGACCCATCTCTTTGACCGCTGGTGCGCATGCGAGTGTGCCGCCAATGTCCGACTCAGACTGGCGACGAACGCGGCGCTGAGTCCGATCAAGGGTAATGCCGGCACGCTGGCTCGGATGTGCGGCCCGGAGCCGGAACTCACGGATGGGCTGTCCTCTATGGCGGAGACGATCGCCCGCCAAATGCTCAAAGTTCGTTGGAAGCAGCCCTATCCCAACGTCCCGGACACACCCCAGGTGAGCAAGCTCGCTGACATCCAGGTGCCAGCGGGTTTCGTGGAGAGGGTTCTTCGTTTCCTCGCAGTCCTGGAGATCTCCTGTGATCCACCCCAGCGCGCACACATCACCGACGTCAACATCCAACGACTTCTGGTACCTGCCGTCGAGCAACTGCAACTGGCGCATGTCGACCTTGAGAGCACCTACCGGGCCGTCGTGGACCGGATCGAGCGTGCCAACCGTGATGAGAGCGACCGCAGCCAACTTGCTGTCTACATAGCCGACCCGAGCCGCGTCCGTCACAGTACGCGGATGCAGCGGCGCATCGGCCGGCGCAGCATCACCCGCGAGATCGTCCGCCAGGCGATCGCGTACACGACGGTTCAGCTGCCAACGTTCCCCCGAGGTCAGACGCCCGTGCTGGCACCGGGAGGGGCAAAGCTCGAGCGCAAGCTGCGCCGGGGCCTGGTTCCCTTGGACGAGGCGGCATTCGCCGAACGGCTCCGCTCCGCGTGGTACACGACCTGGTCCGAGCGCCGCTCCGGCCTGGCCGGGGATGAAACCGACCTTTTGAACCTGTCCATGGACGTGCTGGAGATGGCCTTCGAGTGCCGACGCCATGCGCGCGCTCAGGTCGCCGAGGGCAGCGAGTTCGGCGTCAAGATGAACGACCTGCTGGCCGAGAAACTGAAGGTTGATGCTCTGCCGTCGCCGCCGCCTTTCTTGCTCAGCAACCTGCATTTGCGAGGTCTGGCCTACCAGTTGTGCGACGAGTGCCTCTTCTTCTTCTCCGAGAATTTCAACACGGATGAGGAAGCCTCATGACCCATAGCGCCGACTTCGAGACCGCCGTAGCGCGCATGCGGGCTCAGAGGCGGCAGGCAGAGCAGCGCGAGGTCCACTACCACGAGGCGCGCATCCTCCTGCTCATCTCGCAGTTCACCACCCCCAAAGGGGGGCTCGACGGCCTGACCAAGCTCGCCAAACTCGACTTTCTTCTGCGCTATCCAGCGATGTTGGAACGCCTCCTGCCTGCTGGCGAGGCGTCGTGGCCAGCAGGAACCGCCCCCACACCACCCGAGCGCCTCGCGGTCGAAAGCCGTATGACCCGCTACAAGTACGGGCCCTGGGACCAGCGCTACTACAGCGTCCTCGGCTCACTCGCTGCCCGCGGCTTGATCGCCTACAGCAACAGCGCCAGAGCCGAATTCCGCGCCACGCCGCAGGGTGCCGCCGCCGCGGCCTCTCTTGCAGCAACGCCGGAGTGGGATGTTGTCGCCAGCCGCATCAAGCTGCTTAAGCGGCATTTCAACAAGTCAGGATCGGCTTTGAAAAACCTCATCTACGACCGTCTGCCCGACGCCGTCGATCGGCCCTGGCGGACGGAGATCTAACATGGCCGTCCACCTGCGCATCGTCGCATTGACCGTCACGACCGCTGAGACGGAACAGACCTACCGCTTCGACCGTCCGGCCACCGTGATCACCGGCCCCATCGGGACTGGCAAGTCCAGTCTGCTGATGCTCTTCAAGCACGCCCTCGGCGGCAGCGCCATGCTCACCCCAGCGGTCCGCGACCACGTCCTGTCGGTCCAGGCCGAGGTCGTGGCCGGCGACGAACGTGTCGTCCTCAGGCGGACCATTGAGGGAGACACCGCAGACACCGTGGATCTCCTTGATCCACACTCCCTAGCTCTGGAACGCACCCTACCTCTGCGGGCTTCGGAAGGCGTCACCACGCTCTCCGACCACCTCCTGGACGCACTCGGCTTCCCGCGCGAACAGATCGCCGCACGGCGAGAAGGAGTAGCGCGACCGCAGAACCTCACCTTCAACGACCTGTACGCCTACGTCTACCTCCAGGCACGCGAGATCGACCGCCAGGTCGTCGGTCACCTGGACAGCTGGTTTGAGACCAAGCGCAGAGAGCTCTTCCGCCTGATGTTCGGGCTCACCGACAGTGCGCTCATGGAGCTCAAGCGCACCAGGAACCAGCTCTTGGACACACTGAAGGCCAGAACCGCCGAGCACGACAACGTCAGCTCCTTCCTGGCAGCCTCCGATCCCCGCAGCGACGATGAACTGCGGGCCGAACTCACCCAGCTGCGCGACACCCTGGAGCGGGCATCGTCCGCCCTGGCCAGCCTCCGCGCCGAACTTGAGGATCAGACCGCCGCCGACACCGCACTGCGTGACGAGCTGCAGAACGCCATCCGCGCCGCTCGGCAGACCGAAGAAGAAGTGTCCGCGGCCGCCGACCTCGTGGAGGCGCGACATGCCGTCGTCGCCCAGGTACAGCTCGACCTCTCCCGTCTCGCACGGTCGGTCACGGCCATCGACCAGCTCTCCCCCTTCGAGTTCGTAGTCTGCCCGCGGTGCATGCAGTCGCTGGCGGCCCGGGCCGTCGAACACGATCACTGCCTTGTCTGTCTCCAACCCGACCCAGTCGAGGCCGACATCGACCCGGCTGCCATCGAAGAGACACGCACGGCCCTGCAGCAGCAGCTTGAGGACGCACAAGCCATCCAGCAGTCGGACGAGGCACACCTGCAGACCGTCCAGGAACGGTCACAGCAACTCAGCTTCGCCGTCACCAGCCTGCGCCGAGAGCTCGACGCCCAGACCCGTGATGCGGTCGCCCCGCGCTTTGACGCCATCGCCGAGGCCAGCTCCCGCGTCGCCTCGCTCAAGGCCAGCATTGACGCCATCACCCAACTGCGCGAATCCTGGGCACGGGTGCGCACCATCGACGCGGACATCCGCTCACTCAAGGCCGACCGCCGGCAGCTGAACAAGGACATCAAGGAGAAGTCCGATCAGCTCAAGGCCAACCAGACTCTGCTCGGTGACCTCAGCACCGAGTTCAGCCGACTGCTCACCAGCTGGAACCTGCCCTGGGTCGACACGGCCGTCATCGACCGCGACACCTACCTGCCGGTGGTCAACGGACGGCCCTTCGAGACCCTGCAGGCCTCCGGCGGGGGCATCGCCACCTCCGTCAACCTCGCCTACAGCCTCACGCTCCTTGCCTTCGGACTCGACCACTCCGACGTCCTCGTTCCATCGCTCCTTGTGATCGATTCACCGCGCAAGGCCTTCGGCAACAACGCCTCCGACCGCCAACGCGCGGCCGAGATCTACAGCCGCTTCAGGACGTTGGCTGACGCATATGGCGAACGCTTGCAACTGATCATCGCTGACAATGACCCCCCGCCCATCACCAGCGACTCCTTCGGCAAGGTGGAGTTCGACTACGAGAACCCCATGGTGCCTGGCGTGGACCATCCCGGCCCTGATCAGGTCACTCGCATCGAGAGCCAGTCGGATAGCTAGAGATCTTTAATGCTGCGGGTTACGTGGGGTCGTGACGGTTGGCGTCCGCTGCGCTATGCCGGAGGGGTGAGGTATCCCGATGGTGGCGGCTGACAGCCGAGGAACGAGATCGGCGTGAGCAGGTCCGGCTCGCGGCAGCTGACTCGATCGAGGCTGGGGCCAGTGACCGGGAGGTGGCCCGGCGGTTCCGGGTGACTCGGATGTCGGCGAACCGCTGGCGCCGGGCCCTCGCTTCGGGCGGCGGACAAGTGCTGGTCGCCAAGGGTCCCGGTGACGCTCGTTGCAAGCCTTAGCCGCCTGTCAACTGCGTTTTCTGCAAGTGGTGTTGGAGTCCTGTCTGGCAGGGTGGGGCTGGAGTGACCAGTGCTCAGGCGGTGGTCAGGGCCTCCATGTCCGTTGCGTCAGTCTCTCGACTTGAGCAGGGCCAGAGCAACTCCATTGTCAGTGTTGGCCTGTACGGTCCCGCTCATGTCAGAAAGACGCACTGCAGACTGACGTCGCACCACAACAAACCACCACATGAACAAGCAGCGGAAGTGATAGTCGCGTGTTTCAGTGCTCGATACCCGGCTGTACCCGGCCTGTGCGGGCCCGTACATGGTGCGGTGCACACTATGAACGCTGGCGGGCGAATGGCGACCCTCACATAGATCGGCGAGCAACGGGACGGAAGCCCTGTTCAATAGACGGATGCCAGGGGTTAGCCGTCGGGCGCGGATGGTGCCCCACTCACTACGCACGTTGGCAGCGGCACGGTGACCCGCTGGCTCTGATACCTGAGAGATTCTGCGCCGTTCCCGGCTGCGACAGAAAGCACTCACATCACGGTTATTGTTCTCTCCATGCCCAGAGGGTTGAGCGAACAGGAACTACTGAAACCCGTCCCAAATCGCAACCTTCCCCATGTGAAGCCAGTGGATGTGGTGGTTCTTCGATCGCCCGTGGGTGGTGTTCCGTACATTACCGAAGGTTTATGGAGTACGGCAGCATTAATGGCCAATCCTGGTGTGTAGAGTGTGGCACTAACCCGCGCATCGGAAGGACCAGACGCTGCCTATCATGCGTACGTGCTATATTCGAGTCTTCGGGATTTGCCATGCTGGGGGATTTTCTTGCAGCCTCACGCCCTGTCCGATGCATTTGCCTGACTTGTGCAGGAATCTCTAATCCGGCGTTGACTAACGTCCTCAAAGGGTCCGGATGTCGATATTGCTATCGCTCCAACATCCTGCCTGTGAACAGACTGACTAAATCAGAGGCCATTAAATCCCTCGCGAGTGCCGGTCTTCTCATGACTGGGCCTTACGTCGATGCACACGCGCTGACTAGCGCCCGATGTGAACGCTGTCGATCCCACGTTCGGGTAAAAGTTGGAGCGATTCGGGCGAAGCTCGCCGCTGGAGAACGTGTCTTCGGATGCAGAACGTGCATGTATCGATCCATATCAGCGGAGCGAACTACTGCATTCGAAACAGCCCAGCGGGAATTTCGCGAGGCAGGGATAGAATTACTCGGTGGCTGGGTCAACGTAACCACGCCTATACATGGACGTTGTTTGCGTTGTGGTCGGGACGCGCGTCCCCTGCTGAACTCGATCCGGCGGGGCCAAGGCGGCTGTAGATCATGTTCCTCACATTTGTACATTAGGGCAAAAGTGCAGCGCAACGAGACGCTTGCCAACGCTCCGGCTTACATTTACTTGGCGCTTTTCGGCGATGTCGACGGCACGGAGTTTCTTAAATTCGGCATCGGCAGGTACGGGACCATTCAGGATCGTCTTGATACGCACCGCCGCTCCGGTGGGAGAATCGTGGCAACTCGTGACGCCCCATTGCTTACATGTATAATCGCGGAAGCCCACGTGAAGAGGCGTGTTGGCCCCCGGTCTTATGTCCCCAAGATGGATCTCAAGGGTGGATGGACTGAATGCTTCCTTCCAGGCGATCACGTAGACCTTGACTACTGGCTTTCAATCAGCCAGGCAGAACTTCTCTAGCCCTACGTGCACCTATGTGTGAGTCGCGCTGATGCAGGCCAAATTCTCAGCCTCAGGATCGTCCTGCTTTGCTGTGCTCGCGGTCGATGATGGCCAGGAACTCGGCAATACTTTGCGGGCGTCTTTCGATCTTGTGCTGTGTCGCTTCCTCGACGATGGTCCGCCATGGCTCCTCTGCCGGCAAGAGGGGGATATTTGCTTGTGGCCACTGCCCGGTGAGAGCCCAGGCGGCGACTCGGCCGAGGCTGTAGATGTCTGTCGCCGGCACGGAGAGGTCGTGCGGCCCGGCGGGAAACTCAGGCGCATGCGGCCCGGGGAAAAGCTCAGGCGGCGCGAAGCCAGGAGTGCCGATATGGGCGCCGGTACGGCCGGCGAAGGTGGTTTGGCCGCGTGGCCGACGCACGGTGCCCCAGTCGGCCAAGGTCCAACGCCCATGCAGCAGGAGGATGTTCTGTGGCTTGACGTCGCGGTGGCGCCAACCATGGCGGTGCGCTTCTGCTAGAGCGGATGCCACCGATTTGATCATCCTGTGAAGATGCGTTGGATCCTTCAACTGGAGGAACTGCTCTTCAGCGGTTGCGTCTGCCAGAGGCATGATGAACCAGCGGTGCTGCGCCTCAAAGTCCAGGACTGGCATGACATGTGGATGTGCACTCAGGATGCGGGCGATCTCGATCTCGCGTCCCATCCGGGCGCCTGCCTTCGACCACTGAGAAAGCCTCCGCTTGAAAGCAATCTCGATTCCTGACGCTTTGTGCACTCCTCGGAACACTGCTGCTTGCCCACCCCGTTTGGGCACGCGCTCCAGGGAATAGTCCTTCTTCTCACCCCGTGCGGCCTCGATCACCTCTCGGTAGGGCTCTAGTATTGGCGTAACGACTTTCAGTGGGCCTACCGCTCGTGCGAGTAGTCGACGGCTGAAACGGTCGATGAACCGCTGCACAGACATGCCTTCCACTGGCTCCCGTAGTTCCGCATCGGAGTTACAGGTAGTGTAGGCAATCTCGTCGTAGAGTTCGTCGTCAAGAAATTGGTTTAGCGCTGCTTCAAGCCTTGGCTGGACAGAGGTGCCCCTGCCCTGTTCCCACATGATAAATAGACCGAGCAGTGGCTGCAGTCCGCCGTTTTGATCTGAGCTTCGTACCGCGAGTGCGCGCGAGGTTGCCTCGTGGATCCGGTTGGACAAGTTCATTCTGGCTGAGGTCCCGGACTGTGCCGTGAATTCGATTCCTCCCAGCGGTATTCCATCCTTGATGATGACAATATCCCAGCGGGTGTTTCCCAAGCCGAAGGATGCCGGTAGGGAAGCCTTTCGTCCTGTCTGAATCCAGGAGCGGTCAATGCCGCGTTCAACCAGGGCATCGACGGCGGATTCAATTACGGATTCTATGTGGTGAGGGCTACGGACAGAATTGCCTGAAGTGACCCAGTGGTTCCGCACCGCAGCTGTCAACGACCCTGCCATCTAAGCCCCCTGTCGTGTGGCTTCTAGCCTGAGGGAGCCTACCTAGAGACCTCTGATGGCTGGGGCCACGGGGGTTGGAGGTCGAGTCTGGTCAGGCCGGTCCGGCCGCGTTTGGCTGGCTCGATCAGTGCTGGACGCTGGCCCTGATCGCCGAGATTATGTGCCGCCGCTTCGGCTCGACTACACCCGGGCTGGGCTGGACCTGCTGCCACGTTCGAAGATCCAGCCGGACGGCGATGCGGTTGCCGCGGCCGCTGCGCCGGGTCGCGACTGCGCCGACCTGGAGGATCTGCTGGCGAGGCGGCGTCGATAAGCGTGCCCCGAGATGGCGCTATCCCGCCGTGGCGACGGGATCGGCATCTTGCTCGCCGAAGCTGGGCGTCGCCCACGTCAGTTGGCGGCGTCCCGGCGAAGGCGACGCCGAGGGACGATGTCCCCAGAGATACCGAGGTGCGCGGTGGCCTGGTCAAGCTCCTCGGCCAGCAACTGCTCGCTGAGGATGGAGTCAAGGATCCGGCCGGCCTGGATCAGGCAGACGGCCGTCCAAATGACGTCGTTCAGGCCACTCTCCCTGGGCTTGTTGCGCAGTTCCCAGCCGCCGGCCCGTGTGCGATGGAGATACAGCTGCGCTGTCTCTCGTGTGGTGTGGGAGTAGGAACTGAGGTGCCGGTAGGGCAGATAGCCTTCCTGCTCTCCGAATGCCGCCATCAGGTCGGCGGTGTTGCGGATCTCGTTCGTCAGCCGGACAACCTCAGGGGCCGGGTGGGCGGTGCGTTCGTCGACAGCGGCACGGACCTTTGCCTCGACCTCGTCTCCCTCGACATCCCACCCAGCTCGCTTCGCGTTAGTGATCAGCTTGAGGAGCTGGTCGTCGCTGTAGGCGTCAACGGCCTGCACCGCGGCGTCGCCGCCGTCGACGAGCCAGGCCATCGCCACCGCGTGCGTCATCAGGTTCCGCATCACCGGTGCGACGACGAACCCGTTACCGTTCTTGGCCGCCTCCGCCACCACGCGGGCGGAGTCCGAAATGAGCATCCACCAGCTCCACGCGACTGGTGCCACTGCCTCGTGTTCGCGGAGGAAGCCGATGCCGCCCACTCCGGAGGCCATCCTGTCGCGGGCGGCCAGCAGCTGGTCGATGACGTCGAGAGCGCGCCAGGCCGTGGCCTCGTCATGCGCAAAATCGGGCATAGCGCCAATCTATGGCTCCGCAGCCCGAAACCGCCCCACAATTTCCGACTGGACCTGGATGGCGACAGCTGTCGCGCAAATACGACACCTACCGTGCTCAGTCACAGGTGACGGTCGCGTGGCGTGGCGCACTTTTGCAAGCAGGCGCTTGCAATAGTTAGCAAGAGTGCTGCACCATCGAGGCATGGCATCACTCAACGTCGGCAATCTCGGCGAGTACCTGCGCGAACAGCGGCGCACCGCGCAGTTGTCGCTCAGGCAGCTCGCCGATGCCGCCGGGGTGTCCAATCCGTATCTGAGCCAGATCGAGCGCGGCCTGCGCAAGCCGAGCGCCGAGGTGTTGCAGCAGGTCGCCAAGGCCCTGCGGATCTCCGCCGAGACGCTGTACGTGCGGGCCGGGATCCTCGACGAGAAGGAGCGGGACGAGCTGGAGACGCGCGCCGTCATCCTCGCCGACCCCTCCATCAACGAGCGCCAGAAGCAGGTGCTGTTGCAGATCTACGAGTCGTTCCGCAAGGAGAACGGCTTCGAGACCTCTTCGTACGCGGAGTCGTACGCGAACGAGGAAGCGGAGTCGTACGCGGATGTGGACACCGAGAACCCCGAGACCGCTGACGGCCCCCGCACGGCCGACGGCAGTGATGCCGGCCCGAAGCAGACACCCCCAAGCTGAACCAGCCGACGCGAATCCGGGAGGACCATCGTCATGGCCATCACCGATGACCTGCGCAAGACCCTCACCAACACCACCCCCGCATATTTCGTCGCCGGGTCCGCGGACCTCGCCCTCCAGCAGGCGAAGAAGGTGCCGGGCATCGTCGAGCAGCTGATCGCCGAGGCGCCCTCCCGCTTCGAGGCGGTGCGCAACACCGACCCCAAGGCCGTGCAGGACAAGGCCGCCGCCCGCGCCAGGGAGGCGCAGGAGACCCTTCAGGCCAAGGTCACCGAGGTGCTCGGCAGCCTCGACACCGACCTGAAGAAGCTCGGTGAGACCGCGCAGGACCTCGCGCTGCGCGGCGTCGGCGTGGCCGCCGAACTCGCGGTCAAGGCGCGCGAGAAGTACGACGAGGTCGCCGAGCACGGCGAGCAGGCCGTGAAGACCTGGCGCGGCGAGGCCGCCGAGGAGATCCTCGACCTGGCCGAGGCGGTCGAGCCGGACGCCGAGCCGAAGCCCGTGGTCCCGGCGCCCGCCGCCACGACGGAGGCCGGGACGGCCCCCAAGGCCGCCGAGCCGAAGGTCGTCGCGGCCTCCGAGAGCGAGAGTGCGGCCGCCGCCCCGGCGAAGAAGCCCGTCGCCAAGAAGGCCCCGGCCCGCAAGACGACGACCGCGACGGCGAAGAAGATGCCCCCGGCCAAGTAATCCGGGAGGGGACTGTCCTCGGGGGCGGGCACTCGGGGAGTGTCCGCCCCGTTGACAGGGGTAGCGGGTACCGTGGCCGCGTGATGACGAGCCGAGACTGGCGAGACTGGTGGTGGACGTTGTGCTGATGCAGGGTTTCGCGAACTTCATGTGGCTGCTTTCGCTGGCCCTGATCCTGTTCAGCGGATTCGCGCTCATCGACGCCGCCGTCCGGCGCGAGGACGCCTATCGGGCCGCGGACAAGAAGACCAAGCCGTTCTGGCTGATCATCCTCGGGCTCGCCTTCGTGGTGAACCTGATCTTCAACATCCTGTCGTTCCTGCCGATCCTCGGCCTCATCGCCACCATCGTCTACATGGTGGACGTGCGGCCCGCGATCCGGCAGATCACCGGCGGTGGGGGCCGCCGCGGCGGCTCCAGCAGCGACGGTCCGTACGGCCCGTACAACGGCGGCCGGTAACCCCCCGCGGGCTCCCCGGACCGCCCCGGCCGCCGGGAGCCGCTAGCGGTCGTGGCCGCCCGGCGTCCGGTCAAGGAGCAGGACCGCCACGTCGTCCGTCAGGTCGCCGCCGTTGAGGTCCCGTGCCTCGTTCACGGCGGCTTCGAGCAGTTCGTCGCCCTGGAGCCCCGAGGCGATCTGGCGGCGGACCATCTCCACCATGCCCTCCTGGCCCAGGCGCTCCTTGCCCCGGCCGATCCGGCCCTCGATCAGGCCGTCCGTGTAGAGCATCAGGCTCCACTTCCCGCCCAGCTCCACCTGTCGGCGCGGCCAGCGGGCACGCGGCAGCAGGCCGAGCGCGGGGCCCCCGTCCTCGTACGGAAGGAGTTCCGCGAGGCGGCCCTCGCGCGCGATCAGCGGCGCGGGGTGGCCGGCCAGGCAGAGTCCGGCCCGGCGGCCGTCGGGGGCGATGTCGACCGTGCAGAGCGTCGCGAAGATCTCGTCGTCGGCGCGCTCGTGCTCCAGGACCTTCTGGAGCGTGGAGAGCAGTTCGTCGCCGCACAGGCCCGCGAAGGTCAGCGCGCGCCAGGCGATCCGCAGTTCCACGCCGAGCGCGGCCTCGTCGGGGCCGTGGCCGCACACGTCGCCGATCATGACGTGCACGGAGCCGTCGGGGGTGCGCACGGTGTCGTAGAAGTCGCCGCCGAGCAGCGCGCGGGAGCGGCCGGGCCGGTAGCGGGCGGCGAACCGCAGCGGTGAGCCGTCCAGGAGCGGCGTCGGCAGCAGGCCGCGCTCCAGGCGGGCGTTCTCCTGGGCCCGCAGCCGGGACTCGGTCAGCTGGCGCTGGGCGGCGTCGGCGCGCTTGCGCTCCACCGCGTACCGGATGGCGCGGCTCAGCAGCCGTCCGTCCAGCTCGTCGCGCAAGAGGTAGTCCTGGGCGCCGACGCGCACGGCCTCGGCGCCGAGCTCGGAGTCGTCGTTGGCGGTGAGCGCGAGGACGGCGTGGCGGGGCGCGAGGCGCAGCACGTGCTTGAGCGCGGCGAGCTCGTCCACCTCCGCCTCGGCGGTGCCGGTAGCGGTACCGGAAGGCGCACCCGAAGCGCTGCTGGGGCCGGAAGCGCTGCCGGGGGCGGAGGCGGTGGTGCCGGGGACGGTCAGGGCGAGGTCGAGCAGGATGCAGTGCACGTCGTCCGTGAGCAGCCGCTCGGCCTCGGTGAGGTTGCGGGCGGTGCGGATCCGGATGGGCTTGCCGGCGGAGTCGAGCAGGCGCGGGACGCTCAGCGGGCCCGCCGGGTCGTCCTCGATCACCAGCAGGCTGAGGCTGGTGCCCGTGGCGGGTGCGGCGCCGTCGACGGAGCCGCGCTCGGGCACCGTGACGGGCGCGGGGCCAGGCGCAGGCTCGGGGGCGGGGTCCGGGGCAGGTCCTGGGCCGGTGCCGAGGCTGCCTGTGTCGGTCGTGTCACGGGGAGCCGCCGCCGTGTCGCTCGGGGGCGGCGCCTGAGTCCGACCGCCTTCCGCGGCCGGGATCGCTCTCTGCCGCGGTATGGGTACGGGCATCGCTAGGTTCCTTCCCTCCCCCCGAGGGCGTGGTGCCGCGCAGGTCGACGCGGCACCGACGGGGACCTTAGCGGTAGCCGCGCCTCCATAGGAATGGCCTGCGGCAAACCGCCACGGTCATATGCCGTATCCAGGAACGCACTTGGGCACGGCACGGCCTCACCCGGATGACGAACATCACGCCCCTGGGGGCGATCGGACGGCCGGGGCGTGCACTGCGTCACACCACTGGTCACGCCCCTGGATCACACCCTTCCGCGGCCCGGCGGCGCGACGCTACTTGTCGGGCCGTACGACCCCGAGGATCTTCATGGAACCCGCTCCGGCGATGGTCACGTCCCGCCCCGGCCGCGGCGCGTGCACGATCGCGCCGTCGCCCACGTACATCCCGACGTGGCTGGCGTCCGCGTGGTAGATGATCAGGTCGCCGGGGCGCATGTTCTTCATGTCGATGCGCGGCAGCTGCTTCCACTGCTCCTGGGAGGTCCGCGGGATGCCGCGCCCGGCTGCCGCCCAGGCCTTCGAGGTGAGCCCCGAGCAGTCGTACGACCCCGGGCCCTCGGCGCCCCACACGTACGGCTTGCCGATCTGGGCCGTGGCGAACTCGACGGCCTTCTTGCCCTCGGGCGTCATCTTGCCGCCGATGTCCTTCAGGGCGCCCGAACCCACCCACGCCGACTGCTTCTTGAGGGCGGCCTCCTCCTCCAGCTTGCGCAGCCGCTCCCGCTCCTTCTTCTCCAGCCTCGATTCGAGCTTCTCGGCGTCGGCGATCTTCTTCTTTATCTTCTTCTTCGACGCGGCCTTCGCCTTGCGGTTGGCTTCCAGCTTCTTCCAGCGGGCGGTCGCGTCCTCGGCGTAGATCCGCAGGTCTTCCTGGGTTCTCCTCAGCTCCGTCAGCATGCCCTTGGTGGCCTTCTCGCCCTGCCGCATGCGTCCGGCGCCGTCCAGGAACTGGCGCGGGTCGTCGCTGAGCATCAGCTGCGCCTCGTCCGGCATGCCGCCGCCGCGGTACTGCGCGCGGGCCGCGGCGCCCGCGCGGGCCTTGAGCTTCTTCAGCCTGGCCTGGCCCTCGGCGATGTCCTTGGCCAGCTTCACGATCTGCTCGGACTGCTTGTCGGCCTTCTCCTCCGCTGCGTTGTACGCGTCGGTGGCCACGCCCGCCTCGTGGTAGAGCTTCTCGATCTCCTTGCGCACCCGCTCAAGGGACTCGTCCGATCTGGGCGTCGGCTCCGCGGGGCTGGAAGGAGGCGGGGGGCTCGCATACGCCGCTCCCGGCGCTGTCACCACCACCGCCGCGCAGATCAGTGCCACAGTCGCCGCCGTCGAGTATCGCTTGCCGGTCACGCCCTGCCACCCCCAAAGCTGATTTACCGTCAGTAACTTCTGGTCGCCACCGGGATGGTGCCATGCCGGCGCCCAATGCGACAGATCCCGGCGGCAAATCGCGAGCCCGCTTCCGAGCCCCCACCCGCCCCATGTGACGAACCGCACCCGATGTTCGTTCCCCGCAGGTCAGCGCCTCAGGGAAGTCTCCGGGTGCCCTCAGGGAAGTCCTCGGGGGAGCCCTCGGGGCCGCCGTCAGGGATGCCCCGGAGTCGCTCTTGCGGCGGCCTCCGGATGGGCGCAGGAGTTCACCCCGCCCGAGGGCTCCCGGCCGAGCCGTTCACCCCGCCCGAGGATGCCCACCCGAGAATCCCCGCCCGAGCAGTTCACCCCGCCCGAGGCGCCAACGCCTCCCAGCGCACCGTCACTTCACCCTGCCGCCACCGCGAAGTCCCACCGAGGACCGGCCAGTCGACGCTGACGTCACGCACCGCCCTGATCCACCGCTGCCGCGCCCCGTACGAGGCGTACGGCGCCGCGGCCGCCCAGGCCCGGTCGAAGTCCCGCAGGAACGCGTGCACCGGCTCACCCGGCACGTTCCGGTGGATCAGCGCCTTCGGCAGCCGCTCGGCCAGGTCGGAGGGCCGCTCCAGGGAGCCGAGCCGCGCCGCGAACGTCACCGTGCGGGGCCCCTCAGGGCCGAGCCCGACCCACACGTGCCGCCGGCCGATCTCGTCGCAGGTGCCCTCGACGAGCAGCCCGCCGGGGGCGAGCCGCGCGCACAGCCGCTCCCACACGGCGGCGACCTGCTCCTCGTCGTACTGCCGCAGGACGTTCGCCGCCCGGATCAGCACCGGGCTGCCCGGCAGCGGCACCTCGAAGCCGCCGTGCCGGAACACGAGCCCCTCGCGCTCATACGGTTGCGCGGCGGCGACCCGCGCCGGATCGATCTCGATGCCGACCACGCGCGCGTGCGGCGCGACGGTACGCAGCCGCAGCAGCAGTTCGACGGCGGTCCAGGGGGAGGCGCCGTAGCCGAGGTCGACGGCGACGGGGTCGGGGGAGCGGCGCAGGGCGGCGCCGTGCGTGGCGGCGATCCAGCGGTCCATGCGGCGCAGCCGGTTCGGGTTCGTGGTCCCGCGCGTCACCGTTCCCACGGGGCGGGAAGGGGTGCGTGGGGCCATGGGGAAAGGGTATGCGGGGACGGCGGTCGACAGGCATCGCGTAACGCTTTGGCAAAAAGGGGTGAAGGAGCGGGCGAGAGGAAATGGAGCAGCTGCTTCCGGTGTTCTCCCTGCGGAGGTACGTACGCCCTCCGCCTCGTCATGCCCGTACGCAAGGAGGACCGCCACGTGAGCCACTACGTGTCCAGGCTCGGGCGTCGCTCCCCGGCGGCACCCTCTCGGCTCCGTATCCCCGGCATCCCCGGCATCCCCGGCATCCCAGGCGTTCCGGGTTCCCACGGCTCCCATCGGCGTCCGCGCCGCGTGGCGATGCTGAGTGTGCACACCTCGCCGCTGCACCAGCCCGGCACGGGCGACGCGGGCGGCATGAACGTCTACATCGTCGAGCTGGCCAAGCGTCTCGCCGCGATCGACATCGAGGTCGAGATCTTCACGCGCGCCACCACCGGCGCCCTCCCGCCCGCCGTGGAACTGGCGCCCGGCGTCCTCGTGCGCCACGTCGACGCGGGCCCCTACGAAGGCCTCGCCAAGGAAGAGCTGCCGGCGCAGCTCTGTGCCTTCACGCACGGCGTGATGCAGGCCTGGGCGGGCCACCGTCCCGGCTACTACGACCTGGTCCACTCCCACTACTGGCTCTCCGGCCACGTCGGCTGGCTCGCCGCCGAACGCTGGGGCGTGCCCCTCGTCCACGCCATGCACACCATGGCCAAGGTCAAGAACGCCGCGCTCGCCGAGGGCGACACCCCGGAGCCGGCCGCCCGCGTCATCGGCGAGACGCAGATAGTGCGTGCCGCCGACCGCCTCGTCGCCAACACCTCCGAAGAGGCCGGCGATCTCGTACACCACTACGAAGCCGAGCCCGGCAAGGTCGCCGTCGTCCACCCCGGCGTCAACCTCGACCGCTTCCGCCCGGCCGACGGGCGCGCCGCGGCGCGCCACCGCCTCGGGCTGCCGCCGGACGCCCTGATCCCCCTCTTCGCGGGCCGCATCCAGCCCCTGAAGGCCCCTGACGTGCTGCTCCGCGCGGTCGCCGTGCTCCTGGACGAGCGGCCCGCCCTGCGCTCGAACATCGTCGTCCCCATCGTCGGCGGCCCCAGCGGCAGCGGCCTCGCGAAGCCGGAGGGCCTCCAGAAGCTGGCCGCGAGACTCGGGATCGCCGACGTGGTGCGCTTCCAGCCGCCGGTGGGCCAGGACCAGCTGGCGGACTGGTTCCGCGCGGCGTCCGTGCTCGTGATGCCCTCCTACAGCGAGTCCTTCGGTCTCGTCGCCATAGAGGCGCAGGCGGCGGGCACACCGGTCCTCGCGGCCTCGGTGGGCGGCCTGCCCGTCGCGGTGCGCGACGAGGTCACCGGCTTCCTGATCTCCGGCCACGAACCGGCCCACTACGCGCGCGTGCTGCGCGATTTCGCCGACCATCCACAGCTTGTGGACCGCATGGGAGCGGCCGCGGCCCGGCACGCGCAGTCCTTCGGCTGGGACACGGCGGCCGCGGCGACGGCCGATGTCTACACGTCGGCCATGTACGACTTCCGCAGCTCAGGCCGTCACGTACGCTCGCACCATGGCTGAGCCCGAGCAGGCGGACACGGAAGCGGACATGGGCATGGACGCGGTCATGGGCATGGAGGCGGACGTGGACACCGCGACGATCATCGAGCGGACACTGGACGACGCCGAGCTGGAGTGGGAGAGCCCCGAGCCGGGCTCCTACGTAGTGAAGCTCCCCGGCACCCGCAAACTGTCGACGACCCTGTCGATGATCGTGGGCAAGCACTCGCTGTCCCTGAACGCGTTCGTGATCCGCCACCCCGACGAGAACCACGAGGCGGTCCACCGCTGGCTGCTCGAGCGGAACCTCCGCCTCTACGGCGTGAGTTACGCGATCGACTCCCTCGGCGACATCTACCTGGCCGGCAAGCTGCCGCTCGCCGCGGTCACCCCCGCCGAACTGGACCGCCTCCTCGGCGCGGTCCTCTCCGCCTCGGACGACTCCTTCAACACGCTCCTGGAGCTGGGTTTCGCGTCGGCGATCCGCAAGGAGTACGAGTGGAGGGTTTCGCGGGGGGAGTCCACCCGGAACCTCGACGCGTTCACGCATCTGACCCAGCCCAAGGGGTAGCGGACCGCCGGACCACGTTCCCTGTGGGTAGCCGGGTGCCGCCCACCCCCTTCCGTGCGGAGCGCCGCCGTGGCATGCTCCCGCCCACTGCACCGCACCGCTCACGTGAACCGCATTCACATCCATGGAAGGCGGCGGCATGGCTCACCCCACCAGACGCGTCCTGCTCGGCGGCGCGACAGCGGCCGCGGCGGCCGCGACAATCGCCCCCACTGCCCGCGCGGCCGCACCCGCCCTCCAAACGCCCACCCTCTGGCGTGAGTTCACCCGGGCCCCTTACACACACCCCCAGATCCCCTACATAGGCCGCTCCGGCTTCCGTACGGGACGACACCCCTTCCCCCGCCACCACCGCGTCCTCGACGCCCACCGCTACGGCGCCACCCCCGACGGCACGTCCGACGCGGCCCCCGCCATCAACCGCGCCCTCGCCGAAGCGGGCAGGAGCGGCGGCGGCACGGTCCTCCTGCGGCCAGGCACCTACCGCGTCGACGACGTCATCCGCATCGCCCACGACCACGTCACGCTCCGCGGCGCGGGCAGCGCCCGCACCACCCTCCTCGCCACGAAGAACCTCACCGAGCTGATCGGCCCCTACGGCTCACGCTACGGCGGCGACAAGTCCAGCTGGTCCTGGGCCGGCGGCCTCATCTGGCTCTGCCCGGAGGCCCGTTGGGAGTCGCTGACCGCCGCCATCAAGGCCAAGGCCTGGCCCTTCGAGGGCTGGACCGGCAACAGGCGCGACGAGTGGCGGACCCTCACCACCGTCCGCCCGGCCCACCGAGGCTCCTGGTCGGTGCGGGTCACCGACGCCTCCCGCCTCCGCAAGGGCGACCTCGTACTCCTGCGCCTCGCCGACGACGCCGACCACACGCTCCTGGAGCACATGGCGGGCGACGGCGCGGGCGCACGCGCGTACACCTGGGACGACAAGACGAAGCTCACCTCGTACGTCCCCTACGAGTGGCCCGTAAGGATCGCGGCCGTCGACCCCGGCAGGCGCGCGGTCACCTTCGAGCGCCCCCTGCCCCTCGACATACGCCCCTCATGGGAGCCCCGCCTCACCACCCACGTCCCGGCCCTGACCGGCTCGGGCGTCGAGGCGCTCACCCTGGAGGCCGTCGAGACCCCTCAGTCCCCGCACCTCCTCGACAAGGGCCACAACGGCGTCACGTTCCAGTGCGCGTACGACTGCTGGGCCGACGACATCGTCGTACGCCATGTGGACAACGGCTTCGGCCTGGTGGCCGCCTCCGCCTGCACCCTGCGCCGCACGCGCGTGGCGGGCCGCGGCTCGCACCACCCGTACTTCTGCCGCGAGGGCTCGCACGACAACCTCGTCGACGACTTCAGGATCGACGCCCGCACGACCCCGGCCCCGCCCGGCACCCAGCTGCACGGCATCAACGTGGAGGGCCTCTCCTCCTACAACGTCTGGTCGCGCGGCCACATGGAGATGGGCACCTTCGACAGCCACCGCGGGATGCCGTTCGCGAACGTACGTACGGACATCACCGTCGAGAACAACGGCCGGCACGGCGGCGACGCGAGCGCGGGACCCCTCTTCGGCGCCCGCTTCACCCACTGGAACATCCGCGTCACCAACGGACGCGCGGGCCTCGTGAAGCTCGACGACCTCGCGCCCCACAGCGCCACGGTCGGTCTCAACACCGTCCGTGAGTTCGACCAGATCGACGTCCCCGACTTCACCGGCGACCTGAACACGCGCCTTGAGCTGTACAGCACTACGGACGCGGTGCGGCCGCGGAATCTGTACGAGGCGCAACGGACCCCGCGGCACTGACCGCGCCGCCCTCCACCGGGTTCTCCACCGGGTTCTCCGCCGGGTTCTCCGCCGGGCTCTGCGCCGAGCCCTCCGCCGGGTCCTTCGCCGGGCTCTGCGCCGAGCCCTCCGCCAGGCCCTCATCCGGAAGGCCCCGCATCAGCCCCCAGTACCCCAGCGCCGCCACCGTCCCGAGCACCGCGCACGCCGCCCACAGCCACTCCGCGCCGAACCGGTCGATCATGAACCCGGACATCAGCGGGGCGACGAGCGCGGCCACGGACCACGACATCGTGTACATGCCCTGGTAGCGCCCGCGCCCGTGGGTGGGGGAGAGCGCGACGACGAGGCCGGTCTGCGTCGGCGCGTTGACGATCTCGGCGAGCGTCCACACGCAGACCGTCAGCGCGAAGACCCCGACGGACCCGGCGAAGGCGGTCAGCCCGAAGCCGTACCCGGCGACTACGGAGGAGATCACCAACAGCCGTCGCGGATCGCGGTGTTCGATGAACCGCGTGACCGGGATCTGCAGCGCGACGATCAGCACGCCGTTCACGGCGATCGCGAGCCCGTAGTCGGCGGGCGTGAAGCCGGCCTCGCCCATCGCGACCGGCAGCCCCACGGACCCCTGCTGGAAGATCAGCGCGACGAGGAACGACAGCCCCACCACGCCCATGAACCGCCCGTCCCGCAGCACGGTCCCGAGCCCGACCACCGGCTCGGCGGCCTTCTCCTGCGCCGTCCGCACGGGCCGCGACTCCGGCAGCTTCATGAAGACGACGACCGCGCAGACCATCGTCATCGCGGCCTCGATCAGGAACCCGGCGCGGTAGCTGTACGAGGCGATGAACCCGGCGCCGGCGGAGGAGATGGCGAAACCGAGGTTGATGGCCCAGTAGTTGAGGGAGAAGGCCCGCACCCGGTCCTCGGGCCGCACGATGTCCGCCATCATCGCCTGCACGGCGGGCCGCGACGCGTTGCTCGCCATGCCCACGAGGAAGGCGACGCCCGCGATCGCCACCGGGTGCTCCATGAACCCGAGCACCGCCACGGAGAGCGCCGTCGAGGCCTGCGCGATCAGCAGCGTGGGCCGCCGCCCGAGCCGGTCCGTCATCACGCCCGCGCCCAGGGAGGACACGACGCCGCCGAGCCCGTGCAGCGCGGCGACGAGACCGGCGTACGAGGCGGAGTAGCCCCGCTCCAGGGTGAGGTACAGCGCCATGAACGTGGCGACGAAGGCGCCGAGCCGGTTGACCAGGGTGCTGATCCACAGCCACCAGAAGGCGCGCGGAAGCCCCGACACGCTCTCGGTGACGGCACGTCTCATGGCGGTGAAGGGCATGCGGTTTCCCCCGGTGTGTAAGCGGCTAAAGCGGCGAGGACACATTACGAGCCGGCCGCGCCGCCCCGCCACCCGATTGACGCGAACCGTCAATCGCCACCCCCCCGCACCCCCTACTGGCCCGCGCGCGAGGGCCACCGGGGTTCGATTACGCTCAGAGGCATGGCCGACGCACCGTACAAGCTGATCCTCCTCCGCCACGGCGAGAGCGAATGGAACGCGAAGAACCTGTTCACCGGCTGGGTGGACGTCAACCTCAACGAGAAGGGCGAGAAGGAGGCGGTCCGCGGCGGTGAGCTGCTCAAGGACGCCGGCCTGCTCCCCGACGTGGTCCACACGTCGCTCCAGAAGCGCGCGATCCGCACCGCGCAGCTCGCGCTGGAGGCGGCCGACCGCCTCTGGATCCCGGTGCACCGCTCGTGGCGCCTGAACGAGCGCCACTACGGCGCCCTCCAGGGCAAGGACAAGGCCCAGACGCTGGCCGAGTTCGGCGAGGAGCAGTTCATGCTCTGGCGCCGCTCGTACGACACCCCGCCGCCGCCGCTGGACCGCGACGCGGAGTACTCCCAGTTCTCCGACCCCCGCTACGCGACGCTCCCGCCCGAGCTGCGCCCCCAGACGGAGTGCCTGAAGGACGTCGTCGTCCGCATGCTCCCGTACTGGTTCGACGGCATCGTCCCGGACCTTCTCACGGGCAGGACGGTCCTGGTAGCGGCCCACGGCAACAGCCTCCGCGCCCTGGTCAAGCACCTGGACGGCATCTCCGACGCGGACATCGCGGGCCTGAACATCCCCACGGGCATCCCGCTCTCGTACGAACTGGACGCCGAATTCAAGCCCCTGAACCCGGGCGGCACCTACCTCGACCCGGAGGCCGCGAAGGCGGCGATCGAGGCGGTCAAGAACCAGGGCAAGAAGAAGTAACCGCCCACGAGTAAGCCCCCTGCCCGCGGGTTCTCCGCGTGCAGGGGGCTTGTCGCTTCCTCTGAGCCGTGTCCGGGCCGTCAGATGCTCTGGCTGGACGGCATCAGGTGCGCGTACACGCGGAGAGTCAGGCCCGGGTCCGAGTGACCCGGGTACTCGGCGAGGTTCGAGGGCCAGAAGCCGAAGAGGACGATCAGGACGACGATTCACGTGCGGACGCCGAGGAACTTGACCGCTCCCCCAGACGAAGAGGCCGAGGAGGACGACGAGCGGCAGGCTGACGGTCACGGTGTGCGGGTCCTTTCAGCGGACGGGGCAGCGGTGGGTACGGGCGGCCGGCTCGGCGGCGGCCCGGCTGTCATAGTCGGCGGAGAAGCCGCAGCACGGAGCCGTACAGGCTGCGGTGTGCTTCTCCCGGCCGCGACCGTCGTAGGAAGTGCTGACCCGGAGGGGGCCGATGCGGGTGACGGAGCGGAAGCGGCGGTTTGCGCTCACGTGGGTCTCTACTCAGAGCTGGGCGACGATGGCGTCGGCCATGGGCGGCGGGACGCCGAGGCGGGCGCGCGGGGTCGGAGTGTCGATGGCCATTCCGGTGCGGGCGTGGTGCTCGGCGGCGACTTTGCGGGCGTGCTCGACCATGGCGGCCGGGACGGCGACCGGCGGCGAGGCGGGAGGCGGAGTCGATACCGGCTCGACTGCCAAAGGCGCCGGGGGTTCCGGTGCGGGAGCGGGCGCGCCCTCCTGGTCATCGATGTCTTCGGGCGTCTCCTGGCCCACGGCGTCACTGGCCTCGTCGTGCGCGGTCGGCGGCGAGTGACGAGGAGGTTCCGCCGAGGAAGGCGGCCGCGGGCCAGCCCGCGACGAGGATGCGGGGCCAGGCCGGAACGTGGTCCAGGTCGAGCAGCCCGGCGGTGGCGACGTTCGCACCCAACGACGCGGCGAGGGCGATCAGGAACCAGCACCACCCGGCCGCTGTCGCCTCGCCGGACCGCAGACGGCGCCCGGCGGCGACGAGCAGCAGGTCGACCGAGACGGGATAGGCCCACGCCTTCCACCCGTCCTGTCCGGCCGCCGAGGCGACGTCGTGCAGGTGGGCGAAGGACAACGCGGCGGCGATGACCGCTTGGACGAGCACCGCGTCGACACGGGCCAGGTGGGCACGCATGCTGCGGCTCCTTCCGAATTCGGGCATGGGAGGGGTAGGGACATGGCGTGAGGCGGTCACGCCGACCGGGGATGAGCGGGGACACGGGTCAGTCGGTCACCGGTCGAGGCCGCACGACCGGACTCGGAGTCTCAGCAGGCTGTAGGGGCGCGTCGGGCCGGAAGGGCTTGAGCGCGGGCAGGTCGGGGACCAGGTGGGCCGAGGCGCGGCAGGTCTCGACGGCGTCGCCGAGGGAGAGGTAGGGCGTGCGGATGCGGGACCAGCCGCCGGAGGTGTCGCCGGCCACGGCGAGGCCGGGCCGTTCGGGGGCGATGGCGCAGGCGGCGGGGACTGCCTCGGGGGCGATGTCGCCGAGTGCCGTCTTGGCGAAGGCTTCGTCGTTGACGCTGCGGCAGACGCGGCCGGTCAGCTGGGCCCGCAGCATGGTCGCGCCCTTGCCCAGCTCGGCGCCGAAGCGCTGGCCGCAGACCTCCAGGTAGATGCCGGCCGCGCGGCCGAGCTGGGCGAGCCGGATGAGCTGGGTGACCATTTCGTCCCGGCGTTCCTCGTCCTTCTTCGTGGCGACGAGGAAGAGTTCGGCCACTTCGTCGACGAACAGCACGACGGGTACCGGGCGTTCGTGCTCGGGCAGGCCCCAGATGTCGGAGGTGATCTCCTCGTCCGGCGTGCTCGGTGCGATGCCCTGGCGGGTCTTGATCAGGTCGTACCGGTCCTCCATTTCCCTGATGAGCACGGGCAGCAGCTCGGCGGCCCTGCTCTGGGTCGGTGGCGAGCATCGACAGGCGCGGGACGAAGGGTGCCAGTTCCACGCCCCGCTTGCGCTTTCTCTACTGGTTCAATCCCCGGCTGCGCTCCACTCCGCCGGGCGCGCTTCCCGGCTCCGCTCCGGGCGACGCTCCTGCCTTCGGCCCGCTCCGCCCGCGCTGCGCCGACGCGCCCGTCGTGGCGTGCTGGGGCCTCCCATCCCGTCCACCGCCGGCCCAGGCAAGCCGAACAGACGCGGCCCAGGGCGTCCAAGTCGTTCGTACAGTGGCGCGCTCTACCTGGACGCCCTGAACCACGCTCGCTCCACGGTGTGTGGGTCGACGGCGGGCGGGATGGGAGCTGGGTGAGTGGTGGGCGGGGGCGCTCCACCCTGTCACCCATTCGGCCGAATGGCCCTACTGGGTACAGGGCGCGGGAAATGGGCTCTACCGCGCTTCAGGGAGCGCTGTGGTGCCTGCCGGGGTTGCGCGCCTCACCGAATTCACTCTATATGGGTAGAAAGCCCAGTCTATGGGTCATCCAAGGAGGAATTATGCGTCGCGTGACTATCGGTGCTCTACTGGCCGCCACTCTCCTCGCGGGCCCCACTGCGGTCACCGCAGCAGCGCAGACGCCGGTGGTGGCCCAGGCAGCCACCGTGCAGGCCACCCAGAGTCAAGCGCAGGCTGACGACAACAAGGACGATGACGATGGGGGATGGGGTCTCTGGGGTCTCGCCGGTCTTCTGGGTCTGCTCGGTCTCATCCCTCGTCGGCAGAAGACACACGACACGGGAACTCGTCGCGGCACAGGGACCGGTGGCGCGCACCCGGATGATCGTCTTTGAGTCGGACGCCCTTCAGGTGCCTGACACCCACAGAAGCGAACGGGGCCGGTTGACGACGTATCTCTGTGAACCGCCCTTACCGGCGTGGCTCAGGTTGAGCGGCACGATCCGCCCCCGTGACCGACCTGATGGGGTTACGCACGCCGTCGCGGAACGCGCCGAGCCCGGCATCGAAGTCGACCGCTGAGCCGACGAACAACGTCGACTCGTCGGGTGCCACGTAGATTTTGCCGCCACCGCGCACGGCGTGGACGAGGCAGATACCCAGTCCGTCCGGCAACTCTACGATGTTCACGACCGGATCCGTCGTGTGCTCCGCGAACAGGCTGAGCCCCACTGCGACGAGCCGATCGGTACTGCCGGTGCCTGGGGCCGCGCCGTCGGCGGCCGCAGCCGACAAGGGCCGGCGCACCTGGGCACTTGTCGGCTCGATGAATTGGATCAGGTAGCCCGCGCCGGCGGCCGCCTCAAGGAAAGCATCGAGGTCGGATGACTCGCGCAAAAGCGCACCGAGCTCCCCTTCGGCTTCAGCAAGCTGGAAGCTGGCGGTCGCGAACGAATGCGTCACCGGGGAGGTTCCCGCAGGGAGCGGCGGAACGGAGGTGCTGATCAGGAGCCCCGGCTCACCGCGAATCTCCAGCGCCACCCGCCCGCCCCGCAGCAGCCGGTAGCGGCGCGTTACCTCGGATGCGCCGTTCACGGCCTGCCCACCGCTCCGCTGACCTTGAGGCATGCGAGCATCATCAGCTCGTCCTTAAGGCACGCCGTCGCGTAACCCTTCGGGGTCATCATGAGGTGCCGCCATGGCCACGGAGGCTGTCCCGGTCGGGCACGGGGACACCGGCCAAAGTGAAGGGGTCGAGGAGAGCGCGGTACTGAGCCTCGGACAGTTTCATGCGCTTGTGCACCGCCCGTGCGCCAATGACGCAAGCAGACTTGCTGTCCGAGTGAAGGCTTGTGCGGACCTGCTCCAGCTCGACGGCACGGGGGAGCAGCGCCGATCTGACGGCGTGGTCGATCCAGGAGTGCTCCGAGGCGGACACTCGCGCTACCCGGCTGCCCTCGCGGCCGCCCCGGGGCCACCGCTCCATGAAAGCCTCGTACAGCGCCGCGAGTGCGGCAGCCGGTAGGGCCGTGGCGGACGAGACGAAGTGGGCGGTCGTGGGGTCCACGGTAGTACCTCCTGAGTCGTGTGAACGCGGCCAGGGTACGGTCTGGGTCGGACAGCGTTCCGACGGGCGAAGCGAGCGAGAAGGGGGATCGGGACAGCGGAGCAGTACCACGTGAGTGGACCTATAAGAGCAGCCCCTTGGCGACGTACGGCACCCTCGCGGCATCGCGACCCGATATGAGAAGACCACCACCTCCTACGAGCCGTTCACGGGTTCCCTTGGCAGTCTGCGCAGCCGTCACCTGACACCAATAGACGCGGACGAGGGCGGTCAGGCGCGGCTCCCAGCGGAAGCGCATCCGGGGCCGGGAGTTCGTTAGCTGGTGCCGTCAGCTCACCGTGATCCGGTAGCGTCCTCGTAGGGCCGTCACCCGACCGGTATGACCGCCACCGACCGATCCACATAGAGCTACGGATCAGAGGGTCATCCCCTCGGTGTCAGTGATGCGGAGGGCATCGCCGACTCTCTGCCGCCTGCCAAACAGAGGACGCCCTGAACGGATCGCCGAGGCACAACACGGGTGCTGCCTCCGGCACTTCGCAGGGCTGTATGCACGCTGCCCGTCACCGCACGTGGTCGACGATCTCTCCCGTTCCTGGCACATGGCCGGACCAGCTTGGCTACCGTTCAGCCCATGGTCGACAGATCGCGAAGCAGGGACGAGATCCTTGAGCTCGGTGCCGCAGCCGCAGCACAGTGCACCATGCCCCGTGGTGGGTTGAGTAGTCCGGTGGGCAGCGCGGCCTTCAGGTCTGCCTGTTTGGACCTCAACTATCACGCCGGCATCGCGGCGGTCCGCGCCGGCTATACCCCTGAGGAAGTAGGCGCCGAGGCGGCCGACCTGTTCAGGCGAGGCTTCACTCGGTACTTGGGGGACAACGAGCACTTCCACACCCAGTGATGTGCAGGGGCGGCGAGCGGCTGCCCCAGCGTGGCGAAGCTCAACTGAAGCGGATGCCACAGACGAGGTCCCGCGGGCGTGAACGACGGCACCTCACGGGCTGCCCGAATCCGAGATGCCCCGCGCCAACTCCCCCACCACCTCCGCGATCCACTCCCCGAACCCCGTCGGAGCCACAAGCACGCCGAAGACCAGAACGATGGCCACCGTCAGTTGTTCGTCCTTGCGGCTGCGCGCCTCCGTACGCCTGCGCAGACGCAGGACGATGACGACTGCCAGGAGAACCGCCACGTTGATCGTCAGCACCATCGGCCAGGCCCCCTCGTACGAGAACGTCCCGGCCTTCCTGTGTAGCCCCCGACCTCCCTCCCTGGCCGCCCGGTCACCCGCACTTGGCAGCAAAACGTTCCTCCGCGGCCGGATCGGCACGTGCGGAGCGTGTATGCCAAAGGCCGAGGCCGGGGCGGGGCCGGCAACAGGGAACGGCCAGGACGCGGCGTCAAGTACTCCGAGCCCGTTGCGTGCTGGTTCTGGCATGTCTGTGACAGCTGTGGAGGGAGTTTCGCCGGGCGGCTCGTTCGGCGGTCGGGCCCGGACCGCCGACGCGCGCGTGCGCCGTTGATGCGCCCTGCCCGGCGGCGTTGCAATGGGAGACAGGCAGTACGCGAGTACAGCGGTACGCCGTTACACCAGTACGCCTTCGAGGAGGAGACCCATGACAGCGTCCCCCGAGCCCATGGTCATAGCGATGAACTGCGGCTGCGGCTCCGGCTGCTCCTGCGGCTGCCAGTCCGGCGGCTCCTGCCAGTGCGGCGGCGGCTGCGGCTGACGCCCGTCCGCACGACCGTGCCCCGCAAGACCGTGCCCCGCACGACCACCTGACGTCGTGCGGGGCACCGCGCGTAAGCCCAGCGGGGCCCGTAGAAAGGGGCCTACGCCCCTTCGACCGGTGCCGGGCCCGACGACTGGATCTCGTCCGCGTGCTCGCCCGTGACCAGGTACACGACCCGCTTCGCGACCGACACCGCGTGGTCCGCGAAGCGCTCGTAGTAGCGGCCGAGCAGCGTCACGTCGACGGCCGTCTCGATGCCGTGCTTCCAGCGGTCGTCCATCAGGTGCTGGAAGAGGGTGCGGTGCAGCTGGTCCATCTCGTCGTCGTCCTGCTCCAGCTGGAGCGCGAGGTCGACGTCCTTGGTGATGATGACCTCCGCCGCCTTCGCCATCAGGCGCTGCGCGAGCTGGCCCATCTCCAGGATCGTGGCGTGCAGGTCCCGCGGCACCGCCGAGTCCGGGAAGCGCAGCCGGGCCAGCTTGGCGACGTGCTGGGCGAGGTCGCCCGAGCGCTCCAGGTCGGCGCTCATCCGCAGCGAGGTCACGACGATGCGCAGGTCGGTGGCGACCGGCTGCTGCCGCGCGAGCAGGGCTATCGCACGCGCCTCCAGCTCGTGCTGGAGATCGTCCACCTTCTGGTCGGCGGCGATCACGCTCTCGGCCAGCTTCAGATCGGCGTCGAGCATGGCCGTCGTGGCGCGCCCGATCGCGGACCCGACGAGGCGGGCCATCTCGACCAGGCTCTCGCCGATCGAGTCAAGTTCCTCGTGGTACGCGTCCCGCATGTGGCTGTCCCTCTCTCGTACGTCTCAGGGGGCTGGCCCCTACGCTCCCACGGTGCGGCCCCGACGCGTCCGTTTCCGGCACCTCGAATGAACCATCCCTGTCATCAAGGTGAACTGTGGGCGACACGGGACGACATCTCCGATCAGCCCGCTACCGGGCCCTTCGGCAGAAATGAACCGGTGCCGTCCCCTCGGTGAACTCTGGGCGACGAGTGTTCGAGGCCGCACCCGAATGGCTGTGGCCCGTACTCACCCGGCGCATAACCTGGGGACATGGACGTGAACGCGGCGGTCGCCGCAGCGGCAGCGATCGCCGGGGTGTGCACCGGCGTCATCGCCATGCTGGCGTTCCGCTGGAGCGAGCGCGAACAGAAACGCCCCACCCGGACCTCCCTGCACACCGACGCCGTACTGCCGCCGGGCGTGGACACGGTCCTGTCCGTGCTGCGCTCCTCGGCCGTCGTCCTGGACGAGGCCGACAGCGTGGTCAAGGCCAGCTCGGCGGCGTACGCGCTCGGACTCGTGCGCGGCGGCAAGCTCGCCGTCGAGCCGATGCTCCAGATGGCCCGCGACACCCGCAGGGACGGCGAGATACGCCAGGTCGAACTGGACCTGCCCCGCCGCGGCACCGGCCGCGGCGAGGCCCTCGCGGTCTCCGCCCGCGTCGCCCCGCTCGGCTCCCGGCTCGTGCTGCTCCTGGTCGAGGACCTCACGGAGGCCCGCCGCATCGAGGCGGTACGCCGCGACTTCGTCGCGAACGTGTCCCACGAGCTGAAGACCCCCGTGGGCGCCCTCAGCCTCCTCTCCGAGGCCGTCATGGACGCCTCCGAGGACCCCGAGGCCGTCGAACGCTTCGCGGGCCGCATGCAGATCGAGGCGACCCGCCTGACCAACCTCGTCCAGGAGCTCATCGACCTCTCCCGGGTCCAGAACGACGACCCCCTGGAGGACGCCGAGCCCGTACGCGTCGACGAACTGGTGGCGGAGGCGATCGACCGCAGCCGCCACCAGGCCTCCCACAAACAGATCACCCTGGCCGCGTCGATAGGAGGGACCGCGGGCCCCTCCACCGAGGACGAGGGCGGGCGCCGGGAGGCCGGCACCGCCGAGCTCCAGATCTGGGGCAACCGCGGCCAGCTCGCCGCGGCCCTCGGCAACCTCGTCGAGAACGCCGTCAACTACAGCCCCTCCCGCACCCGCGTGGGCATAGCCGCCCGCCGGGTCACCGCGCCCGGCGGCGACATGATCGAGGTCGCCGTCACCGATCAGGGCATCGGCATCTCCGACAAGGACAAGGAACGCATCTTCGAGCGCTTCTACCGCGTCGACCCGGCCCGCTCCCGGGCCACCGGCGGCACCGGCCTCGGCCTCGCCATCGTCAAGCACGTGGCCGCCTCCCACGGCGGGGAGGTCACCGTGTGGAGCTCCGAGGGACAGGGCTCCACCTTCACCCTGCGGCTGCCGGAGGCGGCCGCGCACCGCGACCGCGGACCAGGTCACGGCGGTGGCACCGGCGCCGGAGCCGGTACCGCCCCGACCGACGAGACCACTACGTACGAACCCATTCCTGCCCCGGAGGTCCTTCCGTGACCCGAGTGCTCGTCGTCGAGGACGAGGAATCCTTCAGCGACGCTCTGTCCTACATGCTCCGCAAAGAGGGCTTCGAGGTCGCCATCGCGGCCACCGGCCCGGACGGACTCGACGAATTCGAGCGCAACGGCGCCGACCTCGTCCTGCTCGACCTCATGCTGCCGGGCCTGCCCGGCACCGAGGTCTGCCGTCAGCTGCGCAGCCGCTCCAACGTCCCGGTGATCATGGTCACCGCCAAGGACAGCGAGATCGACAAGGTGGTCGGTCTGGAGATAGGAGCCGATGACTACGTCACCAAGCCCTTCTCCTCGCGCGAACTGGTCGCCCGCATCCGCGCGGTCCTGCGCCGCCGCGGCGAGCCGGAGGAGGTCGCTCCGCAGGCCCTTGAGGCGGGCCCCGTCCGCATGGACGTCGACCGCCACGTGGTCACCGTCTCCGGCTCCAAGATCGACCTGCCGCTGAAGGAGTTCGACCTCCTGGAGATGCTCCTGCGCAACGCGGGCCGCGTCCTGACCCGTATGCAGCTCATCGACCGCGTCTGGGGCGCGGACTACGTGGGGGACACCAAGACCCTCGACGTCCACGTCAAGCGGCTGCGCGCGAAGATCGAGCCGGACCCGGGGGCCCCGCGCTACCTGGTGACGGTCCGCGGCCTCGGCTACAAGTTCGAGCCGTAGACCGCGAGCGGCGGGACGTGAGACGTGAGAGAGGGCGGGAACCCGGTGGGGTTCCCGCCCTCTCTCGTACGTGCGTCGATGAGTTGCGTACGTCGATCAGCTACGTACGTCGATCAGTGCTCGGCGCCGGTACCGGTACCCGTGCCGTTGCCGGTGTCCGCGCCGTGCGAGGCGGCGTCCGACGGGTCCGTGTCGGCGGCGTCGGAGGCGTGCCCCGACGGGTCGGCGGAGCCCGCGGGATCCGACGGCTCACCGGACTCGCCCGGCTTCCCGGACTGCCCCGGCTTCGCGGACTTCTCCGCCCCGGCGCCCGGCGCCTGCGGCACCTCGGTCGGGCCCCACTTGGTGAAGTAGCTCTCGGCCGGCACGACGAAGGCCTCCAGGTTCACGTCGCCCGTCTTGCTGAAGGCGAACGTGACCTGCTGCGCGTCGCCGTCCTTGACCGCTTCGCGGCCGCTGGGCAGGACGGCGGAGGCGTTGTCCTTGCCGCCGATGACGACCGAGCCGCCGGCCGGGATCGTCAGCCGGCCGTTCTTCTCGGCGGCCTTGTCACCCTTGGCGGGCGCGATCTCGACCTTCTCGTCGGCACCCTTGACCGTGATCGACTCGAGGGTCTGGTCGGTCGTGCCTCCGTTGAAGATCGTCGCGGAGACGACGGCCGGGCCCTTGGCCTTCAGGTCCGGCTGCGTGATGACCGTGGCGTTCTGGATCGTGATGTCACCGACGGAGGTCGCGGCGTGGTCCGGCCTGACCCCCAGCGTCTGAGCGTTGTTGCCCGCGCCGCACGCGGCGAGCGAGGCGAGCGAGAACGCGATGGCGGTGGCGGCGAGGGCGCCGCGTCGAAGGCTGCGGCTCACGGCGGCGGCAACTCCTTGAACGGGGGCGGTAAGGGAGGGCGGGCGGCCGTGCAGCCGCCCTAAGGGTGTGTCAGCGCGCTTAGGTTACCGAGCCGTTCCCGCGCCACCGCACCCGACCCGCCTCTCCGCGCCACGAGCTGTGCCGGACCGGTCGCGGAACCGGGAGCGGGAGCGGTCGTGGAACCGGCCGCCGGGCCTATCACCGTGCCTGTTCGCCCCGCCCGCTTCATTGCCCCGTCGTTCGCCATTCACATAACCGCTGGCAGGCGTCGGCCGGGCCCGTCCGGCGGATTTCCGGTAAGGAAGGCAAAGAATGCGCGGCCGCCCGGAGAATTGATCACCGAACGGCTTGATCAATTCCGGAATCACGCCGGGCGACGTCCCGGACACCTCTCCGCCCACCGAACGGAGCAGCGAAAGTTCACCGCTTGGAACCGCGCAAACCGGGACGATCGGGCTCTCCGGGCGCTCTTGAGGGGTGCGTATCGCCCACGTTTCTCCCTCCCCGAAGAGCCGCTCCGACCTGCGAATACCCGGTTCCGGGGGCCCTGCGCAGCACGTCACTGTTGCTGTTGTCAAGCCCCGAGATATGCCCTGACCTGCGAAAACGCCATTCAGAAGAGGCGATTCTCGTGTTAGGATGGATAGCCACGGAAGGGGTACCTGTCACATGACGTTCAAGGTTGGCGACACCGTGGTCTATCCCCATCACGGGGCCGCGCTGATCGAGGCCATCGAAACTCGCCAGATCAAAGGCGTGGACAAGACCTACTTGGTGCTGAAGGTCGCCCAGGGCGACCTGACGGTGCGTGTGCCAGCGGACAATGCGGAGTTCGTCGGCGTGCGTGATGTGGTCGGTCAGGACGGGCTGGACCGGGTCTTCGAGGTGCTGCGCGCGCCGTACGCCGAAGAGCCCACGAACTGGTCGCGTCGTTACAAGGCAAATCTCGAGAAGCTCGCCTCCGGCGATGTCATCAAGGTCGCGGAAGTCGTGCGTGACCTGTGGCGTCGGGAGCGGGAGCGTGGACTGTCCGCCGGCGAGAAGCGCATGCTCGCCAAGGCTCGGCAGATCCTGGTGAGCGAGCTCGCCCTCGCGGAGAACACGAACGAGGACAAGGCCGAGGCCCTGCTGGACGAGGTCCTCGCGTCCTGACGCGGACGGCCTGAGGCGCATGCCCCGGCTGTCCCATGGCGCAACGATGCCGCGGTGCCCGCTGACCCTTAACCGGAGTCGCCGGGCGCTGCGGCATGTTCGTACCCAGATGGTGTTCGAAGACGTTGCCCACAGTTGCCCAGATGTTGTTCGAACCCGGGCAGACGTGGTGGCGGCCCCCCAGAGACCGTGTTGGCGTGCCGGGCCCGGGCAGCTGGCTCGACCAGATGTCACGGAAGGGTCCGGTCAAGATGTCGCGCCCGGCACGGTGTGGCCATACCCACGTCGGCCGAGCACACAAACCTGAACGGAACCGATGTCTAGCGAATCCCGTACCGCGGTGGTCATTCCCGCGGCAGGACGGGGCGTGCGCCTCGGCCCTGGCGCCCCCAAAGCGCTCCGTGCGCTCAACGGCACCCCGATGCTCATCCACGCCATCCGCGCCATGGCGGCCTCCCGGGCCGTCTCCCTCGTCGTCGTCGTGGCACCGCCGGACGGCGCCGCCGAGGTCAAGACCCTCCTCGACGACCACGCGCTGCCCGAGCGGACCGACTTCGTCGTCGTGCCCGGCGGGCAGAGCCGCCAGGAGTCCGTGCGGGCCGGCCTGGACGTGCTGCCGCCCGGCATCGACATCGTGCTCGTGCACGACGCGGCCCGTCCGCTGGTGCCCGTCGACACGGTCGACGGCGTCATCCGGGCCGTACGCGAGGGCGCGCCCGCCGTGGTGCCCGCGCTGCCGCTGACCGACACCGTCAAGCAGGTCGAGCCGGCCGCGACGCCGGGCGAGGCCGAGCCCGTCGTCGCCACCCCCGAGCGGGCCAGGCTGCGCGCCGTGCAGACCCCGCAGGGCTTCGACCGCGCCACGCTGGTGCGCGCCCACGAGAGCGTCACCGACAACGTCACGGACGACGCGAGCATGGTCGAACAGCTCGGCCTGCCCGTCGTCGTCGTGCCCGGCCACGAGGAGGCCTTCAAGGTCACGCGGCCCCTCGACCTCGTCCTCGCCGAGGCCGTGCTCGCCCGCAGGAGGGCCAACGATGGCTTCTGAGACGCCTGCCCCGGCCCCCGTACTGCCCCTCGTCGGCATCGGCACCGACATCCACGCCTTCGAAGAGGGCCGCGAGCTGTGGTGCGCGGGCCTGAAGTGGGAGGACGAGGGGCCCGGACTCGCCGGACACTCCGACGCCGACGTCGTGGCGCACGCCGCCTGCAACGCGCTGTTCTCCGCGGCCGGCCTCGGCGACCTCGGCGCGCACTTCGGCACCGGCCGCCCCGAGTGGTCCGGCGCCTCGGGCCTGGCCCTCCTCACCGAGGCCGCCCGCATCGTGCGGGACGCGGGGTTCACCATCGGCAATGTGGCCGTGCAGGTCATCGGCCCCCGCCCGAAGATCGGCAAGCGCCGCGACGAGGCGCAGAAGGTCCTCTCCGAGGCGGCGGGCGCGCCGGTCTCGGTCTCCGGGGCCACCACCGACGGCCTGGGCTTCCCCGGCCGCGGCGACGGACTCGCCGCGATCGCCACCGCGCTGGTGGTCCGCACCGCACCCTGAGGCGGACACCGCGGATATCGGGTAGGTGTATGGCTCGTACAGGCGAGGCTCTCGCAGCCAGCTGTCCACGAAGGAGTGAAGCCATGTCCGCCGCACTGTCCGACCAGCTCAAAGCCCTTCTCGACGCCCCGTCGTTCATCACCGTCGCCACCATCCAGCCCGACGGCAGCCCCCAGCTGTCGCCGGTCTGGGTGAAGCGGGACGGCGACGACGTGCTGTTCTCCACCACGCTCGGCCGCCGCAAGGAGAAGAACCTCCGCCGCGATCCGCGCGTGACGGTGCTGCTCCAGCCCTTCGACGCGCCGTACACGTACGCGGAGATCCGCGGCACGGCGGAGATGACGACGGAGGGCGGTCAGGAGCTGATCGACGAGCTGTCGCTGAAGTACACGGGCAAGAAGTACGCGGAGTTCAACCCCGACTCGGTGAACGACTCCCCGCGGGTCGTGGTGCGGATCTCGCCGCGCAAGGTCGTCGGGCGGGTCTGAGGACGGTCGTACGTCACGGTTGCGTTGCCCTGTGGGGGCAGGGGGCGTGGGGCACTGTCCCGCGCCCACTACCCTGGAGTGGTGACGATTCGCCTGTACGACACCAGCGCCCGGCAGATCCGTGACTTCAGCCCCCTCAACGACGGCTGCGTCTCGATCTACCTGTGTGGTGCCACCGTGCAGGCCGCCCCGCACATCGGGCACATCCGCTCGGGCCTGAACTTCGACATCATGCGCCGCTGGTTCGCCTACCGCGGCTACGACGTGACGTTCGTGCGGAACGTGACCGACATCGACGACAAGATCATCAAGAAGTCGGCCGAGCAGGGCCGCCCCTGGTGGTCGATCGGGTACGAGAACGAGCGCGCGTTCAACAGCGGTTACGACGCGCTCGGCTGCCTGCCGCCCACCTACGAGCCGCGCGCCACCGGCCACGTCACCGAGATGGTCGAGATGATGCGCGGCCTCATCGAGCGCGGTCACGCCTACGAGGCCGACGGCAACGTCTACTTCGACGTGAAGTCCTTCCCCGGCTACCTGGAGCTCTCCAACCAGGACCTCGACGACCTGCGCCAGCCGTCCGGCGAGGGCGAGACCGGCAAGCGCGACCCGCGCGACTTCGCGATGTGGAAGGCCGCCAAGGAGGGGGAGCCCAGCTGGGAGACCCCGTGGGGCCGCGGCCGTCCCGGCTGGCACCTGGAGTGCTCGGCGATGGCGCACAAGTACCTGGGCACCGAGTTCGACATCCACGGCGGCGGGATCGACCTGATCTTCCCGCACCACGAGAACGAGATCGCCCAGGCCAAGGCCTTCGGCGACACCTTCGCGCGCTACTGGGTGCACAACGGCTGGGTCACCATGAGCGGCGAGAAGATGTCCAAGTCGCTGGGCAATTCGGTGCTCGTCTCCGAGATGGTCAAGGAGTGGCGGCCGATCGTGCTGCGCTACTACCTCGGCACCCCGCACTACCGCTCGATGATCGAGTACAGCCCGGAGGCCCTGCGCGAGGCCGAGTCCGCGTTCGCCCGCATCGAGGGCTTCGTGCAGCGCGTGGTGGAGAAGGCCGGCGGGACCGTCGAGCCCGCCGCCGAGGTGCCGCCCGCGTTCGCCGACGCCATGGACGACGACATGGGCGTGCCGCAGGCGCTCGCCATCGTGCACACCACGGTCCGCCAGGGCAACAGCGCCCTGGCCGCCGACGACAAGGAAGCCGCCGTGGCGCGCCTCGCCGAGGTGCGGGCCATGCTCGGCGTCCTCGGCCTCGACCCGCTCGACCCGCACTGGGCCGGTGGCGAGAGCGACCGCGGCGAAGACCTCCACGGCGTGGTCGACAGCCTCGTACGCCTGGTCCTCGACCAGCGCGAGGCCGCCCGCGGCCGCAAGGACTGGGCCACCGCCGACGCCATCCGCGACCAGCTCGGCCAGTCGGGCCTGGTCATCGAGGACAGCCCGAGCGGGCCCCGCTGGACGCTCGGTCCGCGCTGACCGGGCCGCTGATGTGCCGCCCGGCCTCGTGGGCGGCACACTTCATAGACGTACACCCTCGCGCGTACGGACGTACGCGCACCCGCAACACGACAGACAGGTAGGTCATGGCCGCTAACAACCGCCGCATGTCCGGCAAGAAGGGCGCGCAGGTCGGCAGCGGCGGCAATCGGCGCCGCGGCCTTGAGGGCAAGGGTCCGACGCCGCCCGCCGAGGCGCGCAAGGGGCATGTGAAGAACCGCATCGCCACCGCCAAGGCCAAGAAGGCCGCGGGCCGCCGCCCCGCGCCGAAGGGGCGCGGCGGCAAGTCGTCCTCCGAGATGGTCGTCGGCCGCAACCCGGTCTTCGAGGCGCTGCGCGACGGCGTGCCCGCCACCACGCTCTACGTCCAGCAGTTCATCGACAACGACGAGCGGGTCCGCGAGGCGCTCCAGCTCGCGGCCGAGCGCGGCGGCATCCACCTCATGGAGGCGCCGCGCCCCGAGCTCGACCGCATGACGAACGGCCTCAACCACCAGGGCCTCGTCCTCCAGGTCCCGCCGTACGAGTACGCGCACCCCGAGGACCTCGTCGCCGCCGCGCACGACACCGGTGACGACCCGCTGATCGTCGCGCTCGACGGCGTGACGGACCCGCGCAACCTCGGCGCGATCGTCCGCTCCGTGACGGCGTTCGGCGGCCACGGCGTCGTCGTGCCCGAGCGGCGCGCCGCCGGCATGACGGCCGGCGCCTGGAAGACGTCGGCCGGCACGGCCGCGCGGACGCCGGTCGCCCGCTGCACGAACCTGACGCGCGCCCTGGAGGCGTACAAGAAGGCGGGCATCGCCGTCGTCGGCCTCGCGGCGGACGGCGAGCACGAGGTCGGTGACCTGGAGGCGCTCAGCGGCCCGGTCGTCATCGTCGTCGGCAGCGAGGGCAAGGGCCTGTCCCGCCTCGTCGGCGAGACGTGCGACTTCCGGGTGCGGATTCCGATGCCGGGTGGGGCGGAGTCGTTGAACGCGGGGGTCGCCGCCGGTGTGGTGCTCTACGAGGCGGCCCGCCGCCGCGCGTAGGTATGCCTCGATGTCCGGGCCGCGGTGATCTTTTGACGCGGTCCGGACATTTCTGCGCGGTCAAGGCAGTGTCCTAACCACACGTCACTCGGTTAGATGAGTGTGGACACCAGAACACCCCGCACTCCCACAGGGGGAAGCTCGTCAGGCTTCGACGAAGCTCCCGCGCTGAGCATGGTGAAGGTGCCGAGCGACCCGGCGCAGGTCATCGTCTCGCACGCGAGCTTCCGCGTGCAGCTCCCCGCCGCTGGGCGCATCCAATCCCCGCGTATCTCACGGCACTTGGGTCTCTCCGACGAGACGGTGCGCATCCCCGCCGCGGGGGCCGCCGCCAAGCGCCGCGCGCCCGTCGTCTGGAGCGGGAAGTCCGCGCCCGGCGATCCCGGCGCGACCGGACTGCTGCAAGCCGTGCGCGGCAGCGGCGTGCGCCGTTCGGCCGAAGAGGCAGGTCCCTACGACGACGGCAGCGCCACCCAGGTCATCCCGCGCGTCGCCCTCGACGACGGCCCCGAGGCCTCCCGGACGGCCGCGACACCCACCGTCGGACCCGCCCCCCAGACCCAGCTGCTGCCGCAGATGCGGATGCCCAGCAGCGACTACGACGAGCGGCTCGCCGAAGAGGACGAGCGGTTCGGCGAGTACGACTACAAGTACGAGTACGAGTACGGCGACGGAAACGCCGGCGTGGACGGCACCGACGTCGACGACGATGCCGACGACACGGCCGAGGAGCGCAGGCGGCGGCAGGGCGCCGAGCCCGTCCGGCACGCCTACTACCCCGGGCGCCGGATGAACCTCGGCGTCGTCCTCCTCCCGCTGCGCGTCTTCCTCGGCTTCATCTCCATCTACGCCGGCATGGGCAAGCTCTGCGACCCCGTCTACTTCGACGGCGGCCGGCGCGGCTCCATGGTCAAGTGGCTCACCTCGCTGCACCCCTGGGAACTCGCCGAGCCCCTGCGCGACTTCGCCCTCCAGCACCCGGTGGGCGCCGGACTCAGCATCGCCTTCCTCCAGGTCGTCGTCGGCGTCCTGACGGTGCTCGGGCTCTGGCAGCGGGTCGCCGCCTCGATCGGCGTGCTGCTCTCCGCCGCGCTCATCGTCACCGTCAGCTGGAAGACCGTCCCCGCCTACGACGCGCCGGACATCATCTACCTCGCCGCCTGGTCGCCGCTGATCATCGCGGGCGCCCCCGTCTACTCCGTCGACGGACGCCTCGCGGGAGAGGCCTGGCGCAGGCTCGGGCCGCGCGCCGACATCTGGGACCTGCGGCGGCGCGTGCTGCGGCGCGGCGGGCTCGTCGGGGCGGTCGTCATCGGCCTCACGCTGCTCCTCGGCTCGCTGCTCGGCGGCGCGGTGCGCGACGCGGACCGGGTCACCGTGCCCGGCCCCGGCGAGGCCCCGAGGAACGTGCTGCCGGGCTCCCCGCTCCCCGAGGACCCCGCGAAGAAGCGGCGCGAGAAGCGGTCGCAGAGCCCCTCCGCCTCCTCCGGGTCGCCGACGCGGGAGGGCGGTTCCGCGAGTCCCTCGCAGGGCGCGACGGTCCCGGACGCGGTCCCCGAGACCGGTGCGGCCGGGGTGGGGCAGCCGAGCCAGACGCAGGGCAGCAGCACGGGCCAGGCCCCGCCGCAGCAGTCGGCGCCGAAGCAGCAACAGCAACAGCAGCAGCCGTCGGCCTCGACCGCGGGGCCGTCGACCACCGGTGGCGGCACCGGGGGCGGCACGGGCGGCTCAGGCGGCTCGGGTGGCTCCGGCGGGGCCGAGGAGCCGGGCGGACTGCTGGGCGGTGTCCTCGGCAACTGAGTCCGTGAGTCGGTGGTACGTACGCCGAAGGGGCCCCGCACCGTGTGTGTGCGGGGCCCCTTCGGCGTACGTACGGGGAGCGGGCGGGAGCGGGGTCAACGGGCCTGGGCGGCCAGTTCCTTGGCGGCCTCGGTGAGGTCCTTCGCGGTGTCGATCGCGCGCCAGTAGGCGCCCTGCGGCAGCGGGAAGCCCGCGAGGCGCTTCTCGCGGGCCAGGCGCGGGAACGTGGTGCGCTCGTGGTCGCCGAGGTCCGGCAGGAGCGCGGTGAAGGACGCGGAGAAGACGTACACGCCCGCGTTGATGAGGTACGGGGACGGCGGCGCCTCGACGAAGTCCGTGATGTGGCCGAACGTGTCGGTCTCTACGGCGCCCCACGGGATGCGGGGGCGGGCCAGGGCGAGGGTCGCGGTGGCGTCCCGCTCGGCGTGGAAGGCCGCCATGTCGCGCAGCGAGAAGCGGGTCCAGATGTCGCCGTTCGTCGCGTACCAGGGCTGGTCCGCGTGCGGGAGGTGGCGGGCGGCGTACTTGAGGCCGCCGCCGCGGCCGAGCGGTTCCTTCTCGACGACCGTGGTGACGTTCAGCGGCAGGTCGGCCGAGTCCAGCCACTCCTGGAGGACCTCGGCGAGGTGGCCGCAGGAGACGACGGCGTCGGTCACGCCCTCCGCGGCCAGCCAGGCAAGCTGATGGCCGATGATCGGGGTCCCCGTGCCGGGGATCTCGACCATCGGCTTGGGCCGGTCGTCGGTGTACGGGCGGAGGCGGGAGCCTTGGCCTCCGGCCAGGACTACGGCCTGCGTGGGGTTCAGCGTGGTCATGCCGGAAACCCTACGCGGCGGTAGGCGCCGCCCCGCTCAGCCGTTGTACTCAGCCGCCCCGCTCAGCCGTTCTGATGGGCGGCGGCCACGCCCGACGCGAAGGACGTGTCACAGACGGGCCTGGAGTAGGACTGGGCGCGGGTCGGTCCGTACTTCCGCACGGCGGCGCGGCCGAGGGCCTTGGCGAGGGCGACGCAGTGGCGGGCGAGCGACGGGTGGCGGGTCACCTCCCGCTGGAGGTGGGTGAGCGCGACACCGGGGTCCTTCTCCTGGAGCTCGAGGAGGAGCCGGTCGCGCAGGATGTCCTGCGGGGCGCGGGACTTGGCCGGCACGGAGAGGTCGTCGGCGGATGCGGTGAGCATCGATTCCGAGGAGTTCCCCGACCAGTTGACGCTGGTGACCGCGAGGGTCCCGGAAAGCACCAGCATCACGGGCAGGACGAGAGCGAGCGTGCGGCCGATGCGGTGGGCGGGGCCACGGTGGGCTCGGCGCGGCTTCTGGGTGTAGTTGGCGGAGTGCGTCACGCGAGGCAGCGTAGCGCTAGGTGATGATTTGGAGACATTTAGTCACCCGGTCGAGCGACACCCAAGAAGGTTTTGCTTGCGCGGTGTTGACGTGGTGTGGGCGAAATGACCGGTGTGCCGGGGTATTTGTCGACAACATCGACAACGTCGACAACACGGTCGCCGCCTTCCGGGTCGGCGGATACGCCGAGGGGCCCCGCGCGTCGGCGTGGGGCCCCTCGGTGGGCGGGGCGGGGCTCAGTCGGAGAGGCGCTCGCCCGTCGACGTCGAGAAGACGTGGGTCTCGCCCGGGCGCGGTACGACGTGCAGCTGGGCGCCCTTCTCCGGGACCCGGCGGCCGTTCACGCGGACCACGAGGTCCTTGTGCTCGCCGTTGACCTCGGCGGAGCCGTAGACGTAGCCGTCGGCGCCGAGCTCCTCGACGACGTTCACGGAGACGGCGAGGCCGGCCGGGGCGTCCGCGGTCTCCTTGGAGAGGGACTTCACGGCGGCGCCGTCCTGCTCGACGATGTCGAAGTGCTCCGGGCGGACGCCGACGGTGACCGTGCGGTCGCCGCGGTCGGCGGCGGCGCTCAGGGCCTCGCGACTGACCGGCACCACGGAGTTGCCGAACTTCACGCCGCCGTCCGTGATCGGGACCTCGACGAGGTTCATGGCGGGGGAGCCGATGAAGCCCGCGACGAAGAGGTTCGCCGGGCGGTCGTACATGTTGCGGGGCGAGTCGACCTGCTGGAGGAGCCCGTCCTTGAGGACCGCCACGCGGTCGCCCATGGTCATGGCCTCGACCTGGTCGTGGGTGACGTAGACGGTGGTGATGCCGAGGCGGCGCTGGAGCGACGCGATCTGCGTACGCGTCGACACGCGCAGCTTGGCGTCGAGGTTGGAGAGCGGCTCGTCCATGAGGAACACCTGGGGCTCGCGCACGATGGCGCGGCCCATGGCCACGCGCTGGCGCTGACCGCCGGAGAGCGCCTTGGGCTTGCGGCCCAGGTACTCGGTGAGGTCCAGGATCTTCGCCGCGTCCTCGACCTTCTGGCGGATCTCGGCCTTGTTGACGCCGGCGATCTTGAGCGCGAAGCCCATGTTGTCGGCGACGGTCATGTGCGGGTAGAGCGCGTAGTTCTGGAACACCATGGCGATGTCCCGGTCCTTGGGCGGCAGGTGCGTGACGTCGCGGTCACCGATGCGGATGGCACCGGCGTTCACGTCCTCGAGCCCCGCGAGCATGCGGAGCGAGGTGGACTTGCCGCAGCCGGACGGGCCGACGAGTACGAGGAACTCGCCGTCCTCGATCTCGATGTCGAGGCCGTCGACGGCGGGCTTGTCGCCACCCGGGTAGATGCGGGTCGCCTTGTCGAACGTAACAGTGGCCATGGTGAGGGCCCCCTTCACCGGCAGGAACGTGCCGGACGATCCGAGTAGAGGGAGTGGTGTAGTCCACGTGAGTGAACTGGTCGTGACCGTACCCCGGAGGTCTGTGGTCTGTCAGTAGTCGGGGCGTGGCGTTCTCGTCGGTTCTCGACGGTCCTCGAAGGCGTTCGTCGGTGGTCGCGGATATTTTCGACGGGTGCGCGGGCGGTGTTGGTTACACTGCTCGGGCACGATCCGTACAGCGCCGTGCGCGCCTCCTTAGCTCAGATGGCCAGAGCAACGCACTTGTAATGCGTAGGTCGTCGGTTCGAATCCGACAGGGGGCTCGTGTAAGCCCAGGTCGGCTCCTCGCCGACCTGGGCTTTTCTCATGTCGAGGTGGGCAGAGAAGGGCGGAGGGCTGCTCTGACGCTGTGGGCGGGATCGGCGGCCAGCTGCTCGCGCACGGACGGATGGGACGCGTCGGTTCTCCGGTGCAGCGCGGTGGCGAGCGCGCGGCGGACGCGTACGTCGGGGTCGGCGGCCAGGCGGTGGCCCAGGTGTGCGGGTTCCCCGTGATCGGCCCACAGGATCGCCGCGAGGCTACGGATGGCCCATCCCTGGCTCGCCAGGAAGGCGAGATCGTCCTTGACCGTGTCACCGAGCTGCTGAAGCGCACGGGTCGGCCAGTAATCGGATTCTTCGCCCAGCAGTGCGTAGACGAGGCGCCGCACCTGGCTGCGTCGAGCCGTGTCCGTCGCGAGCGTGGCGGCGAGCACCACTGCTTGGCCACGACTGTCGCGCGGTCTGCCTTCGATGCGAAGCCCCCCGAGTTTGTGCGTGAACTGCCCGTCGAGCCTGTCGTGGTCCGACGGTGTGGGGGAGGTGGCCAGTCGCATCGCGGTCTCGAAGTGTTCGTCCTGCTGTGACCTGGCGAGGTGAGGGCCAAGGTTGGCGGCGGCGATCAGGTAGTCACCCCTGTCGCTCGATCCGACGTGCGGGTCGTCGGCCCGGGAGAGGAGCTCGGTGACGGCCCGGTCGATGTCGTCCGGTGACAGGTGTCGGATGAGATGCGAGTCGCCGATCGCGTTCGTCCCGGTGGAGTACACCCCGGCCGTGTGGTGGAGCGGTGTCGTGAGTCTCGTCAGGGCGTCCGCGACGACACCGGCATCGAGATCGCCGGGGTCCTCGAACGAAAGCATCTCGCTCGCCCACCGGTTTCCTGCTGCCGCGAGGGCGGCAAGGGGGGTGCGGGCGAGCGCTTGGTGCTTGTCGATCGCGGCGAGGGTGCTGTTCTTGCGCGCCGCTTGTGAACGGCCGAGCAGCACCACCAGATGGGGGATGACGCGATCTGCGAGCGCAGGCAGGGTTAGCGCGATCTTGGCCACCGCGACCGCTTCGTCCTCATCGTGGTACCGGTAATGGTTCTCCTCCACGGGCGGCTGCTTCTCGAAGTGGCTCAGTACGTCGTCCGCGCGGGTCGCGTCGAGGCGGTCGGCGATTCCTGCCAGCGCCTTGATCGCGTTGTTGTATCTCGACGTGGCGCAGGAGACCAGATCCGGCCGTAGTCCTGCCTCCGCGGCCGACAGCTCCTCGACGAGGCGCTTCGCCACCGCGTCGACGCGGTCGTCCGGTACCAGGTCCGCCTGTGTCGCCAGCAGCCTGTAACTCGTGCCGGCCTCCCAGTAGTTGGGCGCGTCCAACTCGCCGACGACGTCGATGAACTCGCGCGGACGGGACGTGCCGAGGTCCGCGATCGCCTTGGCCGCGCCCGCTCGGATGAGGTGACGAGCAGCCGGCGCGGGCTCGTCGGCCTCGGCGAGGATCGAGGCGAGGACCCGCCGGGCCCGTTGTTCTCCGGCCCAGTCGCCGACGGTCACGGCATCGCGCAGCGCACGTTGGGCCGCGATCGCCCCGGACCGGAGTCTGTGGTCGTGCAACGCCGTCAGAGCGTCCTCGTAGGCGCCGTCGGCGGCCGGCACGAGGGGGGCGGAGGTTCCCATCCCGCGGATCGCCGTCTGCAGGGGGAGCAGGTCGTCACTGGTGTAGGGGTTCCAGCGGGCACGGAAGGCGCGACGGCTGAAGATCCAGGTGGACGCTTCGCCCCACTGCCGTGCCAGCGACGCGGCGCCGGCCGCCTCGTCCCACGCGAGATCGGCCTCCTCGAACTTCTGGTGCAGAGCGCAGTCACGTGCGTAGCGTGCGGTCACCAGGCCCAGCAGGTCGTGTCCGAGGCTCAGCTTCCGGGCATCGGCGAGCAGGTCCGACCAGTCCGCAGTGGCTTCCGCGACAAGCAGTCGCAACCGCGTGCGCAGCACACGGTCGATGGCCGTGCCGCGTGCGAGTTCGGCGATGGCCGGGAAGGACCTCGTCAGCCATGTGCGGTCGTCGTCGGCCAATGCCGTCTCACCGGCGAGCAGCGCGAGTCGCGCCTGATCGCGCAGATCTCCGATCCGGAGAGTGCCGATGTCCGGGACGTACGCGGTCGGGTTCATGTAGAGGTCGACGGCGGCTTCACTGACGCGTCGATAGCGTTCGACCTGTTCGTTCCCGGCCTCGTGCGTCGTGGACTTCGACAGCTCGGTGAGGCGAGATCGTGTGAGTTGCGCCGTCGCCGACAGTCCCCGGTCGAGAGCGTCCCAGAAGTCGTCCAGGACGTGGCGCGCGGCTTCGTCGACGCGGCCCAAGCCGGCAAGCAGGCGTACGCGTTCCTTGTCGTGCTGTGCGGCATGCGGCCCGAATCCCGCGTCACGGAGTTTCGCTTGTCCCGCCTCGATGAGCGCGAGCGCATGCGCGGGTTCGGCGGCCGCGGCTGCTTCGTCGAAGAGTTCCTGGGCGCCCGTGGTGACCTCAGGAGTGCGCGCGATCGCCTCACGGACAGCCACGGCCTCTGCGTTGGGCACGACGCTTACGTCGATCCTGAAGGGGAGGCAGAACGCCTCTGCGGTGGGCATGCCGAAGAACTCGATGACGATGTCCGGTCGCCCGCGCAGGAGATACGACAGTTCCTGCGCGTCCCACAACTCCAGGCCGATCGGGTGGAGCGCCTGGCGCTGTACGGCGAGTTCCTCGACCGCCCGGACACTCCGGACCGTGGCGGCCACCCCGATGATGAGGCGGTCGACGGAGAAGGGGCGCACCGTCATGCGGAACTTGTTGACGGCCGCCCTGATCTCCGCCGCGCCGAAACGACGGTACTTCTTGCTCTGCAGCGCGGTGCCGCTGCCGTCCGACGCCAGGGCGACGATGTCGAGGCCGTACTGTTCCTGGCCGCGATCTCCGTACAACTGGGCGTGACGCAGGCCCTCCACGTCCCGCATCACCCGCCACTGCAGACGTTCGAAGTCCTCCCATGACAGGTCGTTGAAAGGGAGGATCTCCAGCTTGCCGATCACCGGTGCGGGCGCGGGAGCCGATGGCGCGCCGTTGAGCGACGATCCGAGCGGCAGGGGACGCCAGTCCGCCATGTTGTTCTCCTCGGTTCTTAGTGGCGGCCCGCCACCCGGTCCGCGAGGCGGGCCAGGCGGGAGGGCGTCGTGGTGTGGGTGGTGCGTTCGCGGTGGTCGGCCGCGTTGTACGTGGCGTACATGCCGTGGACGCCGAGCCAGCGGAAGGGTTCCGGTTCCCACTTGCGGACCTTGTGGTTGACCCAGGGGAGGGCCGTCAGGTCGGTGGGGCCCGCCTGGCCCGAGTCCTGCTGGACCAGGTCGCGCAGGGTGCGGGCGGCGAGATTGGCGGTGGCGACGCCCGAGCCGACGTAGCCGCCCGCCCAGCCGAGGCCCGTCGCGCGGTCCAGGGTGACCGTCGCGCACCAGTCGCGGGGGACGCCGAGGACGCCGGACCAGGCGTGGGTGACGCGGACGCCGGTGAGCTGGGGGAAGAAGCGGGTCAGGATGGTGTGCAGGGCCTCGATCGTGGCGGGGCCGGTGCGGCCGTCGTTGTCCGTCTTCGAGCCGTAGCGGTAGGGGACGCCGCGGCCGCCGAGCGCGATGCGGCCGTCGGCGGTGCGCTGGGCGTACATGTACGCGTGGGCCATGTCGCCGAGGGTCTCGCGGCCCTCCCAGCCGATGGACTCCCACTGGGCCGGAGTCAGCGGCTCGGTGGCGATCATCGAGGAGTTCATGGGGAGCCAGGTGCGGCGCTGGCCCTTGAGGGAGGCGGTGAAGCCCTCCGTGCAGCGCAGCACGTAGGGGGCGCGGACGGTGCCGTACGGGGTGACGGCGTGCTTCGGCTTGATCTCCGTGACCGGTGTCGACTCGTGGATCGTCACGCCGAGGGCCTCCACGGTCCGGGCCAGGCCCTTGACCAGCTTCACCGGGTGCAGGCGGGCGCCGTGCGGGGTCCAGGTGGAGCCGACGGCGCCCGCGACGCGCACGCGCTCGGCGGTCTCGCGGGCGCCGTGCAGCGTGCGGTCCTTCTCGCCGTAGGAGAGTTCCGTCTCGTGGAACGCCTTCAGGCGCGCCAACTGGGCGGGTGTGTACGCCACTTCGAGGACGCCGCCCCGGTGGATGTCCGCCTCGATCGACTCCTGTGCCGCGGTGCGGACCACCTCGTCGACCGTCTCGTTCATGGCCTGCTGGAGGCGGACCGCCGCCTCGTGGCCATGCAGTTTGGCGTAGCGGTCGCGGCCGGCGACGCCGTTGTAGAGCCAGCCGCCGTTGCGGCCGGAGGCGCCGTAGCCGCAGAACTTCTGTTCCAGGACGGTGATGCGGAGGAAGGGCGCCGCCTTCTTCAGGTAGTACGCCGTCCAGAGGCCGGTGTAGCCGCCGCCGACGACGCAGACGTCCGCCGTGGCGTCGGAGGTCAGGGGTTCGCGGGTCGTGGGCAGGCCGTCGTCCGCGTACCAGAACGATATGCCGCCGTTGACCGGGCCGTTCGCGTTGTCCGTGTGGGTCGTGCTGCTGCTCATGGGCGGACGGTACTGCGCAGGTGGGGGCGGTGGGCAGGGGGAGGCGCGGGATGGGCTCCGATACTTTGAGCGGTACGTGTCGCAAACTGGGAGGGCTCAACTCATGGCCGTACACAAGGCCGGACGCAGGACCGTGCGCGTCGCCACCGCGGTGGCCGCCGCGGCACTCATCGGCGTGACCGCGTCCGCCTGTGGTCCCGACGGCGGTGACAACGGCGGCGGAGCGGACAAGACCTCGTCGGCCGCGCCGAAGTCCAAGGGTCCCGGCTCCGAGGCTCCCGACGCCGGCGCCCCCGAGGCGAAGGCTCCGCCGGCGTCCAGCGCCCGGCTCGCCGACGTCGCCGCCTCGGTGAAGGGCGGCGTGATCACCGTCGGCGACCCGAAGGCCGGGCATACGGTCAAGGTGTACGAGGACTCGCGCTGCCCGTTCTGCAAGAAGTTCGAGGAGGGCGGGGCGCAGGCGCTGGTGGAGCCGGTGGCCGACGGCAAGGTCAAGATCGAGTACACGATCGCCTCGTTCCTCGACAAGAACCTCGGCGGCAGCGGCTCGGTGAACGCGGCGAACGCGCTGCGGGCGGCGGTGGAGGCCGGCAAATTCCCGCAGTACCACGCCGCCGTCTTCGCCAACCAGCCCGAGGAGGAGTCGGACGACGCCTACACCCCCGCCTTCCTGCTGAAGATCGCCGACAAGGTCGACGGGCTGCGGGGCGCCGCCTTCGACAAGGCGGTGACCAACGGGACGTACAAGAAGTGGGTCGGTGAGGCGATGACGGCCTTCACCGACGACGGGATCGAGGGCACGCCGACCGTCCTCATCGACGGTGAGAAGGCCGCCGGTGACTCGCTCTACGATCAGGCGGCGTTCGCCAAGGAGCTGAAGGCGGCCGGAATTTCCTGACGCCGACCGGACGGTCTTCGGTAGCGTGCCGGGCGTGATCGATATTCGTGTTCCGGACGAGTTGGTCGCCTCGCAGCACCTGTACGCCGGTGCCGCGGGGCGCGCCTTCATCGACGTACTGCCCGCGCGCGTACGGGAGTTCGTCGAGCGGTGGGATCTGACGCCGGACGGGGAGCCGATGCACGGCATGGCCGCGCTCGTGCTGCCCGTGGTGTGCGCCGACGGGACGCCCGCCGCGGTCAAGTTCCAGGTGCTCGACGAGGAGACCGAGGGGGAGCCGGTCGCGCTGCGGATCTGGGACGGGGACGGGGCGGTGCGGCTGCTGGAGCACGACGCCGGGACCGGCACGATGCTGCTCGAACGTCTGGATTCGCGGCGGATGCTGTCCACGATGGCCGACACCCGTGAGGCCGTCCTCGTCCTCGCCCGGCTCCTCGCCCGGCTGACCGCCGGGCCCGCTCCGGCCGGCATGCGGCGGCTCGGCGACATCGCGGCGCGGATGGTCGACGACCTGCCCGGCGCCCTGAAGTCGATCCCCGACCCGGCCGAGCGCGCGCTCGTGGAGCGGTGCGGGGGCGCGGTGCGCGAGGTGCTGGGCGAGGCCGGCGACCGGCTGCTCCACTGGGACCTCCACTTCGAGAACGTCCTGGCCGGCGAGCGTGAGCCGTGGCTCGCCATCGACCCCAAGCCGCTGGCCGGAGACCCCGGGTTCGACCTGTGGCCCGCCCTCGACAACCGGTTCGAGCCCGATGAGGTGCTGTGGCGGTTCGACGCGATGACCGAGGTCCTCGGGCTCGACCGGGAGCGGGCGCGCGCCTGGACGCTCGGGCGGGTGCTGCAGAACGCGCTGTGGGAGATCGAGGACGGGCGGCCGCCGGTGCCCGACGACATGGAGATCGCGCGGCGGCTGTTGGAGCGGTGAGGGGCCCTGTCCCCGGTGGGGCGGAGGCCCGGCTGGTGAGACGGCGTTGACCCGGGCCGGCCGCCGCTGGCTAGCCTGCCCCCATGATTCGTACCGCCACACCCGCCGACATCCCCGTCATCCACGCCCTGGTCCGCGACCTCGCCACGTACGAGAAGGCGCCCGACGAGGCGAAGGCCACGGAGGAGCAGCTGCGCGAGGCGCTGTTCGGCGAGCGGCCCGCGGCGTTCGCGCACATCGCGCAGGACGACGTGTCCGGCGAGGTGGTCGGCTTCTCGCTGTGGTTCCTCAACTTCTCCACGTGGCGCGGCGTGCACGGGATCTACCTGGAGGACCTGTACGTACGTCCCGAGGCGCGCGGCGGCGGGCACGGCAAGGCGCTCCTCACCGAGCTCGCCCGGATCTGCGTCGAGCGCGGCTATGAGCGGCTGGAGTGGTCCGTCCTCGACTGGAACGAACCCTCCATCAACTTCTACAAGTCGCTCGGCGCGCGGCCCCAGGACGAGTGGACCGTGTACCGGCTGACGGACGACGCGCTCACCGCGCTCGGGTCGTGACTCCTTAGGCCCCTTGGGCCCTTGGACCCCTTAACCCCTTGGGCCCCCTTACGGCTTACTCAGAACTCGTCGACCGTGTGCGGCAGCAGGGCCGTGCGGAGTGCCGCGTCCAGTGCCCGGGCCGTGCCCGGTGTGTGCTCCTGGGCGAGGCCCGCGCGGACGAGGGACTCCACGGGTGTCCCGCCGAAGTAGCAGGCGGCCAGGTCGCGTACGTCGAGGGTGAGGTCCGCCGAGCGGTCCGTCCTCTCGTACGTGGCGTGGCCGTCTGCCGTCGCCGCCGCTGCCGTCACCGTCAGGTGGTGACGGCCTGCGTTCGCGGGGAGGTGGTCGTCGCGCACGTCGAGGACCATGTCCACCGGGGCCGCCCAGGAGCGGGCGGTCAGCGCGGCGCGTACGTCGACGAGGCGGACCCGCAGGCCGGGGAACTGGCCCGTGACGCGCACCTGGTCGCGGTCGGCGGCGAAGAGGAGCAGCGGGTCGTCCTGGGGCCGGCCCCAGGCGCGGATCACGCCCGTCAGGTCGATCGAGGCGAGATAGCGCCACAGGGCGGCCGCGGCGGCCGGGGTGTCCGCCTCCAGGTCGTCCAGGCGGACAAGGCCGGGGGCGTCGTCGCAGGTCCGGGTGCGGTAGATCGCGTAACCGGCGATCGGGCCGCCGGGGTCGCCGAGGGTGACGACGCGGGGCGGTGACAGCTCGTCGTCGTCCTCGTCCTCCTCCACCATCCACTCCTCGCGCCACCAGGCCTCCGTGCGGGCGAGGCGGCCGGGGCGCTCGGTGAGGGTGCGGTCGTGGTACGGGCCGAGCACGTCCGGGACGTCGGCCGGGTCGAGCAGGCGCAGCGGGCGGGTGTCCGGGGCGATGCGCAGGGCCAGCGGGCGGCGGGAGTCGATCTCCACGGTGTTGCCGAGGGTGGCCGGGCCGAAGCCGAACCTGCCGTAGATCGCGTCCTCGGACGCCCACAGCGCGGCGACGGGCGCGCCGTCGGCCACGAGCTTTCCGAACAGCTCCCTGATCATCCCGGTGAGTACGCCGCGTCGGCGGTGCGTCGGTGCCACGGATACGAACGTCAGGCCGGGGCAGGGCAGTTCACCGCCCGGCACCGAGATGGTGAAGGGGAGCGCCGCGAGGAAGCCGACCAGTTCGCCCTCGTCGTAGGCACCGACGCGGACGCAGCCGAGCAGCAGGTCGCGGTGGTGCTTGCGCTTCTCGTCCTGCGGGCTCTCGTGGAAGACGAGGTACGCGAGGGACAGGGCGCGGTCGATCGCTGCCTCGGGGATGTCGCCGAACCGGATGGAGGGTTGGGTGGATTGGGCTGGGGGTCGGGTGGGCTGGGCTGGGGGTTGCGTGGTCTGGGTGAGTGGTTGCGTGGACTGGGTGGGGGGTTGGACAGGTTCCATATCCATATAACGGACGGTAGTTCCCGGGTGCTGTGCCGACGAGTGGATTTCGGCCGCGTGACCTCGGCGCTCCGGCTGTCAGCCCGATGCGGACTTGAGGTCGAGCCTCGACCTCGTCAGCGCCAGGGTCACCGCCTCCACCGCGCTGTTGAACGACACCTCGGACAGCAGGCCCGGCGCCGCGACCTGGTCGCCCGCCAGGTAGACGCCGTGGCCGCGGTCGATCCTCGGGCGGTCCCGCCAGGTGGTGCCCGGGCGGTCCAGCGCGCCCGTACGGCCGTTCGCCACCGAGGCGCGGCGCCACGTCAGGCGTTCGCGCCAGCCGTCGAAGCCGAGGTCGAGCAGGTGTTCGGCGCGGGCCACGCCGTCCGCCTTCGTCTCGGCGGGAGAGAGGGGGATCTGGGCCTGGACGAGCTGTTCGCCCGCCGGGGCCAGCGTGCGGTCCTGGGCGGTGAAGCGCTCCACCCAGCCTGTCCGGTCCAGGTCCGACACCGCGAACGCGTCCCCCCTGCGGGTGCGGAACGCCAGGTCGACCAAGGCGGTGCGGCCGCTCTCCCAGCGCAGGGAGTCGTCGCCGCAGAGGCGCCGGGCCGCGTCGAGGGACGTCGCCACGATGACCGGGCCGTTGCGGGGGACGTCGGCGAGGCTGTCGACGCGGGCCAGCGTCTCCACGCGTACGCCCAGGTTCCAGGCGAGCGCCGCCATGCGGTCGATGACCGAGGCCCAGCCGCCCCGGGGGTAGTGCGCCTCGGGAGGCAGCTTCGCCGCGCGGCGCAGGCGTTCCTGTACGAAGCGGGCGGAGAGCGAACCAGGGTCGTGGTGGAACGTCGCCACGGCGACGTAGTGCGCGGCGGCGCGTGCGCCCTCCTCGCCGACCTGGGCCGTTGCCCACGTGGTGAAATCCTGGTCCACCGGGGCCTGTTCGGGCTTGCGGCGCAGCAGCTTGAGCATGGCGAGCGGTGGTACGCGGTGCAGCGTGCCGTGGTGGTGGAGGCGCAGCCGGGTGCCTTCGAGGGGTGGCAGGGGGGCCAGGGGGCCGATGAGGTCGCGTTGCTTGAGCCAGGTCCAGTGGGGGCCGCCGTTGTAGAGGGCGTGCGGGCCCTCGTTCGTCCGGTACGGGCCCTCTGAGGTGCGGGCGCGGCCGCCGAGGGTGTGGTGGGACTCGTGCAGCGTCACGCGGGCGCCGGCCTCGGCGGCGGTGATGGCCGCGGTGAGGCCGGCGAAGCCGCCGCCGACGATGGTCAGGTGGGTGGCTTGGGGCATTGCGGGGGCTCCCTCGGGGTGCGGGGTGTCGGTTGTGGGTTCTGGCGTTCCCTTCACGAGGTGGACGGGTGGGGGGTGGGGGGATGTGACATCCCTCGGGGGGTGTGGGGTGGGTGGACGTGGGGGGACGGGCGGGCGTTGTGGCGTTGTCAGTGGTGGCGGGCACGATGGGGGCATGGCTCAGAAGGCGAAGGTGGCGAAGGGCTCGCGGGGTGCCGCGCGCGGGGGCGTGGTCAAGGAGGCTCGGCGGGCCGAGGTGCGGTTGCCGCCGCTGCGGCCCTTCGGGGGCGGGGAGCTGGAGCCCGACGGGGATTACGACGGGGTCGAGTTCCGCGGGCTCGAACTCGGGGGGCAGGACGCGGGCGGGGCGCTGTTCATGGACTGCGCGGTGTCGGGGTGCGGGGTCGGTGAGACCCGCCTTGCCAGGGCGCGGTTCGTCGACTCCGTGCTCACCGGGCTGCGGGGGGTGGGGACCGATCTCGCGGAGGCGTCGCTGCGGGATGTGGAGGTGGTCGACGCGCGGCTCGGTGGCGTGCAGTTGCACGGGAGTGTGCTGGAGCGGGTCGTGGTGCGGGGCGGGAAGATCGACTACCTGAATCTGCGGAAGGCGCGGTTGCGGGATGTGATCTTCGAGGAGTGCGTGTTGGTGGAGCCGGACTTCGGGCTCGCGTCCTTGGAGCGGGTGGAGTTTCGGGGGTGTGTGCTGCGGCGGGTGGACTTCAGTGGGGTGCGGATGAAGGACGTGGATCTGCGGGCGGTGGGGGAGCTGGATGTTGCGCGGGGGTTGGGGGCGTTGGCCGGGGCGGTGATCAGTCCTGAGCAGTTGATCGAGTTGGCGGCGGGGTTTGCGGCGGAGGTGGGGGTGCGGGTGGCTGGGGTGGGGAAGTAGCCGGTGGTCGCCTGGGGTGTGGGCCGGTGGGGGTCCGGTGCTGGTCGCCTGGGGTGCGGGTCGGTGGGGGTGCCGGTGCTGGTCGCCTGGGGTGCGTCTTGGGGGCGGGGCCGCGGGGGTATGTCCGTGCTCGCTATCTTGGCGCGGGCGATTTGCTGCTTCGGCGCCCGGGCGACCACCACGGCTGTGCCTCGCGCGCGTCTGGTCGCTCATCCCGTGCGTCTGTGGGGCGTCTGCGGCTCATGTGTTCTCCCGGCCGCGGGCGAGCCGCTGTGGGGCGTCGGTGGGTTTTGTTCGGCTCGGGGCGCGGTCGGCTGTGGGCGGGGCTCAGCCTTCCCTGGCCCTGCCTCGGTGTCTCGATGCCGAGTAACGGGCGGGTGGGTGGGGGAGATCCGGCGCGGAGCGGCGGGTCAGGGGGACCGCCGGGGGCGGTCAGGGGCCTGCTGGGGGGATACGGGGGTAGCGGGACTGGAGGGACCAGATCGCGGGGTTGTCCGCGAGGGAGTCGTGGAGGTCCGTGAGGTCCGCGATGAGGTCGTGGAGGAAGTCACGGGCCTCGCGCCGCAACTCCGCGTGGGAGAAGCTCAGCGGCGGCTCCTCGGGGTCCATCCAGTCCGCCTCGATGTCCACCCAGCCGAAGCGGCGCGCGAAGAGCATGCGGTCCGTGGACTCCGTGAAGTCCAGTTCCGCGTACTGGGGGCGGGAGGCCCGGCTGCCGAGCGGATCCCGGTCCAGGCTCTCCACGATGTCGCACAGCGCCCACGCGAAGTCCAGTACGGGAACCCATCCCCAGGCTGTGGACAGTTCCCGGTCCGCCTTGGTGTCCGCCAGGTACACGTCCCCGCAGAACAGGTCGTGACGCAGGGTGTGGACGTCCGCCCGGCCGTAGTCCAGCTCAGGGGGGTCCGGGAAGCGGGCGGAGAGGGCGTAGCCGATGTCGAGCACGGGTCGATGGTGTCACGCCGGAGCCGCCCTCACGGCAGCAGCCGCTGCTCCTTCGCCACCGCCACCGCACCCGCTCGCGTGTCGACGCCCAGCTTGTCGTAGATCCGGCCCAGGTGGGTCTTGACCGTGGCCTCGCTGATGAACAGGGCGCGGGCGATCTCACGGTTGCCGAGGCCCCGCGAGAGCTGGCCGAGGATGTCGCGTTCCCGGTCCGTGAGGGTGGGCCTCGGGGCCCGCATGCGGGCCATGACGCGGGAGGCGACCGGGGGCGAGAGCGCGGTGCGTCCCTGGGACGCGGCGTGGATCGCGGAGAACAGCTCCTCGGGGCGTTCCGCCTTCAGCAGGTACCCCGTCGCGCCCGCCTCGATCGCCCGCGTGATGTCCGCGTCCGTGTCGTAGGTCGTCAGGACCAGGACGTGGGGCGGGGCGCCGGGAGAGGGCGAGGTGATGCGTCGCGTCGCCTCCACGCCGTCGATGCCCTCGCCCAGCTGGAGGTCCATCAGGACCACGTCCGGCGTCAGCTTGGCGGCCAGGGCGGCCGCCTCCTCGCCCGTGCCCGCCTCGCCGACCACCTCGATGTCCGGCGCGCTGCCGAGCAGGGCGAGCAGGCCCGCGCGTACGACCACGTGGTCGTCGCAGACCAGGAGACGTACCGGCTGACGTACCGGCCGGCGAGGTGCGTTCATGACGTTCATGACGGGGACTCCAACGGGATCGATACGGAAAGGACCGTGCCCTCGCCCGGCGCCGACTCGATGGTCAGTGTGCCGCCGAGCTGGCCCGCCCGCGCGCGGATCGCGGGCAGGCCGTGGCCTCGTACGCCTGCCGCCGCTTCCCCCGCCGCGGGTGGTGTGAAGCCGCGGCCGTCGTCCGCCACGTCCAGGACCACCTGGTCGTCCAGGAGCGTCAGGGTCAGCGCCGCCGTGGTGGCGTCCGCGTGTTCGCGTACGTTGGCCAGCGCGCCCTGCGCGATACGCAGCAGCGCCGAGCTGACCCGGTCGGGCAGCGGCACCGGGGCGCCCTCCGCGTGGAAGCGGACGGTCAGGTTCGCGTCCGACTCCCGTTCCGCGAGCGCCCGCAGGGCCTCGGCGAGGCCGCCGCCGTCCGCGAGGTCGGCGGGCGCCAGGTCGTGCACGAAACGGCGGGCCTCGGCGAGCCCCCGTTCCGTGATCGACTCGGCGGTACGGACGTGGGTGCGGGCCCTGGCCGGGTCCGTGTCCCAGAGGCGGTCGGCGGCCTGGAGCAGCATCTGCTGGCTGGACAGGCCCTGGGCGAGGGTGTCGTGGATCTCCATGGACAGGCGCTGGCGTTCGGCGAGGGTGCCCTCGCGGCGTTCGGTGGCGGCCAGTTCGCGGCGGGTGCGGAGAAGGTCGTCGATGAGTTCGCGCTGACGTGCCGCCTGGCGCTGCATGTGCACGAAGACGGCGGCGGCCACCGCCGCCACGGCGGGCGGCGCGAGCAGCAGGTTCGGGTCGAAGCGGCCCGCGAGCTCCAGCTGCGCCGCGACGACGAACGCCGTCAGGACGGCCACCAGGGCGAGCGCGGCGCGTGTCGGCAGCGTACGGAGCCCGGAGTAGAACAGCGGCACCGCGCACCACGCGAAGCTCGGCGCGAGCACGACGAGGACCACCCAGACCGTGACCACCGTGCCGAGCCACAGGAGGCGGCGGGCACCCGGCGCCGCGCCGAGCGCCGGTCCCGAGGAGTACGACGCCGGGTCCTTCCGCGTCAGCGCGGCGACGGGGGACGGCAGGGCGTACAGCAGCGCGAGTGTCACCGAGAGCGCGATGATCCATGGCGTGCGCGGCTCACCGGGGTGCCGCAGCAGGAAGCGGGCCAGCGAGGCGCCGAGGAGGAGGAAGAACGCGGCGTGCATGACGGCTGCCAGCCAGCGGGCGTCGGGGTCGGGTGCGGTGCCCGCCGGGTGGGAGCGAAGGGTGACTGGACCTGGACCTGGACCTGGGACTGGGCTTGGCGGGTGCGGGGTCGGCCTGTGTCGGTCCACTGTGGGCCACCCTCTCGTCGTGATGCCGTGACGCGTGCGTTGAACTGGGCAAACACCCTCATTGTGACCCGGTGGGGCCACGCTCGGGTCAACCGATCGGCTGACCCCGTTGTCGGTCGGGTGGCGTCCGGCTCCCAGCCGGTACGCCGAGGGGTGCGGGGTGGGACCCGGCTGAGGATTGAGGCGTCACCGCACATCAGGCAGCCCACACCACCAGGAGTCCCGATGCAGAAGCTCTCCCGCCGTACCCGCGTCCTCACCGGTGCCGTCGCCGTCGCCGCCCTCGGCGCCGGGACCTTCGGTGCCGTCTCCGCCAGCGCCGGCACCCCCGACGCCGCCACCAAGGCCGCCGTCACCGCCGACGCGGGCGACAAGAACCTCACCCACTCCACGCACCTCACGGTGGCCGCCGCCACGAAGGCCGCGCAGGCCGCGCTGGACGCCGCGAAGAAGGAGAACCAGCGCGTCACCGTGGCCGTCGTCGACCGCAACGGCAACACCGTCGTCACGTTGCGCGGCGACGGCGCGGGCCCGCAGTCGTACGAGTCGGCCGAGAAGAAGGCCTACACCGCCGTCTCCTGGAACGCGCCCACCTCCGAGCTGGCCAAGCGCCTGGAGCAGGCCCCGAACCTGAAGGACATCCCCGGCACGCTGTTCCTCGCGGGCGGCGCCCCGGTGACCGCCAAGGGCGCGCCCATCGCGGGCATCGGCGTCGCGGGCGCCCCGAGCGGCGACCTGGACGAGAAGTTCGCGCGAGCGGGCGTGACAGCCCTCGCCCGCTGATTTCAGGGTGCCCCAGGCTCCCGGGATTTCCGGTCTCCGGGCTCCCCGTCGGGGGCACCGCGTCAGGGTCGGCCGGCCCAACACCGAACAATTGCCGCATAAGATCACCGGCGTGGACCTGCGATCTCCGGCCGCCCGAGCCGCCACCGTGCCCCGTACCCTCGCCTGCGCCCTCGCGCTGCTCGTCGCCGTCAGCGGGTGCGCCGGCTCGGGTGTGGACGGCACCCCCGGGGCGGACGGCGTGCGCGACCCGTACTTCCCGAAGCTGGGCAACGGCGGTTACGACGTCACGCACTACGGCCTGACCCTCGGCTACGACCCGGAAGGGCGCCACCTCACCGGCACCGCCGAGATCACCGCCCGCGCCGCGAAGAACCTCAGCTCCTTCAACCTCGACCTCAAGGGCCTCGACGTCTCGGCGGTCACCGTCGAGGGCAAGGCGGCCCGCTTCCAGCGCGCGGGCCAGGAGCTGAGGGTCCGCCCGGCCGACGAACTCGACCGGGGCGAGACGTTCGTGGCGACCGTCCGCTACTCCGGCACCCCCGAGACCATCACCGACGCGGACGGCTCCGAGGAGGGCTGGCTCAAGACGGCGGACGGCGCGCTCGCGCTCGGCCAGCCGGCCGGCTCCATGGCGTGGTTCCCCGGTAACCACCACCCGAGCGACAAGGCCTCGTACGACATAGCGATCACCGTCCCCAAGGGGGTGACGGCCGTCTCCAACGGCGAGTTGACGCGCGAGTCGACCAAGAACGGCCGCACCACCTTCGCCTGGCACAGCGCCGAACCGATGGCGAGTTATCTGGCGACCGTGGCCGTCGGGGAGTACGAGATGAAGACGACGGCGACCGAGGACGGGCTGCCGGTCATCACGGCCGTCGACCCCTCGCAGGCGAGGGCGGGCAAGAAGGCGCTCGCGAAGATCCCGGACATCCTGGAGTGGGCGGAGTACAACTTCGGGCCGTACCCGTTCTCCTCGGCCGGCGCGATCGTCGACCGCGAGGAGGACGCCGCGTACGCCCTGGAGACGCAGACCAGGCCCGTCTTCCCCGGCCCCCCGGAGACCGGGCTCATCGTCCACGAGATGGCCCACCAGTGGTTCGGCGACTCCGTCACGCCGAGGTCCTGGCGGGACATGTGGCTCAACGAGGGCTTCGCGACGTACGCGGAGTGGCTGTACGAGGAGGACCAGGGCGGCGACAGCGCGCAGGACACCTTCGAGGCGCTGTACGAGGGCGACTACTACGAGGACGCCGAGGACAACGAGGCGATCTGGGACTTCCCGCCCGCCAAGCCGACGGACGCCGCGCACATCTCGGATCCGCCGGTCTACGAGCGTGGCGCGATGGTCATCCACAAGATCCGCCGGGCGGTGGGCGACGACGCGTTCTACGACATCGTGCAGGGCTGGGCGAAGACGTACCGGCACAAGAACGCGGACACCAGGGACTTCACCGAGTACGTGGAGAAGCACGCGGGCAGCGACGAGGCGCGCGAGAAGGTCGGCCGGATCTGGGGCGACTGGCTGTACGGCGACGGCAAGCCCGACCGCCCCTGAGGCGTGCTCACAGGGGCTTGCGCAGGACCGCGCACGGCCGGTGCGGGGCGCGGTCCTCGCGGTGCCCGATGACGAGATAGCCGAGCGCGGTCCAAAAGCGCAGGGCGGCGGGGTTGTTCTCCAGGACGGCGAGGCGCACCGCCGCGTGCCCCGCCGCCCGCAAGCGGTCCTCGACGAGGCGCACCAACTCCCGGCCCACGCCCGTACGGTGCAGCTCCGCGGCCACGATCAGCAGTCCGATCCACGGGTCGGGATCGGCGGGATCGGGACGGCGGGCGAGGGTGATGACGACACCGGCGAGCCGCCCCTCGGAGCGGGCGAGCAGCACCTTGGCGTCGGGGTGGGCCAGTCCATCCGCGAGCGCCTTGGTGACCTGCTCGACGCGGATGCCGTCGGGGTCGGGGAAGTCCCCGCTGAGGGCGGAGAACTCCCGGTTCGCCGCGTACAGCGCGGTCACCTCGGTGAGGAGGTGACCGGGCAGGGCTCCGTCGACGGCGGTGAGCGGTTCGAGGATCATGCGCGGCAGGCTAGGGCCTGTCCGACCATTCCCGCCTGCCTCGCGACGCCATGCACGCTCCCCCGAGCTCTTCGAGCAGGGGGTGCCCCCACTCGCCGCACCGGGCGCAGAGCCAAGTACATCCAGTACGAGGCCCTACGCCCGGCACGCCGAGAGCACGCACCTGACGCCGCGAGGCCGCCCTCCGGGCGACGACGGGGATTGTCGGACAGGCCCTAGCGGGACGGGTCCGCCCCGGCCGGTCCGCGCGCCTCGCGCCACTCGGCGAACATGGTCCACAGCCAGCAGCCGGACGCGCCCACGTAACAGGCGACCCAGCCCGAGAAGCGGCCCGCTTCGAGGGCCTCGTCGACGGCGAGCACGGCGAACATCGCGGCCAACGCGGCCGCGCGGTACAGCTTGCGGCGGGCGAGCCGCTGACGCTTGCGGGGCCCTTCGGCCAGCCGCATGGCGTACACCTCGACGTCGCCGAAGACGTCCTCGGCGCGCTCGCCGCCCGTCCCCCCGGCGAGATGCTGCCGGGCCTCCCGCACATGGCCGCGCGCCTCAACGGCCGGCATGGCGTGCCGTCCGCGCAGCAGCCCTTCGAGCCGCGCCAGCCACTGCTCGTCGTCGGCGTGCGGACGCGATGTGAACCAGCGGTCGAGGGTGGCGTCCGGGAACGCGTAGGCCCCCACGGCCCAGGCGGCGCAGCCCGCCATCAGCACCGGCACGGGCACGTCGAACAACTGCCGGTCGGGGGTGGCGGAGGCGACGGCGGCCCCGCCCGCGAGGGCGCAGGCGGCCCACGCGAGGAAGCCCCGCATGCCCCACACGCCCCGGATCCGGCCGGCGGCGCGGGCGACGAGGGCGAGGGCGCCGAGCGAGACGACGGCCACGACCGTCGCGCTCATGGCGACCGAGGCCCAACTGCCCGTCACCCACAGCCCGTCCTCGATCCAGTACAGGACGCCGAGGACGAACCCGACGCACCCGAGCGTTCCGAAGGCGGCGCGGACGCCCTCGCCCGGCGTCATGCCGTGCGCGTCGGTCCTCGCCCGGTGCTCCTCGCTGACGCGCTCGGCGGCGACGGCGGACGCGTACGCCTCCGGGGCGCCGAGCACCTCATGCGCCGGCAGCCCGGCCTCGTGCACCAGCTGGTGCGCCTCGGCGAGCGCCTCCTCGGTGAGCCCGAGGGGCATGTCATGGTCGAGCGCGAGCCGTACGTGGACGGTGTCGGCCCACTCCTGGTCCTCCTCGCGGGCCCAGTCCAGCTCAGCCGTACGAGTCTTGCCCACTGTCGTCCCCCTTGCCGAGGAGCGAGGCGACGGTCCGGGTGAAGTCACCCCACGCGGCCTGGTCACGCCGCAGCCTCGCCCGCCCCTCCTCGGTGATCCGGTAGTACTTCCGTCCGGGGCCGCCTTCGCCCGCGCCCCACTCGACGGCCACGGCGCCTTCTTCTTCGAGGCGGGTGAGCGCGGGGTAGAGCGTCGCGGCCTTGACTCCTTCGAGTCCCGCGTCGGCGAGGCGGCCGAGCAGGGCGTAGCCGTAGCTCTTCTCCTCGCCGTCGAGGATGCCGAGCAGGCACAGGGGCAGCGCGGCGCGGGTCCACGCGGTGGCGGCCACGGATGCTCCACTCTTCTCTTCGGGTCCACGGACTATTACAGGAACTATAATAGGCGCTGCCTGGGACTTTCCGGTGACCGTCGTGGTTCCGCGCACGCCAGAGGGCCCCGGCACACGTGCCGGGGCCCTCTGGGGAGCGTGATCAGCCGGAGCTGTCGGCTCAGACGTTGACGCCGAAGTCCTGGGCGATGCCGACCAGGCCCGAGGCGTAGCCCTGGCCGACGGCGCGGAACTTCCACTCCGCGCCGTTGCGGTACAGCTCGCCGAAGACCATGGCGGTCTCGGTGGCGGCGTCCTCGGAGAGGTCGTAGCGGGCGATCTCCGTGCCACCGGCCTGGTTGATGATGCGGATGAACGCGTTCCGCACCTGGCCGAAGTTCTGCGAGCGGTTCTCGGCGTCGTAGATCGAGACCGGGAAGACGATCTTCTCGATGTCGGCCGGCAGACCCGCGAGGTTGACGTTGATCTGCTCGTCGTCGCCCTCGCCCTGGCCCGTGACGTTGTCACCGGTGTGAACGATGGTCTGGTCCGGCGTCGCCTTGTTGTTGAAGAAGACGAAGTGCTGGTCGGAGAAGACCTTGCCCTGCGTGTTCACCGCGATGGCGGAGGCGTCCAGGTCGAAGTCGGTGCCGGTGGTGGTGCGGACGTCCCAGCCGAGCCCCACGGTGACGGCGGTCAGGCCCGGAGCCTCCTTGGTAAGCGAGACGTTGCCACCCTTGGACAGGCTTACTGCCATTGTTGGGAGTCCCTTCCCTCGTTTACGACGCACCGCGTGAAAAGTCAGTGCGTACGGGCTTCGTACTGGGGACGAAGCTACCTTCACTGGTCCCAACGCCGACCGGGGTCCCCAAGGTTCCGCATGGCTTTACTTTCTTTACGTTCCCCTAAAAGGGCGTGACGTGAGCCCGACAGACGCGGGACCATGGGGGACATGTCCGGTCCCCATGTCATCCGCGGCTCCGTCTCCCTGCCCGAGGCCGAGCTCATGTGGCGTTTCTCGCGGTCGTCAGGGCCGGGTGGTCAGCACGTCAACACCAGTGACTCCCAGGTGGAGCTGCGGTTCGACCTCGCGAACACCGACGCGTTGCCCGAGGTGTGGAAGCGGCGTGCTCTGGAGCGGCTCGGCTCCCGGCTCGTCGACGGCGTCGTCAGCGTACGGGCGAGCGAGCATCGCTCCCAGTGGCGGAACAGGGAGATGGCCGCGACCCGGCTGGCCGCCCTGCTCGCCGAGGCCACCGCGCCCGACCGGCCGCACGCCGAACAGGCGCGGCGAGCGAAGCGCCGCAGCCGCACGAAGCGAGCGTTCCGCAGTCGGCTGCGGGTTCTCGGCACACGCGTCTGCGGCTCTTCGCGGGCTGAGCGCGCAGTTCCCCGCGCCCCTTACGGGGGCCAGGGCTCAGCCCAGTTGCCGGTACTTCCCCCGGAAGTACAGCAGCGGCCCGCCCTCCCCGGCCGGCAGCGACGCAGTCAACACGCGGCCGATCACCAGCGTGTGGTCGCCCGCGGCCACCGTCTGCTCCGTGCGGCACTCCAGGGTCGACAGCGCGCCGCCGATCAGCGGGGCGCCGGACTCCGTGCCCCGCACGTAGGGGATGTCCTCGAAGAGCAGCCGGTCGCTGATCCGGCCCTTCATCGCGAAACGCCCCGCGACGTGCCGCTGGCTCTCCGCGAGCACCGAGACCGCCCACAGCGGCTGCTCGGCGAGCAGGTCGTCCATCCGGGAGCCCTCGCGCAGGCTCACCATGACCAGGGGCGGGTCCAGCGAGACGGACAGGAAGGCGGTCGCCGTCATGCCCACGTCCTCGCCCGCGGGGGCGTCCGGGTCGTCGGGGTCCAGGCCCGGCTCGCGCGCCGTCACCAGGACCACGCCCGCCGCCAGACGGGACATCGCCGCGCGGAACTCGTCGTTGCTCACCCCGTCAGCATGCCCACCCGGTGACGGGCGGCGGGGGGAAGGCGGGGCCGGGGGAGTCTTCAATACGTGAGCCACAGTGGCGACGCTAGCCCGGACGCCCCCGGCACCACATCGGCCCCGGGGCCGAGGCCGGTCCTAGGACCCGAGGCGGAGAGGGGTGGCACCCAGTGCCGCGCGGGGCAGTGGACCAGACCAAGGGACTGGACCAACGGCGGCGCCCCACCTGTGACTTGAGTCACAGGACCCATATTTTGTTGACCCTGTGTACCGAGTGGGCAGCTCGCTGTGATTCAGTGACGGTGGCAATAAGACACTGAGGGCACAAGGGCACAGAAAGTCACTGCGGGCGCCGCGCATCCTGGATTGCTGTCGAGGTCTCGGGGAGAACGAGCATGGAGACCGAGTCGGAGCCGTACGTCCGTCTTGCGACCCTGCGGCAGCTGCATCAGGTGGTAGCGGAGCTGAACACGGCCCGGAGCCTGGCGGACACGCTGCAGACCGTCGCCGACGGCGTCGTCAACGGCCTTGGCTATGAACTGGCCTGCGTCAATCTCGTGCGCCCCGACGGCGACCTCGTCGTCGCCGCCTTCGCGGGCAACACCGCCGCCGAGGCCCTCATCACCGGCCGCGTCGGCTCCCGTGACGCCTGGGAGCGCCGCCTCGCCATGGGCGAGCCGTGGGGCGCCCTGCGCTTCATCTCGTACACCGAGGGCTGGGTCCTCGACGACGACGACGTCCCGCAGTGGTACACCGAGGGCCCCGAGCCCCGCTTCGAGGACGAGTGGCACCCCGCCGACCGCCTCTTCGCCCCCATGTACGCGACCGGCGCGGCCGGCGGCGAACTGCTCGGCGTGATCTCCGTGGACCGCCCGCGCAACGGCCGCAGGCCCGGCGCCTGGGGCCGCGAGGCCCTCCAGATGTACGCCTTCCAGGCCGCCATCGCGATCAGCAACGCCCGGCTGCGCGCCAACATGCAGCGCGCCCTGGTCCGCCTGGAGCGCGAGCAGCAGGCACTGCGGGCCAGCGAGGAGTCCTTCCGGCAGGCCTTCGAGTACGCCCCCTCCGGCATGGCCATCGCCGAGATGGGCGGCGACCAGCACGGCCGGCTCCTGCGGACGAACGACGCCCTGTGCCGCCTCCTCGGGCGGCCCGCCTCCGCCATGCGGCGCTACTCCTTCTCCGACCTCGTCCACCCCGAGGACATCGGCACCCTCCTGCGCACCTCCGCCGAGGGTGGCCGGGCCGAGCTGCGCCTCGCGCGGCGCGACGGGACGTATGTGTGGGTGTCGCTGCGCAATTCCGTGGTCGCCGACGCCGCCGACGGGCCCCGGTTCCTGCTCACACACGTCGAGGACATCGAGGAGCGCAAGCGGCGCGAGCTGCAGCTCGCCCACCGGGCCTCGCACGACTCGCTCACCGGGCTGCCCAACTCCGCCGAGCTGCGGTCCCGGCTCAGCGCCCGCCTGTGCCGCAGGCCGCACGCGGGCCGCCCGAGCGCCGTGGACTCCCTCGACGCCGCCTACGAACACGGCTTCGACTTCGGGCACGCCTCGAACCAGCACGACGAGGGATTCGACCACCACGTCCACACCATCGCCCCCGAGGGCCGCGAAGGGGACGTCGACGACGGGACCAAGGGGCTCGCGGTCCTCTTCTGCGACCTCGACGGCTTCAAGTCGATCAACGACCGGTTCGGGCACCACACCGGCGACGCCGTCCTCATCGAGGTGGCGAGAAGGCTCACCAACGGGGTACGGGACGGGGACACGGTGGCACGGCTCGGCGGTGACGAGTTCGTCGTCCTCGCCGACGGCCTCGGCCGCGCCGACGCCCAGGACCTCGCGGTCCGGCTGCGGAACGCGATCATCCCGCCGATCCGCGTCGACGGCAGGGCGGTCCGGGTGGGGGCCAGTTTCGGCATCGGCTGGGCGCACTGCGGGATGTCGGCGGACGAAGTGTTGCACTCCGCCGACCAGCGGATGTACGTGGAGAAACGCTCTCGTGCCAAGCAGCAGCGGCGGGCCGGCTGACGGTCTCGATGAGGTCAACGCCACCCGTTGGCACCAGCCGGACCGGGTAGGCTCCCCGCGTCAGCGATGTGAGGGAGTGACCTGGGAATGACGCCCGGCAATAACGGCGAGAACACGCCGAGCGCGCCGCAGGGCGACGACGATCCGTTCGGCTACCTGTACGAGGACGGACAGGCGGCCGGAGCGACCCCGCCGGGCGGCGGGGGCGGCTATGGGTACCCGGGTCCCCGGTCCTCGTACAACCACGTCAGAGCCGTCGGCGACCGGCGGCCGTACTCACAGGGCTACGGCCAGCAGACGTACGGCCAGCAGGTCCCGCAGCAGCAGCCGCAGCAGGCGTACGGGCGGCCGAACGCGCACTACACCGCGCCCGCGGCGCAGCCCGGCGGCGCGCCCGTCACCTCGCCGCAGTACGCGCCCGCGGGCGGCGGCCGCGGCCGGGGGCCCAACACCAAGGGGCTGCTGATAGCCGCCATCGCGGTGGTGGCCGTCGTCGCCATCGGCATCGGCGCCGCCATGCTCTTCGGCGGCGGCGACGAGAAGGACGACGGCAAGGAGGCCGGCGGCAAGCCGTCGCAGGCCGCGTCCGTCGAGCCCAGCGAGAAGCCGACGAAGAAGCCGAAGGAGAAGGCCGAGCTGCCGAAGACGGACGCGCAGGCCCTGAAGCTGGAGGGCGGCACGACGACGGCCTCCGACGTGCCGGGCGCCAAGGCCGGCGGCGGGGTCTACGTGGCCGGGTTCGACAAGGTCGGCGCCCAGGTCACCTGGACCGTCAACGGCATCCCCAAGACCGGCTCCTACAAGCTGTGGGTGAACTACGGCGTGCCCGGCAAGGACTCCAACGCCACCATCCTCGTCAACGGCAACAAGCAGACCCGTCCCCTGAACATGGAGAACTTCGCCCACGCGGAGGAAGGCGACTGGGAGAAGGGCTGGACGCGCACGTGGGCGCTGGTCCAGCTCACCAAGGGCACCAACACGGTGACGCTCACCTGCGCCCAGAGCGACCTGTGCGGGACGACCGGCGCGAACATCGACCAGATGTGGCTCATGGAGGGCGACGGCAGCTGAGCCTCAACGCCCGTCTTCCCGGGGCGGCTTCAGCAGCCCCAGGAACCCCGCCACCGTCCCGGCCATCGCCTCGCGAGCCGGGACGAGGTATTTCCGGGGGTCGACGCCCTTCGGATCGCCTTTCAGGTACGCGCGCACCTCACCCGTGAACGCCGTGTTGAGGGCCGTGCCGACGTTGATCTTCACCATGCCGGAGGCGACGGCCCGGCGGATCTCCGCGTCCGGCACGCCGCTTGAGCCGTGCAGGACCAGGGGCACGGGGACGGCTGCCGCCAGGGCCGCGATCAACTCGTGGTCCAGGGACGCCGTGCGCTCCGTCATCGCGTGCGTGGAGCCGACGGCCACCGCGAGCGCGTCCACGCCCGTGTCCGCGACGTACGCGGCGGCCTCCGCCGGGTCCGTGCGCACCCCGGGCGCGTGCGCGTCCAGCGGTGCCTCGCCCTCCTTGCCGCCCACCTCGCCCAGCTCGGCCTCGATCCACATGCCCCGCTCGTGGCCCCAGCGCACCGCGTCCGCCGTCGCCTTCACGTTCTCGCCGTACGCCAGCTTCGACGCGTCGAACATGACGGAGCCGAACCCCTGCGGGTGGGCGGCGCGCAGCAGTTCGACGTCCGTCACGTGGTCCAGGTGGAGGGCGAGGCGGGCCGGGGAGGCGTGGGCCACCGCCGCCGTCGCGGCCGCGATCGCCGAGAGCCGGCCGCCGTGGAACCTCACCGCGTTCTCGGAGATCTGGAGGATCGCCGGGGTGCCCGCGCGCTCGGCGCCCAGCGCGATCGCCTCGGCGTGCTCCAGGGTGATGACGTTGAACGCCGCGACGCCATGACCCGCGGCGCGGGCCTGCTCCACGAGTTCGCCGGTGCTGACCAGTGGCACGATGCTCCCCAAATCCCGGGGCGCTGCGCCCCGTTGTGCGGCGGTGCGGATACGGCTCTTGGCGGGCGCTTCTCAGTGGGTTCGGTGTCAGGCTGCCGCGGGGCGGCCGGTCACCGTGACCCGGGGCAGCAGGTCCTCGTATGTCGCCCGGTCGAACTCGCCCGCCGCCGGGGCCGCCACGGTCGCCGCCGACAGGGCGAGGGCGCGTGCCAGCCGGTCCGGCCAGGGCAGGCCCTCGGCGAGCCCGGAGAGCAGTCCGGCGACCGCCGAGTCACCCGCGCCCGTGGGGTTGCCCCGCACCGGGGCCGGGGCCGCGCCTGCCAGCCGCCGTCCGGGGTGAGGGCCAGCAGGCCGTCGGCGCCGAGCGAGGCGACCACGGAGTGCGCGCCCCTGCGGCGGGCGTCGCGGGTGGCCCGCGCGGGCTCGTGGGAGCCGGTCAGCTCGGCGAGTTCCTCGGCGTTGGGCTTGATGATGTCGGGCCGGGCCGCGACGGCGCGGCGCAGCGGCTCGCCGCTGGTGTCGAGCAGCACCGGGACGTGGGCGGCGCGCGCGGCGCGTACGAGCAGGGCGTACGCGCCGACGGGGACGCCGGGCGGCAGGCTGCCGCAGAGCGCGACCGCCGTCGTGCCGGGGCGGCGCACCAACTCCTCGTAGGAGCCGAGGAAGGCGGCCCACTCGGCGGAGGTGACGGCCGGGCCCGGTTCGTTGAGCTGGGTGGTGTCGCCGGTCGCCGCGTCGGCCACGGCGAGGGTGCGGCGCGTGGTGCCCGCGACGGGGGCGAACGCGACCGTCACGCGCGGCTCGTCGGCCAGGCGCTCGCGCAGGATGCGCCCGGTGTCGCCGCCCGCGAAGCCGGTGACGGTCACCTCGTGGCCGAGGGCGGCGAGGACGCGGGCGACGTTCACGCCCTTGCCGCCGGGGCGCTCGATCACCTCGGTGACGCGGTGCGTGGTGTGCGGGACGAGGGCGGGGACGCGGTAGGTGAGGTCGAGCGCCGCGTTCAACGTGACGGTGAGCATCACTCGTACCACCCCCGAAGTGCCTGTGCGCTGCCGCTCTTTCGCCGGTTCTGATCATGCCAAACAGAAGGCGGTTGGCCCAGGGGTGAGGGCCGACCACCTCGCGATCAGGCGGGGCTGACCACCCATTCGCCCTTGCGCATCACGCCCTTGAGGTCGAAGTCCGCGTCCAGGACCACCAGGTCCGCGTCCTTGCCCGGCTCCAGGGAGCCCACGGTGTCGGCCATGCCGAGGAGCCGCGCCGGGTTGGCGCACAGGGCGCGCACGGTGTCCTCCACGGAGATGCCGTCGACGCTCACCGAGCGCTTGAAGGCGCGGTCCAGGGTGAGCGTGGAGCCCGCGATGGAGCCGCCCTCGACGAGCCGCGCCACGCTGTCCCTCACCTCGACCTCCAGCGGGCCGAGCATGTACCGGCCGTCGCCGAAGCCCGCCGCGTCCATCGCGTCCGTGATGAACGCGACGCGGTCGGCGCCCGCGCGGTGGAAGGCCAGCTCCAGGGCGGCCGGGTGCAGGTGCGTGCCGTCGTTGATCAGCTCGACGGTGATCCGCTCGTCCTCCAGGAGGGCGGCGATGGGGCCGGGCGCGCGGTGGCCGAGGCCCGGCATCGCGTTGAAGAGGTGCGTCGCGACGGTGGCGCCCGCGTCGATGGCCTCGACCGTCTGCTCGTACGTGGCGTCGGTGTGACCGATGGCCGCGATGACGCCGTGCTCGGCGAGCAGGCGCACGGAGTCGAGGCCGCCGGGCAGTTCGGTGGCGAGCGTGAGCATCTTCGCCCGGCCGCGGGCCGCGTCGATCAGCTTGCGTACGTCGGCGGGGTCGGGGTGGCGCAGCAGGTCCTCGCTGTGGGCGCCCTTGCGGCAGGGGGAGATGAAGGGGCCCTCGAAGTGGATGCCGGCGATGTCGCCCTGCTCGGCCAGTTCGCTGAGGAGTCCGGCGCGCTCGGCGAGGAAGTCCATCTCGCCGGTGACGGTCGAGGCGACGAGGGTGGTCGTGCCGTGCAGGCGGTGCGTGTGGACGCCCTTGAGTACGTCCTCCACGGTGCCGGAGGTGAAGGAGGCGCCGCCGCCGCCGTGGTTGTGGAGGTCGACGAAGCCGGGGACCACCCAGTGGCCGGTGAGGTCGAGGGTGTCGGCGTGCGCCTGCGTGTCGGCGGGGGCGTTCTCGGCGATGCGGGTGCCGTCCACGGTCACGCGGCCGTTGGTGATGGTTCCGGTGGGCAGTACCACCTGGGCACCGGCGAGAACCTGGCGAGTGGCCATCAGGTGGTTACCTCCGTGGGGTCGGGTTCGGGTTCGGGTCGGGGTCGGGACCGGGGCCGGTGGGCGCGGCCCCGTCGATGAGGTCCCAGGCGAGCAGGCCGGCGCCCAGGCATCCGGCGGTATCGCCGAGGGCCGCGGGCACGATGTCCGGCAGCGTCTGGAACTGGACGACGCGTGCCGCCACGGCGGCCCGCAGCGGCGTGAACAACGTTTCCCCGGCCTCGGCCAGGCCGCCACCGATGATCAGGGTGCGCGGGTCCAGCAGAGTGAGGGCGGTGAGCAGGCCGTCGGCCAGGGCGTCGACCGCGTCCTGCCAGACCTCCTGGGCCCTCGGGTCGCCGGACTCCACGGCCTTGGCGCAGTCCGCGGCGTCCGCCTCGGGGTCGCCGCTCGCCTCGGCCCACGCCGTGCTCACCGCGGACGCGGAGGCGAGGCGCTCCAGGCAGCCGCGCTGGCCGCAGCCGCAGGGCGGCCCGCCGGGGCGTACGACGATGTGGCCGATCTCCCCGGCCGAGCCGTGGGCGCCGGGTTCGATGGCGCCGTCGATGCCGATGGCTCCCGCGATGCCGGTGCCGAGCGGCACGAACAGGAAGCGGTCGGCGCCCTTGCCCGCGCCGAGGCGGCCCTCGGCGAGGCCGCCGGTGCGCACGTCGTGGCCGAGGGCCACGGGGACGCCCGCCAGGCGGGCGCTGAGCAGGTCCCTCAGGGGGACGTCCTGCCAGCCGAGGTTGGCGGCGTAGACCGCGATGCCTCGGGTGGCGTCGACGATGCCGGGCACGGCGACGCCCGCCGCCGCGGCCGGTTCGCCGAGGTGGGCGATGCCGTGGGCGCGGAGGTCCTCGGCAAAGCCGAGGATGGACTCGACGACCGCCTGCGGGCCGCGCTCGCGGCCCGTCGGGCGGCGGGCCGCGTGCAGCAGGGTGCCGTCCGCCCCTACCAGGGCGGCCTTCATTCCGGTGCCGCCCACATCGAGGGCGATGACGTGTCTCACGGATACAGTCTCGCCCGTCACAGGGCGAAAGGTCTAGTCCACTTCGCGGGGGCTAGTCGAGAATCACGCTCCTGGTCAGGTTCTTCGGGCGGTCCGGGTCGAAGCCCCGCGACTCGGCCAGCGCCACCGCGAGCCGCTGGGCGCGGATCAGGTCGGCCAGCGGATCCGCGTCCTGGCGGGCGACGAGCTCACCACCGACCCGGGCCACATCACCGGCAAGACCCTCCGGCAGCGTGCCGAACACCCAGGCCACGCGGCCGGGGCCCGTGATGGAGATCGGCCCGTGGCGGTACTCCATCGCCGGGTACGCCTCCGTCCACGCCCCCGCCGCCTCCCGCATCTTCAGCGCCGCCTCCAACGCGAGGCCGTACGTCCAGCCGCGCCCGAGGAACGTCCACTGCTCCGCCCCGAGCACCGCCGCGGGCAGCGGCTCGGTCACCGCCAGCTCCGCGTCGACCGCCGCCTCGGCCACCGGCTTCACGCCGGGCACGTCGCCGAGCCCGGCCCGCAGGAAGGCGAGCGCGGTCGTCGCGAAGCGGGTCTGGACGACCGACTCCTCGTCCGCCCAGTCCAGGACCGCCACCGTGTCGGCCGCGTCCATGACCGGGGTCTTCGGGTCGGCGGTCAGCGCGAGCGTCGGGACCGAGCCCTTCAGCTCCGCGAGCAGTTCCAGTACCTCCGTCGTCGTACCGGAGCGGGTGATGGCGACCACCCGGTCGTAGCGCCGCCCGGCCGGGAACTCCGAGGAGGCGAAGGCGTCCGTCTCGCCCTGCCCCGAGGCCTCGCGCAGCGCCGCGTACGCGAGGGCCATGAACCACGAGGTGCCGCACCCGGTGACGGCGACCCGCTCACCCGGCTGTGGGAACCCCGTGAAGGAGGCCGCCGCCTCCGCCGCCCGGTGCCAGCAGGCGGGCTGAGTGGCTATTTCTGCTGCGGTACGCGACATGCGGCAAGGCTCCTCGTCGTGCGGGACGTGAACGTGACGTGCTTAGCAGGCAGGGGGCGGGGGCTGCAATGGACGTCCGTGGCCGTCCGTTGCACAAGTGATACTGGGCTGGTGTAGACCTTGTGTTCGGACTCGGGGGAAACTCGGGGGAAAATCGCAGTTCGACAGCGGTGGGGCGGACAAGCCCCGGTACGCGAAGGCAATGAGGGTGGGACAGCTGTGCAGCGGCGCGTGACAGGACTGACCGCGGCGGTGGCCGCACTGGGCATGGCGGGCGTACTCGCCGGCTGCGGCGGTCCCGGCGACTCCGGCGACGTCACCCTCAAGCTGGTGGCCGCCGACTACGGCGACTCCGCGGCGAACAGCTCCAAGAAGTACTGGGACAAGCTCAGCAAGGACTTCGAGGCCGACAACCCCGGCATCAAGGTCGACGTGACCGTCCTGTCCTGGAACGACGTGGACCGCGAGGTCAAGGAGATGGTCAAGAAGGGCGACGCCCCCGACCTGGCGCAGATCGGCGCGTACGCCGACTACGCCGCGCAGGGCAAGCTCTACGAAGCCGACGAACTGCTCTCCATCGCCACCCAGGCCGACTTCATGGCCCCGCTCGCCCAGGCCGGCGAGGTCAAGCGCATCCAGTACGGCATGCCGTTCGCCTCCTCCACGCGCCTGCTGTTCTACAACACCAAGCTGTTCAAGGACGCGGGCCTCACCCCGCCGCAGAGCTGGAGCGGGCTCCAGGCCGCCGCGAAGGCACTCAAGGCGCGCGGCGTGAAGATCCCGTACGCGCTGCCGCTGGGCCCCGAGGAGGCGCCCGCCGAGACGCTGATGTGGATGCTGAGCGGCGGCGGCGGTTACACCGACAACGTCGGCTCGTACGACATCGACTCCAAGCAGAACGCCAAGACGTTCGCCTGGCTCCGCGACGAGCTGGTCGGCAAGGGCCTGACCGGGCCGAAGGCGCCCGGCGAGATGAACCGCGCCGAAGCCTTCGCGGCGTTCTCGCGCGGCGAGGTCGGCATGCTCAACGGCCACCCGACGCTGATGAAGATGGCCGCCAAGAAGGGCGTGAAGTTCGGCATGGTGCCGGCGCCCGGCGTCAACGGCAAGGCGCAGGCCACGATGGGCGTCGCCGACTGGATGATGGCGTTCAAGCAGAACGGCCACCGCAAGGAGGCCGGCAAGTTCCTCGACTTCGTCTACAGCAAGAAGAACGTGCTCGACTTCTCCAACGAGTACGACATCCTGCCCGTGACGACCTCCGCGTTCGACGCGATGTCCAAGGACCGCGGCCACACCGAGCTGGGCAAGTTCCTCAAGGAGCTGCCGACCTCCCAGCTCTACCCGGTGGGCAAGACGTCGTGGGCGCAGGTCTCGGCCGACATCAAGAAGGACATCGGCAAGACCGTCGCCAAGGACGGCAACCCCTCCATGGTCCTCGGCCGGATCCAGGGCAGGGCGGCGGCCGCGGAGAACGCGGAATAGCGTGACGGCATGACCGAAGAGGAACTCTCCGAGCGGGACCGTGCCGTCCTCGCCCTGGAGCGGCGCGACTGGCCGGGCCCCGGCGCGAAGGAACGCGCCGTCCGCGAGGAGCTGGGCATGGTGCCGGTGCGCTACTACCAGCTCCTGAACGCCCTTCTCGACGATCCCCGGGCCCTCGCGCACGACCCGATTACGGTCAATCGGCTGCGCCGGGTGCGGGAGTCGCGGCGCGAGGAGCGCTGACACGGTTAAGGTCGGGCCCATGGGTGACCCTACGTACGCGCAGCCCGACCGGCACGGGCGTCCCGGACTGCCGGAACCCGTGACCCCGGCGGGCCACGACGGCCTCGCCGCGCTCCTCGCGCGGCCCGAACGGTGTGTCGTGGCCCTCGACTTCGACGGCACGCTCGCCCCGATCGTGGCCGACCCCGAGCAGGCCCGCGCCCACCCGGACGCCGTGCCCGCGCTCGCCGCCCTCGCCCCGCGCCTGCGGTCCGTCGCGGTGGTCACGGGCCGCCCGGCGGGCGTCGCCGTGCGCTACGGCGGCTTCGCGGGCGTCCCGGGACTCGAACACCTCGTGGTCCTCGGGCACTACGGCGCCGAGCGCTGGGACGCGGTCACCGGCACCGTCCAGGCCGCCGAACCGCACCCCGGCGTCGCGGCCGTCCGCGCCGAGCTGCCGGGCTTCCTCGACGAGATCGGCGCCTGGCGCGGCACCTGGATAGAGGAGAAGGGCCGCGCCGTCGCCGTGCACACGCGCCGCGCGCAGGACCCGCAGGCCGCCTACGACACGCTGCGCGCACCGCTCACCGAGCTGGCCGCCCGGCACGGCCTGATCGTCGAGCCCGGCCGCATGGTCCTCGAACTGCGGCCGCCGGGCATGGACAAGGGCGTCGCCCTCGCCGCCTACCTGCGCGAGGTCGGCGCGGAGTCCGTGCTCTACGCGGGCGACGACCTGGGCGACCTGCCCGCCTTCGCCGCCGTCGAGAAACTCCGCTCGGACGGCGTGGCGGGCCTCCTGGTGTGCAGCGGCAGCGCGGAGGTCGCCGAACTCTCCGACCGGGCCGACCTGGTGGTGGACGGCCCGGCGGGCGTGGTGGGACTGCTGTCGTCGATCGCGGCGGCCGTCAGCCGGTGAGGGCCCGCAGCTGGTCCAGGAACCACTGGGCCGGCGGCAGCGCCGTCGCCGCCGCCGCGAGGCGCTTGGTGCGCTCGGCCCGCTCCCCGGCCGGCATCGAAAGACCGGTGTGCAACGCCTCCGCCGTGGCCGAGACGTCGTAGGGGTTGACGCCGATCGCGTCCTCGCCCAGCTCCTCGTATGCACCCGCCTCCCGCGAGAGCACCAGCGCGCAGCCCTCGTCGGAGACCACCGGCACCTCCTTCGCGACGAGGTTCATGCCGTCGCGGATGGGGTTGACCAGCGCCACGTCCGCGAGGCGGTACGCCGCGAGGGAGCGGGCGAAGTCGTCGTCGACGTGCAGCAGCACCGGCGTCCAGTCGGGCGTGCCGTACGCGGAGTTGATCTCGTCGGCGACGCGTGAGACCTCCGCGGTGTAGTCGCGGTACACCGCGAGGTCCTGCCGCGAGGGGTAGGCGAAGGCGATGTGGACGACCCGCTCGCGCCACTCGGGGCGGGTCTCCAGGAGCTCGCGGTAGGCGTGCATGCCGCGCACGATGTTCTTGGACAGCTCGGTCCTGTCCACCCGCACGACCGTCTTGCGGCCCTCGCCCACCTGCCGCCGCAGCGTCGCCATCCGCTCCTCGACGTCCTCGCGCCGCGAGCGCTCCCGCAGGAAGTCGGCGTCGGCGCCGAGGCCGTGCACCCCGATCCGCGTCCCCGACGTCCCGCCGAGCACGCGCACGCAGCACTCCGTGAACGCGTCCGCCCAGCGGCTGGTGAGGAAGCCCAGCCGGTCGGCGCCGAGCATGCCGCGCAGCACCTGCTCGGCCACGTCGTCCGGCAGCATCCGGAAGTAGTCGGCGGGCGCCCACGGGGTGTGCGAGAAGTGGCCGATCCGCAGGTCCTCGCGGAGTTCGCGGAGCATGCCGGGGACCAGCGTCAGGTGGTAGTCCTGCACGAGGACCGCCGCGCCGGGCGCCGCCTCGGCCGCCAGCGCCTGGGCGAACGCGCGGTTGTACGTCTCGTACGCCGCCCACTGCGCGCGGAACTCCGGGCCGAAGACCGGCTCCAGGGGCGTCTGGTAGAGCATGTGGTGGACGAACCACAGGACCGAGTTGGCGATGCCGTTGTACGCGGCGGCGTGCACGCCCTCGCGGGAGCCCGCGTCGACGTCGAGCATCCGCACGCCCGGCTCGCCGACGCCGCGCCGCACCGCCTCCCGGTCGCCCTCGGAGAGCGCCGCGCACACCCACAGGGCGGCGGGATCCTCGGAGGAGTCGCCGATGGCGCTCAGGCCGGAGACGAGGCCGCCGCCGCCGCGCTTGGCGGTCAGTTCACCGTCCTCTCCCACTGTGTACGAGACGGGGCCGCGGTTGGACGCGACGAGTACCTGCGCTGCTGCTGACTGAGCCGGATCGGACACCATGTGGCAAAACGTAGCCCGTCCGGGCGGCGGGCAAACGTACGGTTCCCGGCCTCACGCCACGCGTCGGTGCGCGTACTCCGCGATGCCGGTCATGGGCGGCCGTTCCTCGGTGTCCACGGCGTGGGTGCGCGGCACGAAGCCCTGCCCGCCCTCCTCGTCCCGTTCGAACTGCGTCAGCTCGGGCCGTACGAGATGTCCGCGCGCGAGCCGGACCTGCGCCGTCCGGTAGATCGCCGCCGCCATCCGGCCGAGCGCCTGCCCGTCCTGGTGGCGGTGCTTGCGCACCCCGACGTCGACCTGCGCCAGCGCGTCCAGGCCCACCGTGTGCAGCGCGTCCACGAGCAGCCCCAGCTCCACGCCGTATCCGACGGGGAACGGCAGCCGCTCAAGGAGGGACCTGCGGGCCGCGTACTCACCGCCGAGCGGCTGCACGAAACCGGCCAGCTGCGGCCAGTGCATGTTCAGCAGCGGCCGCGCCATCAGCTCCGTCACCCGGCCGCCCTGACCGGCGGCCTCGCCGAGCGGCCGGTCGTACATGGCCTTCACGAACGCCACGTCCGGGTCGGTCAGCAGCGGGCCGACTATCCCCGAGACGAAGTCGGCGGAGAACTCCCTGAGGTCCGCGTCGACGAACGCCACGATGTCGCCGCCCGTCACCAGCAGCGAGCGCCACAGCACCTCGCCCTTGCCGGGGAGCGGCGCGACGCGCGGCAGGATCTCGTCCCGGTGGACGACCTTGGCGCCGGCCTTCCGGGCCACCTCTGCCGTGCGGTCCGAGGAGCCGGAGTCGATCACCACCAGCTCGTCGACGAGCGGGGCGCGCTCCATCAGCGCGCGGCGGATCTCGGTGACGATCGCGCCGACCGTCTCCTGTTCGTCGAGGGCGGGCAGCACGACGCTCACCGTGGCGCCGGACGCGCGCTTGGCGGCGACGAGCCGGTCCAAGGGGCGGTCGGCGACCGACCAGGAACGCCTGTTCAGCCAGCGCTCGACCTCTTCCAGCACGGTCAGGGTCCTCCCATATGTGATCCATCTCGCGGTTCGGACGACTATCTCAAGGGTCCAGGGCTTCGGTTACAGTCTTGAACAACGCCGGTGACCATCGCATGTCGGGGTCACCGTCGCGTGATCGGCAACGATCCACAACTGAAACCCACAATCGAATACCGCTCATCCAGAGGGGCAGAGGGATACGGCCCGTTGAAGCCCCGGCAACCCTCCCGCCGACCGCGAGGTCACGGTGGGGAAGGTGCCAATTCCGTCTCGCGGCGAGATGCGCCGCGGGGAAGATGAGGAGAAAGGGCCTCGCCTCCATGGCTGTGCAGACTGTCGCCACCGAAACCCCCGCCCCGACCGTTGACCTCGGTCCCGCCTCGGGTCTCTCCTGCCGCGAGTGCGGAACGCGCTTCCCGCTCGGCCCGATCTTCGCCTGCGCCGAGTGTTTCGGCCCCCTCGAAGTCGCGTACGACCTGCCCCTCGGCGACCCGGAAGCCCTGCGCAAGCGGATCGAGGCCGGGCCCGCCAACATCTGGCGCTACGCCCCGCTGCTGCCCGTCCCCGCCGACGTCGCCGACAAGCCGAACCTCAACCCCGGCTGGACCAAGCTCGTCAAGGCCGACAACCTCGCGCGGGAACTGGGCGTCGAGCAGGGCAAGTTGTTCGTCAAGGACGACTCCGGCAACCCCACGCACTCCTTCAAGGACCGCGTCGTCGCGCAGGCGCTGGAGGCGGCCAGGGCCTTCGGCTTCACCACGCTCTCCTGCTCCTCCACCGGCAACCTCGCGGGCGCCGTCGGTGCCGCCGCCGCCCGCGCGGGCTTCCGCTCCTGCGTGTTCATCCCGCACGACCTGGAGCAGGGCAAGGTCGTCATGGCCGCGGTCTACGGCGGCGAGCTGGTCGGCATCGAGGGCAACTACGACGACGTGAACCGCTTCTGCTCCGAGCTGATCGGCGACCCGCTGGGCGAGGGCTGGGGCTTCGTCAACGTCAACCTCCGGCCGTACTACGGCGAGGGCTCCAAGACCCTCGCGTACGAGATCTGCGAGCAGCTCGGCTGGGAGCTGCCCGACCAGCTGGTCATCCCGATCGCCTCGGGCTCGCAGCTCACGAAGATCGACAAGGGGCTCAAGGAGCTGATCGCGCTCGGCCTCGTGGCCGACAAGCCGTACAAGATCTTCGGCGCGCAGGCGGAGGGCTGCTCGCCGGTGTCGGCGGCGTTCAAGGCCGGCCACGACGTGGTGCGCCCCCAGAAGCCGAACACCATCGCCAAGTCGCTGGCCATCGGCAACCCCGCCGACGGGCCGTACGTGCTCGACATCGCGCGGCGTACGGGCGGTGCGGTGGAGGACGTGAACGACGAGCAGGTCGTCGACGCGATCAAGCTGCTCGCGCGCACGGAGGGGATCTTCGCGGAGACCGCCGGGGGTGTGACGGTGGGCGTCACCAAGAAGCTGATCGAGGCGGGGCTCATCGACCCGGCGCTCACCACGGTGGTGCTGAACACCGGAGATGGCCTGAAGACGCTGGACGCCGTCGCTGAGACTTCGCAGGCCACCGCGACGATCAAGCCCAGCCTTGAGGCGTTCCGCTCCGCGGGTCTGGCCGGTTAGTCCTCGCCGCGCAGTTCCCCGCGCTCCTTCCAGGGGCGCCCACTCCACGTATCTCAAAGGTGAACCCCATGAGCGTGAACGTTCGTATTCCCACCATTCTGCGTACCTACACGGGCGGGCAGGCCGAGGTTGCCGCCGAGGGGGCGACCCTCGGTGAGGTCATCGCCGACCTGGAGAAGAACCACACCGGCATCGCCGCCCGTGTCCTGGACGACCAGGGCAAGCTGCGCCGCTTCGTGAACGTGTACGTCAACGACGACGACGTCCGCTTCGAGCAGGGCCTGGAGACGGCCACTCCGGACGGCGCGGGCGTGTCGATCATTCCGGCGGTCGCCGGCGGGTGATCCTTTTCCGCAAGTTCCCTGCGTAATCTGAATTGCCCTCTCCCGCTCACAAACGGAGGGGGCAATTCTGCATGGTTGAGCGCGGTACAGTTGGGAAAGCTGCTTCGCCGTTTGTGCCGAGTGCATATACGAAGTCGGCCCGGGGCCGACAAGAAGTAGCCAAAGCGAGCCGCCTCTTTGAGCCTTTCGTGGCATTTGACTGGCCCGACTTGCCCTGGATTCCGGCGAATTCTCCGCATATCGCCGATTGGGCGTGCCCAGAATTCTCGTCCGACTGACCTGTTGCAGACGGCAGTTGGACAGATACATTCAGCGGCGGTCGACGCGTTCCGGCGCACACCCCCATCCATGGGAGTGAGGTCTGACCCGGGTCCGCGAAGTGCGGTCCTGTGCAAGGGCCAGTAATAGGGGAGTTAGGCATGGCTCAGGGCACCGTCAAGTGGTTCAACGCGGAGAAGGGGTACGGCTTCATCGCGGTCGACGGTGGTGCGGATGTTTTCGTCCACTACAGCGCGATCCAGATGGACGGCTACCGCACCCTTGAAGAAGGTCAGCGAGTCGAGTTCGAGATCTCGCAGGGCCAGAAGGGTCCGCAGGCGGACATGGTCAAGCTCGCCGTCTAGCTCGGCGCGATCGACCACCGAAGCAAGCATCGCGAGGGGCTCGTATCCCACTGGGGTACGGGCCCCTCGTGTGCGCCCGGTCGCGCCCCGGCATGACCCGGAGATCCGGGAGAGGCGCTTGCACTCGCAGGGGTCGAGTGCTAATCATTGGGCTTAGCACTCTACGAGTGAGAGTGACAGAACTTGGGTCGGGTCGGTGAGGTCCGAGGGCCGCGTGGGGCAAGGAACCACACGGCACACGGTCCGTCCGTCGCGGGCGCCAGCACGATCCGTTTGATGCGTTTCCTCCCCCAAGCTCCTTGCGGGAGCAGGGGGGACCCCCATCGTCCGGGAGGACCACTTCACATGGCCAAGATCATCGCGTTCGACGAGGAGGCACGGCGCGGCCTCGAGCGCGGCATGAACCAGCTCGCCGACGCCGTCAAGGTGACCCTGGGCCCCAAGGGTCGCAACGTCGTCCTCGAGAAGAAGTGGGGCGCCCCCACGATCACCAACGATGGTGTCTCCATCGCCAAGGAGATCGAGCTCGAGGACCCGTACGAGAAGATCGGCGCCGAGCTGGTCAAGGAGGTCGCGAAGAAGACGGACGACGTCGCCGGTGACGGCACGACGACCGCGACCGTCCTGGCCCAGGCCCTGGTGCGCGAGGGTCTGCGCAACGTGGCCGCCGGTGCCAACCCGATGGCTCTGAAGCGCGGCATCGAGAAGGCCGTCGAGGCCGTCTCCGGCGCCCTCCTCGAGCAGGCGAAGGATGTCGAGACCAAGGAGCAGATCGCTTCGACGGCCTCCATCTCCGCCGCCGACACCCAGATCGGCGAGCTCATCGCCGAGGCCATGGACAAGGTCGGCAAGGAAGGCGTCATCACCGTCGAGGAGTCCCAGACCTTCGGTCTGGAGCTGGAGCTCACCGAGGGTATGCGCTTCGACAAGGGCTACATCTCGGCGTACTTCGCCACCGACATGGAGCGTATGGAGGCGTCGCTCGACGACCCGTACATCCTGATCGTCAACTCCAAGATCTCGAACGTGAAGGACCTCCTTCCGCTCCTCGAGAAGGTCATGCAGTCCGGCAAGCCGCTGCTGATCATCGCCGAGGACGTCGAGGGCGAGGCCCTGTCGACCCTGGTCGTCAACAAGATCCGTGGCACCTTCAAGTCCGTCGCCGTCAAGGCCCCGGGCTTCGGTGACCGCCGCAAGGCCATGCTCGGCGACATCGCCATCCTCACCGGTGGCACCGTCATCTCCGAGGAGGTCGGCCTCAAGCTGGAGAACGCCGGTCTCGACCTGCTCGGCCGCGCCCGCAAGGTCGTCATCACCAAGGACGAGACGACCATCGTCGACGGTGCCGGTGACAGCGACCAGGTCCAGGGCCGCGTCAACCAGATCCGCGCCGAGATCGAGAACTCGGACAGCGACTACGACCGCGAGAAGCTGCAGGAGCGCCTGGCGAAGCTCGCCGGCGGTGTTGCGGTCATCAAGGCCGGTGCCGCGACCGAGGTCGAGCTCAAGGAGCGCAAGCACCGCATCGAGGACGCCGTTCGCAACGCGAAGGCGGCCGTCGAGGAGGGCATCGTCGCCGGTGGTGGCGTGGCCCTGCTCCAGGCCACCCAGGTCTTCGAGAAGCTGGAGCTCGAAGGCGACGAGGCCACCGGTGCCGCCGCTGTGAAGCTGGCCCTCGAGGCCCCGCTGAAGCAGATCGCCGTCAACGCCGGCCTCGAGGGCGGCGTCGTCGTCGAGAAGGTGCGGAACCTGACGGTCGGCCACGGTCTGAACGCCGCGACCGGTGAGTACGTCGACATGATCGCCGAGGGCATCCTCGACCCGGCGAAGGTGACGCGCTCCGCCCTGCAGAACGCGGCCTCCATCGCCGCGCTGTTCCTCACCACCGAGGCCGTCATCGCCGACAAGCCGGAGAAGGCGGGCGCTGCCCCGGCCGGCGGCGGCATGCCGGGCGGTGACATGGACTTCTGATCGACCTCTGGTCGATCACTGTCCTGACGTTCACGTTTCGAGGGCGGCACTCCTTCTCAGGAAGGGGTGCCGCCCTCGGGCGTTTCCGTGGAGGCTGGCTCGGGGTCCCGATCGGCGAGTTTCCGGACCGTACCGCCGCCCCTTTCCAGACGTTCGATGGATGCCAGCAGACGGCTCGTGTTCTCGGCGCTGCGTAAGAGGTGGGCGGTTTCCTTCATGGTCAGGTGACGTAGTCCTTCAGCTTCTCGGTTTCCAGGGTGATGGCGACGGGTGAGGGGAGACGGACCGTGGAGCCGTAGTGGTACGGGCGGCGGTTCTGGTAGACGCCGTTCTGCGGGGCGCTGTGGACGACCACGGTGTCGTTGTCCCGGTCGATGAGGAGGTAGACGGGGATGCCGGCATAGGCGTAGGCGCGCGGCTTCTCTTGGCGGTCGCGGCGTTCGGTGTCGCGGTCGCCGGACGTGACCTCGACGGTCATCAGGACGCCTTCGGGGGACGCCCACTCGTCCTGCCCGGCGAAGTAGCCGACGGGTGCCAGGGCCCCGTCGGGCTTGATGCACCCCTTCCGGTACGTGTCGATGCGCAGGCCCTGTTCGGGATACAGGGCGAGTTCGGGTCGCTGCATCATGCACTGGCGCAGCAGCCACATGATGATCTCGCCGTGGTCGCCGTCCGGCACGGGCTTGACCTCTAGCTTTCCGTTGATCAGTTCGAGCGTGACCGTTTCGGGGGCCACGCGGGCGAGTTCCTCGAAGTCCTCGACGCAGATCGGGCCGTGCTTGACGGACACCCTGCCGCCGAGGAATTCGAGCGACACGGTCTCGGGAGCGCGGCGGGCCAGTTCCTCGAACTCCTCAACGGACATCTGCGGGCGTTCATCGGTGCCAGGGGTCATGGTGGTGCCTCCTCCCTTCCATCGTGCCCCGGACCTATGTCGTCGGACCGTGGAAGCGTTCATGCGTGTGTCCTTTCGTGGGGAGAGTTGGCGGCGGTGCGGAGCGCCGTCACGTGGGCGCGGACGGCCTCTGGGAGTAGGACCGCTGCCGTGGTGGGCGTCGGTTCGCCTCGGCAGGGGCCGCAGGTGCCGCCTGGGAGGGCCTCGGGGCGGCCCGGGGCTCCGCAGTGGCTGCATTCCAGGAAGCGGAGTGGGGCGGGGCGGGGCGGTGGGGGTTCCGGGGGCAGCTTGGAGGTCAGGCGGCTGCGGACCAGCGCGGCGGGGCTGTGGACGGGGGTGGGGAGCCCCGTGGTCAGGGCGCGCAGGATGTCCGGCTCGGTGGCGCCGCGCGCGAACCACTGCGTGACCTGCGGTTCGAGGCGTACGCAGTCGATGTACGAGAGGGACAGCGCGGGCGCGGTCCTGCCCAGCGCCGCCAACAGGATGAACGCCCGGCTGCGGGTCGGCTGCCGCCGGGGCCCGTCCGGCTCGGCCTCTTCCGGCACGTCGCCCCGCGTGAACGCCGTCCACCAGTCGTCGTCCCTCGCGGTACGGGAGAACCACGTTCGGGTGATCCAGCGGGCGCTGCCGGTTCCGCGTACGTGTTCCCTGCCGCGCCGCAGGTGGCCCGCCGCCTGGATTCTGTTCAACGCCGTGCGGAGCGCGCACTGGCCGTAGGGCAGCTCCTTGGCCAGGGTCTTCACGGAGATGTCCGCGCCGTCGGGAAGCCGGTCGAGGTACGCGGCGATGGCCGCCTCGCGGGGCGGGAGGTGGGCGAAGTCGTGGTTGGTGCGGGGGATTTGACCGGGCGTCGAACGCTTTCCGTACCCCGGACTCGCCATGGGGTGTGGCGTCGGATGCGGGGTCGCGTGCGCTGTGCAGGGGGCGGTACTAAGGTTGGCGTCAGCCATGGGTCGAAGTCTCGATTCGATCTCGTGGTCATAGCCACGGGTCGAAGTCTCGATTCGCCTCGTGGTCAGACCCCCGCAGGTGTTCGCAGCACCTGGCGGGGGTTGTTCGTTATGTGGGCACGCCAGAGCGTCGTCACGGTGCGTGGCAAGCCGAACGCGGAAAGTCCGCGATCATGTCAACTCCGGGGGAGGGAGGGCGGGTTGAGACCCGCCTCCCGTTCCGTAGAAGCAGCGCTCGGGGCTGGTGGCTTGAGCTTCGGGGCCGGGTCGTCAGGCTTCCTTGAGGTGCGTGACGAAGGCGGACCAGCTCACTGTGGGGAACATGAGCTTCGGGCCTTGGGGGTTCTTGGAGTCGCGGACGGGGACGACTTCGGGGTGGCCGTCGGCGACTTCGAGGCAGTCGCCGCCGTCGCCCGCGCTGTAGCTGGACTTGCGCCAAGTTGCCGTAGTCAGGTGGTGCTCAGGGGTAGTCCTCATGGGCGTAATCCTCTGCCACGGATTGGATCAGGGCCAGGGATTCTTGAGGTGACAGTGCGCTGGCTCCTACCGAAGCGTAGGTCAGTTCGTGCCGGGCCACTGTGGCCGGATCGTCTTCCAGCCGCCCGATGCCGAGCCCATCCACGAAGGCAAGCGGGGGTGCGTCGGCGAACTTCATCAGCTTGAGCGTGCCGCCCAGCGACATGTGTGCGCCTGCCGCGAACGGCAGTACCTGCACGATGATCCGGCAGCTCTGCGCCAGAGTCGCTACGTGAAGCAGCGCCTCTGCCATCACGGCCGCGCCGCCGACCTTCCGGCGTAGTACGGCTTCGTCAAGTACTGTCCACAACAACGGGGTTGTTGGGTCGTCCAGAAGGCGCGCTCGTTCTAGCCGGTCGGCCACCAGTCCCTCGATGTCGCCCTCTGTCGCTGTCGGCTGATACGCGCGGAACACGGCATGCGCGTAACCCCTCGTCTGTAGCAGCCCAGGAATCAGCAGCGGTGCGTACTGCCTGATCGAGACGGCGACCGCCTCCGCCTCCGCCGCCTCCGCGAAGTGGTCCGGGTACTTCGACTTCGCGAGCGCCCCGCAGTTGCGGGTGAAGAAGTCCTCCGTGCCGAGGGTCTCGTCGAAGTGGCGCGCGTACTCCAGGTGCATCCGGCGCGTACCGGACTCCAGTTGACCGATGAACGTGCCGCTCACGAACAGCGGTGAGCCGAGGGCCCGAGGAACGCCCTGGGGTTGGAGGAGGGGTCGAGGTCCTTGGGGCGGGTCATGAACAACTCCTCCACCGCGCAGGGGGGTTTGTTGGGTCGGCTGCGCTTTTCAGCCTACGCAGCGGTGGACACGCTAGGTGACGTAACGACGACACTCGGTAGGAAGGCGGAGCCCATGGCGCTGACGGCACGGGAACGGGTGCGGGCGGCGGAGGAAGCCGTACGGCAGTTGAAGGCGGGTCTCGACAGGGCGGGGGTCACGCTGCCCTCGCTGCGGGTGGACCCGCTGACGGCGGCGGCCGAGGGGGCGCTGCCCCTGGTCGAACTGGGGCGCTGCAATCTCGACACGGCGCTGCGGCTGGCCTGCGTACTGGAGGCGCGGCGCGGTGAGTGATCCGAACGTGCCGGAGACGGGGACGTACGCCGTGGACTTCCGGGACGGCAGCGTCGGGCAGGTGATGGGCTGCGAGGGCGGCCTCGTGCAGCTGCGGCCGCTGGGCGGCGGCCGGGAGTGGGACTGCCCGCCGGGGTCGGTCGGTGACGTGCCGCCGGAGGACGTGCTCCGGGCCAAGGTGCGGGAGCTGAACCGGCGGGCCCAAGCGTGGCCGCGATGAGCGGAGCGCTTCGGCTCACATGGCGCGGTACACGTCCCGGCGGTTGCCGACATGGACGACGAGGATGACCAGTACGTCGTTCTGGATCTCATAGACCACGCGGAAGCTGCCGATGCGCAACCGGTACAAGCCGTCGTGCCCCGTCAGTTTCTTGGTGTCGGCGTCGTCGCGGTATGGGTCGTCGCCCAGCGCGGCGAGGGCCGTGAGGATGCGCAGCGCCTGCTGCCGGTCGATGGACCGAAGCTGGCGCTGGGCGTGCGTGGTGAAGCGGAAGGCGTACTTCACGCGGCATCGCCCGCAGCTTTGCCGCCGCCCCCCTCGAAGAGGTCCGCCAGGAGTTCGGCCATGCCGACGGTGGGGTCGTCACGGTGCCGCTCGGCTTCGCGCGCCGCGAGCTCGTCGGCCGCTTCGTCCAGCGCGTCCAGGACCTCGATGGGCACCAGGGCGGCGACACGCTTTCCCTTGCGGGTCAGCACGGTCACCTCGCCGGCCTCGGCCTTGTCGACGACCTCGGCGAGGTGGGCGCGGGCTTCCCGGATGGTGACGTTCTCGCTCATGCCTCGAGTGTACGCACAGGTGTGTACACATGCTCCCTGGTTCAGCCGGTCCGGGAGTTGTCCAAGGCCGCGCGCAGGTGGCCCTTCGACGTGGTGAGGAGCTCCGCCGCCGTCGCGGCGTCGACTCCGCCGAGGATCGTGAGGATCGCGTTCTTCACCTCGCCGTCCGTCGCGGCGAGCGCTGCCTCGATCTCCTCGTCGGCGGCGCCCGTGGCGAGGGCGACGATGCGGCGGGAGCGGGCGCGCAGCTTCTCGTTCGACGCGCGTACGTCCACCATGAGGTTCCCGTAGGTCTTGCCGAGGCGGATCATCGTGATCGTCGAGATCATGTTGAGGACGAGCTTCTGGGCCGTGCCCGCCTTCAACCGCGTGGAGCCGGTGAGGAGTTCGGGGCCGACGACGACCTCGATGCCGTGCTCGGCGGCGGCCGCCAGCGCGCTGTCCGCGTTGCAGGACAGGCCGATGGTGAGCGCGCCGTGGCGCGCACGGGCGTGCTCGACCGCGCCGATCGCGTACGGGGTGCGGCCCGAGGCCGAGACGCCGACCACCACGTCGGCCGCCGTGAGGCGCAGGCCGTCCAGGTCGGCGGCGGCCAGTTCCTTGCTGTCCTCCGCGCCCTCCACCGCCTCGACCATCGCGCCCGGCCCGCCCGCGATGAGGCCGACGACCTCGCTCGGGTCGGTGTTGAAGGTCGGCGGGCACTCGGAGGCGTCGAGCACGCCGAGGCGGCCCGCCGTGCCCGCGCCCGCGTAGATCAGGCGGCCGCCGCCCGCCATGCGCTCGGCGGTGGCGTCGATCGCGGCGGCGATGGCCGGCAGTTGCTCGGCCACGGCCGCGGGGACGGTGGCGTCCTCGCCGTTCATGATCCGCGCGATCTCCAGGGTGCCCAGCCGGTCGATCTCGGACAGCTCGGGCCGGAACGCCTCGGTGGTGAGGGTGGCCAGCTGGGCGCGGAGCTCTCCGTAGTCTTCGATGGAGGTCATGGTGGTGGCGGCTCTTTCGTGTCCGTGGGGGGTGGATGGTGGGCGGGTCGCGGCTGCCCCGCTCAGCGGCTGCTGCCGCCGCGCGGGCTGTGGCGGTGCGCGAGCGCTTCGTAGGAGGCGGCGAGCGCGGGCGCGGCCGTCTCGTACGTCCGCTGGGCGACACCGACGAACAGGCAGTCCACGACGAGGAGCTGGCTCGTGCGGGACGACATGGCGGCCGGCCTCAGCTCGCTCTCGCGCGCCGTCGAGGTGGTCAGTATGTGGTCGGCGTACTGCGAGACGGCCCCGTCGGGGCGGCCGGTGATCGCGACCGTGGTGGCGCCGTGCTCGAAGGCGACCCGCAGCGGCTCGATGACGTCACCCGTGGAACCGGAGTGGGTGATCGCGATGGCCACGTCCTTGGCGCGCAGCGTCACGGCGTTGGTGACGGCCAGGTGCGGGTCGGAGTGGGCGTGCGCGATGTGGCCGATGCGCAGGAGCTTCTGGGCCAGGTCCTGGGCGACCAGGCCCGAGGCGGCGACGCCGTAGATCTCCACGCGGGGCGCGGTCGCGAGCGCGGCCACCGCGGCGCCGAGCTGCACCGTGTCGAGCGCGGCGGCGGTGTCGGCGAGGGTCTGCTGCTCGTCGTAGGCGAGCTTCGCGACGACGTCCGCCAGAGGATCGTCCACGGCGATGTCCGCGGTGACTGCGGGCGCCCGGCCCGACTGCTGCTGGGCGGCGAGGCCCGCGAGCGCGAGCCGCAGGTCGCGGTAGCCGGGGTAGCCGAGGAGGCGGGCGGTGCGGACCACCGTCGCCTCGCTGGTACCGGTGAGCTCGGCGAGGCCGGTGACCGTGAGGGCGGCGCATCCCGCGGGGTCGCCGGCGACGGCCTCGGCGACGCGCTGCATGGAGCGGGTCATCGACGGCGCGAGGGTCCGGACCTTGGCCGCGAGGGCGGCGGGGGCCGGGGGAGCGGCGCCCGCGAAAATTTCCTTCACTTCATTGGTCACCTCTGAAAGGTATTTTCACCGGCGGAGGCGGTCAAGACCCGGTACGGCGCGCATCGGGTGACAATGGCTCCATGGACACGATCGACCCCCTGGAGCAGGCGTTGCACGCCGCTCGCGCACTCGTCCTCGCCGACCTCGTCGCCCGTGAGGTCGCCGAGGCCGAGGTCGTCTCGCTCGTCGAGGAGTCGGTGGCGCACCGCCGCTGGTGGGTCGAGCAGTGGCCCGAGGGCATCTCGTACGTCGCCGGGCTCGTCGCCCAGGACGTGCAGGACGCCCTCCTTGAGCGCTACGGGCGCTGGCCGCTGTGCCCCGTGTGTGTCGAGGGCGACCCGCACGCCCTCGACGTCGAACCGGAGCTGGGGCCCGACCCGCACTGGGTGTGCGGCAAGGCGGGCGTCGTCGTGGCCCCCGTGGGCAAACTGACATGACGCTCTACATCGACCCGCCGACCTGGCCCGGCCACGGCCGCATGTGGTCCCACCTGGTCAGCGACGTCTCGCACGAGGAACTGCACGCCTTCGCCGCCGCCATCGGCGCACCGCGGCGCGCCTTCGACGGCGACCACTACGACATCCCCTCGGAGCGGTACGAGGACGCGGTGCGCGCGGGGGCCGTCGAGGTGGGGTCGAAGGAACTCGTGCGCAGGCTGACGGGGGCGGGGCTGCGCAGGCCCAAGGGGCGGCCCGCCTGATCCCCGGCCGACCGGGTGGCCACCCGGCGCACCCGTCGGTCGGCCGCGTCCCCTCCCTTGGCTTCACCACGTAGTCGCGTGACTACCTGGAGCGAACGGAGCTCATGGATGCGTTCGACGTTCAGGGGCCGACCGGGGGCTCTGCGGACACGAGTTCCCGGGTCGAGCGTGCGTACGTCGACATGCTGGCGCACGTGCATGACGCCGCGCCCCACGCCAAGGTGATCACGGTCGGCTGCCCGGCCGTCCTGCCGGAGGACGCCAGTGCCTGCAACCGGCCCTCCCTCACCGAACTCGGCTCGATCAGCCACGCCGACGTCAACTGGCTGCGCGAGGACGTCCTTGAGCCGCTGAACGGCTCGATCAAGCGGGTCTCGTCGTTCTTCGGCGACCGCTACGTCGACATCTACTCCTCCAGCCCGGGCCACGACGCCTGTCAGCCCGCCGAGCCCGCCGACACCAAGTGGGTCGAAGGGATCTGCGGCGAGGCCGGGGACTACTGGCCCGCCAAGCTCCCCGGCACCCTGCTGAACTGCGGTGTCGTCGGCAAGCGCGCCACCTTGGTGCACCCCGACGCGGAAGGGCACGCCAGCGCCGCCGAACACGTCGAACGCGCCATCCGCATCGCTCTCCTCGGACGATGACCGGCGCGACACGACACGATCAGTGAGGAGCCGCCGCTGACGGGGCCGGGGTCGTGTGCGTGGCCGAGGTGGTCACCACGCGGCTCCCGGCCCTGCGGTGCAGGCGCAGGGAGACCGCCACCGCCGCGATCGCCGCCGCCGTCATGGCCGCGCCCGCCCACGCCGTGGCCGCGTAGCCGAAGTCCAGGTCGATGACCGTGCCGCCGAGCCAGGGGCCGCCGGTGTTGCCGAGGTTGAACGCCGCCGTCGTCGTCGCGCCCGCCAGGGTCGGGGCGGCGCCCGCGACGTTGAACATGCGGGCGTTCAGGGCCGGGGCCGTGTAGAACGCGCTCACCCCGAGCAGGAACGACAGCGTGATCGCCGCCGCCGGGGTCGCCGCGAACAGCGCCAGCGCGACGAGGAAGACCGTGGACGCCGCGATGCCGCTGAGCAGCACCCCGAAGAGGTGCGCGTCCGCGACCCGGCCGCCGATCGCCGTGCCGACCAGGGCGCCGAGACCGAAGAGGCCGAGGACGGAGGGGACCCAGCCGTCGGAAAGGCCCGCCACGTCCGTCAGGAGCGGGGAGAGGTAGGAGAAGGCGCAGAAGACGCCGCCCGCCGCGAGCGCGGTGATCGTGACCGAGAGCCAGACCTGACGGTCGGCGTAGATCGCGATCTCCTTCTTGAGGCGCGGCTTCTCGGCGGGCAGCGGGATGCGCGGGATCAGCGTGAGGACGCCGACGAGCGCGACCGCGGAGGCCGCGCCGACCGCCCAGAACGCGGAGCGCCAGCCGAAGTGCTCGCCGAGGAAGGCGCCGGCCGGGACGCCGAGGACGTTCGCGATGGAGAGGCCGCCGATCATCACCGCCATGGCGCGGGCGCGCTGCCCGAAGTCGACCATCGCGATCGCCACGGCCGCGCCGACCGCCCAGAACCCGGCGCAGGCCAGGGCGCTGACCACGCGGGACGCGAAGAGGATCTCGTACGAAGGGGCGAGGGCGCCGGCGACCTGGCCCAGGCCGAAGACCGTGATGAGCGCGATGAGGGTGGTGCGCCGGGGCAGGCGCAGCGTCGCCACGGCGAGCAGCGGGGCGCCGATGACCATGCCGACCGCGAAGGCGGAGATGAGCAGGCCCGCGCGCGGGATCGAGACGTCCATGTCGTCGGCGATGGGCGGCAGCAGTCCCGAGAGCATGAACTCGCTGGTGCCGAGGGCGAAGACGGCCAGGCCGAGCATGTAGACGGCCAGGGGCATGCGGGTGGGCGTGCGGGAATCGCCGGCGTCCGGCTGCGCGATGGGGTCAGAGGTCGGCATGAACAGGTCCAACGCCCGCGGAAGGCTCCGGCATTCCTGGGTGCTCATGAGGAAGGGCGCCGTCACGTCATACGTCCCGTACGGGTCGCGCGCTGCCCGCGCCGTCCGTACCGGCCGCACCCCCGTGGTGACGGCGCCCCTCCGCTCAGGACCCGCTAGCCGCGGGTCAGCCCTCCTGCCAGCTCACGCTGCCGACCCCCGTGCCGCCGAAGCAGCGGGCGCTCGACACGTCGGAGCCGCCCGGGTGCAGGGTCTTCCAGGCTCCCCTGGCGTCCGGCCACGCCCCGCAGACCACGACGGCACGGAAGGCCCGCACCTGGTTGGTGTTGTTCTTGCAGTGCGCGTGCCCGGTCCAGCCGTCCGTGTCCGTGGTGCACGTGAGGGCGTTCATCACCCCGGCCGGGGCCTTGGCTTGCGCCGACGGGGCCGCCGCCGCCCCCGGCGTGACGGCGGCGAGGACCGGCAGCGTCGCGACCGCCACGGCCGCGAGCTTGAGGGCGTAAGGGGTGAAGCGGCGAGACTTGGTCATGTCCCGGTCTCCTTCTGGATCGCGGTGGCGGCGCGCCTGACGCGGGCCGCTCCTCCATGACTGCGATGGTGCCGAGCGGCCCTGTCGCGGCGGTCACTTGACGGTCACTCGACACTCACGCGCGGTGCTGGAATTATGACGGAACGTGACAGCTGGGGTGGAGAACGCGGAGCTGGAGTACCGGATCCTCGGGCCTCTGGAGGTGCTCGCCGACGGCAGACCCGTGCCGGTGCGGGCCGCGAAACAGCGGGCCCTGCTGGCCTCGCTGCTCGTCGACGCGGGCAACGTCGTCCCCACCGACACCCTCATCACCCGGCTCTGGGACGAGCCGCCGGACGGCGCGCGCAACGCCCTGCAGAACTACGTGCTGCGGCTGCGGCGCACGCTGGGTTCCGCCGCGACCGCCGAGCCGATTCGCACCTGCCCGCGCGGCTACGTCATCGACGTCCCCGAAGGCGCCCTCGACCTGCACCGCTTCGACACCCTGGTCGACCGGGCCCGCGCCGCAGCCGCGGCGCACGCGCCCGAGCGGGCCGCCGCGCTGCTCGGCGAGGCGCTGGCCCTGTGGCGCGGGGAGCCGCTCGCGGACGTACCGTCGGAACGGCTGGCCCTGGAGGTCGTCCCCGCGCTGGACGAACGGCGGCTGAGCGCGCTGGAGCTGCGCACCGACGCCGACTTCCTGCTCGGGCGGCACGCGGACGTACTGCCCCGGCTGCGGGAGCTCACCGCCGCCCACCCGCTCCAGGAGCGCTTCTGGGCCCAGCGGATGCTCGCCCTCTACCGCTCGGGCCGCCAGAGCGAGGCACTCGACTGCTACAGCACCGTCAGCACGCTGCTCGGCGACGAACTGGGCGTCGACCCGGGCGCCGAGCTGTGGCGGCTGCACCAGCGCATCCTCACCGCCGATCCCGCGCTGAACGCGCCGCCGTCACCGCGCGGGCCCCGGGCCAAAGGGAACCTGCCCGCCGAGACGACGACGTTCGTCGGGCGCGAAGCCCTGCTGAGCAAGACCCGCAAGCTCCTCGACAGCGCCCGGCTCGTCACGCTCACCGGGCCCGGCGGCGTCGGCAAGACCCGCCTCGCCCTGCGCGCCGCCGCCGAGGCCGCGTGGGCGTTCCCGCACGGCGCCTGGCTCGCCGACCTCGCGCCGCTGACCGAACCGCGCCTGCTCGACCGCGCGGTCGCCGAGGCGCTCCGCATCCCCGACCAGTCCCTGCGGCCCGGCACGGAAGTCCTCGTCGAACACCTGCGGGAGCGGCAGCTGCTGCTGGTCCTCGACAACTGCGAGCACGTCGCCGAAGCCGCCGCCGAGCTGCTGGGCACGCTGCTGGGCGCGGCACCGGGACTGCGGGTGCTCGCCACGAGCCGCCAGGGGCTGCGGGCCCCGGGGGAGTACCTGCTGCCCGTACCGCCCCTGGGCGTTCCCCGGCAGCGGGGCGCGGCGCCTTCGCTGACGCGCTGCGAGGCGGTGCGGCTGCTGGCCGACCGCGCCGAGGCGTGCGCGCCGCACTTCCGGATCACCGCCCGCAACCAGGAGGCGGTGGGCCGCCTCTGCCGCCGCCTGGACGGCATCCCCCTGGCGATCGAACTGGCCGCGGTCCGCCTCGGCACGCTCTCCGCCGAGGAGGTCCTGGACCGCCTCGACGACCGCTTCCGCCTCCTCTCCGCCACCGGCCCCCACCACCAGCGCACCCTGCGCGGCGTCGTGGACTGGAGCCACGACCTGTGCGACGAGCGCGAACGGAGGCTGTGGGCCGGGGTCTCGGTCTTCTCGGGCGGCTTCGACCTGGCGGCGGCGGAGGCGGTGTGCCCGGAGGATCCGGACGGCGAGGCCGTGTCCTGCCGCGACTCCGGGCAGGAGGGCGCCGGCTGCACGGGCGCCTCCTGGGTGGAGCCCGCCCGCAAGGACGCCTCCCGCGCCCCGGGTGTCGTCGCGGGCGGGCCCGCGCGCGAGGACGTCGTGGACGTGCTGGCGGCCCTGGTGCACAAGTCGGTGCTCACCGTGGACACGACCGGGTCGCCCGCCCGGTACCGGATGCTGGAGACGCTGCGGCAGTACGGGCAGGGGCGGCTCAGGGAGACGGGGCGGCAGGTGCCGCTGCGGCGGCGGCACTGCGCGCACTACGGGTCCTTGGCCGCGCGGGCCGCCGCTCAGTGGTGCGGGCCCGGCGAGGTCGCCTGGCTGTCCCGGCTGCGGCTGGAGTCGCCGAACCTCCGGGCCGCCCTCGACTTCAGCGTCACGGGCGGGGGCGACGCCGCGGCGGGCCTCGAGATCGCCGCGAACCTCACCCGCACCCGGTACTGGTTCTTCAGCAGCTCCCTCGGCGAGGGCAGGCACTGGCTCACCCACGCGCTGGACCTCGCCCCGCAGGCCCCCGTCCCGCTGCGGTCCTGCGGTCTCGCGCTCGCCGCCTGGATCGCGCTGTGCCAGGGGGACCAGCCCGCCGCCGAACGCTTCCTGGCCGAGGCCGTGCGGCTCGGCGGGGTGGTCGAGGACGGCGTGACCCCGGCCGTACTGGCGTACATGGAGGGCGCCTTCGCCCTGCTCGCCCACGGCGACGCCGACTCCATCGCGCTCCTCGCCGACGCCAGGGAACGCTTCCGGGCGGGCGGCCAGGTCGGCGACGCGCACATGGCGACCATGATGTGGGCCATGGCCGCGGCGTTCCTCGGCGAGCGGGGGGCCGCCCTCGCCGCCGGGCGCGAGTACGCCGCCGAGGCCGACGCCCACCGCGCGGGCTGGGCCCACTCCTGGGGGCTGTGGGGCATGGGCCTCGCGGAGCTGCGGCACGGCGACGCCCACCGGTCTCTCGGCCTGTTCCGCGACTCGCTGCGCCGCCAGTGGGCCATCGGTGACCGGTGGGGGCCCGTCTGGGGCGTGGAGGCGCTGGCCTGGGCCGCCGCCGCGACCGGGGACCACGGCCGGGCGGCGCGGCTGATGGGGGCGGCGGCCCGGCTCCTGCGCACGACAGGCGTCGCGCTGACGGGGCTCAAGCCGTTCCACGTCGCGCATGTCGAAGCCGAACACCGCCTGCGCGCCGCCCTCGGCGAGGACGCCTACGCCGCCGCGTACGCGGAAGGGGCGCAGACGCGGGACCCGGTGCGACTGGCGCTGGGCGGGGCCGCCGCCCGGTGAACGCCCCCGGCGCGGGCGCGGCTCAGGCCCGGCGCATCCCGTACGCCCACGCGGTGTCGCGGTCCGGCAGGCGGGTGTATCCCGCCCGGGTCAGCACGCCCTGGGACGCCGTGTTCGCCGGGTCGGTCAGGGCCAGGAGGGAGGTGACCTCGGGTCGGGCAAGGGCCCACTCCGACAGCGCCCGCAAGCCGGCCGTCGCATAGCCGTGGCCCCGCGCCCCCTCCGCCAGGTCATAGCCGACCTGCACGCAGCCCTCGTCGTCCGGCGGGCCGTGGAAGCCCATGCCGCCGATGGCGAGGCCGTCCTCGGCGCGGACCAGCGCGTACAGGCCCCACTCGGGCCGGTGCACCCCGTCGGCGTACGACTTCGCCACCCGCCCGGCCGCGCCCCGCGTCCCCTGGAAGGGGCCGCCCTCGATCCAGGCCAGCCCGCCCGTGCCGCCCGCCGCGAGGTCCGCGGCGGCCGCGGGGGACACCTCGCACAGCGAGACCGGGCCCGCGGGCAGGGAGAGGCCGTTGTGCCAGCGCCACTGCGTGACCGGCGCGCGCCCCGGCAGGTCGCCGCGGCCGGTGGCCCAGAGCAGGACCCGCCACGGCGGGCCGCCGGCGGGCGAGACGTGCGGGAAGAGGTGGCCGAGCACCGCCGCGCACAGCTCCTCGGGCGGCTCCGCTTCGACGCCGAGGGACCGCGCGATGTCGTACGTGTGCAGGAGCATCTCGGCGACGGCCATCGCGGCGAAGCCCGCCGCGTCCGCGCTGCCGTGGGGGTAGGGGTGGTAGGCGCGGACGCCGGGCGGCGTCGTGCGGACCACCGCCGCGAGGATGCCCGCGGCCGCCTCGATCGCCCGGATCGCGCCCTCGGGGTCCGTGCCCTCGTCGAGTGTGACCTCGAAGGGCACGTAGCCGCCGGTGGCGCGGCCGGTCAACTGCCCCGCGTACGCGACGAGGCAACCGGCCAGGTGCTCCGCCGTCTGCAGGCGGCTCCAGTCGAGCCCACCCGCCCCCGCACGCCAGTCGCGGTCGGCCGCCGCGCGCAGCACCTCGGCCGTGTGCGCGACGGCCTCCTCGACCCTGTCCCCACCCATGAGAAGCATGGGGGGAGCGTACGGAGTGTTCCGGTCCGGCGCGCGGCAATTTTCAGGCGTCCAGCAGCGCCAGTTCCGTCATGAGGTTCTCGCGGGCCGCCGTCTCCCACTCGGCCGCGCCGTGCGGCGTCCTGAACAGGTGGGGCAGGCCGAGGAGGTGGCGCAGGACGGCCGCGCGGCCGGTGCGGAACGCCTCGTCCGGCACGAACGCGTACTCCTCGCGGACGGCCGCGGCGTAGGCGGCGTACGCGTCCGGGGCCGCCGCGAGGATCGCCAGATCGGCGTCGCACAGCACCTCGCCGTTGCGGTCGCCCTCGGCCGGGTCGTGGGTGACGGTGAGGCGGACGAGGCGGGCCACCTCCGCCGTCTGAGCGGCCGTCAGCCCGGCCTCAGGGAGCGCGCGTTCGGCCAGCCGGGCGGAGCGCTCCTCGTTCTGGGAGCGGTCCGGCGCGTACACCGCGTCGTGGAACCAGGCCGCGAGCCGCACCAGCTCGGCGTCGTCGGCGTGGTCCTCCAGTACGTCGATGTGGTCGAGGACCGCCGTCAGGTGGTCGACGGTGTGGTAGCGCCGCTGGGGCTCGGCCCAGCGGGCGAGGAGGTTGTCGGCGAACCGGTACGGGTCGTAGACGCACTCGTCGGTGTCCCGTGCGCGCAGCAGCGTCGTGAGCCAGCGGGCCCGGAGGTCCTTGTCGTGGTGGTGGTCGGCCATGGGGGGACTCTAACCATTGAATACCCCCAGGGGGTATGTTACGGTCCCCGACGTCGGTCCGGCCGGTACCCCAGGGGGGTACCTGACGGCACATCCGTGGAGGGGAAACAGCCATGCAAAGCGTCAATCCCATGCGCTGGTGGGCACTGTTCGTGCTCGCCACCGCGCAGTTCATGGTCATCATGGACACCTCGATCATCGGGGTCGCGCTCCCCGAGATGCAGAAGGACCTGGGCTTCTCCCAGGGCGAGCTGCAATGGGTCTTCAACGCGTACGTCATCGCCTTCGGCGGCCTGCTCCTCCTCGGCGGACGCCTCTCCGACCTGCTCGGGGCGCGGAAGGTCTTCGTCGCCGGATGGGTGGTCCTGATCGCCGGGTCCGTCCTCGCCGCCGCCGCGCAGTCCGCCGCCGTCGAGGTCGCCGGACGCGCCGTGCAGGGCGTCGGCGGCGCGCTGATCGCGCCCGCCGCCATGACGCTGCTCATGCTGCTCTTCGGGCACGACCCGAAGGAGCTGGGCAAGGCCATGGCGCTCTACGGCGCCGCCGCCCCCGCGGGCGGCACGGCGGGCGTCTTCCTCGGCGGTGTCTTCACCGAGTGGCTCAGCTGGCCCTGGGTCTTCATCGTCTACGTCCCGATCGGCCTCGCCACGCTCGCCGCGACCCGCCTGCTGCCCGCCGTCGAGGGCAAGCGCGGCTCGGTCGACATCCTCGGCGCCGTCTCGGTGACCGCCGGTCTCGCGCTCGCCGTCTTCGCCGTCGTCCGCGCGCCGGAGACCGGCTGGGTCTCGGCGGGGACCGTGCTCCAACTGGTGGGCGCCGCCGCCCTTCTGGCCCTCTTCCTCGTCGTCCAGAAGTCCGTCCGCGAGCCCCTCATGCCGCTGAAGGTGTGGCGCGTGCCGCGGCTCGGCTCCGCCAACCTCGCGATGACGCTGCTCGGCGCCGCGTGGATCCCGATGTGGTACTTCCTCAACCTCTACCTCCAGCAGGTCATGGGGTACGGCGCGTTCGCGAGCGGCGCGGCCCTGCTGCCGATGACCGGACTCCTGATGGTCTTCATGACCGCCGGCACCGCCCGGCTCCTCGGCCGCTTCGGCGCGAAGAACCTGATCGGCACCGGGCTGCTCGTCCTCGCGGCCGGTCTGCTGTGGCTCGCCCAGGCCGGGCCGACCGGTTCGTTCGTGATCGACGTCCTGCCCGCCTCGCTGGTCGCCGCGCTCGGCATGTCCCTCGCCTACATCCCGGCGATGATGGCCGCCATGTCCGGCGCCCCACAGGAGCAGGCCGGTCTCGCCTCCGGCATCGTCAACACCACCTACCAGGTCGGCTCGGCGCTCGGCCTCGCCGCCCTCACCGCGCTCGCGACGTCACAGGGTGCGGGCGAACTGGGCGACCTGCCCAGGCTGACGGACGGGTTCAGCGCGGCGTTCACCGGTGCGGCGGGCATCGCGGCGGTGGGCGGCCTGGTCACGCTGCTGGTGATGCGGAGGGAGTCCGCGCCGGCGAAGGGGGAGGCGGTGCCGGTGGACGCGTAGCGCGGTGGGCGTCCGTCGTCGGCTGCGCCGTACTCGTCCTCAAACGCCGGACGGGCTCGAGACGGCTTCGGGCGGGCTGGGTGATTCCAGTCCGCCCGTTGCCATGCGCGGCCGCGGACGATTGGCTTCGGTCATGACGACGACCACACCTGACGAGCACTACGAGCCCGAGCGCGCCGGACGGCTGCTCCGTACCGAACGCGACGCCCTGATCCCGCTGTTGAGGTCCGCGCCCGACGAGGCGTTCGCGCTGCGCACCTGCTGTCCCGGCTGGACCGTGTGGCATGTCGTCGCGCACTGCGGCTCCGCGCTGATGCGGGTCGTGGAGAACCGCTTCGAGGACGGCGTGTTCAGCGCGGAGAGCAACGAACGGGACATCGCCGAGCGCGCCGACTGGTCCTCCTCCCGCCTCGTGGACGAGCTGGAGCGCGGCATGACCGAGGCCGGACCCGTGATGGCCGCGGCCAAGGGCATCCTGGACGGCATCGCACTCGGCGAGTGGGTGCACGCGGGCGACATCCGCGAGGCGTGGGGCGAGCCGGGGGCGTACGGCGGGGACGGCCTCCCGGACGCGCTGGCGCTGCTCGAGCTGCACAGCAGGAGCTCGTACAGCGCGGCGGCGCCGGGGCTCGCGGTCCACGCGGACGTGGACGGGCGGGACGAGCCGCTGGTCCTCGGCGCCACGGACGGGCGCCGGCCCCCGGCCCGCTACATCGGGGACGCGCCGACCCTCATCCGGCTCTGCGCGGGGCGGCCGCTGACGGGGACGCGCTACGAGCTCGCGGGCGCCGCGGAAAAGGAGTTGGCGCTCTTCGACTGACGTGGATCATGTGAGGCATGAACCCCGGACCCGACCCCACCGCACCCCTCGTCCCCGCCGACCCGAACGTGCTGCACCCCATGCCGGGCCAGGAGCGCGTGGTGCTGCTCAAGCCGCTCGTGAAGTCACCGCTGATCGAGGTCGGCGACTTCACGTACTACGACGACCCCGACGACCCGACCGCCTTCGAGACCCGCAACGTCCTCTACCACTACGGCCCCGAGCGGCTGGTCATCGGCAAGTACTGCGCGCTCGGCGAGGGCGTGCGGTTCATCATGAACGGCGCCAACCACCGGATGGACGGGCCCTCGACGTTTCCGTTCCCGATCATGGGCGGGTCCTGGAGCGACCACTTCGACCTGATCAGCGGGCTGCCCGGACGCGGTGACACGGTCGTCGGCCACGACGTGTGGTTCGGCTACCGCTCCACCGTCATGCCGGGCGTCAGGATCGGGCACGGCGCGGTCGTCGCGTCGGGGGCGGTGGTCGTCGACGACGTGCCGGACTACGGCATCGTCGGCGGCAACCCGGCCAGGCTGATCCGCCGCCGCTTCAGCGACGAGGACGTCGAGCGGCTCCTCGAACTGGCCTGGTGGGACTGGCCCGTCGAGCATCTGACCCAGCACGTCCGCGCCGTCATGTCCGGCAGCGTGGACGAGCTGGCCGCCGTGGCGCCGAGCGGGAACACCCGTACCCCGAAGGGCGATTGACCTTCGGGGTACGGGTGTCAGGGGCGGGGCGGCGGTCAGTGCTGGTGGCCGCCGTCCTTCTCGCCGTGCCCGCTCCCGCCCTTCTCCGCCTTCTCCCCCTTCTCCGCGCGCTCGTCGCCGCCGCCCGCGTGCACCGTGAACGCCGCCGTGCGGACCTTCCCCTCGTGCTTGAAGTCCAGGAAGAGGCGGTACGCCCCCGCGCTCGGCGCCGTCGCCGTGAAGGAGACGCCGGGGCCCGCCTTCGTCCTGCCGTCGCCGGGCTCGCCGTTCGGGTGGACGTGGAGGTAGGCGAGGTCGCCCGACCGCAGGGCCACCAGGTGGCCGTACGCGCCCAGGTAGGGCTGGAGGTCGGTCACCGGCCTGCCGTTCTTCGCCACGTTCAGGGTGAGGTCGCCGCCCCTGCCCGTCTTCAGCTCGCCCTTCAGCGTCACGTCGTACCCGTCCACCGTCGCGGTCGTGCCGTGCGCGGGCAGCTTCTTCGGCGCGGACTCGCCCGCCACCGCGAGGTCGGCGCCGAGCGTCAGGCCCTCCTTGGCGCCCTCGGGGCGGAAGTCGGCGAAGACGCGGTAGCCGCCCGCCTCGGGCAGCTCGACCTTCGTGGACCAGGTGCCGTCCGCCGCGCGGGTGGGGTGCAGGTGGCGGTAGACCGTCAGATCGCGTGAGGCGACGATGAGGTGCAGCTCCTTGTCGTGCTCCTTCTGGTACGCGGTGACGTTGCGCCCCGTGGAGTCCTTGACGACGGCGAAGCGCAGCTCCTCCTTGCGGTCCGCCCCCACCCGCGAGGTCTTGAGGTCCAGGGTGTAGCCGCGCTCGGAGACCTGAAGGCCACCGGCGGCGGCCCCGCCGTGCGCCGCCGCGCCGCCTTCCTCGCCGCCCGCCTTCTCGCCCTCCCGCCGGTCGCCGTCGTGTGCGCCGTGCCCGGCCGCCGGCGCCCTGTCCGTGACGGGGTCGACGGCCTGGCCCACGCCGTACGCGGTACCGAAGGTCGCGGCGACGGCGGCGGCGAATGCGGTGATCTTCAGTCCGGTGTTCATGACGGCTCCCTGAGTGTCGATGCCTTGATGTCTCGATACCTCGATGCCTCCGAAGGTACCCCCTAGGGGTATGAAGTCAAGTGCTGTTTTCTTTCGGGGTGCCCTTGCGTTCGATACCCCCCAGGGGTATAAATGACCTCGTTGACCGGTACCCACCCCGGGTATCGGCCCCCTATGTCGCAGGAGGCACCCCATGGCCGCGCTCACCACCACGTACAAGGTCGACGGCGTCCACAGCGCGCACTGCCAGGGAGTCGTCACCGACGTCGTCGGCGGCCTCGACTTCGTCACCGCCGTGCAGGTGCGCATCCCGGAGGGCCTGGTCACCGTCACGACCGACGCCGAGCCGGACGACGCGCGCGTCGCCGAGACCGTCGAGGACGCCGGCTACGACTACGTCGGCCGCGTCTGACCCCCGCCCGCCCCCCTCCGCCCACGTCACGAGGAGCCCGCAGACATGTCCACCACCACTCCCGGCACCCCCGAGGCGGCTTCCACCGCAGAAGTGGAACTCGCCATCGGTGGCATGACCTGCGCCTCGTGCGCCGCCCGGATCGAGAAGAAGCTCAACCGCATGGACGGCGTCGAGGCGACCGTCAACTACGCCACCGAGAAGGCCAAGGTCAGCTACCGCGGCGAGGACATCTCCGTACAGGACCTGATCTCGACCGTCGAGGCCACCGGGTACACGGCCGAGGAACCCGCGCCCCCACGTGACGAGGCCGCCTCGGCACGGGACGGTGACGGCGACGGCGAGGAGCGGCGGGCCGACGAGGCCCTGCGGCCGCTGCGCGAGCGGCTGATCACGGCGGTGCTGCTCTCCGTGCCCGTGATCGCGATGGCGATGGTCCCCGCCCTCCAGTTCGAGTACTGGCAGTGGCTCTCCCTCACCCTCGCCGCGCCCGTCGTCACCTACGCCGCCTGGCCCTTCCACAAGGCGGCCTTCACCAACGCCCGGCACGGCGCGGCCACCATGGACACGCTGATCTCGGTCGGCACCACGGCGGCGTTCCTCTGGTCGCTGTGGGCGCTGTTCTTCGGCACCGCGGGCACGCCCGGCATGACCCACCCCTTCGAGCTGACCATCGCGCGCAGCGACGGCGCCGGGAACATCTACCTGGAGGCCGCGGCCGGCGTCACCGCCTTCATCCTGGCCGGTCGCTACTTCGAGGCCCGCTCCAAGCGGAAGGCCGGCGCCGCCCTCAAGGCGCTGCTCCAGCTCGGCGCCAAGGACGTCACCGTGCTGCGGGACGGCGGCCGCGAGGAGATCATCCCGGTGGGCGACCTGAAGACCGGCGACCGCTTCCTGGTGCGGCCCGGCGAGAAGATCGCCACGGACGGCAAGGTCGTCGAGGGCGCCTCGGCCGTGGACGCCTCCATGCTCACCGGCGAGTCCGTGCCCGTCGAGGTCGGCGAGGGCGACACGGTCACCGGCGCCACCCTCAACGTCGGCGGACGCCTGGTCGTCGAGGCCACCCGCGTCGGCGCCGACACCCAGCTCGCCCGCATCGCCAAGCTGGTGGAGGACGCGCAGAACGGCAAGGCCGCCGCCCAGCGCCTCGCCGACAGGATCTCCGCGGTCTTCGTGCCGGTCGTCATCGGCCTCGCGCTCGCCACCCTCGGCTTCTGGCTCGGCAACGGCGCCGGTCTCACCGCCGCCTTCACCGCGGCCGTGGCCGTCCTGATCATCGCCTGCCCCTGCGCCCTCGGGCTCGCCACCCCGACCGCGCTCATGGTCGGCACCGGGCGCGGCGCCCAGCTCGGCATCCTGATCAAGGGCCCGGAGGTCCTGGAGTCCACCCGCAAGGTCGACACCATCGTCCTGGACAAGACCGGCACGGTCACCACCGGCAAGATGACGCTGCTCGCCACGCACACGGCCTCCGGCACCCCGGTCTCCGAGGTCCTGCGGCTCGCGGGCGCCCTGGAGCACTCCTCCGAGCACCCCATCGCCCAGGCCGTCGCGGCCGGAGCCGCCGAGCAGGCGGGTCCGCTGCCCACCCCCGAGGACTTCGCGAACGTGGCGGGGCTCGGCGTGCAGGGCATCGTGGAGGGCCACGCGGTCCTGGTGGGGCGTTCGAAGCTGCTGGCCGAATGGGAGATCCACCTGCCGGTGGAGCTGGAGCGGGCCAAGGCCGAGGCCGAGGCCGCCGGGCGTACGGCCATCGCGGTGGCCTGGGACGGCGAGGCGCGGGCGGTCCTCGAGGTCGCCGACGCGGTGAAGGACACCAGCGCGGAGGCGATCAGCAGGCTGCGGGCGCTCGGCCTGACCCCGATCCTCCTGACCGGCGACAACAAGGCGGTCGCGGCGTCGGTGGCCGCGGAGGTCGGCATCTCGCCGGAGCACGTGATCGCCGAGGTCATGCCGCAGGACAAGGTCGACGTGGTCAAGCGGCTCCAGGCCGAGGGCCGCTCGGTGGCCATGGTCGGCGACGGCGTCAACGACGCCGCGGCGCTCGCCCAGGCCGACCTGGGTCTCGCGATGGGCACGGGTACGGACGCGGCGATCGAGGCGGGCGACCTGACGCTCGTACGAGGTGACCTGCGGGCGGCGGCGGACGCGATCCGGCTCTCGCGGCGCACCCTCGGCACGATCAAGTCGAACCTGTTCTGGGCCTTCGCCTACAACGTCGGCGCGCTGCCGCTGGCCGCGTCGGGGCTGCTCAACCCGATGATCGCGGGGGCGGCCATGGCCTTCTCCTCGGTCTTCGTGGTCGGCAACAGCCTGCGGCTGCGGGGGTTCAAGCCGCTGTCCTGACGGGGTCCGCTGACTTTTGTTCACCCCGGCGCGGGCGACTCCGCTCGCGCCGGGGTGTTCTGCGCGTAGGGTGGACATTAATTGGACTAGACCTGTGCGGGCGAGAAGGAAGAGACACCCATGAGCAAGCGTGCAGTCCTGGAGGTGATCGCCCTCGATGCCGAGGACGCCGTCGCCGCCCAGGCGGGAGGCGCGGACCGCCTCGAACTCGTGACCGACATGGCCGCGGACGGGCTCACGCCGTCGCGTGAGACCTTCGCCGCGATCCGGTCCAGCGTCGACATCTCGCTGCGCGTCATGCTGCGGCTCGCCGACGGGTTCGCCGCCGGGGACGTCGACGCGCTCGTACGCCGTGCCCGTGAGCTGCGGGCGGAGGGCGCCGACGAGTTCGTCCTCGGCTTCCTCGACGAGGCGGGCGGGCCCGACCTCGCTGCGGTCGAGACGCTGGTGGCCGCGCTCGACGGCTGCCGCTGGACGTTCCACCGGGCGATCGACCGGGCCGCCGACCGCGACGCCCTGCGCAAGCAGCTGGCGGAGCTGCCGGGCCTCGACACGTACCTCACGGCGGGGGCCGCGGGGGGCGTCGACGAGGGGCTGCCGACGCTGGTCGCCGAGGCGGCGCGGCGGGGTGAACCGGGGTATGAGCCGCGGCTCCTGGTGGGGGGTGGGCTGCGGCTTGAGCATCTGCCGCGGCTGAAGGCGGCGGGGCTCGACGCGTTCCACATCGGGGGTGCGGCGAGGCCGGGTGGCTGGGGGGCGGGGGTCTCCGCGGGGGCGGTGGCGGAGTGGCGGGCGGCGGTTGACGCGTAGCGCTCCGCGGGTTGGCGGGGTTCTGGGCGCGGGTTCGGTGGGGGCTTGGCGCGCAGTTCCCCGCGCCGCCTGCCGGGGGCTTCGGCGGGCGGCGGATTCGGGCCCCTTACGGGGCTTCGGTGGGGGCTGCGGTACAACTGGGGGGAGAGGGAGGGGAGTTCATGAACGTATCCAGCAGTCGCGCCTTGCCCGTCGCCGCCGCCGCGCTCACCGGAACCGTCGCGCTCTACATGGCACTCGTCGCGTTCGGGAACATCACGGACTTCGGCACCAACCAGCAGTTCGTACGCCACGTCCTCGCGATGGACACCACCTTCAAGGACGACGACCTGATGTGGCGCGCGGTGGAGTCCACCGCGCTCCAGGACGCCGCGTACGTCGCGATCATCGTCTGGGAGACCGTCGCCGCGCTCGTCCTGGTCGCGGCGACCGTGCTGTGGGCCAAGGCCCTGCGCCACCGCGCCGGTCACCGGAGCGCGCGGCGCCTCGGTACCGCCGGCCTGCTCATGGTCCTGCTGCTCTTCGGCGCCGGATTCATCGGCGTCGGCGGCGAGTGGTTCGCCATGTGGCAGTCCGAGGACTGGAACGGCCTGGACGCCGCCACCCGCGTCGTGACGCTGGCGGGCCTCGTGCTGATCGTCACCCACCTGCCCGGCGCCCAGGCCGAAGAGAAACCCCGCTAGGCCAGCTGGTCCGGCAGCGGCGCCGCGTGCACCACGATCAGACCGGACACGGCACGGGTCAGCGCCACGTACAGGCGGCGCAGGCCCGTCCGCTCGTCGGGCTCGCCGTCGACCACGGCGGCGGGCTCGTCCAGCACCACATAGTCGTACTCAAGACCCTTCGCCAGGGACGCGGGCACCAGTGTCAGCCGGGTGTCGGACGTGGTCTCCTCGCCGGGCGAGAGATACGTGACCCCGGCCGCCGCCAGCGCCTGAGCCAGCGCCGGCACCCGCGCGTCCGCCGCGATGAGCCCGATGGACCCCTCCCGCCGCAGCGACTCGGCGCAGGCCTCCAGGCAGGCCGCGTCCAGATCCGCCACCTCCCGCACCGCGAGCGAGCCGGGCGACTCCCGCACCGAGGCGACCTCCGTGAGCCCCGGCGCGATGGCGGGCAGCAGCCGTGACGCGTACGCGATGACCTCGCGCGGCACACGGAAACCGGCCGTCAGCTCCTCCACGACCGCGTCGCCCTTGCCGAGATGACCGAGCGCCTCGGCCCAACTCCGCGTGGCCCACGGCGTGGTGCCCTGCGCCAGGTCGCCGAGGACGGTCGCCGAACCGGTCGTGCACCGCCGCCCCACCGCGCGGTACTGCATGGGGGAGAGGTCCTGCGCCTCGTCAAGCACGACATGCCCGAGCGAATGCGTGCGCGAGACGAGATCCTGGGCCTCGTCGATCAGCACCGCGTCGGCGGCCGACCACTTGGCGGACTTCACGCTCCTCGGCGGCTTCGTCCACAGCAGCGCCTTCTGCTCGTCCGCGTCCAGGATCCCCTCGGCGTGCTCCGCGAGGAACTCCGCGTCGGACAGCAGCCGCAGCACCAGCTTCGCCGGATCGACCGGCGGCCACAGGGCCTTCACGGCCGCCTTCACCGCGGGGTTGCGCGCCACGGCGTCCTGCACGCGGTCGTCCGGGGCCTCGCCCGACTGCTCCATGCGGACGAGCACCGCGTGGGCGATGCGCTGCGGCAGGGCGTCACGGGCGGCGCCGTAGCGGATGTCCCGCGCCAGCAACTCCCGGACGATCTCCTCGACTTCGTACGCGGGTACGCGCCACCGTCGGGACCCGCGTACGACCACCACGGGCTCGGTCGGCAGGGTGACGTGCGAGCGCACGGCCTTGCGCAGCACCTCGGCCATGCGGGCGTCGCCCTTGACGAGGGCGGCGGCGGTGTCGTCCGTGCCGCGCACCTCCACGTGGGCGACGAGGTCGTCGACCGTGGCCTGCTTGACCTCCAACTCGCCGAGCGCGGGCAGCACTTGCTCGATGTAGTGCAGGAAGGAGGCGTTCGGGCCGATGACGAGGGTGCCGGTGCGGGCGAGGCGTTCCCGGTGGGCGTACAGCAGGTAGGCGACACGGTGCAGGCCGACGGCGGTCTTGCCCGTCCCCGGCCCGCCCTGCACGCACACGCTGCCGCCGAGCCCGCTGCGGACGATCTCGTCCTGCTCCGGCTGGATCGTCGCGACGATGTCCCGCATGGGGCCGACGCGGGGCCGCTCGATCTCCCGCTGGAGCAGCTCGCTGGCCCGCTCGTCCTCGGTGGCGTCGCTGAGGTGCTCGTCCTCGTACGCCGTGAGGTCGCCGGCCGTGTACCCGAAGCGGCGGCGCAGCGCGATGTCCATCGGGTCCTTCTTGGAGGCCCGGTAGAACGGCTGCGAGACCGGCGCGCGCCAGTCGATGACCATCGGGTCCCCGTCGGCGTCGTGCACGTGCCGCCGCCCGATGTAGAAGCGCTCGCCCTCGGCGCCCTCCGCCTGCTGGGCGCCGGGGGCGTGCAGGTAGTCGAGCCGGCCGAAGAAGAGGGGGGTGTGGGCGAGGTCGGCGAGGGACTTGATGCGGTCGTCGAGCTGCCGTTCGAGGACCGCGGCGTTCACCCAGTTCGCGGTGACGTCGCGGATGTCGAGGGCCTCGGCGTCCTCACGCATGGCGCGCAGGGCCGCGCGGGACGCGGTGAGGTGCGCCCGCTCACGGGCGAGGGGGTCGTCGGTCTGGTCGTGCGCCTGCACGGGGGCCTCCGGCGGTTCTGCGGGGTGGGCTGTGGCTGCCGGCCGGTTTCCGTCCGGGCGGCGGCGCTCCGTGAGGGAGGCCGGGGGAGGGGGCATCGTAGGCGGGGGGTGGGGGGTGGCGCACGTGGTTTTTCGCGGGTGGGGGGGTGGCCGCGCAGTTCCCCGCGCCCCTATCGGGGCGTGGTCGTGGGCCGGTACTTGTGCGCCCCGTCAGGGGCGCGGGGAACTGCGCGAGCGGCCACGACGCACGCGCGGTCGGAGGACGGCCACAGCCTGCTGGGGACGGGGACGTTTTCCGGGTGCGGGTTCGTGGGGGCTTGGCGCGCCGTTCCCCGCGCCCCTATCGGGGCAGGGCGTTGGGCGCCCCTTCAGGGGCGCGGGGAACTGCGCGACCAGCCCCCACCGAACCCGCACTCGCACAACCCGCCGGTCACTCGTCGTCCGCCAGCTCCGCCACGCCCGTGATCCGGTGGAGAGGGAACGTGCGGACCTCGTCCGCCGTGTGGTCGTACGCCGTGACGAAACCGCCCTCCACCCGCACCGGCGCGATCACCCGCTGGCTCGCGGCGCCCTCGGCGTTGACGTAACCGATCCACACCGCCTCGCCCGTCATCACGGCGGCCTGCATCGTGGCGAGGGTCTCCGCCGACGTCGTGCGGGGCAGCGAACCGCTCGGCGTCTCGTGGACCTCCTTGCGCGGCGCGGTCGAGGCCAGGTCGCCCGCGCGGATCGCCCGCACCGCCGCCGCGATGAGGGTGTCGTCGGGCACCGGCGGCCCCTCCGGCACCGGCTCCGGCGCCGAGCGGGGCGGCGTGCGGTGGGCGTGCGCCCGGGTGATCAGGACGTCGCCCTCCGCGGACTCCGCGGCGGGCGCGAAGCCCATCGACCGCAGGCCTTCGAGGAGCGCCCCCGGGTCCGCCTGGGCGGCCAGCACGGTCGGCGCGAGGCGGCGCAGCCGCAGGCCCTGGGAGCGCTTGTCGGCCAGGATCTCGTTGAGCAGCGCCTCGTCGTCGCAGCGCACGTAGGCGGAGGCGGCGCCGATGCGCAGATGGCCGTGGCGGCGCGCCACGTCGTCGATCAGATACGCGAGGGGCTGCGGAACCGGCGTACGGGAGTGGGCCGCCAGGAACGCGTGCAGGTCCGAGGCGGACTGCCCCGCGTCCAGCGCGCGGCGCACCGAGCCGGGCGTGAAGCGGTAGACCGTGGCGCCGCCCTTCGATTCCACGTCGGCGAGGACGGCGAGGGCCTCGGCGAGCGGCCGCTCCAGCGGGCCAGGGGCCACGGCGGTGAGGTCGGCCTGGAGGAGGACGTGGTCGAGCGGTTGGGGCAGGAGCGGGGCGAGGTGGCGGGATGCTGCCGCGGCCCGGGCGGGCGCGTCGCCGCCGGGGGCCTCGGTGTCGTCAACGCCCAGCAGCGCCCTGCCGTGCGTCGACAGCGCCCCGCGCCCCGTCACGCCCAGCAGCTCCGCCTCGTTCAGCGTCCACCCCGCGATACGGGAACGCAGATCCTGCGCGGCCGGGGACGGCCGCTCCCAGCGCAGCCGGGCCAGCAGCGAGTCCGCGTCGGGCTCCGCGCCCTCGGGGAGCCCGGCGAGCAGCGCGAGGACCCGGCGGCGTACCTCCGGGGCCGCCGAGCGGTCCAGGTGCGGGCCGAGCGCCGACAGCGTGCGGTCCTTGCCGTCCCGGCCGCCGATCAGACCCGCCGTGCGGGTCGCCGACAGCCAGGCCGTGGCGAGGGCCGCCCAGCGCTCGGGGGCGGGCAGCTCCTGCCACTCGTCGTAGGCGGGCGTCGCCGCGTACCGCTCGTCGGCCTCGCCGTCGGAGGCGACCAGGCCCGCCGCGTAGGCCAGTTCGACCCAGAACGCGGCCAGCGGCTCCGGCAGGTCGAGCGCCACCGCCGTCCGCTTCAGGTCGCGCACGCTCAGGCCGCCCGCGCGCAGCACGGCGGGGCCGCCCTCGTCCCACTCCTTCAGCAGCTCCTCGACGGTGGCGAGCGCCGTGTACGCCTGGCCCGCCGCCGTCGCGTCCACAACCTGTGGACGGTGCTCGCGCGCCGGCACGACCGGCGGCGGCGTCGGCTCAGGCGCGCGGTGCGCGCGGCCCGCGCGCAGGTGCAGGGCGGCCTCGCGGGGCAGGACGACCGTGCCCGGCGCGGTCGGCAGCAGCAGCCCCCGGTCCAGGAGCCACCGCAGGTGACGGGCCGGATCGGCGGTGACCTGCCCGTACGGCGGCCCCCACACCAGGCGGGACAGCACCTCCACCGACTCGGCGGGGGCCTCGTCGAGCAGCGCCGACATGCGTGCCCGGTCCGTGAAGAGCGCGGTGAGGGACTCCACCGCCGACACCGGATCGTGGGTGGTGGGCAGGCCCGCCGCCGCCACGATGTCCTGGATGCGGGTGGGCGACATGCCGGCCGTGGCCTCCGCCACGGTCGGGCCCAGGCCGGTGGGGGAGGGGTGCTGCGGGCCCGGGGCGAGCAGCTCGCGGGCGGTGCGCACCAGGCGCAGACGGTCGTCCGGCCCCCAGACCAGCGCCTGCTCGTGGAGGGTGCCGAGCGCGCGGGGCAGGGCCTTCGCCACGGCCGGGTCCCCGTCGTCACCGGCGAGGAGAGCGAGCACCTCGTCGTACGTCGTGGGTTCCGGGGCCACCGCCAGGGTCTGCGCCACCTGCTGCGCGAACCGGTCGAGCCGCTCCAGGGCGCGCACCACGGAGGCCCGCGTGCCGGCCCGCGTCGCGAGCTGCGTCAGATCGGTGGGGACCGGGTTGAGCAGGTCCGGGCGGGCGTGCAGCAGCCCCGCCAGGGCGTCGTCCGCGCGGGAGCGGAGCGCTTCGGCGAGGGAGCGTGGTGTGTCCGCCGGGCGCGCCGATGCGCTCGCGGTGGCGCTGTCCGTGGGCTGCGACTCGTCGGTGCTCATCCGGTTCACGTTAGCGGGTCCGGCGGCCTCACCGGGGGCGCTGTCCGTGCCGCGCGGAGCCCGTACGGCAGCGCCCCGTGTATCCGACGTCACCACCCGGCCCCCGCCCGATGCGGCACACTGGACGTTTGGCCTAAGGAAAGGGCACGCGCGTGAACGGTCCCCTCATCGTCCAGTCGGACAAGACTCTCCTGCTCGAGGTCGACCACGAGCAGGCCGACGCCTGCCGCCGTGCCATCGCTCCCTTCGCGGAGCTGGAGCGGGCGCCCGAGCACATCCACACCTACCGCGTCACCCCGCTCGGGCTGTGGAACGCCCGCGCCGCCGGGCACGACGCCGAGCAGGTCGTGGACGCGCTCGTGGAGTTCTCCCGCTACCCCGTGCCGCACGCGCTGCTCGTCGACGTCGCCGAGACGATGGCGCGGTACGGACGCCTCACGCTCTCCAAGCACCCCACGCACGGGCTCGTCCTGACGACCACCGACCGGCCGGTCCTCGAAGAGATCCTGCGGTCCAAGAAGGTCCAGCCTCTGGTCGGCGAGCGGATCGACCCCGACACCGTCGCCGTGCACCCCTCCGAGCGCGGGCAGGTCAAGCAGACGCTGCTGAAGCTGGGCTGGCCCGCCGAGGACCTCGCCGGGTACGTCGACGGTGAGGCCCACAAGATCGACCTGGCCGAAGACGGCTGGGCGCTGCGGCCCTATCAGCAGCAGGCCGTCGAAGGGTTCTGGCACGGCGGCAGCGGGGTCGTCGTGCTGCCCTGCGGGGCGGGGAAGACCCTCGTCGGCGCCGGGGCCATGGCGCAGGCCAAGGCGACGACCCTGATCCTCGTCACCAACACCGTCTCCGCGCGGCAGTGGAAGCACGAGCTGGTCAAGCGGACGTCGCTCACCGAGGACGAGATCGGCGAGTACAGCGGGACCCGGAAGGAGATCCGGCCCGTCACCATCGCCACGTATCAGGTCCTTACGACGAAGCGGAAGGGTATCTATCCGCATCTGGAGCTCTTCGATTCCAGGGACTGGGGCCTCGTCATCTACGACGAGGTGCATCTGCTGCCCGCGCCCGTCTTCAAGTTCACCGCCGACCTCCAGGCGCGGCGGCGGCTCGGCCTCACCGCGACGCTGGTGCGGGAGGACGGGCGGGAGTCCGACGTGTTCTCCCTCATCGGGCCCAAGCGGTTCGACGCCCCGTGGAAGGAGATCGAGGCGCAGGGCTACATCGCGCCCGCCGACTGCGTGGAGGTCCGGGTCAACCTCACCGACAGCGAGCGGCTCGCGTACGCCACCGCCGAGGCCGAGGAGAAGTACCGCTTCTGCGCGACGACCGCGACGAAGCGGAAGGTGACGGAGGCGCTGGTGCGGAAGTTCGCCGGGCAGCAGATCCTTGTCATCGGCCAGTACATCGACCAACTCGACGAGCTGGGCGAACACCTGGACGCGCCCGTCATCAAGGGCGAGACGTCGAACAAGGAGCGGGAGCGGCTCTTCGACGCGTTCCGCAACGGCGAGATCAACGTCCTCGTCGTCTCCAAGGTCGCGAACTTCTCGATCGACCTGCCGGAGGCCACCGTCGCCATCCAGGTGTCGGGCACCTTCGGTTCGCGCCAGGAGGAGGCCCAGCGGCTCGGCCGGGTGCTGCGGCCGAAGGCGGACGGGCACCAGGCGCACTTCTACTCGGTGGTCGCTCGCGACACCATCGACCAGGACTTCGCCGCGCACCGGCAGCGGTTCCTCGCGGAGCAGGGGTACGCGTATCGGATCGTCGACGCGGATGAGTTGCTGGCCGGGAGCTGAGGGGGCTGCGGGGGCTGAGGGAGCTGAGGGGGTTCCCTGAGCAGGGGCAGTAGCGCCAGGGCCAGGAGGGGGTACGGGGACGCCAGCGGCTGCTGCCACCAGGGCAGGTGGAGGTCCAGGTCGCCCTGGTGCGGCAGCAGCCAGAAGGTACGGGCCGTGAAGAGTACGGCCACGGCTGTGGCCAGGCGGGGTCTGCCCTCGGCGATCAGGAGGGCCAGGAGCGGTACGCACCACACCCAGTGGTGGGACCAGCTGATGGGCGAGATCAGCAGGGTCGTGAGTGCGGTCAGGAGTACGGCGCGGGGGGCGTGGGCGGGCGTACGGCGGGTGAGGAGCAGGCCCGCGGCCGTCGCCGTCGCCGCCGCGGGGAGTGACCAGGCCAGGCCCGGGTCCGTCTCGTGCAGGGCGCGGGCGATCAGGCCCTGGAGCGACTGGTTGTCCACGATCCACGCCTTGCCCACGCGGGCCGTCTCGAAGACGCGGCGCGTCCAGAAGTCGGTGCTGGCGGTGGGCAGGACGAGCGCGCCCAGCAGCACGGTCGAGGCGAAGCCCGCCAGGGCCGTGGCCGCCTCGCGGACGCGGCCGGTGAGGAAGAGGTACGCGATGAAGACCGCCGGCGTCAGCTTGATCCCGGCGGCCACGCCCACCGCGAAGCCCTTGCCGGGCGCGTCCCTCGGCCTCGTCAGGTCCCAGAGGATCAGGCATGCCAGGGCGAGGTTGATCTGCCCGAAGACGATGGTCTGGAAGACGGGCTCCAGCCAGAGGGCGACGGCGGTGGCGGCGCAGAGGTGGTGGGGGCGTGGGCGCAGGCCGGTGAGGCGGCAGGAGAGGTGGACGAGGAGGGCCAGGAGGGCGGTGTTGCCGAGGAGGAAGGTGAGCTTGAGGGCGGGGAGGGGGAGCCAGGTCGTCGGTACGAAGAGGATCGCGGCGAACGGGGGGTAGGTGGCGGGGAGTTCCCACTCCGTGACGGTGAACCCGTAGAGATCGCTGCCGGCGGCCACGGCTTCGCCTTCGGCTCGGTAGACGAGGGTGTCGGCCATGGGGATGTGCTGGGTGGCGCAGAGGGTGGCGAGCGCGGTGAGGGAGAGGGTGAGGGCGAGGGGGGAGAGCGCGGCGGTGCGTGGCTTCACGGGTGGGGACCCTAGTGGGTGGCGTACGCGGAATGTCCGTTTTCGGGGGTGTCGGGGTGCCGGTGGTGGTCGCCTGGGGTGCGTCTTGGGGCCGGGGCCGCGGGGGTATGTCCGTGCTCGCCATCTTGGCGCGGGGCCTTTGCTGCTTCGCCCACCCTCATGACCACCACTGTGCTCCGCGCGCACATACCCCCACGTCCCCTCGGGTGTGTGGGCGCCTGCGGGTCGTTGTCGTTCCCTCCACGTCCCCTCGGGTGTGTGGGTGCCTGCGGGTCGTTGTCGTTCCCTCCACGTCCCCTCGGGTGTGTGGGTGCCTGCGGGTCGTTGTCGTTCCCTCCGCGTCCCCTCGGGTGCGTGGGTGCCTGCGGGTCGTTGTCGTTCCCTCCGCGTCCCCTCGGGTGTGTGGGCGGCTGCGGGTCGTTGTCGTTCCCTCCGCGTCCCCTCGGGTGTGTGGGTGCCTGCGGGTCGTTGTCGTTCCCCGCGTCCCCTCGGGTGTGTGGGCGGCTGCGGGTCGTCGTCGGCTCATGTCCTTCCTCGGCCGCGTGGGTGATTGCGGGCCGTCGTCGGCTCGTGTCCTCTCTCGGGTGCGTGGGTGACTGCGGGCGGTCGTCGGCTCATGTCTCCCTCGGCCGCGCGCGAGCAGCTGCGGGGCGTCATCGGCCCTTGTTCTCCTGTTCCCCTGTTCCCCTCGGGGTCGCATTCGACTGTGGGCGGTGCCCCGTCCCTCCCTGCCCCTACCCCGACATCTCGACGCCGAGTAACGGGCGGGTGGGTGGGAGACATCCGGCGCGGAGCGGCGGGGTAGGGGATACCGCCGGGTGACGGGGGCGTGTTGCGGCGCACCCCCGCGGAACCGGTACCGTCGGAGGGCAACGCAGCCGCCCCGGAGGGGACTTCGTGGGGATCGAGAGCGACCAGCTGGTCTACGACTATCTGAGCCGGGTCGGAGACCTGGCCCAGCAGCGGCAGTTGCCCTCGGCCGCCCGCATGCGCCTGGTCGCAGACCTCCGCGCCCGGATCGACCGCAGCCGCGCCGCCGCGACCGACAGCCCCGCCGCCATCCGCCGCATCCTCGCCGGCCTCGGCACCCCGGAGGAGATCGTGGACGGGGCGGACGGCACCGCCCCCGGTGACGCAGACGTACAGGAGCCCCCCAAGCCCCGCCCGGCCCTCCCCACGCAGCGCACCCCGCGGCAGCCCGGCGGCAAGGACGGGTGGCGGCTCGTGCCCCGGCCCCGGCGCGCCCCCAAGGACGTGCCGCAGGACCTCGTGGAAAGGCCCTCGCCACCCCACCTCGCCGGCTCCGGCGAACTGGGCCCCAGCGGCTCCGAGCCCGACTGGTGGCGCCTGGACAGCAGTCCGTTCGGCGGCGGCGACACCGTCCCCGGCTTCGTCGGCGGCGTGGAGATCCCCGAGATACTGAAGCCCCCGCCCTCCCCCGACGACGACACCCCCGGCGACGAAGCCGCTCAGGCGCGGGAGGAGTTCACCGAGGAGCCCGTCGAGGAAGCGCACCGGCGGCGTTGGCTGCCCCGGCTGCCCGCCCGCGGCGACGGCGCCGGATTCATCAACCCCCTGCTCCTGCTCGCCGCGGCCCTGCTCCTCGCGGGCGCCGTCCTCGGCAGCCTGCCCGCCCTCGGCGGCGGCTGGCTCATCGCCTACCTGTCGCGCCGGCTCACCCGCGCCGAGGTCAAGTGGGCCGTGTTCGGCATGCCGGGGCTCGCGGTGGCCGGCGGACTCACCTGGCTGTGGGGGCGTACGGCGGACAAGTGGGGCGAGTCGATCCCGGACGGGCACATGAGCGATGCCATCGGCGAGGCGTGGCCCTGGGTGCTGCGCGGCGCGGCCGTCGCCTCCGCGCTCTTCCTGGTGTGGAGGTCGCAGCGGCGACGGCCGTAGGGCGGGTCTGCTTCCGCGTCTACTTCTTCCTCTGCCTTTCGTCTACTTCTTCGCTTACTTCTTCTTCGTCAGGTCCGCCTGCAGTTCGTCCAGGATCCTGTCCGCCGCCGTGTAGCCGATGCCCTGGATCCACAGCTCGTCCTCGACGGTGTGGACGTTGCCCGACTTCACCGCCTTCATGTTCTTCCACAGGCCGCTGCCCACGGTCTGCGTCTGCTTGGCCTTCTTCGGGTCGCCGTACGTCGACCGGAAGATGACGTCCGTGTCCGCGAGGTCGATCTTCTCGGGGGAGAGGTCGTAGGAGAAGCCGTCCTTCGCCTTCGCGGAGATCGGCGCGCGGCCGAGGCCGACGTCCTTGAGGATCGTGGCGATGTAGCTCTGCTCGCCGTAGAGGCGGATGTCGGCGCCCTCCATGAAGCGGATGACGTTGACCTTCGTCGCCTTGGCCTTCGCGGGGCCGCCGATGGCCTCGGTGACCTTCCCGGCGTGCGCCCGGTAGTCGGAGACGACCTTCTGCGCCTCGGCCTTCTTGCCCAGCGCGTCGGCGTGCACCTGGAAGTTCTCCTTCCAGGGGTAGCCGGTCGTCTCCGTCATGACGGTCGGTGCGATCTTCTTGAGCTGGTCGTACTTGGCGGCGTGCCGGATCTTCGAGGTGAGGATCAGGTCCGGGTCGAGCGCGGCGATGGCCTCCATGTTGGGGTTCAGCATCTCGCCGACGTCCTTGATGCCGCTGACCTTGTCCTTCGGCAGGTAGCTCAGGAAGCCCGACTCCGCCTCGACGTGCGTGGAGCCGACCGGCTTGACGCCGAGCGAGATCGCGGAGTCCAGCTCGGCGGTGTCGAGGACGACGACCCGCTTCGGGCTGACGGGCACCCGCACGTCACCCATGGCCGTCTTGACGGTGTGGGTCTTGCCCGAGCCGGAGCCCTCGCCGGAGCCGGAGTCCGAGGATCCGCAGGCGCTGAGCGCGAGCGCCCCGGTCAGGGCCAGGGAGCCGGTGAGGAGCGCGCGGCGGCGCAGCGGGGAGGGGGAGGAGGGAGAGGGGGAGTGGGAGTGGTTCATGGGGTGCCTTTCGTGCGGCTATGCGGAGGTTGTGGTGCGGGCGGGCGTGGGCGCGGACCACGGGGCCCCGGGGACTACCAGGGGGGAGCCGGTCACGGGGTCGGGAACCACCACGCATTGGAGGCCGAAGACCTCGCCCACGAGCTCCTCGGTGACGATCTGGGACGGGGGGCCCTCGGCGACGACCTCGCCGCTCTTCATGGCGACGAGGTGGTCGGCGTACCGCGCGGCCTGGTTGAGGTCGTGCAGGACGACCACGACCGTGCGGCCCCGGTCGTGGTTGAGCTGGCGTACCAGGTCGAGGACCTCGACCTGGTGGGAGATGTCCAGGTAGGTCGTCGGCTCGTCCAGAAGGAGCAGGTCGGTTTCCTGGGCGAGGGCCATCGCGATCCACACGCGCTGGCGCTGGCCGCCGGAGAGTTCGTCGACGGAGCGTTCGGCGAGCGCGGACACGTCGGTGCGCTCCATCGCCTCCGTGACCGCCTTCTCGTCCTCGTCGGACCACTGCTGCCACCAGTGCTGGTGCGGCTGCCGGCCGCGCGCGACGAGGTCGGCGACCGTGATCGCCTCGGGTGCGACGGGTGTCTGGGGGAGCAGGCCGATCTGTTGGGCGATCCGCTTGGTGGGGAGTTTGGCCAGGGATTCACCGTCGAGCAGGACCGCGCCGGTCCTCGGCTTCAGGAGGCGGCCGAGCGCCCGTAGCGTCGTCGACTTGCCGCAGGCGTTGGGGCCGACGATCACCGTGACCTCGCCGTCGGGGACCGCCAGGTCGAGGCGGTCGACGACCGTGCGGTCCTCGTAGGCGAGGGTCAGCTCGCGGGCCGTAAGGCGGGCAGTCACGAGGTGCCTCCATTGCGGACGGAACGGCTGCGGACGATCAGCCAGATCAGGTACGGGGCGCCGACCGCCGCCGTCAGGACGCCCACCGGCAGCTCCGTGGGCGAGAAGACGCGGCGGGCGAGGAGGTCGGCGAGGACCACGATCAGCGCGCCCGTCAGCGCCGAGCACAGCAGCGGGATCTGGGCGGTGCGGGTGAGGCGGCGGGCGATCTGCGGGGCCAGGAGCGCCACGAAGTCGACGGGGCCCGCGGCGCTGGTCGCCACCGAGGCGAGGACGACGCCGAGCAGGACGAGGCCGAGGCGTACGTGCCCCAGGCGCACCCCGAGGGCCGTCGCCGTGTCGTCGTCCATGGTGACCGAGCGCTGCGCGCGGGCCGCCCAGAACATGAAGGGCAGGAGTGCGAGCAGCGTCAGCGCGAGGGGGTCGGCCTCCGCCCAGCCGCGGCCGTTGAGGGAGCCCGTCATCCAGATCTGTGCCTGCTGGGCGACGAGGTAGTCGCCCTTGGTCATGAAGAGCGTCGTCACCGAGCGCAGGGCGATGGCGAAGCCGATGCCGATGAGCACGAAGCGGGTGGCGTGCAGGCCGCCGCGCCACGCGAAGACGTACACGAGGGCGGCCGCCGCGATGCCGCCGATGACGGAGAGGTAGGGCAGGACCGTGTACGAGGTGATCCCGAAGGTCATCGCGCCGACGGTCAGCGCGCTCGCGCCCTGGCTGATGCCGATGATGTCGGGGCTGGCCAGTGGGTTGCGGGCGACGGTCTGGATGAGCCCGCCCGCCACGCCGAACGCGGCGCCGACCAGGAGGCCCACGACCATGCGGGGCTCGCGGAGCGTGCCGACCACCAGCTCGTCCGCGGAGGGCTGTCCGAGGACGACCTTCAGGGCCTCGACGGGACGGACGTACGACTCGCCGACGCAGAGGTACGCCAGGCAGCTCGCGGCGAGCAGCACACCGAGGCCGAGGGCGACCAGGGCGGCGCGCCGGTGCAGGAGGAAGGCCGCCTTGCCCAGGCGTACGACGGCGTATCCGGCCGGCCTGACCGGGGTCGACACGAGGCTCACGCCGCCACCGCCTTCCGGCGCACCAGGGTCACGAGGAACGGCACACCGATCAGCGCGGTCATCACTCCGGCCGGCACCTCGCTGGGCGGGAAGATCACCCGCCCCACGGTGTCGGAGACGAGCAGCATCACGGGGCCGAGTACCGCCGCCATCGGCAGCACCCAGCGGTGGTCGCTGCCCACGATCGCGCGGGCGATGTGCGGGACGGCGAGGCCGATGAAGGCGATGGGACCGGCGGCGGCGACTCCCGCGCCGGTGAGGACCGTCGCGCCGAGGCCGCCCACGATCCGTACCGCCGCCACGTTCTGGCCGAGGCCCTTGGCCACGTCCTCGCCGAGCGCCAGCGCGTCGAGGCCCCGCGCGACCGCGAGGACGAGCACCAGGCCCACGAGGAGGAACGGCCAGATCTGGCCGACGATCTCGGAGTCGCGCCCGGAGAGCGACCCCACCTGCCAGAACCGGAACTCGTCGAGCGCCGACGCCCTGGTGGTGAGGATCGCCGTGGTCACCGAGACCAGCAGGGCGTTGACGGCGGCGCCGCCGAGCGCCAGCTTCACGGGCGTCGCCCCGCCCCGCCCGCCGGACGCGATCGCGTACACGGCGACCGACGCGAGGCCGGCGCCCACGAACGCGTACCAGACGTAGCCGGTCAGCGTGTGGACACCGGCGAAGGCGATGGCCATGACCACACCCACCGAGGCGCCCTGGCTGATGCCGAGGATGCCGGGGTCGGCGATGGGGTTGCGGGTGATGCCCTGGAGCACCGTCCCGGCCAGCGCGAGCGCCGCCCCGACCATCAGGCCGATGACGGTGCGCGGCACCCGCATCTCACGGACCACTTCGGCGGAGTCGCTCTGCCCGCCGTGCAGCAGCGCGTCGAACACCGCGGAGGGTGCGATGGCGCGGGCGCCGACGGCGAGGCTGAGCAGGACGGCGAGCAGCAGGGCCACGACGGCCGCCGTCAGCACGGCGGCACGTCGGACGGGCACACGCATCGGCTGAGCTCGTTTCGGAGTGCGGAAACGGAATGTTGGTAAGGCTTGGCTAAGTCTAGGTGGGCCGGGAGGCCGCCTCGGCAGAATGGGAACCATGACCTCACGCGCGCTGACCGTCGGCTTCGACCTCGACATGACCCTGATCGACTCCCGGCCCGGCATCAAGGCCGCCTACCAGGCGCTCTCCGCGGAGACGGGGACGTACATCGACGCGGAGCTGGCCGTCACGCGCCTCGGGCCGCCGCTGGAGCAGGAGCTGCGGTACTGGTTCCCCGAGGAGAGGATCCAGGAGATGGGCGACCGCTACCGTGAGATCTATCCCACATACGCCATCGCGCCGACGCTCGCGATGCCCGGCGCCCGCGAGGCGGTGGCCGCGGTCCGCGCGCGCGGCGGCCGCGCGATCGTGGTGACCGCCAAGCACGAGCCGAACGCGAAGCTGCACCTGGCGCACCTCGGCATCGAGGCCGACGCCGTCATCGGCTGGCTCTGGGCGGAGGCAAAGGCCGTGGCGCTGCGTGAGCACGAGGCGGCCGTGTACGTCGGCGACCACACCGGCGACGTACGCGGCGCGCGTACGGCGGGCGCGCTGTCCGTCGCGGTGGCGACGGGGCCGTGTGACGCAGCGGAACTGCGCGCGGCGGGCGCCGACGTGGTCCTCGGCGGGCTGACGGAGTTCGGGGCCTGGTTCGACGCGTACGCCACCGGGCGCGGTTAGCCGGCCGCCGACCTGGCCTGCCGCCGCTGCACGGCGATGCCGCGCAGGACGCCCGCGGCCGCGATGAGGAAGCCGACGCCCATCAGCATGCACACCGCGTAGGCGAGGGGCGGGAAGGGATCGGTGCCGAGGAACAGCGGGGCCACCGTGACCAGTGTGGCCACGGCGCCGACGAAGAAGACGATCGCTCCGATCCGGACCATTCCGTCGCCGGGCCCGGCTGAATTCGTTTGGGTTTTGTCACGCACCCCACCAGGGTAGTTCCCAGCCCGAAGGAGGAACCCGAAGGAAGAGATCGGGGACGTCTTGTCACCGGCTCCCGGACCAATAGTCTTGGTCCCGGCGGGTCGGGCGACCCGCTGTAGTGCTATCCAGAGCCGTTTTCGCCCTGTCGTCTCCCGATGGGGCGGGCCGGCATAGACGAGTACGACGAGTACGAGGACGAGGACTTCACGTGCCTACCGGCAAGGTCAAGTGGTTCAACAGCGAGAAGGGCTTCGGCTTTCTCTCCCGCGACGACGGCGGCGACGTCTTCGTGCACTCCTCCGTACTGCCCGCCGGCGTCGACACACTCAAGCCCGGCCAGCGCGTGGATTTCGGTGTGGTCGCGGGGCAGCGCGGCGACCAGGCACTCTCCGTCACGATTCTCGACCCGACCCCGTCGGTCGCGGCCGCGCAGCGCCGCAAGCCGGACGAACTGGCGTCGATCGTCCAGGACCTGACGACGCTCCTGGAGAACATCACGCCGATGCTGGAGAAGGGCCGCTACCCCGACAAGGCGTCGGGCGCGAAGATCGCCGGCCTGCTGCGGGCGGTCGCCGACCAGTTGGACGTGTAGCCGCGCCCCTGTGTGCCGGGCGGGCTTCGCGGCCCGCCCGGCGTCTCACGGAAACGCCAGGGCGTCCGGCCGCAGGGCCGGTACGAGTCCCTCGGCCGCGGCCCGCGTCAGCAGGCCCCGCACGGCCGCGTAGCCGTCCTCGCCCAGGTCCGCCGTGAATTCGTTGACGTACAGGCCGATGTGCTGGTCCGCGACCGCGGGGTCCATCTCCTGCGCGTGCTCGAGGACGTAGGGGCGGGACGCCTCGGGGTCGTCCCAGGCCATGCGGACCGATGCGCGGGCCGCCCCCGCGAGCCGATCGAGGACCGCCGGGCCGAGGCTCCGCTTCGCGATGATCGCGCCCAGCGGGATCGGCAGGCCCGTCGTCGCCTCCCAGTGCTCGCCCATGTCGGCGAGGCGGTGCAGGCCGTAGTTCTGATAGGTGAAGCGGGCCTCGTGGATGACCAGGCCCGCGTCGACCTTGCCGTCCCGCACCGCGGGCATGATCTGGTCGAACGGCAGGACGACGATCTCGCCGACGCCCGCGCCGCCGAGCGTGTCCGCCGCCCAGAGCCGGAAGAGCAGGTACGCCGTCGACTTCTCGCTCGGCACGGCGACCGTCCTGCCCGTCAGGTCCACCCCGGGCTCCCGGGTCAGGACCAGGGGCCCGCAGCCCCGGCCGAGCGCGCCGCCGCAGGGCAGCAGCGCGTACGTGTCGAGGACGTAGGGCAGGACGGCGTACGAGACCTTCAGGACGTCCAGGTCCGCGTCGGAGGCGGCCTGCGCCGAGGTCGCCGTGCGCTCGGCGATGCCGTTGGTGATGTCGATGTCCGCGAACGTCACGTCCAGCTCGGGGGCGCCGGGCACCCGGCCGTGCGCCCACGCGTCAAAGACGAACGTGTCGTTGGGGCAGGGCGAGTACGCGATGCGCAGCGGCGACGACCCGGTCTCAGTCATGGGTGTGGTCATGGGGGTTCCAACTCTCCAGTACCGGCGCGAACTTCCCGAACGCGTCGCTCAGCGCGGCCAGCGCGTCGCCGATCCGCCAGGCCGCGCGGTCCCGCGGGCCGACGGGGTTGGAGACCGCGCGGACCTCCAGGACCGGCAGGCCGTGCAGGACGGCCGCCTCGGCGACACCGAAACCCTCCATCGCCTCGGCGAGGGCGCGCGGGTGGCGCAGCCGCAGCTCGGCGGCGCGCTCGGCGGTGCCGGTGACGGTGGAGACGGTCAGGACGGTGCCGGTCGCGGCACCGCAGGCGTCGGCGGTCTCCTGTACGAGGGAACGCGGCGGGAGACGGGTGACGGCGCCGAAGCCGAGTTCCGTGACGGGCGCGAAGCCGTCCGGGGTCTGCGCGCCCAGGTCGGCGACGGTGATCGCGTCGGCGACGACGAGGGAGCCCACGGGGGCGTCCGGCGGGAAACCGCCGCCGATGCCCGCCGAGACGACCAGGCCGTAGGGCCGGCCCTCGGCTGCGGCCCGGGCGAGCGCGGTGGCCGTGCCCGCCGCGGCGGCCGCCGGGCCCACGCCCACGGCCACGGCGTCCACGGCGCGGGGGCGGACAGCGCGCGGGCCACCGCGTCCCGTTCGGCGGGGACGGCGGTGGCCACCAGGACACGCGGGTGGAGCACCGGACCGGAGGTCAGGAGTCCTTCTTGAACTTGAACGACCACAGGCCCGTGGCCTTCTGCGTACCGCCCTTGCCGCCTTCGAGGAGGCTGACGGTCGACTTGTCGCCGCCGCCGCCGTACTGCTGGTTGAAGAAGACGCTGCCGGGGATGACCACGTACGTCTTCTTGCTGGCCTCGGTCAGCGGCTGGCCGTTCATGAGGAGGGTCCAGCCCTTCTCGGCGACCTCCGGGTCGACGCCGAAGCGGACTTTCTCGTCGGGGTCGACCTTGACGGTCTTCACGTCCTTGTCCTGGAGGCAGGACTTCAGCTGCGACTGCTTGAGCTCCTTGCCGTCGTTGTAGCAGGAGGCTTCCGTGTGCACCGAGTCGCTGCCGACCGTCACGGTGGCCAGCGGCGTCGGCTTGTCACAGGCCGAGAGGACGAGGAGTCCGGCGGAGACGGCGCCAAGGGCGGCGACGGAGCGGCGCCGACGCGCCGAGGAACGCTGGGAGGTCATGGGCGAAGGCTATCGGGCACGCCGGGGGGTGCTGTTACGCGGGGGTCGTGGGCGCGGCGCGCACCCGCCCGCGCCCTCACACGACCCGGGCGCCGCGGGGCCCGCCGCGACGGGCCGTCGCGAGGAGTCCCCGCACGGTCGAGAGCCAGCCGAGCGCCACGATCCCCGCGGCCACCGTCAGGCCGAGCGAGCCGTTGAGCGGCAGGGCGATGCCGACGCCGCCGCCGATCACCCAGGCGACCTGGAGCAGCGTCTCGGAGCGGGCGAAGGCGGAGGTGCGGACCTGCTCCGGGACGTCCCGCTGGATCAGCGCGTCCAGCGACAGCTTGGAGAGGGCCTGCGCGAAGCCCGCGCACGCGCCGAGACAGGCGACCGCCACCGGGCTGAAGAACACCGCGGAGGTGATCGCCACGCCCAGCACCACCGCGACGACGGTCACGATGATCAATTCGGGGGCCCGTGACTTCAGCCAGGCGCCCACGGCCGTGCCGAGCGCGTTGCCCGCGCCCGCCGACACGCCCACTATCCCGAGCGAGACGGCGGCGCTCTGCCCGCCCAGCGGATGCTCGCGCAGCAGGAACGCCAGGAAGAAGATGAGGAAGCCCGACAGACAGCGCAGCGCGGCGTTCACGGCCAGGGCGTGGGTGACGGCCGGGCCGACCGTACGCAGCCCGAGGAGCCCCTTGCGGGTGGTGTCGGCGGCGGCCTCGGAGCGGGCGTGCAGATGCAGGTGCTCCTCGTCGGCGGCGAGCAGCGCCTTGCTCTCCCCCTTGGCCGAGTCGACCTTGCGGGGCAGCGAGAACGACAGGAACATCCCCGATACGAAGATCACGAACGCGCCGTACAGCGGCCAGCGCGGGCCGAGGGCCTGGAGCCCGGCGCCGGCCGGCGCCGCCACGGCCGTCGCGAGGAGACCGCCGAGGGTCACCCGGGAGTTCGCCTTCACCAGGGAGAACCCGGGTGGCAGCAGACGCGGTACGACAGCGCTTCGCACCACGCCGTACGCCTTCGAGGCCACCAGGACGCCGAGCGCCGCCGGATACAGCTCCACGCTGCCGGTGGCGACGGCGCCCGAGAGCACCAGCGCGAGCAGGGCGCGGGCCAGCATCGCGCCCGCCATCGCGGCGCGGCGGCCGTGCGGGACGCGGTCCAGGAGCGGGCCGATGACGGGGGCGAGCAGTGTGAAGGGCGCCATCGTGATGGCGAGGTAGAGCGCGACGCGGCCGCGCGCCTCGTCCGTCGGCACGGAGAAGAAGACGGTGGAGGCGAGCGCGACGGTGACCATGACGTCGCCCGCGCCGTTCACCGCGTGCAGCTCGATCAGCTTCCCGAGGCCCGACTCGCCCGCGCCGTGGGCATGGGTCGCTTTTCGGATGCCGCGGGCCGTGCCGGTGAAAGGCAGGTGCAGCGCCCGCCCCAGCGCACGCGCGGCCCGTCGCGCCGGTCCCGGCGAGACGGTTTCCACGGACGTCGACCTGGTGCGGGCCACCCCGTCATAGTGCCCCCTTGGGGGCCCTACTAGTACGGATACCCGCTGTGAGCCGTGCCGCGGTGTCCTCGCGGGCGGCCGCGCGAAGAGGGGCCCGGCGGGGCGGCGCGTACGTCGGTGTAGGCCCAGGGGCCGGGAGAAGGTAGCGTGCGTAGCGCGCCTGCGGCGGTTGTTCTTGGCCGCGCGCCTCTCGGTCATCCCGCAGAATGGGTGACGTAGGTGCGCCCGAGGACGTCGGGCGCGGACGTTGACGCGGCCCCCAGGTCCGCTCCGTCCGCCCCCCGCGTAAAGGTGGCGCACTCGTGAGACGGCGTAGGAGAGAAGCGATACCTGTGAGCGCAGCGACAACGCGAAGCCGTACCCCGCGCACCCCGCGTACCCCCGACCGCCTGTGCGCCGAGGCGGTCGGCCTGGCGCGCGCCGCGGCCGAGGAGGCCGCCGCGCCCGGTGTGGTCGGTGAGCATGTCGAGGTCGTCGTCGAGGGCGACCGCGTCGTCACGCACCTCTTCGAGTGCAAGGAGTTCGGCTACCGCGGCTGGCGCTGGGCGGTGACGGTGGCCCGTGCCTCGCGGGCGAAGGTCGTCACGCTCGACGAGACGGTGCTGCTGCCGGGCCCCGACGCCCTCCTCGCCCCCGAGTGGGTGCCGTGGAGCGAGCGGCTGCGCCCGGGCGACATGGGCCCCGGCGACCTGCTGCCGACCGACGCCGAGGACCTGCGCCTGGAGCCCGGCTTCACGGGTGAGGAGGAGCCGCCGCCGAACTCCATCGTCTCGGAGCAGATGGCGGAGCTCGTCGAGGCCGAGGACGCCGAGGTCACGGCCGGGTCGCCCGCCGAGCTGCCGATGGCGCCGGCGCGGGGCTCCATCGCGGCCGTCGCCGACGAGCTGGGCATGCGCCGCGCGCGGGTCCTCTCGCGGTACGGGCTGCATGTCGCCGCCGACCGCTGGGAGGAGACGCACGGCGCGAAGACCCCGATGGCCCAAGCGGCACCCGCGGCCTGCGTCAGCTGCGGCTTCCTGGTGGCCATCGGCGGCTCGCTGGGCCAGGCCTTCGGCATCTGCGCCAACGAGTTCGGCCCCGCGGATGGCCATGTCGTCTCCCTGTCGTACGGCTGCGGGGGCCACTCGGAGGCCGCCGTCATGCCGAAGCCGCCCCGGCCGGCGCCGCCGGTCCTGGACGAGACGCGGGTGGACGTACTGCCGCTGCGGCCCTCGGCGGACTCCGGCTCGGTGACGCTGGAGGGGCCGAGCGAGGACCTGGGCCACAGCTAGCGGGTTCTGGCGGGGCGCCTCGGACCGGCCGGGGGCGGTGCAGCGCCGGCGCGGGTCGGCGCGGCGGAGCCCCACCCCCCTCAGGGGCGCGGGGAACTGCGCGAGCAACCCCGAGGCACCCGCACCCGAGACAGAGCCGTACCCCCCGCCCCACGGAGCCCGGCCCGCACCCCCCCAGGCCCCCCACCAGGACGCGGTACCGTTCGCCCCCACGGCAACCCCGGCCGACAGTGGAAGGTGAGCCGGGGCATGCCCGGCGCCACCCGTCCAGCGCAGTGCGACCGCCAAGGAGAGACGACCGTGAGCAAGACCGTGCGGCCGGCGGCCGAAGGTACGGACCCCTTCGGCACCGCCCGCCTCCGCCGCGGAGTCCTCGACGCGTGGGCGGCGGCCCCGGCCCGTTTCCGCGAGGACGCCAACGCCGAGGAGGACCTCGCCCTCGGCGGCTACCGCGACCGCCTGGTCGTCGAGCTCGCCCAGAACGCCTCCGACGCCGCCGCCCGCGCGGGCGTCCCCGGGCGCCTGGCCCTGACGCTGCGCGACGGCGTCCTCGCCGCCGCGAACCGCGGCGCGCCGCTCGACGCCGCCGGGGTGGAGTCCCTGTCCACCCTGCGCGCCTCCGCGAAGCGGGAGGAGACCCTGGCCCAGCGGGGACAGAGCGTCGGCCGGTTCGGCGTGGGCTTCGCCGCCGTGCTCGCCGTCAGTGACGAGCCCGCCGTCGTGGGCCGTACCGGCGGCGTCCGCTGGTCCCTGTCGGAGGCGCGGGAACTGGCCGCGGAGACCGCCCGCTTCAGCCCCGGCCTCGGCGACGAGATCCGGCGCAGGGACGGCCACGTCCCGCTGCTGCGGCTGCCGCTGGCCGCGGAGGGCATCGCCCCGGAGGGGTACGACACCGTCGTCATCCTGCCGCTGCGCGACGCCGCCGCGGAGGACCTCGTCACCCGGCTGCTCGACGGGATCGACGACGCGCTGCTGCTCGCCCTGCCCGGCCTGGACGAGGTCTGTGTCGAGACGCCGGACGGCGGTGTGCGCACCCTGCGCCGCCGCACCGAGGACCCGTACACCGTCGTCGAGGACAGCCGTGACGGCACGACCCGCTGGCGCACCGTCGTCCGCCAGGGCCCGCTCGACGCCGCGCTGCTGAAGGACCGGCCCGTCGAGGAGCGGCTGCGCCCGCACTGGTCGGTCACCTGGGCCGTGCCCGCCGACGCCGACGGCGCCCCGCAGCGTCCCCGCACCGCCCCCGTCCTGCACGCCCCGACCCCGAGCGACGAGCCGCTTGGCGTACCGGCGCTGCTCATCGCCTCCCTCCCGCTGGACACCGCCCGGCGCCACGCGGCGCCCGGGCCGCTGACCGACTTCCTCGTGCAGCGGGCGGCGGACGCGTACGTCGAACTCCTCACCGCCTGGCGGCCGGTGACCGAGGGGATCATCGGGCTCGTGCCAGGACCGCTGGGCCGCAGCGAGCTCGACGGCGCGCTGCGCCAGGCCGTCCTGGAGCGGCTGCCGCGCGCCGCCTTCCTGCCGCCCGCCCTGCCCCGCCGCGAGGAGGACGAGGACGAGCTGCCCGAGGCCCTGCGGCCCCGGGACGCGGAGGTCGTGGAGGGCGCGGGCGCCGACACCGTGCGCGTGCTCGCCGAGGTGCTGCCGAGCCTGCTGCCCGCGGGCCTTGAGCGCCGGGCCGAGCTGCGCACCCTGGGTGTCGCCCGCGTCCCGCTGACGGAGGCGATCGACCGCCTCGCGGGTCTGGAGCGTGAACCGGGCTGGTGGTGGCGGCTGTACGACACCCTCGCCGGTCTCGACCCGGAGCGGCTCTCGGGGCTTCCGGTGCCGTTGGCCGGGGGCACCTCCCAGGCTTTCGGCTCTGGGGGAGGGCGGACGACGATCGGGCCGCGCCAGGTGCTGCTGCCCGCGTCCGGCGATGAGCGCGACCCCGCCTCCCTGGCCCGGCTCGGCCTGAAGGTCGCCCACCCCGACGCCGCCCACCCGCTGCTGGAAAAGCTGGGCGCGCTGCCCGCCACGCCCCGCGCCGTCCTGACCACGCCGCAGGTGCGCGCGGCGGTCGCCGCCTCCCTCGACGACGACACCTGGGACGAGGACGCCCTGGACGCCGAGGAGCTCGCGGACGTCGTCCTGGCGCTGGCGCGGGACGCGAACCTCTCGCCGGGCGACGAGCCGTGGCTCGGCGCGCTCGCCCTGCCCGACGAGGACGGCGAACTCGCGCCCGCCGGTGAACTCGTCCTGCCCGGCAGCGCCTTCGCCGAGGTCATGCGGGACGACGAACTGGCGCTCGTGGACCAGGAGTTGGCGGACCGCTGGGGCGAGCAGCCGCTGGCCGCCTGCGGGGTGCTCGCCACCTTCGCGCTGGTGCGGGCCACCGATGTCGTCCTCGACCCCGACGAGCTGGAGCCCCGCGAGGGCGACTTCGCCGAACCGGACGACGCCGGCCTCCTGGACGCCGTGGACGTGTGGTGCGAGGACCTGCTGGACCGGCTGCCGGACACGCCGGTGCCGCCGGTGGCCACCGAGATCGTCGCCGTGCGGGACCTGGACCTGGTCGACGACGACCGCTGGCCGCAGGCGCTCGCCATGCTCTCGCGCCCGCCGCTGCGTGACGCGCTGACCCAGCCTCTGCGCGTGCTGCTGCCGGACGGCACGACACAGACCGTCCGTTCGTACACGGCCTGGTGGCTGCGCGGCCATCCCGTCCTCGGCGGCCGCCGCCCGGCCGGGCTGCGCGCGGAGGGCGGCGATCCGCTCCTGGTGGGGCTGTATGACGCTGCGGACGCCTCCGGGTTCGGCGACGAGCAGGTGCTGCGGGCCCTTGGCGTACGCACCTCCGTGGCCGCGCTGCTCGCCGAGCCGGGCGGCGCCGCCGAGCTGCTCGACCGGCTCGCGGATCCGGAGCGGACCGTCTCCGCCGCGCAGCTGCACGCGCTGTACGGCGCGCTGGCCGACCTCGACCCGGAGCAGGTGACGCTCCCGGACGAGGTGCGCGCGGTGGTGGACGGTGAGGTCGTGGTGGTCGACGCGGCGGACGCGGTGGTCGCCGACGCCCCCGATCTGCTGCCGCTGGCGGGCGGCGTGGCGCTGCTGCCCGTCGACCCGCGCAAGGCCGGGGATCTCGCGGAGCTGTTCCAGGTGCGCAGGCTCAGCGAGACGGCGGCCGTCGAGCCCGCGGGGCAGGGCGTCGAGCGGGCGGTGCCGGAACCGGTGCGGATCCTGCTGGGGGCGGCGACCCCGCGGACGTACGTCGAGCATGACGAACTGGTCGCGGGCGGCGTGGAGCTGGACTGGCGGCGCACCCCGGACGGCGCCGTGCACGCGGCGACCCTGGAGGGGGTGGCGGCCGGGCTCGCCTGGGCGGCGGGGCAGTGGCCCCGGCGCTTCGAGGTGGCGGCGCTGCTCGAAGACCCCTCGCGGACGGCGGAGTTGGCGCGGGACCGCTGGTTCGACTGACGCACCGACGCGCGGAGTGCCGTGTTCCGCCCCTGCGGCCGGGGCAGAACGGGGCGGAACGTGACACTCCGCGGTCTGGTCGTAGAATCTTCATCCGTCGTACAACCGTTCGCCCCTGTCGCGGGTCTGATCTTGCGAGTCAACAGACTCCTAGATCACTTGGGCCTCGCGTGACGGCGAACGCACCGTGAGGCCCCCTTCTCCACTTGGGGAAACACATGCGCATCCGTGCCACCGTGGCCGTACTGACCGGCACCCTGGCCCTGTCCGCACTGGCTGTTCCGGCCGCCCAGGCCACCGACGCCCCGAAGGTCCCGAACCTCACCACCTTCTCCCAGAAGGGCCCGGCGGACGAGACCGTGGGCGACACCAAGATCACGAAGGTCACCGTCAACGGCGGCAAGGACATCGTGGTCGGCACCTCCGCCAAGAAGACGGTCACCATCACCGTCACCGCCACGGACCCGAGCGGCATCAAGGACGGCGCCGCGCTCCTGTGGCACGGCTCGAAGTTCACCGCGGACGAGATCGACGGGTCCATGGTCCCGGACGAGGACGAGGCCGCCGACTGCAAGGCCGTCAACGCCACCACGGGCACCTGCACCATCAAGGTCGTCGCCGACCCGAAGACGAACATCTACGGCAACATCCTCGCCGGCAAGTGGAAGGTCTGGGCGGGCGCCCAGGCCAAGGACGGCGACTACGTCATCCGGGACACCTACGCGAGCAACGTCTCGGTGAAGCGGGCCGCCAAGCTGACCACCAACGCCTCCCCGGAGCCGGTCAAGAAGGGCAGGACCATCACGGTCACCGGCGCCCTGACCCGCGCCAACTGGGACACCGCGAAGTACGCGGGCTACACCAGCCAGTCCGTGAAGCTCCAGTTCAAGAAGAAGGGCGCCAGCACGTACTCCACCGTCAAGACGGTGAAGTCCGGCTCCAAGGGCGCCCTGAAGACCACCGTCACGGCCTCCGCCGACGGCTACTTCCGCTACTCCTTCGCCGGCACGTCCACCACCCCGGCCGTGACGGCGACCAGCGACTTCATCGACGTCCAGTAGTCACGGAAGGTCCAGTAGCCACGGCAGTACGGGCTACGCCGGGACGCGGCGGTCCACCCAGCGGTAGATGACCTCGATGGCCAGCGAGGCCACCGCCGCGATCGCGACCGCCGCCCACGGCATCGTCGTGCCCACCAGCTTCAGCTGGAAGAAGTCCTGGAGCCAGGGCACGGTCAGCACGAGCAGGAAGCCGAGACCCATCGCGCCGATGAGGCCGATCCGCCACCACGTGTAGGGGCGGGCGATGATGGCGAGCACCCACATGGCGATCAGGAACAGCGCCAGGGTGGCCGCGCTGGTCTCGGCTTCCCGCGCGCCCGCGCCCTCGTAGTGGTGCCGGGCCAGCAGATACGTCGTGAAGGTCGCGACGCCCGCGATGACGCCGCCCGGGATCGCGTACCGCATCACCCGGCGGACGAAGTGCGGCTGCGCGCGCTCCTTGTTGGGGGCGAGCGCCAGGAAGAAGGCCGGGACGCCGATGGTCAGCGTGGAGAGCAGCGTCAGGTGCCGGGGCAGGAAGAGGTACTCGACCTGCGAGCAGACCACGAGCAGCGCGAGGATGACCGAGTAGACGGTCTTCACCAGGAACAGCGTGGCGACGCGCGTGATGTTGCCGATGACGCGGCGGCCTTCCGCGACCACCGAGGGCAGCGTCGCGAAGCTGTTGTTGAGCAGCACGATCTGGGCGACCGCCCGCGTGGCCTCCGAGCCCGAGCCCATCGAGACCCCGATGTCGGCGTCCTTCAGGGCCAGTACGTCGTTCACGCCGTCGCCGGTCATCGCGACCGTGTGGCCGCGTGACTGGAGGGCACCCACCATGTCGCGCTTCTGCTGCGGGGTGACCCGGCCGAAGACGGAGTTGTCGTCGAGGGCCTGTCCCATCTCCTCCCGCTCGGCGGGCAGCCGCCGCGCGTCCACGGTGTTCGCGGCACCCGGCAGCCCGAGCTTGCCCGCGACCGCGCTCACCGAGACCGCGTTGTCGCCGGAGATGACCTTGGCGGCGACGTCCTGCTCCTCGAAGTAGCGCAGGGTGTCGGCGGCGTCGGGGCGCAGCCGCTGCTCCAGGACGACCAGGGCGGTCGCCCGTGCCCCGTCGGCCACGTCGGCGGCGTCGAGGTCACCGGCCACCCGGGCGAGGAGCAGGACCCGCAGGCCCTGCTGGTTGAGCTCCTCGATCTCGGCGAGGGACGGGTCGTCGTCGGGCAGCAGCACGTCGGGCGCGCCGAGCAGCCAGGCGGACGTGGTGCCGTCGCCCTCGCTGAAGGAGGCGCCGCTGTACTTGCGGGCGGAGGAGAAGGGCAGCGACTGGGTGCAGCGCCACTCCTCGCTGTCGGGGTAGGTGTCGATGATCGCCTGGAGCGAGGCGTTCGGCCGCGGGTCGGACTCGCCGAGGGCGCCGAGGACCTTGCGTACGTAGGACTCGTCGCCGCCGTCTAGGGTGCGCAGCTCGGTGACGTCCATGCCGCCCTCGGTGAGGGTGCCGGTCTTGTCCAGGCAGACCGTGTCGACGCGGGCCAGGCCCTCGATCGCCGGGAGCTCCTGCACGAGGCACTGCTGGCGGCCGAGCCGGATGACGCCGATCGCGAAGGCGACGGAGGTGAGGAGCACGAGCCCCTCGGGGATCATGGGGACGATCCCGCCCACGGTGTAGGCGATGGACTCCTTGAAGTTGTCGTCCTTGACGACGAGCTGGGAGATCACCAGGCCGATGGAGGTCGGGACCATCAGCCACGTCACGTATTTGAGGATCGTGGAGATGCCGGAGCGCAGCTCGGAGTGGACGAGCGTGAAGCGGGAGGCCTCCTCGGCGAGCTGCGCGGCGTACGCCTCGCGGCCGACCTTGGTGGCGGTGAAGGAACCGCCGCCCGCGACCACGAACGAGCCGGACATCATCCGGTCGCCGGGCTTCTTGACGACGGGGTCGGCCTCACCGGTCAGCAGCGACTCGTCGATCTCCAGGCTGTCGGTCTCCACGGCCTCGCCGTCGACCGGGATCTTGTCGCCGGGCCCCAGCTCCACCAGGTCGCCGAGGACGATCTCGGAGGTGGAGATCTCGGCGGCCCTGCCGTCGCGCCGCACGGTCGGCCTGGCCTCGCCGATGAGCGCGAGGGAGTCCAGGGTCTTCTTGGCGCGCCACTCCTGGATGATGCCGATGGCGGTGTTGGCGACGATCACGAAGCCGAAGAGGCTGTCCTGGATCGGCGCCACGAAGAGCATGATCACCCAGAGCACGCCGATGATCGCGTTGAACCGGGTGAAGACGTTGCCCCGGACGATCTCGCCGAGGGAGCGTGAGCTGCGTACCGGTACGTCGTTGACCTCGCCGCGGGCCACCCGCTCGGCGACCTCGGCGGAGCTCAGGCCCTTGGGCCGCCCCACGGGGGGTGGCACCGGGTGGACCGGGTCGAGTTCGGCGCCCGCGTCGATATGCGTCATGCATTCGACGGTAAGGGTGGTGACGGGGCTTCACCCCTCGAATGCCCCGAAGATCCGACCACGGTAGGACACGTCCGGTCCCGTGGTCGGACGGACTACCGGGACTCGGTGACTTTCGCCCTCTTGATAGCGGCGTCGCGCACCCGTACGTACCAGATGCCGATGAGGCCGAGGCCGGCGCCGGCCAGGCACGTCCACACCCACCAGGTGGCGTCGCGGTCGTCGAACCAGCCGTAGAACGGGAGCTGGACGAGGAAGAGGACGAACCAGAGGATCGTGCCTCCGGTGATGGTGGCGACCACGGGGCCCTCCAGGGGCTCCGGCGCCTCGTGCTTGGGGGTCCACTTCTCCATGGGGACAGCTTACGAGGCGGGCCCCACACCGCCCACACCCCTTGTCCGGCAGGGGTCTACGCGCGGAGATAGCGATTTCCCCCTCATGTATTCATACTGAAACGGCTTATGAATGGCCGGTTGTTTTCGTACGAATATACAAGTCACGAGGTTCCCCATGTCCCCCTCGGCCAGTGCCCCGGTCGACGCCGGTAAAGAGGCCCCGAAGCGCCCGCAGGGCGGTCTCGACGCCTTCTTCAAGATCACGGAACGCGGTTCCACCGTGGTCAGGGAAGTCCGCGGCGGCTTCGCCACCTTCTTCGCGATGGCCTACATCATCGTGCTGAACCCGATCATCCTGGGCAGCGCGAAGGACATGTACGGGCACCAGCTCGACAACGAGCAGCTGGTGACCGCGACCGTGCTCACCGCCGCCTTCACCACGCTCCTGATGGGCGTCATCGGCAACGTCCCGATCGCGCTCGCCGCGGGCCTCGGCGTGAACACCGTCGTCGCCCTCCAGCTCGCGCCGCGCATGTCGTGGCCCGACGCCATGGGCATGGTCGTCCTCGCGGGCTTCGTCGTGATGCTGCTCGTCGCGACCGGGCTGCGGGAGCGCGTGATGAGCGCCGTGCCGCTCGGCCTGCGCAAGGGCATCGCGATCGGCATCGGCCTGTTCATCATGCTGATCGGCCTCGTCGACTCCGGCTTCGTCTCGCGCATGCCGGACGCCGCCCACACCACCGTGCCGCTCCAGCTCGGCGGCGACGGCCACCTCAACGGCTGGCCGGTCCTGGTCTTCGTGCTCGGCGTGCTGCTCACGCTGGCGCTGATCGTGCGCAAGGTGCCGGGTGCCATCCTCATCAGCATCGTCGTGATGACCATCGTCGCGATGATCATCAACTCGGTGGCGAAGGTGCCGTCCTGGGGCCTGACCACCCCGAAGTGGCCGGGCAACCCCGTCTCGACGCCGGACTTCGGGCTCGTGGGCGACCTCAGCCTGTTCGGCGGCTTCGAGAAGGTCGGCGTCCTGACCGGCGTCCTGTTCGTCTTCACCGTGCTGCTCTCGACCTTCTTCGACGCCATGGGCACGATCATGGGCATCGGCGACGAGGCCAAGCTGACCGACGAGAACGGCAACATGCCCGGCATCAACAAGGTGCTCTTCGTCGACGGCATCGCGGTCGCCGCGGGCGGCGCCTCATCCGCCTCCGCCACCACCTGCTTCGTGGAGTCCACGGCGGGCGTCGGCGAGGGTGCGCGGACCGGCCTCGCGAACGTCGTCACCGGCGGCCTCTTCGCCGTGGCGCTCTTCCTCACGCCGGTCGCCACGATGGTCCCGTCCCAGGCGGCCACGCCCGCGCTGCTCGCGGTGGGCTTCCTGATCCTGTCCGGCTCGATCCGGCAGATCGACTGGAGCGACCCGACGATCGCCATCCCCGCGTTCGTGACGATGCTGATGATGCCGTTCACGTACTCGATCACCAACGGCATCGGCATGGGCTTCATCACGTTCACCGTGCTGCGGCTCGCCGCCGGGCGGGGGCGTGAGGTGCCTGCCGCGATGTACGCGGTGTCGGCGGTCTTCGCCTTCTACTACCTGATGCCGGCGCTGAACCTGACGTAGGCCTGCCGGGGCCAGCAGGGCCCGGCAGAGCGGAGAGAGGCGCCCCCCGGACACGACCGGGGGGCGCCTCTCCTTTCGTGGCCGGCTCACTCGTACGGGTGGTGACCGGGTTTGCCGGGAGTGGATCAGGGAAACCGAGTGGTCCTTAGCCAGGGTAATGAGTTACTCTAACGAACATGCCGGACCTCTCCCATGGTGACGACGCCGTCGCCGTGAACGCCCTGCGCTCCGCTGTGATGCGCCTGTCCCGTCGACTCAAGCACCAGCGCGTCGACGAGTCGCTGAGCCCCACCGAGATGTCGGTGCTCGGCACCCTTGCCCGCTGCGGCAGCGCCACCCCGGGCGAGCTCGCCCGCAAGGAGCACGTGCAGCCGCCGTCGATGACCCGCATCGTCGCCCTGCTGGAGGCCAAGGGGCTGGTCCGGCTCGAGCCGCACCCCGAGGACCGCCGCCAGAAGGTGGTCACCCAGACCGAGACCGCCGAGGCGATGCTCGAGGAGAGCCGCCGCAAGCGGAACGCCTGGCTGGCCGGCCTGGTCGAACACCTCGACGACGACGAGTGGGCGCGCCTGCGGGCCGCCGCGCCCGTCCTGGAGAAGCTCGCGCACCTGTGACCGCGGGTTTGACGGCCGCCGAACGGGTGACCGGTGAACCTCGTCCGACGCTCGTGACCCTTCCGACCCTTCGTACGCCAAAGGAGGCGAACGCACTTTGAGTACGGGATCCGGAGCAGACTCCGCCCCCGCACCGACCAACCTCGACAAGACGGCCGGAACGGCCCGCCGCAAGTCCTCGATGTTCAGCTCGCTGAAGATCCGCAACTACCGGCTCTTCGCGACCGGAGCGGTCGTCTCGAACACCGGCACGTGGATGGCCCGCATCACCCAGGACTGGCTGGTGCTCAGCCTCACCGGGTCCTCGGCGGCCGTCGGCATCACCACGGCCATGCAGTTCCTGCCGATGCTGCTCTTCGGCCTCTACGGCGGCGTGATCGCCGACCGCTTCGCCAAGCGGAGCCTGCTCTTCTGCACCCAGGGCGCGATGAGCATCAGCGGGCTCTTCCTCGCCGCGCTCACCCTCAGCGGGCACGTCCAGGTCTGGCACGTCTACCTCGCGGCCTTCTTCACCGGTCTCGTCACCGTCGTCGACAACCCGACGCGGCAGTCCTTCGTGTCCGAGATGGTGGGGCCGGACCAGGTCCGCAACGCCGTCTCGCTGAACTCGGCGAACTTCCAGTCCGCCCGGCTCATCGGCCCCGCCGTGGCGAGCGTGCTGACCGCGGCCGTCGGGCCCGGCTGGGCGTTCCTCGCCAACGGCCTGTCCTTCCTCGCGCCGCTCACCGGCCTGCTCCTCATGCGGACCTCCGAGCTGCACCCCACCCCGCGCAAGCCGCGCGGCAAGGGGCAGCTGCGGGAGGGCCTCACGTACGTCTCCCGGCACCCCGAGCTGATCTGGCCGATCGTCCTCGTCGGCTTCATCGGCACCTTCGGCTTCAACTTCCCGATCTGGATGAGCGCCTTCGCGGACGACGTCTTCCACGGTGGCGTGGGGATGTACGGGCTCTTCAACACGCTGATGGCGGTCGGTTCGCTGGCGGGGGCGCTCCTCGCGGCCCGGCGCGGCACCTCGCGGCTGCGGCTGCTCGCCGGGGCGGCGATCGCCTTCGGCGTGCTCCAGATCGTGGCCGCGTTCGCGCCCGAGCTGTGGATGTTCGTCGCGCTGATCGTGCCCATCGGCATCCTCGGCCTGACGGTGAACGTCACCGCCAACTCCTCGGTCCAGATGGCGACGGACCCGGAGATGCGGGGCCGCGTCATGTCCCTGTTCATGATGGTCTTCACCGGCGGCACGCCGCTCGGCGGACCGCTCTTCGGCTGGCTCGCCGACGCCTACGGCGTCCGGATCAGCATGGCGGTGGGCGGCCTGGTCTGTGCGGTCGCCGCGGCCGGCGTGGGCCTGATGCTGGCCCGCGCCGCGAACCTCCGCCTGAAGGTGGACCTGCGCCGGGGCCGGCAGCACGTGCGGTTCGTGCCGAGAGAACCGAGGGAAAGGGCACTGGCCACGGCGGCGTGACGCCGCCGTGGCCTTCCGGGGAGCGGTGCGGGGTCCGGGTCAGACGCGTCCGGCCAGGACCTGGCCCGGACAGTTGTCGCCCGACTCCGCCGCGTGTACCGGGAGCGCGCGGCCGATGCCCCGGCCCGCGAAGCGGTGGTCGGCGGTCAGGAGGTGCCCGCCACTACGCCACCGATCTCGGCGCTCCAGGGCTCGCCCGTCGTCAGGTACCGCTCGATCATCGCGACGGCCTTCGGATCCGATGACGGCGGGGACGTCGTCGGCCCCGCCGGGTGCAGGGAGAATGCGCCGCATGAGACTCTTCGCCGCGGTGCGGCCGCCGGACGCCGTGACCGCTGAACTGGCCGCCGTCACCGCCGCGTTGCGGGACCTGCCCGGCTCCGGCGCGCTGCGCTGGGCCACCCGGGACAGCTGGCACTTCACGCTCGCGTTCATGGCCGAGGTGCCGCCGGAGACCCTGCCCGACCTCACCGCCCGCCTGGCGCGGGCCGCGCACCGCACCCCGCCCTTCACCCTCGCCCTGCGCGGCGGCGGGCACTTCGGCGACCGGGTGCTGTGGGCCGGCGTCTCGGGTGAGGCGGCCGCGCTGCGCCACCTCGCCGGGCGGGCGGACGCGGCGGCGCGCAAGGCGGGGATCGCGATGGAGGAGCCCCGGCACTACCGCCCGCACCTGACGCTGGCCCGCGGCGGAGGCGGGGCCGACCTGCGGCCGTACGCCGACGCCCTCGCCGCCTTCGCGGGCACGTCCTGGACGGTCGACGAGCTGATCCTCGTACGCAGCACGCTGCCGAAGAGCGGTGTGCCGGGGGAGCGGCCCCGCCACGAGACGGTCGGGAGGTGGCCGCTGGGAGGCGGCGCCCGGCTTCCGGACGCGGCCGGTTAACCTCGACGGTGTGGACCCGAAGACCAGGAACCGGATCATGGCCGGTGTGCTCGTGATGATGTTCGTCGTGGTGGCGGTGGCGGCCGCGTTCGGCGGCTAGCCGGACGCGACCGCCCCGCGTACCCCTCAGGGGCCGCTACCAGGCGAAGGACTCCGGTGACGGACCCGGCCCGGGGAAGATCTCGTCCAGCGAGTCGAGCAGCTCCCGCGGCAGCTCCAGCTCGACGGCGCGCAGCGCGGAGGCGAGCTGCTCGGCGGTGCGCGGGCCGACGATCGGCGCGGTGACCCCGGGCCGCGTCAGCAGCCAGGCGAGCGCGACCTCGCCGGGCTCCAGGCCGTGCTTGTCGACCAGGTCCTCGTACGCCTGGACCTGCGCGCGCACCTCCGGCTTGGCCAGCTCGGCGGCGGCCCGTCCACCGCTGCGGCGGGCCCCCTCCTGCTTCTTCAGCGCGCCGCCCAGCAGGCCGCCGTGCAGCGGCGACCAGGGGATGACGCCGACGCCGTACTCCTGGGCGGCCGGGAGCACCTCCATCTCGGCGTCGCGCACGGCGAGGTTGTACAGGCACTGCTCGCTGACGAGGCCGAAGGTGCCGCGCCGGGCGGCGATCTCGTTGGCCTGGGCGATCTTGTAGCCGGGGAAGTTGGAGGACCCGGCGTAGAGGATCTTGCCCTGCTGGACCAGGACGTCGACGGCCTGCCAGATCTCCTCGAACGGCGTGTGCCGGTCGATGTGGTGGAACTGGTAGATGTCGATGTAGTCGGTCTGGAGCCGCCGCAGCGACCCCTCGACGGCGCGGCGGATGTTGAGCGCGGAGAGCCGGTCGTGGTTGGGCCAGACGGCCTCGCCGTCGGTGGTCATGGGCCCGTACACCTTGGTGGCCAGCACGACCTTGTCGCGCCGCTCGCCGCCCTGCGTGAACCAGGTGCCGATGATCTCTTCGGTGCGGCCCCTGCCCGCGCCCTGGCCGTACGTGTTGGCGGTGTCGAAGTAGTTGACGCCCGCGTCGAGCGCGGTGTCCATGAGCGAGTGGCTGTCGGGTTCGTTGGTGAACGGACCGAAGTTCATGGTGCCGAGCGTGAGCCGGCTGACCTTGAGCCCCGTGCGTCCCAGCTGCGTGTACTTCATGAGGCCCTAGCCAACGGGGTGGAGTGGGCTCCAGGCAAGAGGCAACTCGAACCATCGGTCCAAGTCCCACTCGTCGTCATCTTCGGCCATGGCGATCCTGTCGGTCTCTACGACGGTCATCGTGGCGCTCCTCCCCGGCCGCCCTCGGTCGAGTGCAGCCGCGCAGTACAACGATACGCACGGTGCCGAGGCCACGTCCGGTCACGAACCGCCCAGCCACCCCGCCGCGTCGAGGCGGAGCGCGTCCGGGGGGACGACCGTGCGCAGGCCGGACTCCAACTCGCCGAGCCGCCGGGCCCCGAGGGCCTGCGCCCACTCCGCCCGCAACTGGTCGAAGACCACCGCCGAGCGGCGCAGCGCGTCGAGGCCGTGCGGGGTGAGGCGGATCAGCTTGCGGCGGGCGTCGGCGGGGTCGCCGGTGCGGGCCGCGTAGCCGAGGGCGACGAGGCGGTCGACGGTCTTGCCCGCGGCCTGCTTGGAGACGCCGAGGCGGCGCCCGACCTCGCTGGCGGTGGCGCCCGCCGCGCCGATGGCCTGCATCGCGAAGCCGTGGGCGGGGCGGAGCTCGGGGTGGCCCTGGCGGGCGAGTTCGGCGTGGAGGCGGTCGATGAGGGTGCGGAAGCCGCCGAAGAGGAGGAGGGGCAGCTCGTACCCCCTGCCATTTCCCTTGTGCCGTTCGTCAACCTGGTTTACCTTCTCATCGTCAACCATGTTGTCGATAGTAGGGGGTACGCCATGTCCGTCAGGTTCACCGAGCACACCGTTCAGAGCGCGCCGGCCGCGTCCCGCCCCGCCATGGAGCGGGTGACGCAGGCCTTCGGGCAGCTGCCGGACGCCGTGGCGCGGCTCGCCGAGTCGCCGGAACTGCTCAACGGCTTCCTGGAGTTGAGCGCCGCCTTCGAACGTACGACGCTGGAGCCCGTGGCCCGCGAGGTCGTCATCATGACGGTCGCCGCCCGCAACGACTGCCACGTCTGCGTGGCCCTGCACACGGGGAAGCTGCGCAAGCTGGGCGCGGGACCGGAGCTGGTGGCGGCCCTGCGCGAGCAGCGGGAGCTGCCGGACGTGCGCCTCGAAGCGGTGCGGCAGTTCACGCTGGCCGTGCTGGCGACGGCGGGCGGCGTCGGTGACGAGGAGCTGAAGGCGTTCCTGTCCCAGGGCCACACCGAGCGCAACGCCCTCGAAGTCGTCCTCGGCATCGGTACGTACACGATGTCGACGCTGGCGAACCGGCTGACGGGGGCGGCGGCCTGATCGCCGGGCGGCCGTGCCGGGCCCGGTAGCGACCCGGGGTGAGCCCGAACTGCCGGGTGAACGCGTGGGAGAGGGCGTACGGGGAGCCGTAGCCCACCCTGCGGGCCACTGCCTCCAGGGGCGCCGTCGTGTCGCGCAGGAGCGCGGCCGCCCGGGACATGCGCCACCAGGTGAGGTACGTCATCGGGGCGCGGCCCACCAGGGCCGTGAAGCGGCGGGTGAGCGTGGCGCGGGAGACGCCGGTGCGGGAGGCCAGGGTGTCGTTGGTCCAGGGGGCCTCGGGGGAGGAGTGCAGGAGGCGCAGGGCCTCGGCGACCACCGGGTCGCCGAGCGCTGCGGGCCAGCCCCGGCCCGATGCGTGGTCCGCCGCCCAGGCCCGCACCATGTAGACGAGGAGCAGGTCGAGGAGGCCGGTGACCGCCACGTCCGCCCCGGGGCGCGCCGCGCCCGTCTCGCGGCCCAGCAGGCCGATCGCCGCCCGCAGCTCCGGATGGCGCCCGGCGCGCCGGGGCAGGTGCACGACCTCCGGGAGCTCCGCGAGCAGCGGGTGGGCGTGGCGGCGGTCGAAACGGTACTTGCCGCAGAGCAACTCCGCCGCCGGGCCAGGCTGTTCACCGCCCGGGTCCGGTGGCCGCCGCCACCGCTCGAAGGGCACCGCCCGTGCCACCGTGTCCGCGTCGGCCGATGAGTCCGCGAGGACGTGACCCGCGCCGCGCGGCAGCAGCACGGCGTCACCCGTGGCGAGCGTGAGCGGCACCCCGCCGTCGTCCGGCAGCAGCCGGCAGCCGCCCTCCAGGACCACGTGGAAGCCCACCCCGTCGTAGGCGGGCAGCCGGGTGCACCAGGAGCCCGCGGCCCTGACCCGGTGGGCGTCGGGCCGCCCGGTCCGCGCCGCCGCGATCGCGTCGCTCACTACGTCCATGGGAGGCAGCGTAGAGGGGCGGCGCAGCAGGGTGGCGGTGAGGCGTACGCGTATCCAGGTGAGCGCCAGGGGCATTGAGGCGCTCACTGCCCGCTCCCTACCGTCGAGCACATGGACGAACACACGGACAGCCCCCTCCTGTTGGGCGAGGTCGAGATCCGGCGCGTCATCGAGCTGGAGGCGCCCTTCCTCCCGCCCGCCGCGCTCGTGCCCGGCGTGCCCGAGGAGCTGTGGCACGCGCACCGCGACTGGCTCGCGCCCGACTTCTGGGACCCCGAGAGCGGCCGGGTCATGGCCGCCGTACAGACCTGGGTGCTCAGGAGTGAGGGGAAGACCGTCCTCGTCGACACCGGGGTCGGCAACGGCCGGGACCGGCCGGACGCGCCGCACTTCGCGCACCTCGACACCGGCTTCCTCGCCCGGCTGGCCGCCGCCGGGGTGCGCCCCGAGGACGTCGACATCGTCGTCAACACCCACCTGCACGGCGACCACGTCGGCTGGAACACCCGGGAGCAGGACGGCGACTGGGTGCCCACCTTCCCCAACGCCACCTACCTCATGCCGGCCGCCGACCACGCCCACGTCGGCCCCCGGGGCGCGGACGAGGAGAGCCGCGACCCGGTCTTCACGGACAGTGTCGCGCCGGTGGACCGCGCCGGGCGGACCTTGCTGTGGAGCGGCTTCCACCGCATCGACGCCCAGCTCACCCTGGAGGCCGCGCCCGGCCACACCCCCGGCTCGTCCGTCCTGCGCCTCGCCTCGGGCACCGACCGGGCCGTCTTCGTCGGCGACCTGCTGCACACCCCGGTGCAGGTCCTCGAACCCGACCACAGCAGCTGCCTGTGCGCGGACCCGCGGGAGGCCGCCGAGACCCGCGTGCGGATCCTCGGCCGGGCCGCGGACGAGCGGGAGCTGGTCGTCCCCGCGCACTTCCGCGGGGCCGGCGCGGCCCAAGTGCGCCGGGAGGGCGGTAAGTTCGCCGTCAGCCGATGGGCCGCATGAGCGCCGTGTAAGGGCCGCCGATACCCCACGCCTGCGCCATCGCGTCCGCGAAGGCCCCGGCCAGCTTGTGCTCGCCGCTCGCGTTCGGATGCGTACCGTCGTAGGTGTCGAGAGCGATGTCGTACGAGGGCGGGGGCGAGGCCAGGAGCAGCGGGGAGCGGCCCGTGTCCAGGTCGGCGACCGTCTTCGCGAGGAGTTCGTTGAAGCGGTCGACCTCGGCGGCGAACGGCGCGTCCGACGCGGCCCGGATGTTCGGTATCACCGGCAGGAGCACCATGCGGATCCGCGGATTCGCCGTGCGGGCCCGCGCGATGAACTCCCGGACGTTGCCGGCCGTCTGCTCCGCGTTCGTGTAGAAGCCGAGGTCTATCAGGCCCAGCGAGACCAGCAGGACGTCGGCGGGGTCGCGGGTCAGCGCGTCCGCGACGCGCGGCGCCATGTGCAGCCAGCCCTCGCCCCAGCCCGCGAGGTGGTGGCGGGGGAAGTCCGGGTCCGCGCCGGCGTAGTCGTGGGAGAGGGGCGCGCCCGCCGCCTGGTCGTAGAGGGTGCTGCGAGGCCCCACCACGGCGAAGCCCCCGTCGCCGAGGGTCTCGCGCAGGTGCTGCCACATCCGGTAGCGCCAGGTGTGTTCCCCGGCGCTCCCTATCGTCATCGAGTCGCCGACGAACATGAACCTCAGCATCCGCACATCATGGCCGATCACCCCCGCCACCTGCGATGTGAGGCTCAGCACGCCCCGCCCGCCGCGCGGATGGCACGCTTGGGCCCATGCGTTCGCCTCGGTCTCTTCCTCCCGTCCTCGCCGGTGCCGTGCTGCTCCTCGTCGCCGGGGGGTCCCTCACGACCGCCTCGGCCGACGGCCACGACGGGTTCACCGTCAAGGACCCGCGGATCGTCGAGTCCAGCGGCCTGGCCGCCTCCCGCGCCCACCCGCGCGTCTACTGGACGCACAACGACCAGGACAAGGGTGCCTATCTGTACGCGGTCGACTCCAGGACCGGCAAGACGGTCGCCACCGTCACCATGAGCGGGGTCGGCGCGCCCCGTGACGTGGAGGCGATCTCGGTGGGCGCCGACGGCAACCTCTACGTCGGCGACATCGGCGACAACCTCGGCGGCACCTGGCCGAACGTGTGGATCTACAAGCTGCCCGAGCCGAAGACGCTGAAGGACCAGACCGTGCGCGCCACGCAGTACGTCGTGAAGTACGCCGACGGGGCGCGGGACGCGGAGGCGCTGATGGTGCATCCGAAGACCGGGCGGATCTACATCGCCGACAAGAAGGAGGAGGGCGGCAGCCTCTACGAAGGGCCCGCCGAGATGTCCGCCTCCGGGACGAACGTCTTCAAGAAGATCGCCGACACCGACCTGTGGGTGACGGACGGCGCCTTCTCGCCCGACGGCGAACAGCTGGCCCTGCGCGGGTACTTCGGCGGGATCTCCTACGCCTGGAAGGGCGCGGGGAAGAAGCCCGAGCGGGAAGGGCGGCTGAGCGTGCCCTTCCAGCGGCAGGGCGAGTCGGTGACGTACACCCCGGACGGCACGACCCTGATGTACGGCACCGAGGGCGCGCAGAGCCAGGTCACGCCCGTGGAGGTGCGCGGCAAGGGCGGGGGCGGCTCCGGTCCGGCGTCGGGCGGCGGCGGTGGTTCGGACGGCTCCCCGGGGAGCGGGGGCCTCGACGGCGGACTCAAGACCGGGGCGATCGTGGCCGGGGCGGTGCTGCTCGTCTTCTTCGGGCTGAAGCGGCTGACGCGCAGGCGCTGAGAGGCAGGAGCCTTCCGGGTCACGCGTCCCGGTCACGCGTCCCGGTCACGTGTCCTGTTCGCGCCGGGCGACCATGACGTCCAGGCCGTCCAGGAGGCGCTGCAGACCGAACTCGAAGTGGTCGAAGTCCGTGCCGAACGCGTCGTGGGAGAGCGTCGCGAGCGTGGGGTAGCGGCCGCTGCGCATGGCGCGGTCGAGGGTCGGCGTCTGCGCCTCCCAGAACGCCTGGTCCGACAGGCCGGTCGTCTGCGCCGCCTCCATCTCGTGCACCTGGGTGCGGGCGGCGCCGGTGACGTAGCCCTCCACCATCACGATGACGCCGATCAGTTCGGGGTCGGTCAGGCCCATCGTCCTGATCCGTGACAGGGTCCGGTCCAGGCCGCCGACCGCGCCGGGGCCGAGCACCGGACGGGCCTGGTTGACGTGGAGCAGCCAGGGGTGGCGGCGGTAGCGGACGAGGGTCTCGCGTGCGTACGTCTCGACGCCCTCGCGCCACCCGCCCGTCCAGGGGGCGTCCTCCTCCGGCGGCGCGTAGACGCGGTCCAGCATCAGGTCGAGGAGGACGCCCTTGCCGGGGACGTAGCGGTACAGGGACATCGTGCCCGTCCCCAGCTCCGTGGCGAGCCTGCGCATCGAGACCGCCGCGATCCCCTCGGCGTCCGCGAGGCGCACCGCCTCGGTGACGATCCGGTCCAGGGTGAGGGCCGGCTTGGGGCCGCGCGTGGGGCGCGCGGCCTCGTCCCAGAGAAGCTCCAGGCTCCGTGAGATGTCGCTGCCGGTGCGCCGGTCGTCGCCGCCGTTCGTGCTCGTCATGTACTCACCCTAATCGCCCCGGCAAAAATTGGGTACGGTGTACCCACGAGAACTGGGTACGGTGTACTCTCAACTGAGTACGGCGTACCCAGAAGCGGGGCGCCGCAGGACCGGAGGGCGGGCGATGAACAGGGACAGGAACGGAAACGGGAACGGAAACAGGAACGGCTTCGCGGTGCGGGCCGAAGGGCTCCAGAAGCGGTACGGGGACAAGTACGCCCTGGACGGCTTCGATCTCCACGTCGAGCAGGGCACCGTGCACGGCCTGCTCGGCCCCAACGGCGCGGGCAAGACCACCGCCGTGCGGATCCTCTCCACCCTCGTACGGCTCGACGGCGGCCGCGCCGAGGTGGCCGGCGCCGACGTGGTGCGCGAACCCGCGTCGGTCCGTGCCCGCATCGGCCTCACCGGCCAGTACGCCGCGGTCGACGAGATCCTGACCGGCCGGCAGAACCTGGAGATGTTCGGCCGCCTCTTCCACCTCGGCGCCCGCCGCGCCGCGCTGCGCGCCGAAGAACTCCTGGAGCAGTTCCACCTCCAGGACGCGGCGGAGAAGGGCGCGGGCCAGTACAGCGGCGGCATGCGGCGCAGGCTCGACCTCGCCGCCTCGATGATCCTGGCGCCCGCCGTGCTCTTCCTGGACGAGCCGACCACCGGGCTCGACCCGCGCAGCCGCCTCGAAGTGTGGGACACCGTGCGGGAGTTGGTCGCGGGCGGCACGACCGTGCTGCTCACCACGCAGTATCTGGAGGAGGCCGACCGACTCGCCTCCCGCGTCACCGTCATCGACCGGGGCCGGGCCATCGCCGACGACACCCCCGACGGCCTGAAGAACACCGTGGGCGGCAGCCACCTCGACGTCGTCGTGCGCGAGGCCGCCGACCTGCCCGCCGCCGTGCGGGCCGTCGCCCGGGTCTGTGCCGGCGAACCGCTCGTCGTCGCCGTGGAACGCCGCGTGCAGGCCGCCGTGACCGACCGCGTCGCCGCCCTCACGGACGTGGCGCGCACCCTCCAGGACCAAGGCGTCGCCGTCGAGGACATCGGCCTGCGCAGGCCGAGCCTGGACGAGGTGTTCCTGCGCCTGACCGGTCAGCCCTCCGAGGCCGCCGAGACCGCCGCCACCGCGGCGCCCACCCACCTGGAGAAGGAGGTCGCGGCATGAGCGTCGCCCTCACCGCCGACACCTCGCACGGCCGGCTCTTCTGGGCCTTCGCCGACTGTGCGAACGTCACCCGGCGCTACCTCACGCACTTCCTGCGCCAGCCCGTCACCATCGCCTGGCAACTGGGCTTCCCCATCATCTCCGTACTCCTCTACGGCTTCGTCTTCGGCGAGGCCATGAAGGTGCCCGGCGGCGGGGACGACGGCGACTACAAGCAGTTCCTGATGCCCGGCATGTTCGTGATGACCATGGCCTTCGGCTTCATGAACACCGCCATGGCCGTCGTCACGGACGCCTCCAAGGGTGTCATCGACCGCTTCCGCTCCATGCCGATGGCCCCCTCGGCGGTCGCGTCCGGGCGCGGCGCCGCCGACCTCGTCGTGGCCTGCGCGGAGCTGGCCATCCTCGCGCTGACCGCGCTTGCCATCGGCTGGCGCTCCAGCGCCGGGTTCCTCGACACCGCGCTCGCCTTCGGGCTGCTGCTGTTCCTGCGGTTCAGCCTGATCTGGGTGGGGGTCTTTCTCGGCCTCGTCGTGCCGACCCCGGAGGCGGCGGGCGGCCTCTACGCGGTGGCCTTCCCGCTCACGATGATCTCCAGCGTCTTCGTGGCGCCGTCCCTGATGCCGGGCTGGCTGGCGCCGGTCGCCGCGTGGAACCCGGTCTCGTCGACGGGCACCGCCACGCGGGAGCTGTTCGGCAACCCGGGCGCGGGAGGCTCCACCTGGGTCGAGCAGCATGCCGTACTGATGGCCGTGGTGTGGCCGGTGGTGATCTCGCTGGTCTTCCTGCCGCTGGCGGTACGGAAGTTCAAGCAGCTGAGCCGGTAAGGGGCGCCCCCCGTCAGGGGCGCGGGGAACTGCGCGACCAGCCACAGCCCACCCGCACCCGAAGAACCGACGCGCTACAGCTTCTCGATCACGTAATCAACGCACTGGGTCAGCGCAGCGACATCCGCCGGGTCGATCGCCGGGAACATCGCAACCCGCAACTGATTCCGCCCCAGCTTCCGGTACGGCTCCGTGTCCACGATGCCGTTCGCACGCAGCGCCTTCGCCACCGCCGCCGCGTCGATCTCGTCCGCGAAGTCGATCGTGCCGATGACCTGCGAACGCTTGGCCGGGTCCGTGACGAACGGCGTCGCGTACTTGGACTCCTCCGCCCAGCCGTACAGCGTGCGGGAGGACTCGGCGGTGCGGCCGGTGGTGAACCGCAGGCCGCCCTGGGAGTTCATCCACTCCAGCTGCTCACCGAGCAGGAAGAGCGTCGCGAGCGCCGGGGTGTTGTACGTCTGGTTCTTGCGGGAGTTGTCGATCGCCGTCGGCAGGCTGAAGAACTCCGGTACGTGCCGACCGGACGCGTGGATCCGCTCGGCGCGCTCGATCGCCGCCGGGGAGAACACCCCGATCCACAGGCCGCCGTCCGAGGCGAACGACTTCTGCGGGGCGAAGTAGTAGACGTCCGTCTCGGCGATGTCGACCGGCAGGCCGCCCGCGCCGGACGTGGCGTCCACCAGGACCAGGGAGCCCTCGTCGGCGCCCGCGACGCGCTTGATGGGCGCCGCGACGCCGGTCGACGTCTCGTTGTGCGTGAAGGCGTACACGTCGACGCCCGCCTCCGCGGCGGGGTCCGGGTGCGTGCCCGGGTCGCTCGTGATCACGGACGGCTCGGCCAGCCACGGGGCGAGCTTCGCCGCCTTCGCGAACTTGGAGGAGAACTCGCCGAAGCTCAGGTGCTGCGACTTGTTCTCGATCAGTCCGTGCGTCGCCACGTCCCAGAAGGCGGTCGAGCCGCCGTTGCCCAGGATGACCTCGTACCCCTCGGGGAGGGAGAAGAGGTCCTTGACGCCCTCACGCACCCGGCCCACGAGGTTCTTGACCGGGGCCTGGCGGTGGGACGTGCCGAGCAGGGAGGTGCCGGTGGCGGCCAGGGCGTCCAGCGCCTCCGTCCGCACCTTGGAGGGGCCCGCGCCGAAACGTCCGTCGGCGGGCTTCATGTCAGCGGGAATCCGGATCTCAGCCACGGGGCGAGCCTAGCGGCTCAGGGCACGGGGAGTCCCTCGGTGTCCGCCGGGTGAGATTCGCTTCTCAGCCGCACCGGCAGCTCGTACAGGTCGTTCTGGGTCACCACCGGCTTGTTGCGCAGCTCCGAGCGCGGGACCGCCAGGGTCAGGTCGGGGAAGCGTTCGTACAGGGCCGGGAGCGCCACGCCCGCCTCCAGGCGCGAGAGCGCCGCTCCGGGGCAGACGTGCGGGCCGTGGCCGAAGGAGATGTGGCGGGTGGCGGACGCGCGGGTGACGTCGAACTCGGCCGCCGTGGGGCCGTGGGCCTTCTCGTCCCGGCCGATCGCGCCGTACGAGACGATCAGCGCGTCCCCGGCGGGGATCACCTTGTCGCCGACGGGTACGTCCTCGGCGGCGAAGCGGATCAGGACGTGCGAGGTCGGCGTCGAGTGGCGCAGCGTCTCCTCCACCACCGCGTCCCAGCCGACCTGCCCCGCGCGGACGAGTGCGAGCTGCTCGGGGTGCGTGGAGAGGTTGACGACGGCGTTGACGATGAGGGAGATCGTCGTCTCGTGGCCCGCCGCGACCATCAGCTGGAGCGTGGAGACGATCTCCTCGTCGGTGAGGCGGTCGCCGTCCTCGGAGGCCGCGATCAGCGCGCTGGTCAGGTCGTCGCCCGGCTCCGCGCGGCGGGCCGCCACGGTCCTGGACATCATCGCGGCCAGCTCGCCGAGCGTCGCCACGACCTCCTCCGGCGGCGTCTGCGTGGAGAAGAACTTCTCGAACAGGACCTTCAGCCGCGGGTGGTCGGCCTCGTCGATGCCCATCAGGTCGCTGATGACGTACATGGGCAGGGGATAGGCGAACGCGGCCTTCAGGTCGACCTCTTCGGCGTCCGAGACGGCAAGTCTGTCCAGCAGGCCGTCCGTCAGCTCCGTGATGCGCTCCCGCATGCGCTCCACGCGGCGCGGCGTCAGCGCCTGCGCGACCAGCGACCGCAGCCGGCGGTGCTCCTCGCCGTCGACCGTCAGCATGGAACGGCCCGGGTTGGCGAGGCCGATCAGCGGCCAGTCGGCGGGTATCTCGCCGCGCCGCCAGGCGCCCCAGACCTCGATGTCCTTCACCAGCCGCCTGTCGGTGAGGAGTTGCCGGGCCTCCGCGTGGTGCGTGACCGCCCACACCGGCACACCTCCCGGCAGCTCCGCCTCGACGAGCGGTCCCGCCGCGAGCAGCCGGGCGCTCTCACCGTCCAGGTCGGTGACGAACGGGTCCAGGGCGATTCTGGCGGGGTTGTCGGTCACTTGAGGTCTCCAAACGCTGAGGCCGGGGTCGGGTTGAAGATCACTGGCAGTTCGGTGAGGCCGCGCAGCCACGGCGACGGGCGGCGGCTCAGGTCCCGCGCGGGCACCGCCAGATCGAGGTCGGGCAGCCGGTCCAGGAGCACCTCGATGCCGGTCCGCGCGACGACCTCGGCGACCTCCTGGGCGGGGAAGGGGCAGCGGTGCTCGCCGTGGCCGAAGGCGAAGTGGGCGCTGTTGCCGCCGGTCAGGGCGGAGCCGTCGGTGCGCACCTGCGGGTCGGCGTTGGCGGCGCCGAGGCCGAGCAGCAGCAGGTCACCGGCGTGCACGCGGCGGCCGCCGAGCTGTGTGTCGCGCGAGGCCCAGCGGCCCGCGACGTTCTGGGTGGGGGTGTCCTCCCACAGGACCTCGTTCATGGCCTCGGCGACGCTGTGCCGGCCACCGAAGAGGGAGGCGGCGAAGCGGTCGTCGGTGAGCATCAGCCGCAGCGAGTTGCCGATCCAGTCGGCGGTCGGCTGGTGACCGGCGGCCATCATCACCATCAGGTCCTGCGCGATCTCCTCGTCGCTGAACCCGTCCGCGCCGTCCGTGAGCTGTGTCCGCAGCATGTACGAGGCCACGTCCTCGCCCGGTGCCTCGTGCTTGTCGGCGATGAGCCGTGCCATCGACGACGCGAGGTGCTGCTGGCCCGCAAGCGCCCGCTCACGGCCGTCGATCATGTCGTTCATGGCGGTGACCAGGGCGGGGCCCTGCTCGTCCGGGAAGCCGTAGATGCGGGCCAGGACCCGCACCGGCAGCAGCATCGCGTACTCGGCGATCAGGTCGGCGGCGCCCTTGCCGCAGAACCGGTCGATCAGCTCGTCCGCGAACTTCTCGGCGTGCGCCTTCAGCTCGAACGGGTCGACGGCCTCCAGCGCCTGCGCGATCATCGCGGCCCGCCGGGTGTGCCGCTCGCCCACGGTGTAGAGGATCGACGGCTGCTTGTGGCCGATCATCGGGAGCAGCGGCCAGTCCGCGGGGATGTTCGGCCACTGGTTCCACAGCTCGGAGTCGCGGCTGAACAGCACCGGGTCGGCGGTGACCTGGTGCAGCTCGCGGTAGCCGAGCACCAGCCAGGCCGGCACGTCGCCGTCGAGCAGCACGGGCGCCACGGGCCCGTGGTCGCGGCGCATCTCCCGGTAGAGCTGGGCGGGTTCGGTGGCGAAGCGGGGGCCGGAGAGCGGGACGGGACCGGGTGCGGCGCCGGTCACGGGGCAGGTCACTGGGCGTACTCCTGAGGGGCGTTCAGCTGAGCGACGTACAACGTCTTGAGGTGTTCCACGAGCGTGATCAGTACGTCCTTGCTGGACTGCCGGGAGCGCGCGTCGCAGTCGACGAGCGGCACCCCGGGGTCGAGGTCGAGCGCCTCGCGCACCTGCTCGGGGGTGTACGCGGGCCCGCCGAAGTCGTTGCGGGCCACGATGAACGGCGTGCCGTGGTGCTCCAGGCGGTCGATCGCGTACCAGGAGTCCGACAGGCGCCGGGTGTCGACGAGGACGACCGCGCCGAGGGTCCCGGCGAAGAGGCGGTCCCACAGGAACCAGAAGCGTTCCTGGCCGGGGGCGCCGAAGAGGTACAGGACGTTGCGGGCGTCGAGCGTGATGCGCCCGAAGTCGAAGGCGACCGTGGTGGACGTCTTGGCGCCGAGCCCGGCCAGGCCGCCGGTCTCGTCGATGCCCTTGCCGGCCTGCGTCATCGTCTCCTCGGTGTTGAGGGGACGGATCTCGCTGACGGAGCGGACCAGCGTCGTCTTGCCGACGCCGAAGCCGCCGACCACGACGATCTTCAGGCCGTTGTCGGCGGTTGCGGTCAGCTCCCGGCGTTCAGAGGTTGCGGAGTCCAACGAGCACCTGCTCCAGGAGTTCGGAATCGGGAAGGCTGTGGGCGGGGCCCGAGCGGGGGTGGCGGGCGCTGATCCGGCCCGCGTCCAGCAGGTCGGAGAGCAGGATGCGGGTGATGCTCACGGGCAGGCCGAGTTCGGCGGCGATCTCCACGACCGCCGTCGGCAGGCGGCACATCCGCAGGATCGCGGCGTGCTCGGACTGCATGCCGGGCATCGGGCCGGACTCGGCGACGATGAGGGTCACCAGGTCGAAGGGGGCGTCGGGCGCCGACCGGCTGCGTCCGCCGGTGAGGGTGTACAGCCGGTCGGGGGAGTCGTCCCGGCCGGGGCGGCCCACGCTCATGCGGTGGGCCGGCTGCCGGGGCCGCCGCCCGCGCGGGGCGCGGCGCGCAGATGCTCGCCGAGCTGCTCGACCAGCTCGCTCATCGTGTGGCCCACCAGGCCCGCGTCGGCGTCCTCGTCGGCGATGAGCGCGAGGTGCGCGCCCTCGCCGGCCTCGACGATGAAGAGGATGCCGCCGTAGAACTCGGCCATCGCCGAGCGCACCCCGCCGGTGCCGTCGCCGAACTCGGCGGACGCGCCGTGCGACAGCGACTGGATGCCGGCGGCTATCGCGGCGAGCTGGTCGGCCTGGTCGACGGAGAGCTCCGGGGTGCGGCACAGTTTCAGGCCGTCCCGGGAGAGCACGAGGGCGTGCCGGGCGCCGGGGGTGCGCTCCAGGAGGCCTTCGAGGAGCCAGGTCAGCTTGGCGTCGGTGGTGGTGCCGGGGGCCGGGGAAGCGGTCGTGGTCATCGGGGGGTGTCGCCTTCCGGGTGCTCGGGGGGTGCGGGGTCGGCCGTCGGAGCGGGGCGGACGGCCTGGCGGAAGCTGCTGAAGCGGGCCGCCGTGGTGGCGGCGTCCGCGGGGCGCGGCCGCGGGTGCTCCCCTGTGTCGCTGCCGGTACGGGCCCGCTCGGCGGCGGCGAGAGTACGGCCGCGGGGGCGCTTGGGGAGCGGAATGGTTTCGGTGGGGGTGTCCAGGGCGGTGCCCTCGGCGGGGGTGTGCGGGGCGGTGCCCTCGGCGGGAGTGTGCGGGGCGGGGGTGCCCTCGGCCGCGGACTCGTGGGTGGGGACGGGGTCGCGGTCCACGCGGTCGAGGCCGGGGTCCGGGGTGTGGGTGTGGGTGTGGGGGTAGGCGGGCTGGGGCTCGGGGTGGGTTTGCTGCGGTTGCGGCTGCGGCTGCGCGGGTTGCGGCTGGGGCGTGGCTGTCGGCTGGGCCGCCGGGGCTGGGGCCGCGGGCTGGGCCGGGGCGCCCACCGTGGGTGTGGGGCTGTCAGGGGTGTGGGCCGGGGGCTGAGCCGAGGGTGCCGGCTGGGCCACGGGCTGGGGTGTGGCTGTGGGCTGGGCCGGAGCCGGAGCCGGAGCCGGAGCCGGAGCCGGAGCCGGGGCCGCGTGCCGGGCCGGGGTCAGGGCCGCGGGGCCGGTGGAGGCTGCGGGCCCGGTGGAAACCGCGGGCTCGGTGGAATCCGCGGGGCCGGTGGAATCCGCGGGGCCGGTCAGAGCTGCGGGCCCGGTGGAGGTCGCGGGCGCGGTCGGGGCTGCGGGCTCGGTGGAATCCGCAGGCCCGGTCAGAGCCGCAGGCCCGCTGGAACCCGCAGGCCCGGTCAGGCCCGCAGGGCCCGGCAGAGCCGCCGGGCGGGCCGGCGGGGTCGGTAGGGACGAAGACGGGCTCGGCGTCGGGTCCGAGGGGCGGGAGAGGAGTTCCTGCGGGATGAGCAGGAGGACGCCCGTGCCGCCGCGCGCCGAGGGGCGGAACGACACCGTCAGGTTGTACTTGCGGGCCAGCCTGCCGACCACCGCGAGGCCGAGCCGGGTGCCGGACAGGCCGCCGAGGCCCGTCGCCTCGCCGGACACGGCCCGCTCGGCGCGGCGCAGCTGCACCGGTCCCATCACCAGGCCGCTGTCCTCGACGGAGACGATGACGCCGGCCGCCACCTCCTCGATGTACACGTGCACTTCGGAGGTCGGCGGCGAGAAGTTCGCGGCGTTGTCGAGCAGTTCGGCCAGGGCGTGCATGACGCCCTCGGCGGCGTGGCCCGCCACCGCGACCTCGCTGGCGGAGTGGATCCGTACGCGCTGGTATCCGCCGATGCGGCCCATCGCGCCGCGCAGGATCGACTCCATGACGATCGGCTTGGCCCAGCGGCGGCCGGAGCGGGCGCCGGTGAGCACCGCCACCGAGTCGGCGATGCGGCCGGCCTGCGCGGTCCTGTGGTCCAGGTGGAGGAGGTCGGTGAGGACGTCCTCGTCCGCGTGCCGGCCCTCCATCTCCCGCAGGTCGGCGAGGGTGCCGGTGGCCAGGGCCTGCATCCGCCCCGCCGCGTTGGCGCACGCGGCAAGCGCGGCGGCCCGCTCGGACTCGGCGGTGCGCAGCCGCGCCGTCAGCTCGGTCCGTACGCGCGTGTGCTCGGCGGTGAGCTCCTCCTGGACCCGGGCGTTCTCCGCGGCCAGTTCCGCCTTGACGCGGCTGTTCTCGGCGGCCAGCTCGGTCCGTACGCGGGTGTGCTCGGCGGTGAGGTCGGCCACCTCACGGGCGTGCGCGGCGGTGAGACGGGCGTGCTCCTGCCCGAACTCGGCTGCTCTGCGCGCCAGTTCCTGCTGGAGGCTGCCCGTCTCCTGGCGCGCGGCGGCAAGGTGGCGCCGGGCCAGGGACAGCGCCCGCAGGGCGTGGAAGGCGACGGTCACCGCGACGCTGAACGCGAGCGCCGCGGCGCCCGCCCCCCAGGCCAGGGGGGTCCGCGCGGACGCGGGCGCGAGGGCGGCGGCCGTACCGGCGAGCACCGCGGTGACGAGGGCACAGGCCAGCAGGACGAACGCGGAGGGACGCAGCGGAGGGCGCTCCGTCCCGGGGCGCGCTATGGGGGTTGGCGCGGTCATCAATCGGGGTCCTCGATCGGAAGCGACACACTCTGCTCGAACGTGCTCGGGCTTGTCTCAAGCTCTGCTCAAGTTGTGGTCACTATAGGAGAGTTGGTGCCCATGGTGGGAATGTTCCCTTCCGGATCCTGATATTTCGGGTGCGGCGGGGTGGCCCCAGGGGGTGCGCGCGGGGGCATTCTGAGCCGTATGAGCGATCTCCGCAGTGACTCCGGCAGTGACCCCGGCGGCCTGGAGCGGGACCTGCGCGCGGCCGTGCGCGGCGCGGTGGACCTCTCCGTGACCGCGCGGGCCCTGCACACCATGGACGCCTCCAACTACCGCCGGGTGCCCGCCGCGGTGGTCGCCCCGCACGACGCCGACGACGTGGCGGCGGCACTCGACGTCTGCCGGCGGCGGGGCGTGCCGGTGGTGGCGCGCGGCGCGGGCACGTCGATCGCCGGGCAGGCGACGGGCGTCGGCGTCGTCCTCGACTTCACGCGGCGGATGAACCGGATCGTCTCCCTCGACCCCGAGGCGCGGACCGCCGTGGTCCAGCCGGGGGTGATCCTGGACGACCTGCGCGCGGCGGCGGCCCCGCACGGCCTGACGTTCGGCCCGGATCCGTCCACGCACAGCCGGTGCACGCTGGGCGGGATGATCGGCAACAACTCGTGCGGGTCGCACTCGGTGGCCTGGGGGACGACGGCCGACAACGTCCGCTCCCTGTCCGTCACCAGCGGCCGGGGCGACACCCTCCGCCTCGGGCAGGGCTGGACCGGGGCCCCCGAAGGCCTGCGCCCCCTCGTCGACGACCACCTGGCCCTCCTGCGCACCGGCTACCCCGACCTGCCGCGCCGCATCTCCGGTTACGCCCTCGACGCCCTCCTCCCCGAACGCGGCCCCGACCTCGCCCGTGCCTTCTGCGGTTCGGAGGGCACCCTCGGCCTCCTCACCGAAGCCGCCGTACGGCTCGTCGAGGCGCCGCGCGCACGGGCGCTCGCCGTCCTCGGGTACGCCGACGAGAGCGCCGCAGCCGAAGCCGCCGCCGGCCTCCTGCCCTACGGCCCCCTGACCGTCGAGGGCATGGCGGCCGACCTCGTCCGGGGCGCGGGCCCCCGGGAGGGCGTCCTGCCCAGGGGCGGCGCCTGGCTGTTCGTGGAGACAGGCGGCGAAACCCGTGCCGAGGCACGCGCGCGGGCCGAGACGATCGTGCGCGCCGCCGACGTCCTGGACGCCGTGGTCGTCGACGACCCGGCCGGGCAGCGCGCGCTGTGGCGCGTACGGGAGGACGCCAGCGGCACCGCCACGCGCATCGCCGACGACATCGGCGACGACATCGCCCACGGCGGCGGCGACGCGTCCGGGCGGGGCCGGGGCTTCGGTAAGGAGGCCTGGCCCGGCTGGGAGGACTGCGCCGTGCCCCCGGCCCGCCTCGGCGCCTACCTGCGCGACTTCCGGGCGCTGCTCGCCGAGCACGGCCTGCGCGGCACCCCGTACGGGCACTTCGGGGACGGCTGTATCCACGTACGCATCGACTTCGACCTGATCACCCCCGAAGGCGTGGCCCGCTTCCGCCGGTTCTCCGAGGAGCTGGCCGACGTCGTCGTCGCGCACGGCGGCTCGCTCTCCGGTGAGCACGGCGACGGGCAGGCCCGCGCCGAGCTGCTGCCGAAGATGTACGGGCCCGAACTCGTCGCTCTCTTCGCCCGTGTGAAGGACGTCTGGGACCCCGATGGCCTGCTCAACCCGGGCATGCTGGTGCGGCCCGCGCCCCTCGACACGAACCTGCGGTTCACGCCCCTGCCGCGCGAGCCCGTCGACGTCGCCTTCGGTTATCCCAATGACGGCGCCGACGGCGGCGACTTCGCCGCGGCGGTCAGGCGGTGCGTGGGCGTCGTGCCGTAACGAAGGAGCACTCCACGCGCGGCCGGGCGCGCCTGCTGCACGAGATGCTGGCGGGCGAGGTGGTGACGGACGGCTGGCGTTCGACGGAGGTCAGGGACGCGCTCGACCTCTGCCTGTCCTGCAAGGGCTGCCGCTCGGACTGCCCCGTGGGCGTCGACATGGCCACGTACAAGGCGGAGTTCCTGCATCACCACTACGAAGGGCGCCGCAGGCCCGCCGCCCACTACGCGATGGGGTGGCTGCCGCGCTGGCTGCGGTTGGTCGCCGCCACGCGCACGGCCCCGGCCCTCAACGCCCTCGCGCGGATCGGCGCGTTGGCGGCGCTCGGCAAGCGGCTCGGCGGGATCGCGCCGGAGCGGTCGATTCCGCCGGTGGCGCCGCGCACGCTGCGGCAGTGGTGGCGCGGCAGGCCGAGGGACGGGAGGCGCCCCGCGTCGGTCGTGCTCTGGCCCGACACCTTCACCGACCACCTCTCGCCCTCCGTGGGGCGCGCCGCGGTACGGGTCCTGGAGGACGCCGGGCTGACCGTCGCGCTGCCGCCGGGAGGTGTGTGCTGCGGGCTGACGTACGTCTCGACGGGGCAGCTCGACCGGGCGCGCGCGGTGCTGCGCGCCACCCTGGACCGCGTGGCCCCGCTCTTGGCGGCCGGTACACCGGTGGTCGTCCTGGAACCGAGTTGCGCGGCGGCCCTCAGGACGGACCTGGTCGAGCTGCTGGGCGACGATCCGCGCGCGCACCGCCTCGCCGCGTCCGTGCGGACCTTCGCGCAGGCCCTCGAAGAACTGGCGCCGAGGTGGCGGCCGCCGCACGTCGGACGCCCGGCGGTCGGCCAGACGCACTGCCACCAGCACGCGGTCCTCGGTGACGCGGCGGAACGGCGGCTGCGGGCGAGGGCGGGCATCGAGGGCGAGCTGAGCGGCGGCTGCTGCGGGCTCGCCGGGAACTTCGGGTTCGAGCAGGGGCATTACGAGGTGTCCGTGACCTGCGCGGAGGAGCAGCTGCTGCCCTCGGTGCGCCGGGCGCCGGACGACGCGGTGGTCCTGGCCGACAGTTTCTCCTGCCGGACCCAGCTGGGGCAGCTGGCGGGGGTGCGGGGGCGGCACCTGGCGGAGGTCCTCGCGGGGGCGCTGGAGCGGACCGGCCGGGACGAAAGTCCCGGACAGAAGGGTCTTTCGCGAGTGGGGCGGAACGTCCTATTCCGGAAGGATCGGAACGGTTCTTGATCATCTGTCGGGGAGTCGGTCAGCCTGAAGTCTGGTGTGCCGCCTGATCGGAAAGCCGGCCCTGTCGAAGGGCGAGTTCCCCAGCTGGTCGTGCGCAACCGCCGCGACTCCGTCCCCATGGACCCGCTCTTCCGCGGCGAGACCACCGAACCGGCGAAGAGCGAGGGACGCGGGACCGGACCCGGCCGGGCGCCGGACCGGCGCCCGCCCCTCGCGCCCCCACGCCCCGACCGCGACCTCGTCGAACGCCGCGGCCCCGCCTGCTCCGGCTGGTGGGCGCTGCTCGTGGCGGTCCTCGCGCTCACCGGTGCGGCCTGGCTGACCTGGTCCGGCGGCCTCCTCCCCGTACGGCTGACGGAGTACCTGCGGCTGCCCGTACGTACGCGGCAGGGGCTCGCCGCCTGGCGGTGGGCGGCCGTCGGCGGCTGCGGGGTCCTCGTCCTCCTCGCGCTCGGCGGGGTCAGCCGGGGGCGGGCCGGCAGCGCGTGGGTCCTGTCCCTCTTCGGACGGTACCGGGGGAGCGTGCGGCGCACCGGACTCGTGTGGATCAGTCCGCTGATGCCGCGGCGCCGCGTCGACGTACGGCTGCGGCACTGGCGCAGCGAGCCGATGGCGGCGGTCGACGCGCACGGCGTGGAGCTGCGCGTGGTCGTCCTCGTGGTGTGGCAGGTCAAGGACACCGCACGAGCGCTTCTCGCGGTCGACGACCACACCGCGTACCTGCGCGAGCAGGTGGAGGCGGTGACGGCGCGCGTGATGTCCCGGCTGCCCGCCGACTCCTTCCGTGAGCCCGCCGACGACGTGCCGACGCTGCGGGACGCCGAGGCCGTCGGCGACACGCTGACCAGGGCCCTGGCGGCGGAGTGCAGGGCGGTCGGCGTCGAGGTGTTCTCGGCGCGGCCCACGCGCGTGGAGTACGCGCCCGAGGTGGCCGCCGCGATGCGGCGCCGCCAGATCGCCGCCATCGACGCCGAGCACCGGGACAGCGTGCTGACCTCGGTCCTGGACGCCGTGGACGACACCGTCCGCAGGCTCACCGAACGGGGGCTCGTCACGCTCGACGACTACGAACGCAAGGCCCTGGTCAAGGACTTGACGGTGGCCTTCTACACAGCGCGGGGGAACGCCGTCGACACCCACTGAGCCGTACGAGGGCTGGTCCACTACCTTGTACGGTGGAGTCCAGCAAACTGGACTCGGAACGACCAGCGTCAGGAAAGGCTCAGGCGTGAACGTCTCGCGCAGCGATCAGGCGGCACCGGCGGCTGCCCCCGGAGTGGCCCCCGTGGTGGCCCAGCAGCCGGAGGTCGCGGGCGCCGAGGCCGCCGCCGCGCCCGCAAGCGGGCTCCGCGCCCGGCTCGGGCCGGTCGGGCTCGTCCTCGCGGGCGGGATCTCCGTGCAGTTCGGCGGCGCGGTCGCCGTGAGCGTGATGCCGCGCGTCGGAGCGCTCGGCATCGTGACGCTGCGGCTCGCCTTCGCCGCGCTCGTGCTGCTCGCCGTGTGCCGGCCGAAGCTGCGGGGGCATTCGCGGGCCGACTGGGGCACGGTGGTCGCCTTCGGCGTGGTCATGGCCGGCATGAACGGCCTCTTCTACCAGTCCGTCGCCCGCATCCCCATGGGCCCCGCCGTCACCCTGGAAGTCCTCGGACCGCTCGCGCTCTCCGTCATCGCCTCGCGCCGCGCGGTGAACCTCATCTGGGCCGGGCTGGCCCTCTGCGGCGTCTTCCTGCTGGGCGGCGGGGGCGGCTTCAGCGGCCTCGACCCGGCCGGTGTCGCCTACGCGCTCGGCGCGGGCGCGATGTGGGCCGCGTACATCGTCTTCAGCGCGCGCACCGGACGGCGCTTCCCGCAGGCCGACGGGCTGGCGCTCGCGATGGTGGTCGCGGCGGTGGTGTTCCTGCCGCTCGGGATCGTGGAGTCGGGGGCGAAGCTCGTCGAACCGGGCACGCTGGCGCTGGGCGCGGTGGTCGCCGTCATGTCGTCCGTGCTGCCGTACACCCTCGAACTCCTCGCGCTGCGGCGCCTTCCCGCGCACACCTTCGCGATCCTGATGAGCCTGGAGCCGGCCATCGCCTCCGTCGCCGGATTCCTCGTCCTCAGCCAGGCCCTGACGATCGCAGAGGCGCTGGCGATCTCCCTGGTCATCGCGGCGAGCATGGGCGCGGTGCGGACGCAGGTGGGCCGGGGCGGGGGCCGCAAGCGCGCGGACGCCGAGGCCGCGCGGAAGACGGAGGGCTGAGATGACCGCCGGCCTGCCCGGGGAGGGGCCCGGAGCGTTCAAGGAGATGCGCGACGCCCTCGCGCTGATGGCGGCCGCGCACATGGACAGGCCCTTCCCGCCCGGCGCCCGCGGCCGGGATGTCGCGGGCCAGGACCTGGTGCTGCTCGACGCGGACGCCTACGCCTACTCGGCCAACGTCCTCAAGGGCCCCCTCCCCGACCGGCAGTACGCGGACTTCACGCGACTGGTGGCGGTGTTCGACGCGGTCCTCCCGGCGCTCGACGATCCGTACGCCGCCGGGTACTACGCCCGGCTGCGCGACATGGCCGTCCTGGCCCTGGAGGTCGAAACCCTGCGGCGGAAGTAGGGGCCTTCGGAGGCCCGTGCAGGACAGGCACACCCGATCGATAAACCATGCAAGCACGCTTGCTTGTTTTGGTCGCCACTGCCATGCTCCCAGGACTCCGCCGTCCCGCGAGGGGAGCGTCCCGTGTCCGATGCCCTGTCCGTGCTCGACGACCTGCGCAGCGAGAGCGAGGAACTCGACCGGCTCGTCGCGGAGTTGGACGAGGGCCGCTGGGCCCTCGTGACGCCCGCGCCCCGCTGGACGATCGCCCACCAGATCGCACACCTCGCCTGGACCGACCGGGCCGCCCTGCTCGCCGCCACCGACCCGGCGGCCTTCGCCGCCGAGGCCGAGAAGGCCGCGGCGGACCCCGGCTCGTTCGTGGACGAGGGCGCCGAGGAAGGGGCCGCGCTGCCGCCCGCCGAGCTGCTCGCCCGCTGGCGGACCGGACGCGAGGCACTGTGGCGGGTCCTCGCCGAGGCCCCCGCCGGGACCCGGCTGCCCTGGTACGGGCCGCCCATGGCCGTGCCGTCCATGGCGACCGCGCGGCTCATGGAGACCTGGGCACACGGCCAGGACGTGGCGGACGCCCTCGGCGTGACGCGGGCACCGACGGACCGGCTGCGGCACGTCGCGCGGCTCGGGGTCCGGGCGCGGGACTTCGCCTTCGCCGTGCGCGGGGCCGCCGCGCCGGACGGGGAGTTCCGCGTCGAACTGACCTCGCCCGTGACGGGGGAGGTGTGGGCGTACGGCCCCGAGGGCGCCGCCCAGCGCGTGACGGGCCCCGCGCTCGACTTCTGCCTGCTGGTGACGCACCGCGCACACCGCACCGACCTGGCGTTGCACGCCGAGGGCCCGGACGCCGACCGCTGGCTCGACCTCGCCCAGGCCTTCGCGGGCCCCCCGGGCGAGGGACGTGCGCCGCGTCACGGGCGGGGAGGCGGGGCGTGAGGCGGCGGCCTCTGCGGGTCGGTAACGGCTCGGGGTTCTACGGTGACCGGTTCGACGCCCTGCGCGAGATGTTGACCGGCGGTCAGCTCGATGTCCTGACCGGTGACTACCTCGCCGAGCTGACCATGCTGATCCTCGGCCGCGACCGGCTCAAGGACCCCTCACGCGGGTATGCCAAGACCTTCCTGCGGCAGCTGGAGGAGTGTCTCGGCACCGCCCACGAACGCGGCGTGAAGATCGTCGCCAACGCGGGCGGGCTCAACCCGGCGGGGCTCGCCGACGCCGTGCGGGAGCTGGCAGGGCGGCTCGGCGTGCCGGCACGCGTCGCGCACGTCGAGGGGGAGGACCTCGGCGGGCCCCGCTTCCCCGGCGCCCTCACCGCGCACGCCTACCTCGGCGGCGCCGGCATCGCGGCCTGCCTGGACGCCGGTGCCGATGTGGTCGTCACCGGACGCGTGAGCGACGCCGCCCTGGTCAGCGGGCCCGCCGCCGCGCACTTCGGATGGGCGCCGGACGCGTACGACCGGCTCGCGGGCGCGGTCGTCGCCGGGCACGTCCTGGAGTGCGGGACCCAGGCCACCGGCGGCAACTACGCCTTCTTCGCCGAGCACGCCCCGGCGGCCGTGCGCCGCCCCGGCTTCCCCCTCGCCGAGATCCACGAGGACGGCTCGGCCGTCATCACCAAGCACGACGGCACCGGCGGCTTCGTCGACGTCGGCACCGTCACCGCGCAGCTCCTCTACGAGACGCAGGGCGCCCGGTACGCGGGCCCGGACGTCACCGCCCGCCTCGACACGCTCACCCTCACCCAGGAGGGCCCGGACCGCGTAAGGATCGACGGTGTACGCGGCGAGGCGCCGCCCCCGACCCTGAAGGCGGGCCTGACCCGGCTCGGCGGCCACCGCAACGAAGTCGTCTTCGTCCTCACCGGCCTCGACGTCGAGGCCAAGGCCGCCCTCGTCCGCGCTCAGGTGGAGGACGCCTTCGACCGCGCCGAGGCCCGCCCCGCCGAGGTCCGCTGGGAGCTGTCCCGCACCGACCGCGCCGACGCGGCCACCGAGGAGACCGCGTCCGCCCTGCTGCGGCTCGTCGTGCGCGACCCCGACGCGGACACGGTGGGCCGCGCGATCGGCGGCGCCGCGGTCGAACTCGCCCTCGGCAGCTACCCCGGCTTCCACGTGACCGCGCCGCCCGGCAAGGCCGCCCCCTACGGCGTCTTCGAGGCGGCGTACGTCGAGCGGTCCGCCGTCGAGCACGTGGCTGTCCTGCCGGACGGCGAGCGGCGCCCGGTGCCGTCCGGCGACGACGACACCCTCGTACTGGACGACGTGCCGCCACCACCCCTCCCGGAACCACTGCCACCGGGCCCCACCCGCCGCGCCCCCCTCGGCCTCGTCGCCGGGGCCCGCAGCGGCGACAAGGGCGGCGACGCCAACGTCGGCGTATGGGCACGCACCGACGACGCGTGGCGGTGGCTCGCCCACGAGCTGACGGTGGACCGCCTCCGGGAACTGCTCCCGGAGACCGCCGGCTTGACCGTCGTACGCCATGACCTGCCGAACCTGCGCGCCCTGAACTTCGTCGTCGAGGGCCTGCTCGGTGAGGGCGTGGCCGCGCGGGCCCGCTTCGACCCCCAGGCCAAGGGCCTCGGCGAATGGCTGCGCGCCCGCCATGTGGACATCCCGGAGGAGCTGCTGTGAGCCCGCAGGACCGAACACCGCCGGAGGTACCGCTGTGACCGTCCTCACCTCCGCGCTCGACCCCGCGAGCGCCGAGTACGCCGAGCACCGCGCCGCCATGCTGGAGAAGCTGGCCGCGCTCGACGCCGAGCAGGCCAAGGCCCTGGAGGGCGGCGGCGACAAGTACGTCCAACGGCACCGCGAACGCGGCAAGTTGCCGGCCCGGGAGCGGATCGAGTTGCTGCTCGATCCCGACACGCCCTTCCTGGAGCTGTCGCCGCTGGCGGCCTGGGGCAGCGACTACCCCGTCGGCGCCTCCATGGTCACCGGCATCGGCGTCGTCGAGGGCGTCGAGTGCCTGATCACCGCCAACGACCCGACGGTCAGGGGCGGCGCCTCCAACCCCTGGACGCTGAAGAAGGCGTTCCGGGCCCATGAGATCGGGCACGCCAACCGGCTGCCGTCGATCCACCTCGTGGAGTCCGGCGGCGCCGACCTGCCCTCCCAGAAGGAGATCTTCATCCCGGGCGGCGCCCTCTTCAAACACCTCACGCGGTCCTCGGCGGCCGGGATCCCGACCGTCGCCGTCGTCTTCGGGAACTCCACGGCGGGCGGCGCGTACGTCCCCGGCCTGTGCGACCACGTGATCATGGTCAAGGAGCGCGCGAAGGTCTTCCTCGGCGGGCCGCCGCTCGTGAAGATGGCGACCGGCGAGGAGAGCGACGACGAGTCGCTCGGCGGCGCCGAGATGCACGCCCGCACCTCCGGCCTCGCCGACCACCTCGCCGAGGACGAGCGCGACGCCCTGCGCCAGGCCCGCCGGGTCGTCTCCCGCCTCAACTGGCGCAAGGCATACGCCGACCCGGACCCGCTCACCGTCGAGCCGCCCAAGTACGACGAGGACGAACTCCTCGGCATCGTCCCCGACGACCTGAAGAAGCCCTTCGACCCGCGCGAGGTCATCGCCCGCGTCGTCGACGGCTCCGACTTCGACGAGTTCAAGCCGCTGTACGGGGCCTCACTGGTCACCGGCTGGGCGCGGCTGCACGGCTATGCCGTCGGCGTCCTCGCCAACGCCCAAGGCGTGCTGTTCAGCGAGGAGTCGCAGAAGGCCGCACAGTTCATCCAGCTCGCCAACCAACGCGACATCCCGCTGCTCTTCCTGCACAACACCACCGGCTACATGGTCGGCAAGGAGTACGAGCAGGGCGGCATCATCAAGCACGGCGCGATGATGATCAACGCGGTGAGCAACTCGCGCGTGCCGCACCTGTCCGTCCTCATGGGGGCGAGTTACGGCGCCGGTCACTACGGCATGTGCGGCCGCGCCTACGACCCCCGCTTCCTCTTCGCCTGGCCGAGCGCGAAGTCCGCCGTCATGGGCCCGCAGCAGCTCGCCGGCGTCCTGTCGATCGTGGCCCGCGCGTCGGCCGCCGCGAAAGGACAGCCATACGATGAAAAAGCCGCTGAAGCGGACGCGGGGCTGCGGGCCATGGTGGAGCAGCAGATCGAGGCCGAGTCGCTGCCGATGTTCCTCTCCGGGCGGCTCTACGACGACGGGGTCATCGACCCGCGCGACACCCGCACCGTCCTCGGCCTGTGCCTGTCGGCGATCCACACGGCCCCCTACGAGGGCGCGCGCGGTGGCTTCGGCGTCTTCCGGATGTGAGGAACTCCCCATGATCACTGCCCTGTTGGTGGCCAACCGCGGCGAGATCGCCTGCCGCGTCTTCCGCACCTGCCGCGACCTCGGCATCGCCACCGTCGCCGTGTACTCCGACGCCGACGCGGACGCCCTGCACGTGCGCGAGGCCGACACGGCGGTACGGCTGCCCGGCTCGGCGCCCGGCGAGACGTATCTGCGCGGCGACCTCGTCGTGAAGGCCGCGCAGGCCGCGGGCGCCGACGCCGTCCACCCCGGCTACGGCTTCCTCTCCGAGAACGCCGCCTTCGCGCGCGCCGTCCAGGACGCGGGCCTGACCTGGATCGGCCCGCCGCCCGAGGCGATCGAGGCCATGGCGTCCAAGACGCGGGCCAAGGAGCTGATGGGCGTCGAACCGCTCGTCGAGGTCACCGAGGCCGACCTGCCGGTCCTGGTGAAGGCGGCCGCGGGCGGCGGCGGGCGCGGTATGCGCGTCGTACGCGACATGGCGGACCTGGCGGGAGAGCTGGCGGCGGCGCGGGCCGAGGCCGCGAGCGCCTTCGGGGACGGCGAGGTGTTCGTCGAGCCGTACATCGAGGGCGGACGGCACGTCGAGGTGCAGCTCATGGCCGACGCGCACGGCACCGTGTGGACGCTCGGCACCCGCGACTGCACCCTCCAGCGCCGCCACCAGAAGGTCATCGAGGAGTCCCCGGCGCCCGGCCTCGCCCCGGACCTCGTCGCCGAACTGCACGCCCAGGCGGTGCGGGCCGCGCGCGTGACCGAGTACCGCGGCGCGGGCACCGTCGAGTTCCTGGTGGCCGGCGGCCGGGCGCACTTCCTGGAGATGAACACCCGCCTCCAGGTCGAACACCCCGTCACCGAGGCCGTGTTCGGCGTCGACCTGGTGGCGCTCCAGATCCGGGTCGCCGAAGGGCACGCCCTGGAGGGGGAGCCGCCGCCCGCGCGCGGGCACGCCGTCGAGGCCCGCCTGTACGCCGAGGACCCGGCGGCCGGATGGGCCCCGCAGACCGGCACCCTGCACCGCCTGGACGTGCCGGGCGTACGCCTGGACACCGGCTACACGGACGGCGACACGATCGGCATCCACTACGACCCGATGCTCGCCAAGGCCGTCGCGTACGCGCCCACCCGCGCCGAGGCCGTGCGGAAGCTCGCGGGCGCCCTGGAGCGGGCCACGGTCCACGGCCCGGTCACCAACCGGGGCCTGCTCGTACGCTCCCTGCGGCACCCGGAGTTCACCTGCGCCCGCATGGACACCGGCTTCTACGACCGGCACGCCGCCGCGCTCACGGCCGCCGCCCCCGACCCGCACGCCCCGCTGGCGGCCGCCCTCGCCGACGCGCACGGCCGCTCCCGGTTCGGCGGCTGGCGCAACCTCCGCTCGCAGCCCCACCTCAAGCGCTACCGCACCGAGGCCGACGGCGCCGAGCACGAGGTCCGCTACGACCACACCCGGAACGGCCCGACCGCCGAGGGGGTGCGGGTCCTCGCCGTGTCGCCCACACGCGTCGAGCTCGAAGTCGACGGTGTGCGCCGGAAGTTCACGGTCACGCGGTACGGAGACCGGGTGCACGTCACCACCGCACGCGGCGACACCGCCCTCACCGCGCTGCCCCTGCTCCCCGAACCCGCCGCCCGCCGCGCCCCCGGCTCACTGCTCGCCCCCATGCCGGGCACCGTCGTCCGCGTCGCCGAAGGGCTCGCCGAGGGCGCGGCCGTCACGGCCGGGCAGCCCCTCGTCTGGCTGGAGGCCATGAAGATGGAGCACCGCGTCTGCGCTCCCGCCTCCGGCACGCTCACCGCGCTGCACGCCGCACCCGGCCGCCAGGTCGAGGTCGGCGCCCTGCTCGCCGTCGTCCAGGCCGCCGCCGAACCGGAGGAGTCCGCATGAGCCCCGCCCGCACCACCGTCCTCGAGACCGAGGAGCACCAGGCCCTGCGCGCCGCCGTCGCCGCCCTCGGCAAGCGCTACGGCCGCGACTACATGACCCGCGTGGTGGCGAACGACGGCCACCCCGACGAGCTGTGGACGGACGCGGCGAAGCTCGGCTATCTCGGCGTGAACCTGCCCGAGGAGTACGGCGGCGGAGGCGGTGGCATCGCCGAACTCTCCATCGTCCTGGAGGAGTTGGGGGCCGCCGGCTCCCCGCTCCTGATGATGGTCGTCTCGCCCGCCATCTGCGGCACCGTCATCGCCCGCTTCGGCACCGAGGCGCAGAAGCGGGCCTGGCTGCCCGGCCTCGCCGACGGCTCCCGCACCATGGCCTTCGGCATCACCGAGCCGGACGCGGGGTCCAACTCCCACCGCATCACCACCACGGCCCGCCGCGACCCCGACTCCGGCGACTGGCTCCTGACCGGCCGCAAGGTGTTCATCTCCGGCGTCGACATCGCCGACGCCACCCTCATCGTCGGCCGTACGTCGGACGCCCGCACCGGCAACCTCAAGCCGTGCCTGTTCATCGTCCCGCGCGACACCCCGGGCTTTGAACGGCGGCAGATCGCCATGGAGCTCCAGGCTGCCGAGAAGCAGTTCGAGCTGGTCCTCGACGACGTACGGCTGCCCGCCGACGCGCTCGTGGGAGACGAAGACGCGGGTCTGCTCCAGCTCTTCGCGGGCCTGAACCCCGAGCGGATCATGACGGCCGCCTTCGCGCTCGGCATGGGGCGGTACGCGCTGAACCGCGCCACCGAGTACGCGAAGGAACGCAGTGTCTGGAAGGCCCCCATCGGCGCCCACCAGGCCATCGCGCATCCCCTCGCCCAGTGCCACATCGAGATCGAGCTGGCCCGCCTGATGATGCAGAAGGCCGCCCGGCTCTACGACGACGGCGAGGACATGGCCGCAGGCGAGGCCGCGAACATGGCCAAGCTGGCCGCCGCCGACGCCTGCGTCAAGGCCGTCGACCAGGCCGTGCACACCCTCGGCGGCAACGGCCTGACCAAGGAGTTCGGCCTCGCCTCGCTCATCGTGGCCTCCCGCGTGGCCCGTATCGCCCCGGTCAGCAGGGAGATGATCCTCAACTACGTCTCCCACCAGACGCTCGGCCTGCCCAAGTCGTACTGAGAGCCGTACTGAGGAGCCCCCCATGAGCCTTGTCGTCTCCTCGCCGCAGCGCGGCATCGTCACCGTCACCCTGGACTTCCCCGAGCGCCGCAACGCGCTCTCGGCGGCCCTGGTGGGCGCGCTCGCCGAGGCACTCCACGACCTCGGCGCGGACCCCGGAGTCCGCGCGGTCGTCCTCACCCACACCGGGACGACGTTCTGCGCCGGGGCCGACCTGCGCGAGCCGCCGGACCCCCGGGACTTCGTACGGCTGCTGCGGCAGATCGTCCAGCTGCCGAAACCGGTCCTCGCCCGGGTGGCCGGGCATGTGCGGGCGGGCGGGCTCGGGCTGCTCGGCGCGTGCGACCTCGCGGTGGCCGGTCCTGGCGCCTCCTTCGCGCTCACGGAGGTACGCATCGGGGTCGCGCCCGCCGTCATCTCCCTGACGCTGCTGCCCCGCCTCGACCCGAGCGCCGCCGCCCGCTACCACCTCACCGGGGAGCGCTTCGACGGGGCGGAGGCGGCCCGGACCGGCCTCGTCACCGCGTACGCCGATGACGTGGACGCGGGACTCGAACCGATGCTCGACGGGCTGCGCAAGGCGGCACCCGGCGCCCTGGCCGAGACGAAGAAGCTGCTCACGGCTAAGGTGCTCGACGCATTCGACGCACACTCGGACGCCCTGGTCGCCCTGTCCGCGCGGCTCTTCGGTTCCGCCGAGGCACGGGACGGGGCGGGGGCGTTCCTCGAACGACGGGAGCCCCCATGGGTGCTGTGACCACCGCCGACCGGGCGCCCAAGCAGGACCGCAGCCGCGCCACGCGGCAGAAGCTCCTCCAGGCCGCCGTGTCCTGCCTCGCCGAGCACGGCTGGGCGGGCTCCACGGTCTCCGTGGTCGCCGAGCGGGCCGGGGTCTCGCGGGGCGCCGCCCAGCACCACTTCCCGACCCGCGAGGACCTCTTCACGGCCGCCGTGGAGTACGTCGCCGAACAGCGCTCCACGGCCCTGCGCGCCCTGCCCGCCAAGGACCCGGCCTCGGTGGTCGCCGCCCTGGTCGACCTCTACACCGGCCCGCTCTTCCGGGCGGCGCTCCACCTCTGGGTGGCCGCGTCGAACGAACCCCAGCTGGGCTCGCGCGTCACGGAACTCGAAGCCCGCGTCGGCCGCGAGACGCACCGCATAGCGGTGGAACTCCTCCATGCCGACGAGTCGCGCCCCAGCGTCCGCGAGACCATCCAGGGCCTGCTGGACATGGCACGGGGCCTCGGCCTGGCGAATCTGCTGACGGACGACGGGGCGCGCAGGGAGCGGGTGGTGGCGCAGTGGACGGTGCTGGTCAGCTCGGCGCTGGCCTGAGCGGCACGGGCCTCAGCGGGTGATGTCCCCGAACCCCTCGATCTCCTGGGGGCCACGCGAACCCGGCCCCACATACCGCGCGGACGGCCGGACCAGCCGCCCCGTCCGCTTCTGCTCCAGGATGTGCGCCGACCATCCGGCGGTCCTCGCGCACGTGAACATCGACGTGAACATGTGCGCCGGGACCTCCGCGAAGTCCAGGACGATCGCCGCCCAGAACTCCACGTTCGTGGCGAGGACCCGGTCGGGGCGGCGCGCGTGCAGCTCGTCCAGGGCCGCCTTCTCCAGGGCCTCGGCGACCTCGAAGCGCGGCGCGCCCAGCTCACGGGCGGTGCGCCGCAGCACCCGCGCGCGCGGGTCCTCGGCCCGGTACACGCGGTGCCCGAAGCCCATCAGCCGCTCGCCCTTGTCCAGCGCCTGCTTCACGTACGCCACCGCGTCGCCCGTGCGCTCGATCTCCTCGATCATGCCGAGGACCCGGGACGGCGCCCCACCGTGCAGCGGGCCGGACATGGCGCCGACGGCACCGGACAGCGCCGCCGCCACGTCCGCGCCGGTGGAGGCGATGACGCGGGCGGTGAAGGTGGAGGCGTTCATGCCGTGCTCGGCGGCCGACGTCCAGTACGCGTCGACGGCCTGCACGTGCTTGGGGTCGGGCTCGCCGCGCCAGCGCTTCATGAACCGCTCGACGACCGTCTCGGCCTTGTCGATCTCCCGCTGCGGCACCATCGGCAGGCCCTGGCCGCGCGCCGACTGGGCGACGTAGGACAGGGCCATGACGGCGGCGCGGGCCAGGTCCTCGCGGGCCTGCTGCTCGTCGATGTCCAGGAGGGGACGCAGGCCCCACACGGGCGCGAGCATCGCGAGCGCGGACTGCACGTCCACGCGGATGTCCCCGGAGTGCACCGGGATGGGGAAGGGCTCGGCGGGCGGCAGGCCGGGGTTGAAGGCGCCGTCGACGAGCAGGCCCCACACGTTCCCGAAGGAGACGTGGCCGACCAGATCCTCGATGTCGACGCCGCGGTAGCGAAGCGCGCCGCCTTCCTTGTCCGGTTCGGCGATCTCCGTCTCGAACGCGACGACTCCTTCAAGTCCGGGTACGAAGTCGGACATCAGGCGGCTCCTCGTGATGGGTTCGACAGGATGGTGGGCGAGTGAAGAGGTTGCTGTCAGCTCAGACGGTTGCCGTCAGCTCATGACCATGCGTCAAAGGTGGACGGTTACGATCCGGTTCCGCGGTCGAGTACGCCGAGTACGCCAGTATCCGGCGCCCCGGCCGACTCGCGGTCCGGAACGGCCATCCCGGTGATGCCCCGCGCGGCGGGTGGTCACCCCCACCGATCGCGGCAGCAGGACGATATCCCTTGGTGCCACCTTTGGCGATGGAATGCGGCACTCAGTGCCAGACGTCACCTCCTCGCAGCACCGTACGCCGCCGCCCCCGGGAGCCCCGCGAGCCGTAACTCGTATACGGCAAGATGACCGTGTGACCGACTCCAGTGCCTCCCTTCCAGAACCGCTTCCCGAGCCGGCCGGCATGCGTGCGCATTACGTCACCGAGGGGCTCGCCGAGGCCGACCTGCCCGCCGGGCCCATGGAACAGTTCGCGCACTGGTTCAAGGAGGCCGTGCGCGACACGGGCGCCGTCCACGAGCCGAACGCCATGGTCGTCTCCACGGCCGACACCGAGGGCAGGCCCAGCTCCCGCACGGTGCTCCTGAAGGGCTTCGACGAGCGCGGCTTCGTCTTCTTCACCAACTACGACTCCCGCAAGGCCCGCGAGCTCGCCGCCAACCCGCACGTCTCGCTGCTCTTCCCCTGGCACGCCATGGCCCGCCAGGTCATCGTCTCCGGCACCGCGACGCGCGTCGGGCGCGAGGAGACGGTCGCCTACTTCCGCACCCGCCCGCACGGCTCCCAGCTCGGCGCCTGGGCCAGCGCCCAGTCCTCCGTCCTCGCCTCACGGGACGAACTGGACCGTGCGTACGCCGCGTTGGCGGCCCGCTATCCCGAGGGCGAGCAGGTCCCCGCGCCGCCGAACTGGGGCGGCTTCCGGGTGGCCCCCCGTGAGGTGGAGTTCTGGCAGGGCCGCTGGAACCGCCTGCACGACCGGCTGCGGTACGTACGCGGCGAGGGCGGCCAGGGGTGGCGGGTGGAGCGCCTCAGCCCGTGAGACCCGTGAGAGCGGCCCTCCGGCCTGTCTGCCCGCCCTATCCCGTCAGGACGCCGTCCAGGAACGGCTCGATGGCCGCGCGCCAGGCGTCCGGCTGGTCGTAGTGGACGAGGTGACCGGCGTCGGCCACCTCGGCGTACTGCCCGCGGGGCAGCACGCGGACCATCTCCTGGGACTCGGCGCGGCCCAGCTCGCCGTCGAGGCCGCGGACGACGAGCGCGGGGCAGCGGACCTGGATCAGCTCCTCCCAGTGCGCGTCGTGCACCCACGTCTCGCGGGACCGCAGCATCTGGGCGGGGTCGAAGACCGGCCGCCAGCCGTCAGGCCCCTCGGCCATCACCTCGGCGAAGAACGCGCCCCGCGAGGGGTTGGGACGCTCCACCCAGGGGTCGTCCTCGCCGAACCACTTGCGCACGTCGGCGAGGGTCGCGAACGGCACGGGCCACGACTCGAACCAGGCCTCCCACTCCCGCTGCGAGGCCGCGCCCAGCGCGGAGGCCCGCATGTCGCAGATGATCAGGCCCCGGACGAGGTCGGGGCGGCGGGCGGCCAGCTGCCAGGCGGTGAGCGCGCCCATGGAGTGGCCGATGAGGACGGCGGGCGCGAGGCCGAGCTGCGTGAGGGCGGCCTCGGCGTCGGCCACGTAGGCCTCGCGGGTGTAGGGGCCCTCGGGGAGTTTCTCGCTCTGGCCGTGGCCGCGCTGGTCGAGGGCGATGGCGCGGTGCCGCTCGGAGAGCCAGCGGGCCGTGCCCGCCCAGTGGGAGGCCCGGCCCATCAGGCCGTGCAGCAACAGTACCCCGCCCGGTGCTCCCTCGGCCTCCCTCGGCTTGGGAGGATCGGCGAACTCCCAGGCGGCGAGGCGTACGCCACCCGCGCCCGTCACGTCGATGCGCCGCACCATGATTCCTGGCACCCCCCTTGATTCCACTCGGGATCCACGCCTGGTCCTGCCTCGCACCCCCGCACGCTATCGAACTCCCTTTCGAAATCGGCGGGTTCGCGGGTAACACCCCTCGTTCGGGTGACCACGCTCAAGGATTGACGGGCGTGGCCGAGGGGAGATCTTCATCGGGAGGCGGGCCGCTCGGGGACACGGGCCCGTGGGGAACGACCCTGAGAGCTCGGGGCTCCGGGTCGGTACAGGGGAGGACAGGCCCCGGCGCCTTCGGGCGCCGGGGCCCTCGCGTCCCGGACCATCAGACGGGCACATCCTCCGCCCCCTCTCCGGCCGCACGGCAAGACTGCCGGCGGTGCGGCGCCGACACGGTCAAGAGCCCTCAGGTCATATGCCTCTTGCGACAGCCTCGCACGCAAAACGCTCCCGCGCTGCGATTCCGCACACTGGATCTTGGACTCCGCCAGAACTCGCGGAGATCGCGGAGACTTGTCAACTTTCCCTGTGGCAGCGGAAGTTGACCCCAGTGCCCGCACGCGACGACCTGTACCCCGCCCCCGTGGGGCCGCCGCGTGCCCGTGCGGGCCTCAGCGCTTGGCGACGAAGACGTGCGAGGCGATCTCCGAGGACAGCTCCGCGGCCTCACCGCTGCTGCCCACGAGCACGCCGCCCGGCGACTCCGTCACGCTCACCACGGAGCCCGGCTGCACGCCGGCCCGCCGCAGCGTGTACATCAGCTGGGCGTCCGTCTGGATCGGCTCGCCGATGCGGCGCACGACGACCGTCTTGCCCTCGGCGCCCGGGTCGAGCTCCGTGAGGGAGACCATCCCCTCGTCCAGGAACGGGTCCGCGCCGTCCTTCTCGCCCAGCTCCTCCAGGCCCGGGATCGGGTTGCCGTACGGCGACTCGGTGGGGTGGCGCAGCAGCTCAAGGACGCGGCGCTCCACCGCCTCGCTCATCACGTGCTCCCAGCGGCACGCCTCGGCGTGGACCTGCTCCCATTCGAGCCCGATCACGTCGACGAGCAGGCACTCCGCCAGGCGGTGCTTGCGCATCACGCGGGTGGCCAGGCGGCGGCCCTCCTCGGTGAGCTCCAGGTGGCGGTCGCTGGCGACCGCCACCAGGCCGTCGCGCTCCATGCGCGCCACGGTCTGGCTCACCGTCGGTCCGCTCTGGTCGAGCCGCTCGGCGATCCGGGCGCGCATGGGGACCACACCTTCCTCCTCCAGTTCGAGGATGGTGCGCAAATACATCTCAGTGGTGTCAATCAGCCCCGACATGGGTGCCCCTCAGAATCGCTCGTGCGCTGGCCCTGCCCTCAATTCTGACGCATACCACCGACAACCGTGCCGCGCCGTGGGAAAACCGGCCCCCGGGCGTCCGGAGAACCTGTTGACAGGGCGCTGGTCCAGACCGCAACGTGATGCGAATGAGCTCCAAGAGCGAGAGCAAACCGGTCGGCCAGTATTTCGACGCCGCCATCGGCCTGCTCCAGCGGGTCCGCGACGAGGAGTCCGGGAACATCGCGGAGGCGGGCACCCTGCTCGCCGACGCGGTCGCGTCCGGCGGCCGCCTCTTCGCCTTCGGCGCCGGGCACTCCTCGCTCGCCGCGCAGGACGTCGTCTACCGCGCGGGCGGCCTCGCCCTGATGAACCTCCTCGCCGTGCCCGGCGTCGTCGGCGTCGACGTGATGCCCGCCACCCTCGGCTCCGCCCTGGAGCGCGTCGACGGCCTCGCGGGCGCCGTCCTGGACTCCTCGCCGGCCCGCTCCGGCGACGCCCTCGTGATCATCTCGCTCTCCGGGCGGAACTCCCTGCCGGTGGAGATGGCGATGAACGCCCGCGCGCTCGGCCTCAAGGTCATCGGCGTCACCTCGGTGGCGTACGCCACGGAGACCAAGTCACGCCACGTCTCGGGCACCTTCCTCAAGGACCACTGCGACGTGGTGATCGACTCGAAGATCGCGGTGGGGGACGCCGAGCTGACCCTCGACGGCGTCGACGCGCCGTTCGGCCCCGCCTCCAGCGTCGTGACGAACGCGCTGATGCAGGCCGTGGTCGCCGCCGCCATCGAGGAACTGGCCTCGCGGGGCATCCAGCCGCCGCTGCTCCGGTCCGGGAACGTGGACGGGGGGCACGACTGGAACGGCCGCGTCTTCCAGGAGTACGGCGACCGGATCTTCTACCGGCACTGAGGCGCTCCCCTCGGATTCGCCTCCGCCTCGGCCTCCGCGCCACGCGCCCGTGCGATCGCCGCCACGATGGACAGCCCGAGCCCCCGCCCCCTCACCTCTCGCATGCGTACGTTCGTTCAGGCGCCGGAAGGGCTCGAAGTGGTGCGGGACCGTGTCCGGCGGGACCTCAGGGCCCGTGTCGGACCGGCTCACGCCGCTCAAGGCCCTGCTCCGACGCGGCGAGCAGCAGCCCCGCGGTTTCACAAGATCCCTGTCACGGTCACCTTCGACGACCCGGGCAAGGCCGGCGGCCTCGCGGAGACGCTGGCCATCGGCACGGTGGCGGGCCTGTACCCGGCGGTCCGCGCGGCACGGCTGTCTCCGACGCCGGCGTTGCAGGCGGGGTGAGAGGAGGCGCCGAGTGGTGACGGCGGCACAGGTCTCGTGCACGGATCTCAGAGGATCGGACGTACTGGCCCCACACGCATCCAGGGACCTGGTTACCTTCTGAGTGATGCGCTTGTACGGATGGAGCTGTGCCGCCCCGCCGACTGCTTGAGTACCGCCGTCGGCCCGCGATCTGGTGGGGAGTGCGTTGATGTTGGAAGAAGCCGAGAAGATCGGGCGCCGCGTGCGCCGGGCACGGCTCCGGCTCGGTTTGCCGCAGGCCGATCTGGCGGCAGCTCTGGGCAAGACGCAGGGCTGGGTGTCGAAGGTGGAGCGCGGCCTGATCGAGATCGACCGCGTGGGGCTCTTGAACCTGCTCGCGACCGAGCTGCACGTGCACCCCAACGACCTGATCGGGCGGCCCTACACCAGCAGCCCGGCCGAGAACCAGTGGCAGGTGGCCGCCGCGTCGATTCTGCGCGAGCTGCGGCGCTACGACCTGGCGCCGGTCTTCGAAGGGAGGCCCCGGCCGTCCAGTGAGTTGTGGCGCGAGGTGACCCGGCTTCACCGGCTGCGGGACGCGGCGGCCAACACCGCGATCCTGGGGGTGCTGCCGGATCTGCTGCGGGAGGCCCGTGCCCTGGCCGAGGTGTCGGCGGGCCACGAGCGGGAGGAGGCGTACGCGGTGTACGCGGTGGCGTGCAAGTTCGCGCACACGGCGGCACACGCGCTCGGGCATCCCGAGCTGATCGCCATGGCCGCCGAGCGTGCCGCCTGGTCCGCCCGGCTGTCCGGCGATCCCGTGATGCCCGCGCTCACCGACTGGATGCGGGTCTGGGACATGTGGGCCACCGTCGACTGGGACGACTCCCTGGCGTTGGCGGACAAGGCTCTTGGAAGCATCCAGCAGGGCTACGACCAGGGCGAGCCGCTTGCCCTGCGCATGTGGGGCTCGCTCCAGCTGCGTGCCGCGGTCGCTGCCGCGCGGGCCAGCCGGACGTCGGAGGCCGAGGACCGCATCGGCCACGCCCGAGCCGCCGCTGAACGGATGGACGCCTACCAGGGGCCGCCGGTCTACGACCGGCACTCCGTGACGTTCTCGCCGGGCAACGTCCAGATCCACGCGATCAGCGTCGCCCTGGAGGCAGGCGATCAGGCCAAGGCCCTGGCCATGGACCGCCGTACGAGCCCGGAACTGATCACCGGCCTCCCCAACTCGCGCCAGGGGCACCACCACATGGACCTGGCCCGCGCCTGGCTGTGGGACGGGAACAGGGGGCGCGCCCTGTCCGAGCTGGAGACCGCCGAACGGATCGCCCCCCAGCTCGTACGCAATCACCCCATCGCCCGGTCCACCTTGCGCAGCATCGTCTACGCCGAGCGGAACGCGACACGTGAGAAGCTGCGGCGCATGTCCGACCGCTTCCATCTGGACGGATGAGGGCCGGGCGGGGGCCCGCGCGAGGGTCGTATTCCTGCGATTCATATAGGGCCCCTGACATGCTCGTAGCTTCGAGCGCATGACAGGACACGAAACGTCACACCTCCCTGGCCAGGGCCGTGCAGTGGGTACGGCGGCCCCGTTCCACCCGCGACTCGGCGACCCTGCCCGCGACTCCATCCGAGGCGGCCGGATCGGGGTCGTGGTCGCCCTTCCTCAGCCGGGGACCACGACCTACCACCTGCGCCCGCCCGGCGGCGGTGACGAGTGGGCCGCACCCGCCGACGGGTCGGCCCTGCGGCCGGTCCCCGCGCAGGTCACCCATGTCACCCCGATGAAGCGGGACGTGGTCTACGACTCCCGGGCGCATCAGGGCGCCATGCCCGTCACGGTGCACTACGAGGACGGGGGCACCAGCGAAGCCGTGCTCATCCTGACGCCCGCACAACTGGAGCTGTACGCATGGCAAGTCGAGCGGATCATCGGCCTCCGTGAGACGGCCGGAAAGGGTTCCTCGTGAAGGGGCACGACAGCAGGGGGCCATGACGGCACCGCGGGCACGTCTGCCCCCTCACCCGCCCAGAACCCCCGCGAGGTCCAGCGCCGCCGCGACCCTCGCCGCGACGCTCTCCGCGTACGTCGCGTCCGCCCGTTCGAACTGGCCGCGGCCCGGCCCCCGCAAGAACGTCACCACGCCCAGCGTCCGGCCCCGGCTGCGCAGCACCGCGCACAGCGCGTGCACCGTGTCCTCCGGCCACTGCCGGGCGCACGCCCACTCCCGGGCCCGCTCCGGGGACGCCGCGCCCGCGCTCGCCCGCACCGAGCCCGCCCGCTCCGCGCACTGCGGCGCCGGATGCCCCTCCGGATAGCGCAGCGGTATCCCCGCCATGGCAACCGGCAGGCACGGCCCCGGCCCCGCGGGCGTCGCCGCCACCCGCACCAGCCGCACCGGGTCCTCGCCCGTCACCAGATCCACCAGGGCATGGTCGGCGAACCCGGCGAGCGCGAAGTCGAGCTGGACGGTGGCCGCCTCCATGGGGTCCTCGCACTCGGCGGCGGCCCGCGCCGCGCGGTGCAGCTGCTGGGAGCGGAACCGCAGCTGCGAGGCCTCCTGCTCGGTCAGCTTCGCCTCGGTCACGTCCTGGAAGAGCCAGCCGACACCGAGCGGCACCGGCTCCTCCGCCAGCGGCGAGGCGAGCCGCAGGAAACCGCTGCGCCAGCACCGCCGCTCGAAGCCGTCCTCCTGACCGTCCCCGGCCCGCACCGACAGCCACAGCTCGACGGGAGCGGGCGGCGTGCCCTCGGCGAGCACATGGGCCAGCGCGCTCTCCAGCTCCTCGACGCCCTGCCCCAGCAGATCGGCCAGCGGCCGCCCGAGGACCGCCGTACGCCCGAGGCCCAGGGCGCGGGCCGCGTGTTCGTTCACCACCGCGGCGCGCAGGTCCGCGTCGACGAGCACGACACCCCAGGAGGCGTTCTCGAAGAGGGCCTCGCTCAGGGCGATGGACCGCTCCAGGTCGATCTGCGCGTGGACCTCGCTGAAGGCGCAGTACACACCCGCGGGCTTCCCGTCACCGCCGCGCACGGCGGCGGACTGCATCCGTACGAGGACCCGCCCGCCGTCCTTGGTCACCAGGGCGAACTCGTGCACCTGCCGTCCCGGGGCGTCCATCGCCGACAGCAGCCGCCCCTCGACCGCCGCGGCGTCGGCGGGCCGCACCGCCCACCCGGACAGCCCCTGCCGCCCGACGGCCTCCGCCGCCGACCAGCCGAGTATCCGCTCGGCCTCGCGGTTCCAGTGCGTCACCACACCACCGGCGTCGAACGCGCACAGCGCCGCGTCCATCCCGTCCAGCAGCGCCGCGAGCAGCTCCGCCCCGCCGGGCTCCGGCTCGTCGGGACCCAGTTCGTCGGTAGTTCCGCTCCGCCGCGAAGCACTCACCCCGAACCCCCTACAGGCCTGTTCTTCAGCGTTCTTCAGATCATTCAACTTGAACGTGACGCACCCCACAGGGAGTTCCCGGAAGTTGCGGGGAAATCGTCGGGCCCGAAATTCGGTTGTGCGGTGCCCGGGGCGGTTCCTAGGGTGGCGTGCACACGAGAAGGGAGGTGGTTCGGCCGATGTACAGAAACCGGACGCGTGAGGTGACTGCGGGCTAGCGGCCCGTCGTCGCAGTACGAATTCGGCGCCGGACCAGCACGTGTGATGTGCGTGCAGCCGGCCCTATTTCCCAGCAGTCACCCGACCCGCGAGCCGCCGGTACGTCCGGCCGGCTTCCTCCGATCCGGTCCGTCCGGGGCGGCAGGAACCACGGCTCGCGGGTCGTCTGCGTTCCCGGGCGGTGCCGCGCCCCGGGACGGCGTCAGTGGACGACGTCGAAGACGTTCTTCTGCACGCCGTTGGCGTACGCCGCGTGCTCGATCAGCTTCAGCTTCTGCGTGTCCTTGTCCGTGGTGCTGAACAGCCGCTTGCCCGCGCCCAGCAGCAGCGGGAAGACCAGCAGGTGGTACCGGTCGATCAGGCCGGCGTCCGAGAGGTTCCGGTTGAGGGTGGCGCTGCCGTGCATGATGATCGGGCCGCCCTCGGTCTCCTTCAGCGCGGCCACCTCGTCGAGCGAGCGCAGGATAGTCGTCTCGCCCCAGCCGGGGACCAGGTCGTCCTCGCCGAGCGTCGTGGAGAGCACGTACTTCGGCATCGGCTTGTACGTCGCGAACTCCGCCATGTCCGGCCAGAGGGGGCTGAACGCCTCGTAGCTGACCCGGCCGAACAGCATCGCGGTGGCCTCCTCCTGCTCGCGGCCCTTGATCTCGAAGGCCTCGGGGAGGAACTCCATGTCCTTGAACGTCCACCCCGAGTTGCGGTAGCCGGGCTCGCCGCCGGGGGCCTCCACGACGCCGTCGAGCGAGACGAAGGCGGTGCTGATCAAGGGGCGCATCTGAGGTCTCCTGGTATCGCGGTCGTCACTGGCATGTCGTTCATCGGCTGACCACCATCAGACCGGCCACCGGCGAAAAAATCATCGGCCGGCGGCTAACCCTTGCTGACCGCCGTGAGGATCTCCGGGAGCCGCCGGGCGAGGCGAGGGGCCGCGAGGCGCAGGCCGGCGTCGGTGACCGCCCAGCCGTAGGCCGTGCCGATGGGGAGCAGCAGCCAGGTCCAGGAGGCCGCGGCGGAGGCGTGCAGCCAGATCGTGAGGGCCAGGACGGGGGCGCACAGCAGGGCCGCCGCGACCATGCCGCCGAAGATGGAGAGCCAGGCGAGACCCGCCTGGCCGGGCGCCACGTTCTTGTAGCCCTCCTGCGGGATCGAGTACGGGAAGCGGGCCGAGGACCAGGCGCCCGTCGCGAGCATCGCGCCGAGCAGCGCGAAGGAGAGGCCGAGGGCTTCGGGCAGGGCGGGCCACTCGCCGAGCATCGCCGTGGTGAGGACGGTGACGAGGGTGGCGTAGGGCAGGGTGATCACGAGCAGGGCCAGGGCGCGGCCCCGCACCTCCACATAGGCGTCGCGGGTCGACGAGATCGTCATCGCCACCATCCAGAACGCCGAGGTGTCCTGGCCGAACTGGTTGTACATGAGGATCCCGAGCATCCCCGCGGCGAAGCACGCGAAGTACACCGAGCCGGTGCCCTGGAGGGCGTTGAAGACCGGCACGATCAGGCCGATGGCCAGCGAGGTCACCCAGGCCGCCTTCGTCTTCGGGTCGCGCCACACGTACCGCAGGCTGCGCTCCATGACGGTGCCGGTGCGGCCGGCGGGGAGCAGGCCGCCGAGGGCGTCGAAGGCGCGGGACGTGCCCTTGTCCGGTTCCGCCGCCGCCAGCGTCGAGCCGTCGGGGGTAGTCATCAGGCGGGTCAGGCTGCGCTGCCAGAGGGCCAGGAGGGCCACCAGGGCCGCCGCGGCCAGGGCGAGCTGCGCGGCCCCGGTGGCGTACGCGCCCTCGCTCACGGAGTCCACCGCGCCGAGCGCCGAGGCGGGCGGGATCCAGCGGACGACGGCCGCCGCCGGGTCGAGGGTGGACAGGCCGGACGAACCGAGCTTCTGCGCCCCGAAGTTGACGGCCTGCGCGCCGACGGCGATGACGAGACCGCTGAGGACCGCGAGGTCACGGCCCTTGCGGCTGGTCAGCAGGCGGATGTTGGCGGCGGCGACCGCGCGGGCCAGGGCGACGCAGACCAGGAGGGTGAGGGCGGTCGCGAGGACGCCGGTGGCGGCGGCCGCCGCGCCGTGGGCGAGCGCGATCGTCGCACCGGTGGCCAGGCAGAGCGTGAAGAGCGGGCCGATGCCGACCAGCGACGCCACGAGCAGCGCCCGCACCAGCGGCCGGGGGCGCAGCGGCAGCATCACGAGGCGGGTGGGGTCGAGGGTCTCGTCGCCGCTCGGGAAGAACAGCGGCATGACGGCCCAGCCGAGGGTGAGCACTCCGGTGAGCAGGACGCACACGGTGGCGGCGTGCTCGCTGCCGCGCAGCGCGATCAGGCCGAGGAGCTGGAGCGCGGCGATGAGGAGGGTGACGGTGACGGACGCGATGTAGGCGGCCCGGCGCCCGGCGGACTGCCGCAGTCCGTTGCGCAGCAGCGACAGCTTCAGGCGTACGAGGACCGGGGTGATCGCCTGGGCGTTCGCGGGGGCGTTCCCGGTGGCCGTCATCGGGCGCCGCCGCCGAGCCAGTCGAGGTCGGAGGCGGTGTCGCGGCCGTGCGCGCCGACGAGTTCGAGGAACGCCTGCTGGAGGGAGGGCGCCGCGCCGCGCACCTCGGCGAGCGTGCCGTGCGCGCGGATGCGGCCCGCGGCCATGACGGCGACCCAGTCGCACAGCGACTCGACGAGCTCCATGACGTGGGAGGAGAAGACGACGGTGGCGCCGGAGGCGGTGTAGCGCTCCAGGACGCCGCGGATCGTCTGGGCGGAGACCGGGTCGACGCCTTCGAACGGCTCGTCCAAGAAGAGGACTTCGGGGTTGTGGAGCAGGGCCGCGGCCAGGCCGGTCTTCTTGCGCATGCCGGTGGAGTAGTCGACGACGAGCTTGTGCTGGGCGCCCGCGAGGTCGAGTACGTCCAGGAGCTGGGTGGCGCGCTTGTCGACCTCCGGTCCCGGCAGCCCACGCAACCGGCCGGTGTACGCGAGGAGTTCGCGCCCCGAGAGCCGCTCGAAGAGCCGCAGGCCCTCGGGAAGCACGCCGATGCGGGCCTTGACCTCGACGGGGTCGCGCCACACGTCGTGGCCGACGACCTCGACGGAGCCCTGGTCCGGCCTGAGCAGGCCGGTGACCATGGAGAGGGTGGTGGTCTTCCCGGCGCCGTTCGGCCCGACCAGGCCGATGAACTTGCCCGCCGGCAGCACCAGGTCGATCCCGGCCACCGCGATCTGTTCGCCGAACCGCTTCCAGAGCCCCTGGACCCGTACCGCCGCCGCTTCGGTCACCGTGCCGCCCCTTCGCCGCCTTTGCCGTGCCCGCACGATACGTCGCGGGCGGCTCCCCGGGGGCGGTCAGCCGCTCAGCGGCGCGCTTCCCTGCCGCACGCGTACGCCAGCGGGGAGATGATCTCCTCGGCGTCCGGCAGCCAGCGGTTGGCGGCGGTGGGGCGGCAGGCCCACTGGACCGCGCCCGAGGCGCCGAAGCGGGTCGGGGGCGCGGCGACATAGGTGCCCTCGCCGAGCGCGACCAGGTCGATGACGGCCGGGGGCCACCCCAGTTTGCGCACGAGGTCGGGGACCTTGGCGGCGGCGCCGGGGAGCACGAAGAACTGCATGCGCCGGTCCGGCGTGCGGGTCACCGGGCCGAGGGTCAGCTCCATGCGTTCCATGCGGGCGAGCGCGAGGAACCCGGCGGTCTCGGGCACGTCGATCACGTCGAACGTACGCCCGGTGGGCAGCAGGATCGATGCCTTGGGCTGCTTCTGCCACAGCCGGCGGGCCACGGTCGCGCTGCCGGTGGCCTGGGTCGCCCAGTCCTCACGCGCGGGGTGTGCGCCGGGGGAGGCGCACGCGGCGACGCCGCACGAGCACCGCTCGGCGCCGTCGGCGTACTGCAGCCAGGTGCCGGGGAAGATGTCCCAGTGACGCTCCTCCGCGTATCGCACGGCCGTGTCCAGCAAGGCTTCTCCGCGCTGCTTCGGGATGTGCGCGGCTGTCGTGACTCCGATGGTCTCTTCCACGGAGTTCTCAACTCCCGCCGCCACCTCGGGTTACGGGCGCACGCGAGGGCGGGGGAGGAGCATCGATCCTGCGAGCGGGGCGCATGGGTGCACGGGCGGGGGCGCGCGGGGGAAATGGCATCCATGTGCGGGTAGCCAGGTCAAGGGCAATCGGAGGGCGCCTCGGAGGAAGCCCGGAACCGACAGATCCGTCTTATGGTTTTATGGCTTCTTTATGCCTCTTTCGTGGCGCATCTTCGATTTGCCCCCAGGGCATTGATCGTCGTGTGGCGGCCTCGGCGGCCGCCTCGTTCCCGATGGTCAACGGTGCACACAGGGGGTACGCCATGGCCGCCAGGCCACTCGTCGCACGGCAGCCCAACGAACGGCTGCAAGCGCTCATCCAGGAAGCCGGCTGCTCCAACGCCGGCCTCGCCCGCAGGGTCAACATGTGCGGCGCGGAGCACGGTCTCGACCTGCGCTACGACAAGACGTCGGTGGCCCGCTGGCTGCGCGGGCAGCAGCCGCGCGGCCGGGCACCCGGCATCATCGCGGAGGCGCTCGGCCGCAAGCTGGGCCGGACCGTCACCATCGACGAGATCGGCATGGCGAACGGCAAGAACCTCGCCTCGGGCGTGGGTCTTCAGTTCTCGCCGACCGTCCTCGGCGCCATCGAGCAGGTCTGCGAGCTGTGGCGCAGCGACGTGGGCCGCCGCGACTTCCTCTCCGGCTCGACCGTGGCCGCCTCGGCGCTCGTCGAGCCCAGCCGCGACTGGCTGATCTCCTCGCCGGACGCGCAGGTCGGGCGGACCGCCGGGCCGCGCGTCGGCATGGCGGACGTCGCCGCCGTCAAGGCGATGACGGAGGCGCTGACCCGGCTCGACCACCAGTACGGCAGCGGCCATGTGCGGCCCGTGGTCGTGCACTACCTCAACTCCGTGGTCTCCGGCCTGCTCGCGGGCTCCTACCGGGAGGCGGTCGGCCGCGAGCTGTTCGCGGCGGTCGCGCGGCTGACGGAGCTGGCGGGCTACATGGCCGTGGACACGGGCCAGCCGGGCCTCGCCCAGCGCTACTACATCCAGGCCCTGCGGCTCGCCCAGGCGGCCGGGGACCGGGGGTACGGCGGCTATGTGCTGGCGGCGTCGATGAGCCACCTCGCCGCCCAGCTCGGGAACCCGCGCGAGATCGCGCAGTTGGCGCGGGCCGCGCAGGAGGGCACCCGCGGGCGGGTCACGCCCCGGGCGGAGGCCATGTTCTACGCCGCCGAGGCGCGCGGGCACGCGCTGCTCGGCGACGCGCGGGCCACGCAGGCCGTGGCGGGCCGCGCGGTCGAGGCCATGGACCGGGCCGCGGGTGAGGCGGACTCCGGGGACGACCCGGTGTGGATCCAGCACTTCGACCACGCGTATCTGGCCGATGAAATGGCGCATTGTCACCGTGACTTGGGGCAGGCGGACGCGGCGGCGCGCAGCGCCCAGGAATCTCTGGACGGGCACCCTCCGACGCGGGCCAGGCGCCGCGCGATCGGCCTGGTGCTGCTGGCCACGGCGCAGGTGCAGCGGCGCGAGGTGGAACAGGCCTGCCACACGGGCCTGAAGGCCGTCGAACTGCTCGGCACGCTGCGGTCCAACCGCGGCGCGGAGTACCTGGAGGACTTCCAGCAGCGCCTCGAGCCGTACCGGGAGGAGCCGGTGGTGCGGGAGTTCGGGGCGCGGGTCGACGTGCAGGCGGCGTGACGCGCGCGGGCGCGCTGTGTTCAGCGTCCGCGGGAAGGGATTCGTTACTGCCGCCGTCGAGCGGAGTGCGGCGCTCCAAGCTGCGTGGCAGAGGGATGTGGCGACCCGGTAGCGTGAGCCGACGGTTCCGTAGGTCCCCCATACGTAGGAGTCCCGGTGACGCAGCAGAGCGGTCAGGGCGCTGCTTCCTCCGATCCGCGGCAGCCCGCGGCCCGGCCCGCCCACGAGGGCGTCGTGCTGCCCGCGGACGGCAGCGAACCGCTGCTGCCCGGCACCGCGGGCGGCACGCCACCCCGGCGGAGGGCAGCCCCTGGGACCGGCCCTGGGGCCCGGGGCGCCGGGCGCGCCGCAGGGCGGCCCGGGCGGCTCCTGGGACGCCCCGCAGTCCCCGGCGATGCCCCTGCCCCCGGAGGGCGCGGACACCTCGTACGGCGGCCAGGGGTACGCGGGGCAGGGGTACGCGGGGCAGGGGTACGCCTCGCAGCCGGGCCAGGACGCCTACCGCGGCCACGGTGCCGCTTCGTACGGCGGCCAGGCTGACGCCTCCTACGGTGGCAGGCAGGCGCCCGGCGGTGACCCCGCCCACGGTGCCCACGTCGCGCAGCCCGGTTACGGCGACGCCTCCTACGGCGCTCAGCCCGGCCACGGCGCGCACGCCGGGCGGCCGGACCACGGAGGGCAGGCCGGTCCGCACAGACCCGGCTCGCACGCGGCGCCCCCCGGACAGGCCGAGGCCTCCTACAGCGGTCAGCAGGACCACGGCGGTCAGCAGGAGCAGGGTGGGCGGCGGATGCCGTTGCCGCCTCTCGGGCAGAGCGGCGCCCCGCTGCCTCCCGTCGCCGCACCCGGCGCCCCGATGCCGGGCGCCGCGGGCCCCGACGCCGAGGCCACGCGGTACATCGCGCCCGTCCCCGGCGGCCCTGGCGGCGCCGATGAGGGGGCCACGCAGTACCTGCCGCCCGTACCGGGCATCCCCGGCGGCGCCGATGAAGGCGCCACGCAGTACATACCCCCGGTGGGACCCGGCGCGCTGCCGCCCGAGGCTCCCGCCGCCGACGCCACGCAGTTCCTCGGCCGTGCCCAGGCACCCGCCCCCGCGTCCGACAGCGAACCCACGCAGTACATCGCGCCCGTCCCCGGCGGCCCCGCAGGCAGCGGTCCCGCAGACAGCGGCCCCGCCGGGCACGGCATGCCACCCGAGCCGGCCAAGGCGCCCTACGGCATCCGCCCCGGCGCTCCCGGCGACCGGCAGCCGCCCGCCGAGTTCGACAGCCTCTTCCGCACCGAGCCGGAGGCCGAGGGGCCCGCCTCCACGCAGCAGATGCCCCGCTTCGAGGCCCCGGCGCCAGCCGGTGGCCACGCCGCCGCCCGGCCCCCACGCGCGCGGGCGGCCGCGGCGGACGCCGCACCCGTACCGGCTCGAAGGTGCCGCTCATCGTCGCCGTCGGCATCGGCATCGCGGTGCTCGGCGTCGGCGCGGGCGCGCTCCTGAGCGCCGGTGGCGGTGAGGACGACAAGGAGGCCGACGGCAAGCCCGTCTCCGCCTCGGCCCCCGCCGACGAGCGCCCCTCGCCGTCCGCCGACCCCGCCAAGGACCAGGCGGTCGCCCTGGACAAGCTGCTGGCCGACAGCAACAACAGCCGCGACATGGTCATCGCGGCCGTGCGCAACGTGGGCAAGTGCCAGAACCTCGGCCAGTCCGCGAAGGACCTGCGCGCGGCGGCCAGGCAGCGCAACGGCCTGGTCACCCGCCTCGCCGGGCTGAAGGTCGACAAGCTCCCGGCCAACGACCACCTCACGACGTCGCTCAACAAGGCCTGGAAGGCGTCCGCGGCCGCCGACAACCACTACGCCGCGTGGGCGGACCAGGTGGCCGGCAAGAAGGGCTGCAAGAAGGGCCACGCCCGGGTCACCCCGCAGGCCGGCGCGGGCAACCGGCAGAGCAACGCGGCGACCACCGCCAAGGAGCAGGCCGCGGGCGCCTGGAACCCCATCGCGCGCAAGTACGGCCTGACCACGCGGGACAAGACCCAGCTGTGACGGCGTGGCCGCGCCGGTGCGCGGCTACGCCGACTGCTCCAGCGTCGCCTCGACGTCCACGAAGCCCTTGCGCGCCGGGACGAGCCGCCCGTCGCGCACCACCTGGAACGTGACGCCGGAGTTGATCAGGCGAGGGAACTCGCTGGCCGCGATCAGGTCCTCGAAGCGCCAGCTCAGCGTCGGCGTGAGACCGCCCGTCTCGACGCGCAGGCCGCCGTCCAGGGCGCGGCGCAGCGTGCGTGCGGTGACCTCGCCGCCGTCCAGCGACTCGACGGCCCGCTTCAGGACGGTGTACGCGATCCACGTCGTCTGCACGCCCGCGTCGGCCGGGTCGACCCGGTTGTCGCCGAACGCCTGCTCGCGGATGACCCGGCGCATCTGGGACCAGCGCGGATCGCCCGACGCGGGGTACCAGCCGGTGACGTACGCCCCTTCGTAGGGGCCGCTCGCGCCGCCGGTGCGGTCGACGAGCGACTGGTCGACGCTGCCGAGCACGGAGGAGATCCGTACCGGCGGATAGTCGGCCTTGGTGCGCCGGAACGAGTCGTAGAAGGTGTCGGTGCGGGCGCCGAGCGCGGCCGTCACGCAGCCGCCCTTCGCGCCCGCGTGCTTCAGGGCCTGCTCGGCCTGCGGGGTGAGGTCGGTGCCGTCCTCGGGGGCCCGTATGTCCGCGACGGGCTTGTGGTGGCCGTCGCGCAGCCCGGAGTTGAGCAGCTTGGGCAGCTCGTCGCCGGCGAGGGTGTCGGGGCGTACGAGGGCGACGCGGTCGCAGCGGTCGGCGAGCTGGCGGCCGTTGCCCGCGAGGAGCGCGGGCTCGCCGCCGTTGACGGGGTAGGACAGGGGGCTGCTGAACTCGTCGTCGGTGACGCCGTAGCCGCCGATGTAGGGGATGCCGGCGACCTCCAGCGGGGCGAGGAACGAGCCGCCGTGCTGGCTGTACGCGCCGACGACCGCCGCCACGTCCTGGTCGACCGCCTCGCGCGCGCAGTCGGCGGCACCGACCGGGTCGTTGTGGTCGTTGCAGGTCAGGACCTTCAGCTCGCGGCCGTCGATGCCGCCGTGCGCGTTGACCCAGCGGGCGAAGGCCTGCGCCATCGCGGGGACGCCGGGCTTGTTGGTGGCCTTGGTCTTCTCGGGGGCCCAGGTCATGACGGTGATGGGGTCGTCCCTGCCGTCCTCGGCGGTACCGGGGATGACCCCGCATCCGGCGGTCAGGGACAGGCACGCCGCCGCTGCCGCTGCCGCGGCCAGGGCTGAGGTGCGGGAGTTTCGGGAGGTGCGGGAGGGGGTGGGGCGTCGCCGGCCGGTCATGTCCCCACACGATTCCCGGGGAGGGCCAACCGTGGAGTGACGCATTCTCAACGGACAGTGACATGCAGGTGAACGGGCAGGGGCCGATTCGAGTGCACGAAGTGGGAACGTACGATCGATGACCGTGCAAGGTTCGGAGAACTCTTCCCGTCGCGGCCGTCGCTCCAGCACCATGGGTGGCATGCCGACCAACGACATGCCGTGGTGGCGCTGGCGCAGCAACGTGCGCTCGGCGCTGCACATGCTCTCCGACCCCGGGTTCCAGCGGGAGTGCTGGCTCGCGGGGCGCGAGGAGTACGGGGACGTGACCGACGCCGTCTACCGGCTCGTCGAGGACACCTGGCTCGACAACTGGTCCGCCGAGAAGTACGTCGGCACGATCTTCCGGGACCCGCAGGAGGCGGCCCTCGTCGACACGGCCGTGCTGAGGGTCCTGCGGATCATGCACGAGGTCGGGCCCGACGCGATGGTCTCCGCCTATCTGGAGCACCCGGGCTGGCCCGACGCCGTGCGGGCGGCGCGCGACGCGCACGTGCGCCTGTCGGCCGGGGACGGCGAGGACCCCGACGTCCCGCCGCGCACCCTGGAAGTCCTGCGGATCATGACCCGGACGGCCTGAGACGGCCGTTCCGTCCTGCGGGACGCCGGTCCTCGGCGGCCGTCGCATATGGGAACCTTGGGCGCATGAACGAGCAGTCCGCCGCCCCCGCCGCCCCCGCTGAGCAGTACGTCCTCACCCTCTCCTGCCCCGACAAGCAGGGCATCGTGCACGCCGTGTCGAGTTACCTCTTCATGACCGGCTGCAACATCGAGGACAGCCAGCAGTTCGGTGACCACGACACCGGACTGTTCTTCATGCGCGTCCACTTCTCCGCCGAGGCCCCGGTGACCGTCGACAAGCTGCGGGCGAGCTTCGCGGCGATCGGCGACTCCTTCCACATGGACTGGCAGATCCACCGCGCCGAGGAGAAGATGCGGGTCGTCCTGCTGGTGTCGAAGTTCGGGCACTGCCTGAACGACCTGCTGTTCCGCTCGCGGATCGGCGCGCTGCCGGTGGAGATCGCCGCCGTCGTCTCCAACCACACCGACTTCGCCGAGCTCGTCGCCTCGTACGACATCCCCTTCCACCACATCCCGGTGACCAGGGACAACAAGCCGCAGGCCGAGGCGAGGCTGCTGGAGATCGTGCGCGCGGAGGACGTGGAGCTGGTCGTCCTCGCCCGCTACATGCAGGTGCTCTCGGACGACCTGTGCAAGGAGCTGAGCGGGCGGATCATCAACATCCACCACTCCTTCCTGCCGAGCTTCAAGGGCGCGAAGCCCTACCACCAGGCGCACGCGCGCGGCGTGAAGCTGATCGGCGCCACCGCGCACTATGTGACGGCCGACCTCGACGAGGGGCCGATCATCGAGCAGGAGGTCGAGCGCGTCGGCCACGACGTGACCCCCGACCAGCTGGTGGCGATCGGCCGTGACGTGGAGTGCCAGGCGCTGGCCCGGGCCGTCAAGTGGCACGCGGAGCGGCGGATCCTGCTCAACGGCCGCCGTACGGTCGTCTTCGCCTGACGCCCCTCACCCAAGGGCTGGGCTTGGAGGGCCGGGCTCACATCCTGCTGAGCGAGGCGGCCGCGAACAGGACGTCACGGATCGCCTCGCGGTCGCCGTCCTGGCCCGCTGCGGCCTCCACCGGCGAGACATGGCCCGCGGCCAGCCGGCAGAACTCGACGCCGTCCAGGGCCACATGGGCCACCTCCCGCTCGGCGGAGGCGGTGGCGCCCGGCGAGTCCAGCGCGATGAACCACTCGCCGCCGCCGAGGCCCTCGATCTCCAGGCGCAGGCTGCGGCCCGGCGCACCGGCCGCGACGAGATCGCGGGGCGGCGCGGCCAGCCCGGAGCGGCGGCGGTCGGCCAGCGTGTCCGGGAGCATCCGGGCGGCAAGGTCGATCATGCGGTGGAGGTGCCGGGGCGAGGGCGGGTCGTAGGGGTAGTCGACGGCCTCGGCGATGTCGCCCGCGTGGATCCAGCACTCGAAGGCGCGGTCCACCATCGCGTCCCGCAGCGGCACCTCGATCTTCTGCCCGGCCCCTTCATCGGGCGGCGCCGGCACCGTCCCGTACGGCACGGGGAGGCGTCCCGAGCCGTCGCCCGCGAAGGACACCGTGCGGACGATCTCGTGCGTCTGGTCCCGCCAGGGGCCCCGCACCGCGCGCGTGGGCGGGAAGCGCGACGCCTGCCAGTACGCCTCGGTGCGGTGGGCCGGGAGCTGCGGGTCCCCGGCCGACGGCCCCAGCGGGTCATCGAGGCCGAGGGCGAGCCCGACCAGGCCGTCGACGGCGAGGAGATGCGCGATGACGCCGGCCACGGTGGTCTTCCTCTGCACCTGGCCGTCCCGCTCGAACCAGCGCAGCCGCACGGGTGCGTGCCACTCCGAGTGACCGATGTCCCGCAGCAGGGCGTCGAGGCGGGCGGTCTCCGCGTCGTAGGGCACGGCCCACTCGGGCACGGGGATGCGCGGCGGGCGGCGGCCGAGGCAGCTCTCCAGGACGCGCGAGCGCAGCCCGGGGTCGAGGTCGAGGCTCTCCTCGGGGTGCAGCAGGCCGACGGCGTCCCGCAGCCGCAGCGCCTCCTCCGCGCAGGGCCCGCAGTCGCCCAGGTGCTCCTCGACGGCGGTGGCCTCGGCCGCGGAGCACGCGGCGAGCGCCCAGGCGCCGAGCAGGGATTTCAGGACGCGGTGCTCCAGGACGAGGGGCGCGGGCGGGTCGGGCACGGGCTGCCCGGTGTCCTCCACGGAGGAGCGGGGCATCGGTATGCGCGGGCCGTCGCGCCGGTCGGTGCTGCCGGGGCCGTCCGGCTCCTCGGCGGGCTCGGGGCCCTCGGAGCCGGTCACGGCGCTGTCCCGTATCCCGGCGGACCCGAGGGATCCGCGGTGTCGTTGGCCGTCGACAGGAGCTGGAGGCCGAGGCGGAGCCTGCGCCGGGCCTCGTCCTCGGTCACGCCGAGGTCGGCCGCCGCCTGGCGGTAGTCGCGCCGCTGGAAATACGCGAGCTCCAGGGCGGCCCGCAGCGGGGCGGGCATGGCCGTGACGATGTAGTCGGCGCGGGCCGCCGCGGAGGCGCGGCGGACCTTGCGCTCCAGGTCCTCCGTGGTCCCCTCGCCGCCGAGGGCGAGGGCAGCGGCCTCGGTCTGGCGGAGCCTGCGCACGGCCCGCTGGTGGGTGAGCGTGGCGAGCCAGGAGCGCAGGGGGCCCTGCCGCGGGTCGTACGCGTCGGGGTTCTCCCAGATGTGGGCGAAGACCTCGCGGGTGATGCGGTCGGCGGCGCTCTCGTCGCCGAGGACGCGGTGGGCGAGGCCGTGCACGAGCGAGGCGAAGCGGTCGTACAGCTCGCCCAGGGCGGCGGCCTCCCCGTGCGCGAGCCGCTGCTGCATCCGGCGGTCCCAGTGCCGCGGCGCGTCCTTCGGCATGCGGCCCCCCTCATGCGCTTGACCCTGTTGCCCGTTCCGGTCCTGTTCCGAGTGTGCTCAGCCTCGAATGTAGTCGCGACCACTGACAGTTCACTCCTGTTTGCGGCAAAGCGCACCCCTGACCGGGCACCAGATGATATTGACGGTGGTCCCTTGGTGTTTCATGGAAGAGCGGTGGGGCAGCCGAAGCGGAACGAAGCGTAAGAACAGCTTCCGGATCAGGGCGAGCGAGAGGCGTGGCGCGTGACGCTCAAGGTGGCGGTGGGCCAGGAGTCCGGCTGGACCGTGCTGCGCGTGTCCGGCGAGATGGACCTGCTGACCTCGCCCGTGCTGCGCCAGCGCGTGCACGACGCCGTGGCGGACGGCCGCCGCAGCGTCGTCCTCGACCTCTCCGACGTGCTGTTCTGCGACTCCAGCGGTGTCGGGGTGCTGATCGCCACGCGCCGCCTGATCCGCTCCTGCCAGGGCCGGCTGCGGCTGATCCTGCCCGCGCAGGGCGCCGTCGACGGCAGCCACGTCAACCGCGTCCTCGCGGCGCTCGGTGTCCGCAGGCTCTTCGAGGTCTTCCCGGACGTCGGGGCGGCCCTCGACGAGGAGGCGACGCCGCTCTCGGCCTGACGGAACGGCGGCGTCGCGCGCATCAGTGCAGCACATCACCCCTCCGGGTGGCCTTTGACGACGTACGCTCGCTGCCGGGGTACCCACCCCCTGACGTGCACCCAACTGCGGAAGTGAGGCGGCCCGAAGACCATGGACAGTGCCGAGTACGAGCGTAGGATCGCGGCCCGGTTCGCCACCTTCGACCAGGACGGCAACGACTACATCTCCCGTGAGGACTTCAGTACGGCGGCGGCCGCCCTGTGCAAGGAGTTCGGCGCGACGGCGCGGTCCGACAAGGGACAGGCGCTCTACACCGGCGCCGAGGCGTTCTGGCAGGGCATGGCCGGGATCGCGGACCGGGACGGCGACCAGCGGATCACCCAGGGCGAGTTCGTGGGCGGCGCGGTGAAGCGGCTGCGGGACAACCCCGGCCGGTTCGCCGAGATCGCGCGGCCCTTCCTGCACGCGGCGATCGCCATCGCGGACTCCGACGGCGACGGAGAGGTAGCCCCGGACGAGCTCCGGCGCGCGCTCAAGGCGCTCGGCGTGCCCGAGGAGCTCGCGGGGGCGACGGCCGAGGGGCTCGACGCCGACGGTGACGGCAAGGTCGCCGAGCAGGAGATCGTGCAGGCCTTCGCGGAGTACTTCACGGTTCCCGAGTAGCGCTGCCCTCAGGTGTCAGGCGGGTGAGAAGCGCTCCCGCAGCTTGTACTTGAGCACCTTGCGCAGTGTCTCGTTGCGGGGGAGGGCCTCGACCACCTCCAGCTGTTCCGGCAGCTTGTAGGGGGCGAGGCCTTCCCCGCGCAGGTACGAGGTGACCGCGTCCAGGGTCAGCCCCGGCGTCCCGGGACGCTGTTCGACGACCGCGCAGACCCGCTCCCCGCGTTCGGGGTCGGGCAGTCCGACGACCGCCGCGTCGCCGACGGCCGGGTGGCGGTGGAGCAGGTCCTCGATCTCCTTGGCGGAGATGTTCTCGCCCTTGCGGATGATGACGTCCTTCGCCCGCCCGGTGAGGACCAGATGGCCGCTTCCGGTGAGGTGCCCGAGGTCGCCGGTGATCAGGAAACCGTCGGCGTCGAAGGCGGCCGCGCTCTGGGCCGGATCCACATAGCCCCGGCAGACGGCCTCCCCGCGCAGCCGGACCTCGCCGTCCGTCCCCGGGGGCAGTTCCCGGCCGTCGGGACCGGTCACGCGGATCTCCATGCCGGCCGGGGGGCGGCCCTCGGTCGTCGCCAGGTTCTCGGCCGTGTCCTCCGGGTCGCCCATGGTGATCATCGGGACCTCGGTCATGCCGTATCCGTGGGTCAGTTGGCAGCCCATCTCGCGGACGACGGCGTGGTAGATCTCCGGCGGCTTGGGCGCGCCGCCGCCCGCCAGGAGCCGCAGCGTCGGGATGAGCTTCTCGCCCGGCGGCAGCTTGCGCTGCTCGGCCAGGAACATGGAGTAGAAGGCCGTCGACCCGCCCGCCACGGTCACGCCGTGCCGCCGGTAGCCGTCCAGCGCGTCCGGCAGCGCGAAGTGCTCGAACAGCACCGCAGGAAAGCCGTACAGGAGCAGCATCACCGTGTAGTCGGGGCCTGCGATGTGCGCGTAGGGGAACGCCATCGAGCCGACGTCCGAGGGCGTCAGCCGCAGCGCGTGGGCCAGGCACGAGCCGCCCGCGAGCAGGGAGCGGTCGGTGTGCAGGACGCCCTTGGGGGCGGACGTGGTGCCCGACGTCCAGTAGATCCAGCGTACGGACGTGCCGTCGGAGGGCGGTGGGGGAAGGATCGACGGATCGGCGTCGGGCAGTTCCTCGTACGCCTCGAAGACGCCCTTGGCGCCGAGCCGCCGCGCCATCCGCGCGTGGTCGAAGCCGCGCCACACGCCGGGCACGGCGAAGAACTCCGCGCCGGACTGTCGGAGCGCGAAGCCGACTTCGCGGTCGCGGTAGAAGGGGATGACCGGCGACTGCACGGCGCCGACGCGGGCCAGGGCGAAGGAGAGCAGGGCCGTCTCGATGCGGGTGGGCAGCTGCCAGGCGACGACCGTGCCGGGGCGCACCCCCATGCCGTACAGCCCGGCGGCGACCCGCTCGGCGCGCTCGCGCAGGGCGCCGAAGGTGAGCATGCGGTCGTCGGCGGGATCGGCGGCGGCCTGGACGAGGACGGGCGTGTCGGGGGTGTGGGCGGCGCGGCGCTCGACCAGTTCCCAGAGCGTGCGCGAGGCGCCGAGTTCGTACGCGGTTTCGTGCCGTGCGGTGCTCATGTGGTCCCCCCGGGTCGGCCAGGAACGGACGGACGGGCACCACGCCGCCTTGGCTGATGGTCCGTCAGATCGTGCGCAGAGCGTAGGCCTCGCCGCCTTGTCGGTCCATAGGCGCGGGGCTAGCCTGCATTCTGACGGGTCATCAGATTCCCGGAGGTGCCGGAGGGATGACCCCCTTTCGCGCAAGGAGGGGACACCATGACCGAGCTTCCTCGGATCGTCAGCGTCGACGACCATGTGATCGAACCCGCGCATCTCTTCGAGACCTGGCTGCCCGCGAAGTACCGCGACCGCGGCCCGAGGCCGCTGACCGCCGGCATCGGCGAACTCGCCTACGTGGGCGGCAAGTACCAGATCACGATGGACCCCGAAGGGCCGCCCACCGACTGGTGGGTCTACGAGGACCTCAAGTTCCCGTACAAGCGCAACATCGCCGCCGTCGGCTTCGACCGCGACGACATGACCCTGGAGGGCATCACGCGCGCTCAGATGCGGCGCGGCTGCTGGGACCCGGTCGCCCGCCTGAAGGACATGGACCTCAACCACGTCGAGGCCTCCCTGTGCTTCCCCACCTTCCCGCGCTTCTGCGGCCAGACCTTCGCCGAGGCCCACGACAAGGAGGTCGCCCTCGCCTGCGTACGCGCCTACAACGACTGGATGGTCGACGAGTGGTGCGGCGACAGCGGCGGCCGGCTGATCCCGCTCTGCATCATCCCGCTGTGGGACATCGGCCTCGCGGTCGCCGAGATCGAGCGGAACGCCGCGCGGGGCGTGCGGGCCGTCACCTTCTCGGAGATCCCGACCCACCTGGGGCTGCCCTCGATCCACTCCGGCTACTGGGATCCGTTCTTCGCGGCCTGCCAGGAGACCGGCACGGTCGTGAACATGCACATCGGCTCGTCCTCCCAGATGCCCGCCGCCTCCCCCGACGCCCCGCCCGCCGTGCAGGCCGCGCTCTCCTTCAACAACGCCATGGCGTCGATGATGGACTTCCTGTTCAGCGGCGTCCTCGTGAAGTTCCCGGCCCTCAAACTGGCTTACTCCGAGGGGCAGATGGGCTGGATCCCGTACGCCCTGGAACGCGCCGACGACGTGTGGGAGGAGCACCGCGCCTGGGGCGGCGTGAAGGACCTGGTCCCCGAGCCGCCCTCCACGTACTACTACCGGCAGATCTTCTGCTGCTTCTTCCGCGACAAGCACGGCGTGGCCTCCCTGGACGTCGTCGGCCGGGACAACGCCACCTTCGAGACCGACTACCCGCACGTCGACTCGACCTTCCCGCACACCAAGGAGGTCGCCCTCGACCACGTCGAGGGACTCGACGACGAGACGGTGTACAAGCTGATGCGCGGCAACGCCATCCGCATGCTCGGCCTGGACCTGGACAAGTAGGCCGCGCGTGGACCTCACCTACACCGAGGAGGAGGAAGCCTTCCGGGCAGGCCTGCGGGAGTGGCTCGCGAGCGTGCTCCCGCGCCTTCCCGCCAGGCCCTCCCCGCAGGACTGGCCCGCACGGCGCGCGTACGACACCTCCTGGCAGCGCATGCTGTACGACGCGGGCTACGGCCACGTCCACTGGGACGCGCCGCCCACCCAGCGGCTGATCTTCCTGGAGGAGACGGAGAAGGCGGGCGCCCCCTATGTGGGCGCCAACTTCGTGGGCCTGCTGCACGCGGGACCGACCATCGCCTCCGAGGGCACGCCCGAGCAGCGGGAGCGGTGGCTGCCGCCCGTGCTGCGCGGCGACGAGGTGTGGTGCCAGGGGTTCAGCGAACCCGACGCGGGCTCCGACCTCGCGTCGCTGCGCACGCGCGCGTGGCGCGACGGCGACCACTACGTGGTGAGCGGGTCCAAGATCTGGACCTCGCACGCGGAGGTCGCCGACTGGTGCGAGCTGCTCGTGCGGACGGCGCCGGTGAGCGAGGCCGTGCCCAAGCACCGCGGCATCACCTGGCTCGCGATGCCGATGGACGCCCCCGGCATCACCGTGCGCCCGCTGCGGACGCTGGCCGGCTCCACCGAGTTCGCCGAGGTGTTCCTCGACGAGGTGCGGGTGCCGGCGGCCAACCGCGTCGGCGCCGAGAACGACGGCTGGCGCGTGACCATGGTGACCCTCTCCTACGAGCGCGGCACCGCCTTCGTGGGGGAGGTGGTGGCCTGCCGGCGGGTCCTCGGGGAGATCGCCCGCGAGGCCCGCGCGAACGGCCGCTGGGACGACGTGGCGCTGCGGCGCAGGCTCGGGCGGCTCGGCGCGGAGTTCACCGCGCTGTGGCGGCTCACGCAGTGGAACGTGAGCGAGGCGCAGCGCACCGGCGGGGTGCCCGGCGTGGGCGGCTCCGTCTTCAAGCTGCGGTACTCGCACGCTCGCCAGGAGCTGTACGACGCCGCCGCCGAAGTGCTCGGCGCGGACGCCCTCGACCTCGGGCACGCGTGGAACCTCGACCGGCTGTCCTCGCTGTCCTACACGATCGCCGCGGGCACCTCGCAGATCCAGCAGAACATCGTGGCCGAGCGGATCCTCGGTCTCCCGAAGGGGCGGTGAGGGACGGTATGGATTTCCAACTCACGGATGAGCAGCGGGCCTTGCGCTCCGGGATGCGGGACATCCTGGCGGGGCGGTTCTCCTTGCGGGACGCCGTGGACCGCGTCGACCGCGCCCTGTGGAAGGAGCTGGGCGAGGCCGGCTTCTTCTCCCTGGCCCTGCCCGAGGAGCGCGGGGGCGTCGGCCTGGGGCTGCCGGAGGCCGTACTGGCCTTCGAGGAGGCGGGACGGGCCCTGCTCCCCGGCCCCGCCGTGGCGTCGTTCCTGGCGGCGGGCGAGGTGGAGGGTGCCTGGTCCGGAGACGCCGTCGTCACCGCCGTCGACGGAACGCTGGTGCCCTGGCTCGCGGAGGCGGACGCCGTCCAGGGGGACGTGAGCGGGGCCGTCGCCCTGCGCTCCGTCGACCCGCTGACACCGCTGCACCGCGTGCCGGGACCGCCGCGCCCGGGCCGGGGCGCGCTGCTGTACGCCGCCGAACAGCTCGGCAGCGCCGCCCGGACCTGCGAGATGGCCGTGCGATATGCCGGCGATCGCGAACAATTCGGGCAGCCCATCGGGGCGTTCCAGGCCGTGAAGCACCTCTGCGCGCGGATGCTGGTGCGCGCCGAGGTCGCCCGCGCCGCCGTGTACGCCGCCGCCGTGACCCGGGACACGCGCGAGATCCGCGGCGCCAAGCTGCTGGCCGACGACGCCGCCGTACGCAACGCCCGCGACTGTCTCCAGGTGCACGGCGGCATGGGGTTCACCTGGGAGTCCGAGGTGCATCTGCACCTCAAGCGGGCCTGGGTCCGCGCCGAGCTGGGACAACGGGCCGACGAGGCGCAGGAAGCGCTGGCGGCCGCGCTGTGACAGGGAGTGATGACACTACGGAGCGTTGACGGAGGCGTCGATACCGGGTTGTGTCCTCCGCGTGAGTCGTCACGGCCCGGAGTCGGCGTCCGCCTCTAGTACCTTGTCTCAGATGCGAGTGGTTCTGAGGCTGAGCCATCCCGGTGCTGCCCCCGCGGCGGCTCCGGGTCCGGCAATGCGCGCCGCTCGCCGTGCAGGAGCGGGCCTCGTGCCCGTCTGTTCGACCCCCCGCGCTACGCGTCGCACAGTATGCAGCACGCGTACTCCTTCGCGCTGGAATATGCCCGAAGCGCTTGTTGGGGTGACTGAACGTCAATCATGCTGTCTCCCAAGGGGATCACGTTCCGTGACCCCGTGGAGTCGCGAGGCGATGTGTCCGCCGGTTCGGATGGTGTGAGCGGTGCAGGTGCTTCAAGTTCAGCTGGAGGTCGGGGCCGACCCCGCGGAGGTGGGGCGGGCCAGGAGATGGGCCCGCTCCCGACTGGCGGGATCGGGCATAGAAGCCGACGAGCCGGTGGCCGAGACGCTGATCCTGCTGATCTCGGAACTGGTCACCAACGCCGTTGTGCACACGGGCTGTCCGGCCGTCCTGCGCATGCTCCTCCCCGGCGTTCCCGACGACGCGCCGGCGACGGTCCGGGTGGAGGTGGCCGACCGCAGTGCCCGCCCGCCCAGACAGCGGCACGCGGAGGGTGACGACACCAACGGCCGCGGCCTGGAGCTCGTCGACGGTCTCGCCGACCGCTGGGGCTGGCAGCCCGAGGGTGGCGGCAAGAGCATCTGGTGCGAGGTCGACCGGTGCGACGCCGGGGTCGCCGCGGTGACCTTCGACGGCGCGTCGTACGGCGACACCGATGCCGACGTGGCGTACGAAGCCGTCTGACCCCGTCCGCCCCGGGCTGTATGCGCCGTCGTGTGCCACGACGCGCACCCGTGCGCGGGTAGGACGAGCCGGGCATGGGCCATTAACCCCCGGCAGGGTGTTGACGTAACGTGTCCGATTGATCACGCTTGTGAGCAGCGATTCGCCGCGAGGGGACGTCAAGGGCGCTCGGTGACGGAGGCCCTTGACGAGATGTGGGTCGCGTGGTCGGCGTCGGTCCCCTCGGGGTCATGAGGGGCAGTGTCGAGCGCCGAGCCGGATGGCGGCGCGCGGCATCGCGCTCGGGGCGGAAGCCGACGCGCCGCCGTGCCGCCGCTTGGAGGGGCGCCGGGTCACAGCACCGCCACCGGCGCCACGGGCGTCCCGGTCCCGCCTGCGAACGGCTCGGGCATCGCGGAGAGCAGGAAGGCGTAACGCCCTTCTTGCGCACAGGCTGTGGACAACTTTTCCAGATCCCAGTTCTGGCCCTGCAGCATCCCCATCTCGACCAGGTGCAGCGCGTGCACGGGCAGCCACAGGTTCTCGATCTCCGGCGGGAAGATCTCGAAGGTCAGGGTGTCGTCGGCGACCGCCGCCACGTCCCGCGCGTGGAACCACTCGGGCGTACGCAGTGAAAGGCCCGGGGACGGGTGGCCGTACGCGTGTCTGTCGCCCGCCAGGTAGACCTGGATCTGTCCCGTGCGGACGAGGACGATGTCGCCGGCGCGGACCGTGACACCGCCGAACTCCGCCGCCTCGTCCAGGTCTTCGGGTGTCACGGCGTGATCCCCCGGCAGCCGGTCGAGCCCCTTGGCGCGGGCCACGTCCAGCAGGACGCCGCGCGAGACGACGTACGGCACCTTGTCGATGCCGCTGAACCGGGCGCCCGTGTGGGCCGCGATGGTGTCCGCGGGGCGGCCGTTGTAGATCTTCCCGGAGTGTGACGCGTGGGTCAGCGCGTCCCAGTGGGTGGCCGCCTGGAGCCCCATCGTCACGGCGTCGTCGCTGGTGGCGACCGTGCCCGGGCCGAAGAGCTCCTGGTTGATCTGCACCATGGTGTGCAGGGGGTTCATGCGGCCGGGGATCAAACCCGTCTGGACGCCGTCCTCCTTGAGGGTCAGCGCGAGCGGGACGCGGCGCCCGGAGCGGACCTCGGCGGCGGCCGCCCGTACGACGTCGTCGGTGATGAGGTTCAGGGTGCCGATCTCGTCGTCGGGGCCCCAACGGCCCCAGTTGTTCACGCGCTTGGCGATGGCGTGGAACTCGGGCGGCAGTGACATGGGTCCTCCGCGGGTCTTGTCTTCCGGTGTCCGACCGGCCATAGAATCTAACGGTCCGTCAGAAACCGCGGGAAGGGGCCGGCGTGGGGAACTTCTTGGCAGGCAAGGTGGTGGCCGTCACCGGTGCCGGGCGCGGCATCGGCAGGGCCGTCGCGCTCGCCGCGGCCGCCGAGGGCGCGCGGGTCGTCGCCAACGACTACGGGGTCTCCATGGAGGGCGGTGAGCCCGCCAGCGAGGTGGCCGACGCCGTGGTCGAGGAGATCCGGGCCGCGGGCGGCGAAGCCGTGGCCGTCGCGGACGACATCTCCACCATGGCGGGCGGGCAGCGGATCGTCGACGTCGCGCTCGCCGAGTACGGCCGCCTCGACGGGGTCGTGTGCGTCGCCGGGATCCTCCGCGAGCGGATGCTGTTCAACATGTCGGAGGGGGAGTGGGACCCGGTGGTCGCCACCCACCTGAAGGGCACCTTCACCGTCTTCCGGGCCGCCTCGGCGGTGATGCGGAAGCAGGGCTCGGGCACCCTCATCGGCTTCACCAGCGGCAACCACCAGGGGTCCGTCGCCCAGGCCAACTACAGCGCCGCCAAGGGCGGGATCATCTCGCTGGTGCGCAGCGCCGCGCTGGGTCTCCACAAGTACGGGGTGACCGCCAACGCGGTGGCCCCCGTCGCCCGTACGCGGATGTCGGCGAACGTACCCATGGAGCTGAAGGAGATCGGGGAGCCCGAGGATGTGGCGGCCCTCGTCACCTACCTGCTCAGCGACCGCGCCCGCGAGGAGGGGATCACCGGGCAGGTCTACACGATCGCCGGGCCCAAGATCGCCGTCTGGGCGCAGCCGCGTGAGCTGCGCGCGGGCTACGCCGACGGGGCCTGGACACCGGAGAAGCTCGCCGACTTCCTGCCCGGCACGGTCGGCACCGACCCCATGCCGCTCCTCGCTCAGGTCGAGGCCATGGCCAAGGCGGCGGCGTCCAAGGCCCGCCCGAACGCGTAGGCGGGGAGGGGCTGGGCTGTGGATTTCGGTTTCGGGCCGGATGACGAGGCGTTCCGCGGGGAGGCGCGGCGCTGGCTCGCCGCGCACCTCACCGGCGACCATGCCCGCGCGCGCGGGCGCGGCGGCCCCGGCAGCGAGCACGAGGGCGGTGTGGAACGCCGGGCCTGGGAGCGGGAGTTGGGTCGCGGCGGCTGGATCGGCCTCGGCTGGGACAGTGACGCGTACGGCAACCGGAGGGCCACGCTCACCCAGCAGGTCGTCTGGGCCGAGGAGTACGCACGCGCGCGGGCGCCCGGCCGCTGCGGGCACATCGGCGAGAACCTGCTCGCGCCGACGCTCCTGGCGTACGGCAGCCGTGAGCAGCGGGACGAGTTCCTGCCGCCGATCGCCCGGGGCGAGGCGCTGTGGTGCCAGGGGTACAGCGAGCCGGGCGCGGGCTCCGACCTGGCCGGGGTGCGGACGCGGGCCGTGCGGGACGGGGAGACGTACGCCGTCACCGGGCAGAAGATCTGGACGTCGCTGGCGCACGAGGCCGACTGGTGCTTCGTGCTGGCGCGCACGGAGGAGGGGTCCCGTGGGCACCGGGGGCTGTCGTTCCTGCTGGTGCCGATGGACCAGCCGGGGCGGATCGAGGTGCGGCCCATCCGGCAGCTGACCGGCACCAGTGAGTTCAACGAGGTCTTCTTCGACGGCGCACGCGCGCGCGGCGCCCATGTGGTGGGCGGTGCGGGTCAGGGCTGGCGGGTCGCCATGGGGCTGCTCGGGTTCGAGCGGGGCGTCTCGACGCTGGCGCAACAGATCGCATTCGCGGCGGAGTTGGCGGTGGTGGTGCGGGAGGCGGTCGCCTCGGGGGCCGTGCGGGACCCCGTGGTGCGGGAGCGGCTGGAGCGGCTCTGGGCGGAGCTGCGGGTCATGCGGTGGAACGCGTTGCGGACGTTGGGGGGTGGGGGCGGCGGGGCCACGGGGGTGGCCGGGGCGCCGAGTGTGGCCAAGCTGTTGTGGGGGCGGTGGCATCAGTGGCTGGGGGAGCTTGCCGTGCAGGTGAGGGGTGCGGCGGGGGCCGTCGCGTGCATGGACTGGGCGGCCGACGCGCCGTACGAACTCGACGAAGCCCAGCGGCTTCATCTCTTCACCCGCGCCGACACCATCTACGGCGGCTCGGACGAGGTTCAGCGCAACATCATCGCCGAGCGCGTGCTCGGTCTGCCGAGAGAGGCCAGGGGGCCTCGGTGAGGGGTGCGTCGTGAGGGGTGTGTCATGAGGGGTGTTGTTTTTGACGGGGAGTCGGCCGAGGTCGTGGGGGACCTGGAGGTCAGGGAGCCGGGGCCCGGCGAGGTGATGGTCGCGGTGGCCGCCGCCGGGCTGTGCCACAGCGATCTGTCCGTCATCGACGGGACCATTCCGTTCCCGTCGCCCGTAGTCCTCGGGCACGAAGGGGCGGGCGTGGTGGAGGCGGTGGGGGCCGGGGTCACGCATGTGGCTCCCGGGGACCATGTGGCGCTGTCCACCATCGCGAACTGCGGCGCCTGCGGTGAGTGCGGGCGGGGGCGGCCGACCATGTGCCGGCGGGCCATCGGTCGGCCTGGCCGGCCCTTCTCGCGCGGTGGCGAGCCGGTGTACCAGTTCGCCGCCAACTCCGCCTTCGCCGAGCGCACCCTCGTCAAGGGCGTGCAGGCCGTGAAGATCCCCGAGGACATTCCGCTGACGTCCGCGGCGTTGATCGGGTGCGCGGTGGTGACGGGCGTGGGGGCCGTGCTGAACCGGGCCAGGGTGGCCGCCGGGGAGACCGTGGTGGTGATCGGTGCCGGTGGTATCGGGCTCAACGTGTTGCAGGGGGCCCGGATCGCCGGGGCGTCGGCCGTCGTCGCCGTCGACGCGAACCCCTCGAAGGAGGCCGTCGCCCGGCGGTTCGGCGCCACGGACTTCTTCGGGTCGGTGGAGGCGGTGCGGGAGGTGCTGCCGCAGGGGGCCGACCACGTCTTCGAGTGCGTGGGGCGGGTGTCGCTGGTGCGGGAGGCCGTGGACCTGCTGGACCGGCATGGGCAGGCGGTGCTGCTCGGGATGCCGGGGGCGACGGCCGAGGCGTCGTTCGTGGTGGCCTCGCTCTTCCTGGACAAGGCGATTCTCGGGTGCCGGTACGGGAGTTCGGCGCCGCAGCGGGACTTCGCGCTGTACGCGCGGTGGTACGGGGAGGGGCGGTTGCTGCTGGATGAGCTGGTGACGGTGACGTACCCGGTGGAGGACTTCGGGAAGGCGGTGGCGGATGCGGGGGCGGGGCGGGTGGCGCGGGCGGTGCTGACGTTTTGAGTGGCGTGGGGTGCGGTGGGGTGGTCGCGCTCGGGGTTTCGGTGCGGCTCGTCCGGGGGCGCCCGACCGGTCGTGGGGCGGGCCCGCGCCGGTATGTCCGTCCTCGCCGGCGCCTGCGTGGCCGCCTTGTGCTTCGGGGCTCTGCGGGCGTGGGTGCCGTGCTCCGGGCGGACATACCGGCACGTCCCCTCCGGTCGTGGGGCGGCTGCGGGTCGGTGGGGGCCCGGGGCTTCACCGTTGAGTGCCCGCACCGCTTCGGGAAAGGGGCGGCGGGCGGAGGGTGCGTTGTGGTCGGGGTCGGTTGCCGGGTGCGGTGCCGTCGGGGGGGGCGGGTTGTTCGTCGTGGGGCGGGCCCGCGCCGGTATGTCCGTCCTCGCCGGCGCCTGCGTGGCCGCCTTGTGCTTCGGGGCTCTGCGGGCGTGGGTGCCGTGCTCCGGGCGGACATACCGGCACGTCCCCTCCCGTCGTCATGGCGACCGCGGGCCGTCGGGGGTGGGCGTCGTCGACCCGGGGGTCCGCGCATCGGCGCTGAAAAGGGGTGGGGGGTGTCGGTGGGGGCGTTTAGCTTCGGGGGATGAGTTATCGCGACGTTGTTTCCGGAGGTGTCGTCCGGTGGGGGGCCGTGGCCGTGGGGGCGCGGATGCCCGTGGCCGCGGCGCCGCTCGCCCTGGTGTTTCTCGTGCGGGAGCGGCCCGGCGGGTATGCCCTCGGCGCCGTGCTCGCCGCGGTGTACGTGGTGGGCGAGATCGTGGGCGCGCCGCTCCTCGGGATGCGGATGCGGCCCGAGCGGGCCCGGCCGCAGCTCGCCCGGGGCCTCGCGGTGGGCGCGGTCGCGTTCGCGGCGCTGGGCCTGCTGCCGCACGCGCATCCCGTGGCCCTGGGGGCGTTCGCGTTCCTCGCCGGGGCCGCGCCCGCCGCCGCCCCCGGCGGGCTGCGCGCCCTGCTGACCGGCATGGTGCCGGACAAGGCCGTCACCCAGGCCCTGTCCGTGGAGTCGATCCTCACCTTCGCCATCTGGGCGGTGGCGCCGGCCGCCGTGACCGGCCTCGCGCTCGGGGTGTCACCGGCGCTGCCCCTGGTGTCGGCCGGAGCGCTGATGGCCGCCGCCGTGGCCGGGCTGTGGATGCTGCCCGAGGGGTGGCGCTCGGACGCGGACGACCGGGGCGGGGAGTCCATGGCGCGGATCCTCGCGCGGGCCTGGCCGATCTTCGTGACGGGCGCGGCGAGCCTGTCGATGCTCGCGCTCGCCGAGCTGGTCCTGCCCGCGCTCCTGGAGCAGCGCGGCATCGCGGTGGGCTGGGCGGGACCGCTCCTCGCGGCGCTCGCGGTGGGCTCCGCGGTCGGGTCGTTCGTGTACGGGCTGCGGACCTGGCCGGGCCGCCTGCGTACGCAGGGCATGGTGCTGATGTTCGCCGTCTCGGCCTGCCTGGCCGCCGTCGCCGTACTGCCGGGCGTGGGGTGGCTGCTCGCCGTCCTGGGCGTCGCCGGGGTGTTCCAGGCCGGGGCCATGCTCACCCGGAACCTTTCGCTGCGCGAGGTGCTGCCGCCCAGCGCCCTCGCCGCCGGCTACTCGGTGATGTACGCCGCCGTGGGCGCCGGGTACGCGGCGAGCGGCTCGCTGGCGGGCGGGCTGCTGAGCGTCGTGTCGCCCTCCACGGCGATCCTGGCGGGCGTCGGGCTCGGTGTGCTGCTGACCGTGGTGGGGGTGCTGGGCGAGGTGAAGCCCGCCGCGTCTCCCGGCGTGGTCTCAGCCGGCGGCGACGTCGCGGAACGTACGCCGGTAAGCGGTGGGGGTGACGCCGAGCGCGGCCTGTAGGTGCTGGCGCATCGACTGGGCCGTGCCGAAGCCCGCGTCCCGCGCGATCCGGTCGACGGAGAGATCGCTGGACTCCAGCAAGTGCCGTGCCCGCTCGACGCGTTGCTGTGTCAGCCACTGGCCGGGGCTGATGCCGACCTCCTCGCGGAAGCGCCGCGTGAAGGTGCGCACCGACATCGACTCCCGCGCCGCCATGTCCCGCAGCCGCAGCGGCTGGTCGAGGCGGCTCAGCGCCCAGGCCCGCGCGGTGCGCGTGGTCGCCAGCTGCGGCTCGGGGACCGGGCGCTGGATGTACTGGGCCTGGCCGCCGTCCCTGTGGGGCGGTACGACGGTGAGGCGGGCCACGTCGTTGGCGACCGCCGTGCCCTGGTCGCGGCGTACGAGATGCAGGCAGAGGTCGACGCCCGCGGCCACGCCCGCCGACGTCAGCACGTCGCCGTCGTCGATGAACAGCACGTCCGCGTCGACCTTGACGTCGGGGAAGAGCCGCTGGAAGTGGGCCGCCGACGCCCAGTGCGTGGTCGCCGGGCGCCCGTCGAGGAAGCCGGCGGCGGCGAGGACGTACCCGCCCGTGCAGATCGAGACGAGGCGGGTGCCCGGCCGGATACGGGCCAGCGCGGCGGCCAGCTCTCCGGTGAGCCGCCCCTCCTCGTAGACCGGGCCCAGTTCGTACGACGCCGGGACCACGACGGTGTCGGCGGTGGCCAGCGCCTCGGGGCCGTGTTCGACGAGGATCGTGTAGTCGGCGTCCGTACGGACCGGGCCGGGCGGCCGGACCGAGCAGGTCACGACCTCGTAGAGACGGCGGCGGTCGGCGTCGCGCGCGCGGCTGAAGATCCGCTGGGGGATGCCCAGTTCGAAGGGGATGACGCCGTCCAGGGCGAGGACGACGACGCGGTGCATGCGCGTATCGGCGCGGGACTCCCCGGAAGCGGCCATGGCCCGATCCTAGCGAACGCTGTCCCTCGGGCCACTCGTTCGCGCGGGGGCGGCTGCCGATCCTTGATGACGTGACCCAGACAACCGAGCCGAGCGCGGAGACGGGCGGAACCAGCGGAGCGGGCGGGACGGTCCCGCCGCCCGACGAGGCCGTCGACGCGCCCCCGTCCGGCGCCACGGCCCCGGCGGGCCGCCGCGCTCCCCGCATCCACCGCGCGTGGTTCGTCGCCGCCGTCACCTTCGTGACGATCATCGGCGCCGCCGCGTTCCGCTCGCTGCCGAGCCTCCTCATCGACCCGCTGCACGCCGACTTCGGCTGGTCGCGCGGGACCATCGGCCTCGCGGTCTCCATCAACCTCGCGCTGTACGGGCTCACCGCGCCGTTCGCCGCCGCGCTGATGGACCGCTTCGGCATCCGCAAGGTCGTCGCGACCGCCCTGATCGTGATCGCCCTGGGCTCCGGGCTGACCGTGTGGATGAACCACGCCTGGCAACTGCTGCTGTACTGGGGCCTGCTCGTCGGGCTCGGCTCCGGCTCGATGGCGCTCGCCTTCGCCGCGACCGTCACCAACCGCTGGTTCACCGAGCGGCGCGGCCTGGTCACCGGCATCCTCACGGCCGCCTCCGCCTCCGGCCAGCTGATCTTCCTGCCGCTCCTCGCCTGGATCGTCGAGACGTACAGGTGGCGGCCCGCCGCCGTGACGGTCGCGCTCGCGGCTCTCGTGGTCGTCCCCTTCGTATGGCTGCTGCTGCGCGACCACCCGGCGGACGTCGGCCTGAAGCCGTACGGGGCCGAGGAGTTCGTCGCGAAGCCGCCGCCCGTCCCGGGGGCCGCCCGGCGCACCATGGCCGTGCTCCTCAAGGCGGCCCGCACCGGACCGTTCTGGCTGCTCGCCGGGTCCTTCGCGATCTGCGGCGCCTCGACGAACGGCCTGATCCAGACCCACTTCGTGCCCGCCGCGCACGACCACGGCATGCCCATCAGGGCCGCCGCGTCGCTGCTCGCCGTCATCGGCGTCTTCGACATCGTCGGGACGATCGCGTCGGGCTGGCTCACGGACCGCTTCGACGCCCGGCGCCTGCTCGCCGTCTACTACGCGCTGCGCGGCGTCTCGCTGCTCTTCCTGCCGATCCTCCTCGCCCCGAACGTCCACCCGCCGATGATCTTCTTCATCGTCTTCTACGGCCTGGACTGGGTCGCGACCGTCCCGCCGACCCTCGCGCTCTGCCGCGAGCAGTACGGCGACGACAGCGCGATCGTCTTCGGCTGGGTGCTGGCCTCGCACCAGGTCGGCGCCGCCGTCGTCGCGTTCCTCGGTGGGGTCGTGCGGGACACCTTCGGGTCCTACGACGTCATCTGGTACGCCTCCGGGGCGCTCTGCGCGGCGGCCGCGCTGATGGCGCTGGTGATCCGGCGGCGCGACCCGGTGGACCTCCCGGCCGTCACGGCGTGAAGCGGCCGAACCTGCCCTGATGGAAGAGGAGCGGCCCCGCGTCGCCGTCGGCGGTACCGAGCGCGGCCACCCGGCCCACCACGATGAGGTGGTCGCCACCGGTGTGCACCGCCTGGATCGCGCAGTCGACCCAGGCGGGGGCGCCCGCCAGCCGGGGTGAGCCGGACACGGGCGCCGCGTCGTACTCCACCCCGGCGAACTTGTCGGCACCGCTCACGGCGAAGGCCCGGCACAGCTCGCCCTGGTCGGCGCCGAGGATGTTCACGCAGAAGACGCCCGCGCGCGCGATGCGCGGCCATGTCGTCGAGGTGCGGGCCACCATGAAGGAGACCAGCGGCGGGTCCAGGGAGAGCGAGGCGAAGGACTGGCAGGCGAAGCCCGCGGGGCCCTCGCCCTCCTCGCACGGAGGAGCCGTGATCACGGTGACGCCCGTCGCGAAGTTCCCGAGGACGCGGCGGAACTCGCCGGGATCGAGCGGGGCACGCTCGTCGTCGCCGACCGCCCGCAGCTCGGGGCGTGGCAGCGTTTCGAAGGGGCCCGTGGTGGTGGGGGCCCCGACCGACCTGAGGTAGCGGAGGGCGGTGGCCGCCATCCCTGCGTGTCCCATCACGCCCACCATTGAAGCTGACGGGGCGTCAGATGGAAAGGGTGCGGGGCCCTGTGGCTGGGCCCCTCCTGTCCCGCGCGTATCTTCACCCCCATGAGGTGGGGGAACGCCAGGGAAGCGCGGCCGCGGGGGACCTGGAGTGACGTGCGGATGCGGGCGGCCGGGGCGGCGTGCGCGGCGCAGCTGCCGGTGGCCGGGATGGTGGCGTTCACGCTGACGCTCGACGACGACAGCCGAGGGGCGGGGGGCGGCCCCGCCCTCGGCCTGGCCTGCCTCTTCGTCTTCGGGCCGCTCCTGCTGCCGGTCGTCGGGCTGCTGCACTCCGCGGTGCTCACGCTCCCCGCGGTCGGGCTCGGCCGCCTGGGCGCCGCGCGTCTCGGCCGGGGCCCGGAGTGGGCGTGGTCCCTCGCCTGCCTGCTGCCGGTCGGGGCCGCGTGGGCGGCTTGCTCGGCCGTGCTGGGCGCCCCCTTCGTGGGGCCCGCACTGTGGATCGCGGCGAGCGGCATACTGCCCGCGCTGCACGTGGCGTACTGCCGGCGGCGCGAGGAACGCCTCGGCAGACCGCTGCGCAAGGTGTGGATCCTGTCGGGACTCACCTCGCTCGGCGTGTGTGTGGCGGTCTTCGGCGCGGCGGTCGTGGGCACGGCGACGGGGCTCATCAAGGAGTACGAGCCGCCCGAGCTGACCGCCGCGCAGCTCGTCGGCACCTGGCGGGGGGAGGACGGCGAGCGTCTGCGGCTGGGGGCGGACGGGCGCGCGGTGGTCACCGGGCTTCCGTACGAGTCGAGTCACGCGTACGAGATGGGTGACGCGTACGAGGAAGGTGACGCGTCCGGTGGCAGCGACAGGCTGGCGCGCTGCGACTCCACCGGTACGTGGCGGGTCGGCGAAGCCCAGTACGAGGACCGGCCGGCCGTCGTCATCGCCGTGGAGGGGTGCGGCAGCGACAGTCAGACGTGGACCATCGGCGGCACGGCGGCCGAGCCCGAACTCTTCGTGCTCTTCGGGGACCCGGACTCACCGGACATCGAGGTGCTGGTGCGCCGGCGCGGCTGAGGGGCGCGACGCCGGTCAGCGACTTCGGCAGGGGTCAGCGGCCTCGGCAGGGGTCAGCGGCCTCGGTAGGAGGGCGCGCGGCGCTCCACGAAGGCGGCCACGCCCTCGTTCGCGTCCGCCGTGGTCATGTTGATCTCCTGGGCGACGGCCTCCGCCGCGAAGGCGGTCGCGCGGTCCGCCTCCAGGGAGGCGTTCACCAGCTGCTTCGTCAGGGCCAGGGCGCGGGTGGGGCCCGCCGCGAGGCGCTGCGCCCACTCCCGCGCGGTCTTCTCCAGGTCGTCGGCCGGTACGACGCGGTTGACGAGGCCGAGCCGTTCCGCGTCGGCGGCGGACACGGCGTCCCCGAAGAACATCAGCTCCTTGGCCCGCCGCGGCCCGATCAGCCGCGGCAGGAGATAGGCGCCGCCGCCGTCCGGTACGAGGCCCCGGCGCACGAACACCTCGATGAACGTGGCCGGTTCGGCGGCGATCACCAGGTCGCACGCGAACGCCAGGTGGGCGCCGATGCCGGCCGCCGTGCCGTTCACCGCGGCGATCACCGGTTTCTCGCAGTCCAGGACGGCGGAGATCAGCCGCTGGGCGCCCCGCCTGACCGTCCGGGCGACATCCCCCGGCACCCGCTCGCCCGTGGCGGGGGCGCCGCGCAGGTCGGCGCCCGCGCAGAACCCCTTGCCGGTGGCGGTGATCACGACGGCGCGTACGCCGGGGTCGCCGGAGGCCTCGTCGAGCAGCGCGATGATGCGTTCGCGCTGGTCCCAGGTGACGGCGTTCATGGCCTCGGGGCGGTTGAGCGTGATCCACGAGACGGCGTTGTCAGTGGTGTGGAGTATCAATGAGTCGAGGGGTTCGGAGGAGGTCGTCGGGTCGGGGGAGGACGGCATGGGCGTCATCGGTGTCTTGGGTGGCTTGGGCGTCATGGGGCGTGGCTCCGTTTCGCTGGGCGACGGTGCTCGGCAGTCGGGGTCTCGGCGGTGACACGGACGGTGGCGGTCGGCTCGTGCGGGCGCCCCTCAGCGGCAGACGGCGAACGCGTCGAGGGCGACGGCGCCCTGCCCCCGGGGCAGCACCATCAGCGGGTTGATGTCCAACTCCGCTATCTCGTCCCCGAGTTCGAGCGCCATGCGCTGGACGCGCAGCACGACCTCGACGAGCGCGTCGACATCGGCGGGCGCCGCCCCCCGCACCCCGTCCAGCAGGGCCCGGCCCCGCAGTTCGGACAGCATCGCCTTCGCCTGGTCCTCCCCGAAGGGCGGCACCCGCACCGCCGTGTCCCGAAGGACCTCGACGAGTACGCCGCCGAGCCCCACCGTCACGGTCGGCCCGAAGAGCGCGTCGTGCGTGACGCCGACGACCATCTCGACGCCCCGCTCCACCATCTGGCAGACCAGCACGCCGTCCAGCGGCACGCCCTCGTAGCGGGCGATGTCCGTCAGCTCCCGATAGGCGTCGCGCACCTGGCTGGCGGAGGTCAGGCCGATCTTCACCAGGCCCAGCTCGGTCTTGTGCGCCAGCTGGGGCCCCGACGCCTTCATGACGACCGGGTAGCCGACGAGCCCGGCCGCGCGGACGGCCGCCGCCGCGCTGGTCACCAACTGCTCGCGCGGTACGCGGATCCCGTACGCGCGCAGCAGCTGCTTCGCCGCGTGCTCGCTGAGCTGCTGGCCCGGCCGCATCAGCGCCTGCGCCTTGCGGAAGGAGGGGGAGGGGCTGCGCGGCGCCTCGTCGAAGGGGGAGCGGTAGCCGGCCGTGAAGCGGTGATGGTCCAGGTGGGCGCGGACCGCCGTGATGCAGTTGGCGAAGGTGCGGAAGGTGGCCACGCGCGAGGAGCCGAGCAGCGTCTGGCGGTAGGCGTCCTCGGTGCCGAGGGGCGACCCCCACACCACGCACACCAGCTTGTCCGTCTCCTCCGCCGCGTCCACCAGGTCCTGCGCGAGTTTGTCGCTCATCGGCGGGAAGGGCCCGGTGATGGGGCAGATGAGCACCCCCACCTGCGGATCGTCGAGGATCGCGTCGATGATCTTCCGGCCGCGCCAGTCGCCGACGGGGTGTCCGCCGTTGTCGATGGGGTTGGCGACGTTCAGGTACTCCGGTATCCACTGGTGCAGCTCCGCCTGCTTGGCGGCGCCGAGCGTGGGCAGGGTGAGGCCCGCCTCGGCCGCCAGGTCCGAGAAGTGCGCGCCCGTGCCGCCCGAGATCGAATACACGGCCACGCCCTCGGCCGACGGCCTGCGGGCCCGCGCCAACAGGGCGGAGGTGTCCTGGAGTTCGTCGAGCCCGTCGACACGGATGACGCCGAACTGCCGCATCGCCGCGTCCACCACCGCGTCGGCGCCGGTCAGCTTGCCGGTGTGTGAGGCGGCCGTGCGGGCGCCGGTCTCGGTCCGGCCCACCTTGACGGCGACGACGGGCACTCCGCGCCGGGCCGCGCGGTCGGCGGCGAGCAGGAAGGCGCGGCCGTCCCTGAGGCCCTCGACGTAGCAGGCGATGGCGCCGACCTCGGGGCGCTCGGCGAAGTAGGAGATGAAGTCGGCGGTCTCCAGGTCGGCCTCGTTGCCGGTGGGCGCCCAGTGGGAGAGGCGGATGCCGAGTTCCTGGAGGGTGAAGACGGGGCGGCCCTGGTGGCCGGACTGAGTGATCAGCGCGATGGCGGGGCCTTCGAGATCCTCGCGGAACTCCTCGAAGGCGTTGAGGTTGGTGTTCGGCCCGAGCAGCCGCAGGCCCGAGCGCCGCACGGCGGCCGCGAGGCGGGCCTGGGCGGCCGCGCCCGCCTCGCCCGTCTCGGCGAACCCGGAGGCGAAGGCGACGGCGAAGCGCACCTTCGCCTCGGCGAGCTGCTCGATCGCCGGCAGCGGGTCGCCGACCAGCAGTACGGCGAGGTCGACCTGTTCGGGCAGGTCGGCGACGGAGGGGAAGCAGGGGATGCCGAATACCGTCCGACGGGTGGGGTGCACGGGGTGCAGGCGCGCGCCGACCCGCTCGGCCCAGGCGATCAGCCGGCGGGTGATGCCGGCGCCGGGGCGGCCCTCGGCGTCCGAGGCGCCGATGACGGCGACGGATTCGGGGCGGAAGAAGCGGTCCAGGTCGGGTACGTCGGCGTGCAAGGGGCGGCCGCTGACGTCCAGGTCGTCGGCGGTGGGGGCGCTGCCGTGGACGGTGGGGGGTGGGGGTTCGCCGCAGGCCATGACACGCGCGCGGCGGGGGTCGGTGGTGAAGGTGCCGTGTGTCGATCCAAGCATCGGTCCGCCCGCTCCTGTGTGACAGCACTTACCTGCTTACCTGACGCATAGTCAGATTACTGAACTGACGCTGTGTCAGGAATGGGGGTGCAGGCAAAGACTGGCGGTGTGCGGTGCGGTGTCTCGCGATGCGGTGTGGTGGGGCGTGGGGTGGGAGGGGTGGGCGGGGCTGTTTCTTCTACGGAAGCGCAGAAATTGGGGGGTGCCAAGGTGGGGAATCGGACGGGGCTGGATTTGTTGGGTGCGGTGTGTGTGTGGGGGGGGGGGGGGGCGGTCTTGCGTAGTTCCCCGCGCCCCTTGTGGGGTGGGTTTTTTGGGTGCGGGTCGTGGGGGTTGGGCGCGCAGTTCCCCGCGCCCTTAGGGGGGCGTGCGGGGTGGGTTTTTTGGGTGCGGGTTGGTGGGGGTTGGGCGCGCAGTTCCCCGCGCCCCTTGCGTGGCGGGGCTTCCGGGGTGGGGTTATCGGGGGTGGGTTCTTGCTATTGCCTTTGCGATCTTTTTGGCGTCTCGGGCGAGTTCGCGGAGTGTGCCGCTGATCGGGGTGGTGAAGCCGGTGAAGTACAGGTTCGGGGCCTGCTTCGGGCTGTGGTGGCCGTGGGCGGTGGGGCGGCCGTGGGCGTCGAGGATGCCCAGGCCGCCGACCAGGCCCTCCAGGGCGTGGCGGTAGCCCGTTGCCGCGATGACCGTCTGCGGCGCTATCCGCGTGCCGTCCGCCAGGACCACCTTGCCGCTGTCGAAGGCCTCCACGGCGGCCACCGGCTCGACCCGGCCCTTGCGTACGGCGTCGATGAGGCCGACGTCCTGGACCGGGATCGCCCCTTCCCTGGCCCTCGAGAAGAGGCCGGTGCGGGGGCGTGACAGTCCCTGCGCCGACAGGTCGGGGACGGACACGCGGGCGACCAGCGACGCGAGGCGGTCCGTCAGGAGCACCGGAAGCCTGCGGCACAGGATGCCCGAGAGCTGCGCGGGCCACCCGGCCGTGGAGCGGCGCACGATGTGCGGGGCGGTGCGCACCGCGAGGCGGACCCGGGCGGCGCCACCGGCGGCGAGGTCGACGGCGATCTCCGCGCCGGTGTTGCCGACGCCGACGACCAGGACGTCCTTGCCGGTGAAGGGGCTCGGTTCGCGGTAGTCGCGGGCGTGCAGGAGGTCTCCGGAGTACGTGTCGCGGCCGGGCCAGTCGGGCAGCCGGGGCGTGTGGTTGTAGCCGGTGGCGACCACCACCGCGCTGCCGGTCAGCTCCCGGCCGCCGGTCGCGCGCAGCAGCCAGCCGGTGCCGTCGGCGGTGCGTTCCAGGCCGGTGACCTCGACCCCGGTGACGATGTCGAGGGCGTGGTGTTCCGCGTACTGCTCCAGGTAGCGGATCAGGTCGTCCCGTGACACCCACCGGCCGGCCGACCGCGGGATCGCCAGGCCGGGCAGGGCGGAGAGGCGACGCGTCGTATGCAGGTGGAGGCGGTCGTAGTGGCCGCGCCAGGAGGCGCCGAGGCGCTCCGACTTCTCCAGGACGATCGCGCGGACACCGCGTGCGCGCAGCGCCGCGGCGACGGCGAGTCCGCCGGGGCCGCCCCCGATGACGTACACGGGGCGGTCCTGCGTGGGCGACTGCGGAGCTGTCGAGTCGGACATGACTGGAGAGTAACCGCGCGCTTACTTGATGGGTGACGGTCAAGTCCGGAACCGGTTGCGAATCGATCACGGCCCTGCGCGGCGTCCGCCCCTTGCGCATTCGCCGCCCCGTGCGCTGAACTGACGTACCGTCAGAAAGCCGCGTACGACCGCCGAAGTGGGAGTGGCCACGGCATGGACTCGATCTGGCTCACCGGCGCCGAATGGCTCGCCGTGCTCCGCATAGGCCTTGGCCTGTGGTGGCTGGAGAGCTGGCGCCACAAGGACAAGAAGGGCTGGTTCGAGCGGGGTACGGGCATCGCGTGGGCGTCCGACGTGGCTGCCAAGCACAGGTGGCACGCGGTCCGCAGCGGCTTCGACACCGTCGTCGCGCCGCGCCCGAAGGTGATGGCGTACGTCGTGGTTCATGCCGAACTCGCCCTGGGGCTCGGCCTGGTCGTCGGATTCCTGACTCCCGTCGCCTTGGTCGGCGGGCTGCTCCTCAACCTGCTCTACCTCGTCCTCATGATCCACGACTGGGCCGAGCAGGGGCAGAACACGATGATGGCGCTCATCTCGCTCGTCGCCCTCTTCGCCATGTCCTGGCAGGCCTGGTCCCTCGACGACGCGCTCGGACTCTTCCGATGAGTACGGCGGCGGGTGGCGGCCCGCGCTTCGATCTGCCCGAACCCGACGCCTTCACCCGCCCCTACTGGGACGCGGCGGCCGAGGGGCGGCTGCTGATCCGCCGCTGCGGGGCGTGCGGGGCGGCGCACCACTATCCGCGCGAGTTCTGCCCGCGCTGCTGGAGCGAGGACGTCGCCTGGGAGCGGGCGAGCGGCCGGGCCACGCTCTACACCTGGTCGGTCGTGCACAGGAACGACCTGCCGCCGTTCGGCGCGCGCGTCCCGTACGTCGCCGCGGTCGTCGATCTCGCCGAGGGGCCGCGGATGATGACGGAGGTCGTCGGCCGCGGGGCACAGGAGCCGCGGATCGGGATGGGGCTCGAAGTGGCGTTCCGGGCGGCCGGGGAGTTCGCCGTGCCGGTGTTCAGGGCGGCGTAGGGAGGGCGTGAAATCTCTTTGTCCCCGGTGGGCGGCGCGCGGGATCATGGCCCATGTCCACCGACCCGCGTTCCTCCTGGCAGCTGACCGACGACCTCGACGGCTTTCACGCGCGCGCCGAGGAGTTCCTGTCCTCCGCACCGGCCCCGCACACCGCTCTCCTCAGCGTCACCGACACCCTGCGCGAACGGGGGCTCCAGGCGTACGGGGAGGGGGCGCCCCAGTTCGGTACGTACGCCGATGGGGCGGGCCGCGTCCGGGGAGCCTTCCTGCGGACCCCGCCGCACCGGCTGCTCCTCTCGCCCGTCGCCCCCGAAGCCGCCGACATCCTCGCCCGGCAGCTCGCCGACTCCGGCCACGCCCTGCCGGGAGTCGTCGCCGACCGGGACACCGCGGAGGCCTTCGCCCGAGCCTGGGAGAAGCACACGGGAGCCACCGCCACGCCCGGCCACCGGCAGCGGCTCTACCGCCTCGCCGCCCTCACCCCGCCCGAGCCCGCACCGCCGGGCCGCGCCCGCCTCGCCGACGACGGGGACAGGGCCCTGCTTGAGCGCTGGCACGGGGAGTTCGCGGAGGCCGTCGGCGAACCGGCCGTCATGGGCTCCGGCGCATGGGTGGACTCCCGCCTCGCCCATGGGGGCGTCACCCTCTGGGAGACCCCCGACGGAACGCCCGCCGCGATGGCCGGCGTCACCCGCCGCATCGCCGGTCAGGTCCGCGTCGCCCCCGTGTACACACCGGCAGCCCTCCGCGGCCGCGGCTACGGCGGTGCCGCGACCGTCGCCGTCACCCGCGCCGCCCTCGACGCGGGCGCCGCCGAGGTCCTGCTCTTCACCGACCTCGCCAACCCGACGAGCAACGGCCTCTACCAGCGGATCGGCTACCGCCCGGTGGGGGACTTCACGCAGTATGACTTCAGCGGTTGAGGCCACGGCCCACGGCCGGGAAGGGGGCGGCTCAGGGCCAGAGCAGCTCGCGCGTCCACACCTCGGCGGCGGCCCGGTCGGCCTGGTGAGCCCGGTCGGCCAGGGCCCTGCGGTAGCGCAAGCGGATGTGGCGCCGCCGCTCGTCGCCCTGGAAGAACTCCGCCTCCGAGGGCTCCAGGACGTACAGCGTCCAGGTCGGCGCGTCGGCGTCCGGTTCGGCCCGGGCGCGGTCCCAGGCGGCGGCGGAGGACCGCGCCAACTCCTCGTACGAGTCGAGGACTTCGCTCTGGTGGCCCACGAGCGCGGCGGCGAGGGCGCCCGTCGACCGCGCGTGCAGATCGGCGAGGCCCTCGGCGTGCGGGACCGCGGCGACCCGGCCCCTGATCCGGATCTGCCGGCCCTGCGACGCCCAGTAGAAGTGCAGGGCGGCCTCCGGGCGGGCGGCGAGCTGGCGGCCCTTCCTGCTGCTCGCGTGCGAGGCGAAGTGCCAGCCCCGGTCGTCCGCGTCGTGCAGCATCACGGTCCGCACGTCGGGGCCGCCGTCCTCGGCGACCGTGGCGAGACCCATGGTGTGCGGCTCGGCCTGCCCGGCGGCCACCGCCTCCGCGAACCACGCGTGGAAGAGGGACAGCGGGTCGGCGGGCGCCCCGGCCGGGTCGAAGGCGGGCAGCTCCACGTCCCACACGCGCTGTGCCCGCAGCAGCTGCTGGAACGGGGTCGGCGGGGCGGCGTCATGGGGCGCGGGGGACGGCGGCGGAGTTCCGGGTGTCGTCATGCGCCGATTCTGTCGCGCGCGCCCCGGCACCGGGCGAATCGGCCCCTCACCCCCCGGCGCCCCCTCGTCCCTGCCCCGGAACCCCCTCATCCCCGCCTCGGCGCCCCTCACCCCCGCCCCAGCACCACCGTCCCCGAGGAGCAGAACCACCCGCCCGTCCCCGACGCCACCGCGAGCTCCGGCAGGGTGGCGTCCGTGCGTCTGACCTGGCACTCGCCCGCCTGGCCGCGCAGCTGTCGGGTGGCCTCCACCAGCAGGAAGAGGCCCCGCATGCCGGGGTGCTGGGCGGACAGGCCGCCGCCGTCCGTGTTGGTCGGGAGACCGCCCGTGCGCAGCAGGCGGCCCTTCTCCACGAACGCGCCGCCCTCGCCCTTCCCGCAGAAGCCGAGGTCCTCCAGCGTCACCAGCGTCATATAGGTGAACGCGTCGTAGATCTGGGCCACATCGATGTCCTCGGGCCGCACCCCCGCCCGCTCGAAGGCGAGACGGCCGCTCACCGCCGCCGGGGAGACCGTGAAGTCGTCCCACTCCGACATCGTCGTGTGCGAGACGTGCTCGCCCGCGCCGAGGACCCACACCGGCTCCGACGCGCAGTCCGCCACGTACTCCTCGGCGGCGAGCAGCACCGCGCAGCCGCCGTCGGACCGTACGCAGCAGTGCAGCTTGGTGAACGGGTCCGCGATCATCGGTCCTGCCAGGACGTCGTCCACCGTGATCGGGTCGCGGAACATCGCGTCGGGGTTGGCCGCCGCGTTGGCCCGGGCCTGGACGGCCACCGAGGCGAGCTGTTCCAGGGTCGTGCCGTACTCGTGCATGTGGCGGCGCGCGGCCATCGCGTACTTGGCGACAAGGGAGTGCCCGTAGGGGACTTCGAACTGCGCCGGGCCCCGCGCGCCGAAGGAGAGGTTCGACGTGCGGCGCCCGGCCTTGATGTCCGCGCGGGCGGTCGAGCCGTAGACGAGGAGCACGGCGTTCGCCCGTCCCGCCGCTACCGCCTCCGTCGCGTGCGCGGCCATGACCTCCCAGGTGGCGCCGCCGACGGAGGTGGAGTCCACCCAGCGGGGCCTGAGGCCCAGGTACTCGGCGACCTCCACGGGCGCCAGCGTGCCGAGGCCCGCGGACGCGAGGCCGTCGACCACGCCGCGCCCCAGGCCGGAGTCGGCGAGCGCGCGGCGCGCCGCCTGGGCGTGCAGGGCGTAGGGCGTCGCCTCGTCGACCCTGCCGCAGTCCGAGAGGGCGACACCGACGACGGCGACCTTGCGGGGAGTCGAACCGGTGTTGGGCGGCATGCATCTGACGGTACATCAGATGAGGGCTGCCTGAGGAGGCCGCGGCCTCCGTCCCCTCTCGCCGCGTCCGCGCTCTGTGCATCTCGGGGGGACGGTCCTAGCATGACGGCCCGTCAGTTCCGGGTCCGGCCGCCGGGCCCGGGGGAGGAGCCCGCCAATGGACGCCGCCTTCAGCGCGGAGCAGGACGAGATCCGCCGCACCCTTCGCGAACTGATCACCAAACGCTGCGGGCCCGACGACGTCAAGGCCGCCGTCCGCACCCCGGCAGGCCACGACTCCGCCCTGTGGGCCGCCCTTGCCGCGCAGCTCGGCCTGCCCGGCCTCGCGCTTCCCGAGGCGTACGGGGGCGTCGGCTGCACGGCCGCGGAGCTCGCCCTCGGCTGCGAGGAGCTGGGCCGCGCCCTCGTCCCCTCACCGCTCCTCGCCACCGCCGTCCTCGCCGCCCCGCTGATCCTCGCCCTCGGCACCGAGGAGCAGCGCGCCGCGCACCTGCCCCGGATCGCCGCGGGAGAGCTGACCGCCGCGCTCGCCGTGCCCGGCACGGGGCTCACCACGGCCCTCGGCCTCGTCGGCGACAACGCGGGGGACTGGTCCGGCGGCGGACGCGCGGGCGGCGTACAGGCGAGGGCCGACGACGGGACGTGGCGGCTGTACGGACAGGCGGAGCAGGTGCTCGACGGGCACAGCGCGGGGCTCCTCGTCGTCGCCGCGCACACGGGGGGCTTCGCCCGCTCCCGTACGCTCCTCTTCCTCGTGCGCGAGGGCGCGCCCGGCCTGGCGCGGACCCGGCAGACCGCGCTCGACGAGACCCGCACCCAGGCCCGCGTCGAACTGCGCGACGTGGCAGCGGAGTTGCTGGGCGGTGAAGGGGGTGATGTGCCGGGCGCGCTCGCCGCCGTCGGGGACGTCGCCGCCACCGTGCTCGCCGCCGAGGCCGTCGGGGCGGCGGACCGCGCGCTGGAGCGGACCGTGGAATACGTCTGCCGACGCGAGCAGTTCGGGCGCGCGATCGGGTCCTTCCAGGCAGTCAAGCACCGTCTCGCCGAGGTGTACGTGCAGGTCCAGGCCGCGCGTTCGGCCGCGTACTACGCGGCGTGGGCGGCCGGGGCGGAGTCCGCCGGGTTCGGCGGGCAGGGCGCCGAGCGAGCCGGCGGGCTCGCGCTCGCGCAGGGCCTTGACGCACTGCGGGCCGCCGCGTCCGAAGCCGTACAGCTGCACGGAGGCATCGGCTTCACCTGGGAGCACGAGGCGCACCTCTACTTCAAGCGGGCCTCCGGTGACGAGCTGCTCTTCGGCCCCGCGCACCGCCTGCGGGCACGGTCGGCCGAACGGGCCGGACTGTTCGAGGGCCACGCCCTGCAAGAGGCCGTCTGATGCCGCCCGGACCGCGCCGGACGAAGACGTCGCGCCGGACGAAGAGGACCGGACCGCGCCGGGCGCGGAGCGTCGGGCTGCGTCTGATGCAGAAGGTGTCGTCCACCCGCGCCTTCGCGAAGGCGGCCCCGCACTTCATCCCCGCGATGGACCGCGCCGTGCACCGGCTGACCCGAGGCAAGGTGCTGCTCAGCGCGCAGATGCTGCCCGGCCTCGTCCTGACGGCGCGCGGCGCGAGGAGCGGGCTGCCGAGGCGTACGCCGTTGGCGTGCATGCCCGACGAGGAGAGCGGCGGATGGGTGCTGGTCGGGTCCAACTTCGGGCGGCCCGGCCACCCCGCGTGGACCGCGAACCTGCTCGCCCACCCGGAGGCCTCGGTCAGCTGGCGCGGCGCGGACATCCCGGTGCGGGCCCGGCTGCTGACGGGGCAGGAGCGGGCGGCGGTCTGGGCGGCGGCGCTCGACTTCTGGCCGCCGTACGCCACGTACCAGGCCCGGGTGGACCGGGAGATCAGGCTCTTCCGCCTGGAGCGGCGCGGGCGGATCCGCGAAGGGGGACGCAAGGACGACGACGGGCGCACAGAGCACGGCGGCGGATCACCTGAGTGATCCGCCGCCGGCTGACAGGACTGGGAAAGCGCGCCCGTCGGGGCGTCGGTACCGCTTCGCTACTTCGTCGGCTTCTTACCGGTGACGCCCAAATGCACCAACATCGCCAGGTTGGGCTTGAGTTCGGCCTGTTTGACGCCCCACGTCTGGAATCCGCGCTGGTGCGAGGCGACCGCCGCCAGCATCGCGACGATCGAACCCGCCATGGCCGCCGGGCTGACGTCCTTGTCGACCTTGCCCTTGGCCTGGAGCTCCTTCACGGTGTCCGTAAGGGAGTTGTTGACCGAGTTGAGGATCTTCATCCGGATCTTGTAGAAGCGCTTGTCGCCCTCGGCCGCGCCGAGGTCGACGACGCGCAGGATCGCGTCGTTTTTGCGCCAGAAGTCGAGGAAGCCCTCGACCAGCTCCTGCGAGGTCTGCCAGCCCGCCTTGCCGACCCAGGAGCGACCCTCAAGGAGGTGGGTCAACTCCGCGCCCTCGGCCGCCATTTGCTCGGCGATCTCCAGGACGGCGCCCTCCACGTCCGGGAAGTACTGGTAGAAGGTCGCTGGTGAAGTCCCCGCCTTGCGGGCCACGTCGATGACTTTGACGTCCCGATAGGGCGAGGAGCTGAGCATCTCGCTGAGGCAGTCGAGCAGCTTCTGACGCGTCGCTTGACCGCGCCGACCGGCCACACGGCCGTCGACGGTACGTACCTGTCCTGTCATGCCGTCAGCTTACCGAGGGGTGATCGGAGCGCGATTCGGCCGAGTGCAAATGGGGTTGGGGCGCGTGAGGGCGGCGGAGGGCGCACCCCGTAGGAATTGACCAAACGTTCGAATTCATGCGCTGCGGGGGTCCGGGAGGGCCGCTAGCTTGACTTGCATGGACTACGCAGAGCGGGACGCGGAGGGCGGGGACACGGGGCGGCACGGATACGCGGAGGGCGTGCCCTGCTGGGTCGACGCGACGCTGCCCGACGTCGAGGGCGGCAAGCGGTTCTACGGCGAGCTCTTCGGCTGGACGTTCACCGCGAGCACCGCGAGCACCGGGGGCTCCGGGGGCTCGGTGGGTTCTGGGGTGGCGCAGGCGTACAGCGACGGTCTGCCCGTCGCCGCGCTCGCACCCAAGGCCGACGGCCGTATGCCCACCGTGTGGACCGTCTACCTCGCGACCCCGGACGCCGCCGCGCTCGCCGAACGCGTCAGGCGCGCGGGCGGCTCCATGATCAGGGAGCCCATGCCCGTCGGACCCCTCGGGACGATGGGCCTCGCGGCCGACCCCGAGGGCGCCGTCTTCGGGATCTGGCAGGCCGGCACGCACCAGGGCTTCGGCAAGGAGAGCCAGCCCGGCTCGTACTGCTGGACGGAGGTCTACTCCCGGGACAAGGACCGGGTCGACCCCTTCTACGAGGGCGTCTTCGGATACGGCGGCTTCGACCTCGACCTCGGCGGGGTCCCCTTCCGCACCTGGTCGCCCCCCGGGGCCCCGGCCGGACCCGAGACCGCCATCGGCGGACGCAGCCTGATGGACCCGGCCACCGACGGCTACAGCACGCCCGAGACGCCCCCGCACTTCCTCGTCTACTTCAACGTCACCGACGCCGACGCGACGGCCGCGGCGGTGACCCGGCTCGGCGGCCGCGTGCAGATGCCGCCCCACGACATCCCGTACGGGCGTATCGCGGTCCTCAGGGACAACCAAGGGGCGACCTTCGCTGTCCTACAGGACTAGAGGCCGCCCCGGGGTGCCCTCCGCGGGCCTTTTGTCCCGGGAACCCCCCAGACAACCCGAGACACCCCGAGACACCCCGATCCCGCCCCGGGTTCGCCACGGCCGCCTCGGACAGGAAGAATCAGGGTGCGTGCCGCCGTAGCGGCTCGGGTGGTGAGACGCTGCACGGGGCTGTCTTCTTCGGCGGCCGCGTACGGGGAGGTGGCAGGGCAAGTGGTGGATCAGCTGACGCAGCACGATCCGAGGCGGATCGGCCCGTTCGAGGTCCTCGGCAGGCTGGGCGCCGGTGGCATGGGTCTGGTCTATCTCGCGCGCTCCGCGTCGGGGCGGCGCGTGGCGATCAAGACGGTGCGGACCGAGCTCGCCGAGGACCAGCTGTTCCGTGTCCGCTTCACGCGCGAGGTCGAGGCGGCGCGCGCCGTCTCCGGCTTCTACACGGCCGCCGTGGTGGACGCCGACCCGAGGGCCGCCGTGCCGTGGCTCGCCACGGCCTACGTCCCCGCGCCCTCCCTCGAGGAAATAGTGAATGAACACGGGCCGCTGCCCACTCAGGCGGTGCGGTGGCTGGCGGCGGGCGTGGCCGAGGCCCTGGAGTCCATCCACGGCGCGGGCCTGGTCCACCGTGACCTCAAGCCGTCGAACGTCCTCGTCGTCGAGGACGGTCCGCGCGTCATCGACTTCGGCATCGCGTCCGGCGTCTCCAACACCCGGCTGACGATGACCAACGTCGCCGTGGGCACACCCGCGTACATGTCACCCGAGCAGGCCAAGGACTCGCGCAGCGTGACCGGCGCGAGCGACGTCTTCTCGCTCGGCTCCACGCTCGTCTTCGCCGCCACCGGGCACGCGCCCTTCCACGGCGCCAACCCCGTCGAGACGGTCTTCATGCTGCTCCGGGAGGGCCCGGACCTCGAAGGGCTCCCCGACGAGCTGCGCCCGCTGATCGAGTCCTGCATGCAGATGGAGGCGGCGCTGCGGCCCAGCCCCGCCGACCTCCAGGCACAGCTCGCCCCGCACCTCTTCGCCTCCGAGAGCGCCGACAACGACGACAGCGGCACGGCCTCCGCCTGGCTGCCGGAGCGGGCCGTCGCGCTCATCGAGGCCCGCAGGAACGGCCGGCCCCCCGCCCGCGTCCCGGCCACCGCCGGGCGCAGCGGCGGCCGGGTGCCGCGCCGCCCCGGCGCCCGCCACCGCGCCGCCGCCCCGCAGCAGCCGCCGCCCGCGCCGTCCCGGCCGCCGTTCGCGGCGCGCGCCGACGCAGGGCCCGTGCGGCTCGCCGGGGCGAAGGTGCCGATCGGGCCGGGGCCGCGCGTCGCCGACTCCCGGGCGGCCGCCGCGCCCGGCGACCACGGGCTCGCCGCGTCCTGGTCACGGTCCTCGGCGCCCAAGGCCGGGGCCAACGGCGTCGCCCCCCAGGCGCCCGCCGTGCCCGCGCCCGCCGTGGCGCCGGACGCCGGGGCCAAGACGTGGCGGCCGTGGCGGTTCCGGATGTCCAACGACGTGTGGGGCACGCCCGCCGTCGCCGGCAACCTCGTCTACGTCACCTCCTTCGAGGTCCACGCGCTGGACGTCGGCACCGGCCGCCGCAGCTTCAAGACGCGGGACGTCGCCTGGTCCATGGCGGTGGCCGACGGCCGCGTCCACGCCTCCGACGGCCCGACCCTCTACGCCCTCGACGGCACCGACGGCTCCGACCTGTGGCGGCTGCCGACCGACGCCTGGGTGTACTCCCTCCAGGCCGCCCGCGGCACGGTCGTCACCGGCACGCGCGGCGGCGGCGTCCAGGCCTGGGAGGCCGCCAACGGCGAGAAGCTCTGGGAGATCACCGGCGCGCAGACCGACTTCGAGACCCCGGAGGCCGGGCCCGCCGTCTTCGACGGCACGGTGTACGTCTGGAAGGACGCGCGGCTGCGGGCGCTGGAGGCGCGGACCGGCGAGGAGCGCTGGTCGTATCCCGTGGGCGACGCGGCCTCCTGCGGCGGGGTGCCCGTGCGGGTCACCCAGGCGCAGGACGGCTACGTGTACGTCGCCGCCGGCACCCGCGTCCTCGCCATCGACGTGGCCGCCGGGCATGTCCGCTGGCACTTCGAGGCGCCCGCCGCCTTCCTCTGCCCGCCCGCGTTCGCGCCGGGGCCCGCCGTGACGGGTGGTGGCGTGTACCTCGCCGACTACCTCGGGACGGTGTACGCGCTCGACGCCACGGACGGCCGTGACCGCTGGCGCATCGCCACGGAGTCCCGCTCCTCCATCGAGCCCGTCCTCGTCGCGGACGGCCACGTCCACGTCGGCAGCGGCAAGGGGCTCTACACCCTCGACGCCGTGACCGGCACCCCGAAGTGGCGGTTCCAGGCCGGTGGTGAGGTCGTCGGCACGCCCGTCGTCGCCGACCGGCGCATCCACTTCGGGTCCACGGATCACCTGCTGTACACGTTGAAGGCCGACGACGGGCGGCTGCGGTGGAAGCTGGCGACGGGTGGGGAGATCACGGGGGCGCCGGTGGTGCGGGACGGGGTCGTGTACGCGTGCAGCAAGGATCGCTGTGTGTACGCGTTGGACGCGGAGCGGGGGACGGGGACGTCGCCCCGTACGTAGGGGCGGGCCCCTTGCCCTCCTAGTGCCCCGCAGCCGGGGCCGAGGGTGCTCGGGTGCGGGTCGAATCCGGTCCGCGCCGCCGCTGCGCGGCGGATGTCTCCCACCCACCCGCCCGAAACCCGGCGGCTGTCACCCTCCCGGTAGGGGCCCGGTAGGGGGCTGGGGTTCCTCCGTGTGGTGCGGGGAGCGGTTGCGCAGGCGGCGGGCGCCGAAGCGGCGCGGCTTCGGCTGCGGGTAGGTGCCGTCGTCGGGCGGAGGCGGCCCCGTGGCGCGGACCCGGCCCGCCATGAGCGCCGCCGCGAGCAGCAGCAGGACGCCGCCGCCGAGTGCGCCGAGGACGCCGAGGCCGAGGCCCGAGCCGTCGCCGGCCACGGAGAGGCTGCCCGCCGCCTGGCCCTGGCGCACCATCCACAGCACCGCGAAGCCGAGGACGACGACGCCCGCGAAGGCCACCGCCGGGCGGGACCGCAGCAGCAGCCCGGCCAGCGTCACCAGCGCCGCGAAGGCGAAGGGCAGGAAGAGCGAGGCGAAGAGTTCCGCGTGGGCGGCCGTGATCCCGCCGCCCGAGAAGAGTTCGCCGAGGCGGAAGTGGCGTCCGAGACGGCCGTCGTACCAGGCTCGGAAGGGGCTCCATACGGCGGCCGTCGCTCCGATGAGAGCGAGGACCGTCCCGAGGACGTTGCGGACCATGCCGGGGCCTCCTCTCACGATGGACGCTACGCCGGGTGCGTCCCCGCCGCCACGTGGCGCCCCTCGCCCACCTGGGGCTACCGGGTGCGGAAGCCGGGCCCCCGCCGTGCCTCGAACAGCTCCGCCTGCCGCTCGGCCGGCAGATTCCCGAGGGCGATCAGATGGGGCGCGTGCGCCAGGGCCTGGGCGCGGGCCGCCTCCTTCGCCGACCAGAGGGCCCTGACCGTGCCCTGCACCGCCTCCGTGGGGTAGGACGCGATGGTCTCGGCGGCCCGGACGGCCGCCGCCAACGCCCCGCCCCGCGCGGTGACTTCGGAGACCAGGCCGGTCTCGTACGCTCTGCGCGCGGAGATCCGTTCGGCCGTGCCCATCAGCGACATCCTGGCGACCTCGCCGAACGGCATGCGCTGCGCCATGTGGATCGTCTCGAACGCGCTGACCATGCCGTACGTGGTGTGCGGGTCGAAGAACGCGGCGTGCTCGTCGGCGACCAGGAACTCGGCCTCGCCGAGGAGGTAGAAGGCGCCCCCGCACGCCATGCCGTTGACGGCGGCGATCACCGGTTTCCAGAGGTCGTTCGCCTTCGGGCCGATCGTGAGGAGCGGGTCGTCGATCGTGTAGGGGGAGCCCGGCTGCGGCACCTGGGCGGCGCGGTCGATGCCCGTGCAGAACGCCTTGTCGCCCGCGCCGGTCAGCACGATCGCCCGCACCGAGTCGTCGTACCGGAACGCCCGCCAGGCCGCGCCCAGCTCGGCCGCCATCGCCACGTCGACGGCGTTGTGGCGCTCCGGGCGGTCGAGGGTGAGGACGGCGACGCCCGTGCCGTCGTCGGTGCTCGTCCGCAGCGCGCGCGCCGGTGTCACGGCCGCTCCAGGATCCAGCGGGGCACCGTCGTCCCGGCCACGTCCGCGAAGACGACCTGCACCTTCGCGCCGATGCGGAGCTTCGCGGGGTCGACGGAGTTCAGCGGGGCGTTGGGGGTGGTGACGAGGTTGCCGACGAGGCGGATGCGGGGGGCGTCGGCGAGCTCGACGAGGATCGTGTTGTACGGGGCGTGGGCGGCGTAGGCGGGGAGGAGGGGCGGGTGCGGGATGACGTAGGACCAGATGCGGCCGTGGCCGCTCATCCTGCGCCAGGTGGTGTCGAAGGACTGGCAGTGGGGGCAGCAGGGTCTGGGCGGGAACCTCGGCTCGGCGCAGGTGGTGCAGGTCTGTATGCGGAGTTCGCCTCGGGCGGCGTAGGCCCAGAAGGGGGCGCCGTCGTCGTCCGGGGTGGGCCGGAGGAGGGATTCGGGTTTCGTCGTCGCGTCTGCCATGTTCCGGTCCTCTCACGGGTGCGGATCGGTTGTGGTTGCTCGCGCAGTGCCCCGCGCCCCTGAAAGGCCCCTCGCGGGGCCTTCAGGAGCAGCGGTTACGGGGCCCGCAGCAAAAGCGCCGACGTGGGGACGCCCTCGCCCGCCGTCACCAGGCACGTCGTCGCGTTCGGGACCTGGGCCGTGCTCGTGCCCCGCAGCTGTTTCACGCCCTCGTTGATGAGGTTGAAGCCGTGGACGTATGCCTCGCTGAGGCCGCCGCCCCCGGTGTTGATGGGGAGCCGGCCGCCGCTCTCCAGGGCGCCGCCCTCGGTGAACGCGCCGCCCTCGCCGCGGCCGCAGAAGCCGTAGCCCTCCAGGGAGAGCGGGATGAGCGGGGTGAAGGCGTCGTAGATCTGGGCCACGTCCACGTCCTCGGGGCCGAAGTCCGCCTGCTTCCACAGGTGCCGGGCGGCCGTCCAGGCGGGCCCGGAGAGCGGGTCGTCGTTCCAGTAGTTGACCATGCCGTGGTGCTGCGCGGGCAGGCCCTGTGCGGCGGAGTGGACGTACACGGGTCTGGTGCGGCAGTCGCGGGCCCGCTCCGCCGACACGACCACGCACGCCAGCGCGCCGTCGGTCTCCAGGCAGTTGTCGAAGAGGCAGAGCGGTTCGCTGATCCAGCGCGACGTCATATACATGTCGCGGGTCAGCGGACGGTCGTACATCATCGCGGCGGGGTTCTGGTTGGCACGGTTGCGGCAGGCCAGGGCGACGTTGAAGAGGTGGTCGCGGGTGGTTCCGTACTCGTGCATGTGGCGGCGCGCGAGCATCGCGATCTCGTCGACGGGGCGGAGCAGGCCGAAGGGGCGGGTCCACTGGGCGGGCGTGGGGAGCTGGACGGCGGTGTTCTTCCAGGGGCGGGGGCCGCTGCCGCGTTTGCGGGAGCGCCAGGCGATGCCCACGCTCGCCTGGCCGGTGGCGATGGCGGAGGCGAGGTGGCCGACGGTCGCGCAGGAACCGCCGCCGCCGTAGCCGACCTTGCTGAAGAAGGTGACGTCGCCGGCGCCGATGGCCTTGGCGACCTCGACCTCGTCGGTCTCCTCCATCGTGTACGAGGCGAAGGCGTCCACCTCGGACGGGGCGATGCCCGCGTCGTCGAGCGCGGCGAGGATCGCCCGGCACGCCAACGTCTTCTCGCTGTCGGCGAGTTGTTTCGCGAAGGGGGTCTGGCCTATCCCGACGATCGCTGTGGCGTCCTGGAACGAGGGCATGGGAAGCGGCACCTCCGGGAGACGGGAAACGGTCAGCGCCCGGCGGCGTCCCGCCTGCTGACAGTGCGTCAGGCTACCGCTAATCTGACGGACAGTCAGCTACTGCGGTGGGAGGGCTTGCGATGCGCGGCGATCTGGGGCGAGCGATGCGCGGTGACCTGCGGTGGGGCAGCATCCCGGGGCTGGTGCGGGCGGCCGCCGAGCGGTACGGCGAGCGGGAAGCGGTCGTGGAGGGCCGCACCCGCGTCTCGTACGGAGAACTGGGCCGGCGCGTGGAGCACGCGGCGGCCGCCTGCCTCGCGAACGGCGTCGAGCCCGGCGACCGCGTCGCCGTCTGGGCCCCCAACACCCTCGACTGGATCGTCTCCGCACTCGGCGCGGTCTCGGCCGGCGCCGTCCTCGTCCCCCTGAACACCCGCTTCAAGGGGTCCGAGGCCGCCTACGTCCTGGCCCGCAGTCGCGCGAAGCTCCTCTTCGTCACCGGCACCTTCCTCGGTACGTCGTACGTCGCCTCCCTGCGCCGCGCGGCGTCCGACGGCACCGGGAGCGGGCCGCTGCCCGGTCTGCCGCACCTGGAGCAGGTGATCGTCCTCTCCGACGACGCGCCGCAGGACTTCCGTACCTGGAAGGAGTTCCTGGCGAGCGGCGACGGGGTGGACGCGGCGGCCGTCCGCGCGCGGGCGGCCTCGGTCGACGGATCGGCGCCCTCGGACATCATCTTCACCTCGGGCACCACCGGCCGCCCCAAGGGTGCCGTGATCACCCACGCGCAGACGCTGCGCTGCTACGACGTGTGGAGCGAGCTGGCGGGGCTGCGGGAGGGCGACCGCTATCTGATCGTGAACCCCTTCTTCCACACCTTCGGCTACAAGGCGGGGATCATCGCCTGCCTGATGCGGGGCGCCACGATGGTCCCGCAGCCCGTCTTCGGCGTGGACACCGTCCTCGCGAACGTCGCCGCCGAACGCGTCTCCGTCCTGCCGGGGCCGCCCACCCTGCACCAGTCGATCCTCGACCACCCCTCCCGCGACCAGCACGACCTCTCCGCGCTGCGGCTCGTGGTGACGGGCGCGGCGGTCGTCCCCCTCCGGCTGGTCGAGCGGCTGCGGCGCGAGCTGCGGGTGGGCACGGTCCTGACCGCGTACGGCCTCTCGGAGGCGAGCGGCATCGTCACGATGTGCCGGCGCGGCGACCCGCCCGAGGTCATCGCGTCGACGTCGGGCCGTGCCATACCGGACACGGAGGTGAGGGTGGTCTCCCCCGCGGGGCGGCCGGTGCCGCCCGACCACCCCGGCGAGGTCCTCGTCCGCGGCCACCACGTCATGCGGGGCTACTTCGAGGACCCGGCGGAGACGGCCCGCGCGCTCACTCCGGACGGCTGGCTGCGCACCGGGGACGTCGGTGTCCTCGACAAGGACGGCAACCTCCGCATCACCGACCGCATCAAGGACATGTTCATCGTCGGTGGCTTCAACGCCTATCCGGCCGAGATAGAGCAGCTCCTCGGCCTCCACCCCGATGTCGCGGACGTCGCGGTGATCGGCGTGCCCGACGCGCGGCTCGGTGAGGTCGGCAAGGCGTACGTGGTGCGGCGGCCCGGTGCGGTGGTGACGGCGGACGACCTCATCGCCTGGTCCCGGCGGGAGATGGCGAACTACAAGGTGCCGCGCGGCGTCGAGTTCGTCGCGGAGCTGCCGAGGAACGCGAGCGGGAAAGTGGTGAAGGGGGAGCTGCGGGGCGGGGTCACCCGCTGACGGCTGCCGTGAGGGCGGCGCGCTCGGCGGCGCTGCACTCCACGCAGAATTCGTTGCCCTCGGGGTCGGCGAGTACGGCCCAGCCGCGGCCGTTCGGCTTGCGCCGGTCGTCGATGAGTTCCGCGCCGAGGGCGAGGAGCCGCTCGACCTCCTCGTCGCGGGTGCGGTCCTGCGGCTGGAGGTCGACGTGCAGGCGGTTCTTGACCGTCTTGGCGTCGGGCACGGTGACGAAGAGCAGCGTGACGCCGCCGCCCTCCACCAGGGCCTCGGGGTCGCCGGGGAAGTCGTCGTCGGCGAGCTTGCCGCCGAGTACCTCCGCCCAGAAGGTGCCCTGGCGGTAGGCGTCATGGGCGTCGAACGTGAGGTGGCGCACGAGAGAGGCCATGGGCGGCACTATTCGCCGTGGCGGCGGCGCCTGTCCACAGGTTATGGAACGGGGCCGAGCGCTGGGCCCGGCCCCGTGGGGTGGCGCGGCGGTCAGTCTCTCGGGGATATCGGCGTGTGGCCGTCCCCCAGGGGCGCCGTCGGCCCGTGGCTGTCCTGTGCGGTGATCGGCGCGCGGTCACCGTAGGGGGAGACCGGGGTGTGGCCGTCGGCGAACGCCGGGGTCGCCGCCAGGCCCCCGGTGGCGACGACAGCGGCGCAAGCGACGAACAACCTCTTGGTGTGACTCATTCCGACTCTCATTCCAACTCCTCTGACCTCGAACGGACTTCGGACGTCGTGGACCCTACTGACCAGGGTGTCCGAACGTTCGGTTCCGTCCATCCGCCGGGCGTGGCATCCCGCCCCGTTGCCCGGACATGCGTCGGCCGCGACGGCTCCCCCTCCGCGCCGCCGCGGCCGATCGATCCCCCGTCGGGATATGAAGTGGTTCAGTCCTCGGGCGGTTCAGTCCTTGGGCGGGGCGGGCGTGTGGCCCTCACCCATGGTGGTGATGGTGCCGTCCTTCGGCGGGGCGGGCGTGTGGCCCTCGCCCTGCGTCGTGACGGTGCCGTCCTTGGGCGGAGCCGGCGTGTGGCCCTCACCCATGGTGGTGATGCCGACGTTCTTGTCGATCTCGCTCATGTGTGACAACTCCTTGGGTCAGAACGGGGTTCCGGTAGTGGTTACGCCCGCTCGGCGACTCCCCCGAGGACCGCCGAACGGGCGTACCGGGCCGCTCACCTTATCCACAGGGCCCTGGCGACCCGTCTGCCCCCCGACGCGACGGATCGACTCCATGAGAGTGCCAGCCGCTCATAAACGTTCGATGAACGTCACCCGGGTGCCGTCAGGTGACGGTGGTGGGATGGAGGAGGTTCCTGACCCGAGCGGCTTCCGGCGCGCCCGCTTCCTCGAGGATGGCCAGGGCCTCGCGCCAGCAGGCCTTCGCGCGGTCCAGCTGCGCCAGTTCCGCCAGTGACCTTCCCAGTAGCGTCAGGACGTTGGCCCGCATCCACTCGCCGCCGACGCAGCCGATGGCGAGCGCCTGCTCGGCGTGCTGGGCGGCGCGGGCCGCGCGGCCGTACGCGAGCTCCACCTGGGCGATGCGGTAGTGCGTCGTGCCCTCCCACAGGCGCTGACGGTTCTCCACGAAGATCTGTACGGCGTCGGTCAGCTGGCCCAGGGCGTCCGCGTGCCGGTTCGCGTCGCTGAGCGCGAGACCGAGGGTGTACTTCGCGTTGGCCAGGCGGAAGGTGACCCCGAGGTCGGTGTAGATGGTGATCGCCTGCCGGGCGAGGTCGATCGATTTGTGGATGCGGCCCATCGCGAGCAGCGCCCGGGACAGGTTGCACAGGGCGCTCGCCTCGCTGTGGCGGTTGCCGTCGGCACGGAAGGCGTCGATCGCCTTCAGCAGGTGCGTCTCACTGACCTCCGGCCGGTTGATGCAGTTGTTGACGATGCCCTGTTCGTTCAGGGCGTTGCCGGTGGTCCACGGGTCCCCGGATCCCGTGGCGAGCGCGGCGGCCAGTTCCAGCTCGGTGGCGGCGGCGTCGAAGCGGCCGACCTTGTTGAGCACCTGGGCGAGGCTCACCCGCGCCCGTCCCTCGGCGAGCGCGTCACCGGCCGTGGCGGCCGCCGCGCAGGCGGCGCGCGTCGCCGTCTCGTACCGGTGCGATATGGCCCCCGACTCCGCCAGGTCCTTCGCGGCGAGGAGCAGGTCGACCGCCCGCCGCAGCCCCGTACGGCCCAGCGACTGCTGGACGCACGCCAGAATGCAGGAGGCCTCCGCGTGCAGCCAGTCGAAGGCCGTGGTGCCGTCCGTGAAGTCGAGGCCGACCCGTTCGGTGACCTCCAGGTGGTCCACCGTGCGGTCCCCGGGGCGCTCTATCGCGTAGACCCGCGCCGCCGATGCCAGATAGAAGTCCAGGAGCCGCGACATCGCCGCTTCGCGTTCGCTCGGGGGCTGTTCGTCGCGTTCGGCGCATGCACGCGCGTAGAGGCGTACGAGGTCGTGGTAGCGGTAGCGGCCCGGCGCCGCGGACTCCACCAGGGACGTGTCCACCAGGGACTCCAGGAGGTCTTCCGTCTCCTCCGGGGAGAGGTCGAGGACCGCCGCGGCCGCCGCCAGGGACAGGTCGGGGCCGTCCGCGAGGCCGAGGAGGCGGAAGGCCCTCGCCTGGGCGGGCTCCAGCTGGCCGTAGCCGAGTTCGAAGGTGGCCTTGACCGCGAGGTCGCCCGCCTGGAGCTCGTCGAGGCGGCGCCGCTCGTCCGCCAGCTTCGCGGCCAGCGTCGAGACCGTCCACGTGCGGCGCGCCGCCAGGCGGGACGCGGCGATGCGGATGGCGAGCGGCAGGAAGCCGCACGCCGCCACCACGTCGAGGGCCGCCTCCCGCTCCGAGGTGACGCGCTCCTCGCCGACGATGCGGGTGAACAGGAGCAGGGCCTCCTCCGGGGACATCACGTCCAGGTCGACCAGGTGGGCGCCCGCCAGGTCGACCATGCGGACGCGGCTCGTGACCAGGGCCGCGCAGCCCTCCATGCCGGGGAGCAGCGGCCTGACCTGGGCGGCGTCGCGCGCGTTGTCCAGGAGGACCAGCACCCTGCGGCCGTCCAGGGCCGAGCGGTACAGCGCCGCCCGCTCCTCCAGGGAGTCCGGGATCGCCGAGTCGGCCGTGCCGAGGGCCCGCAGGAAGGCGCCGAGCACCGTCTCCGGCTCCGCCGCCCGCGCGCCCGCCCCCTGGAGGTCCACGTACAGCTGGCCGTCCGGGAAGTGGGTGCGCGCGACGTGCGCGACGTGCACGGCCAGCGTCGTCTTGCCGACGCCCCCGATGCCCGCGAGCGCCGAGACCGCCATCACGCGGCCCTCGGCGGCGGAGAGGATGTCGCTCAGCTCGTCCACGAAGGACGCGCGGCCCGTGAAGTCGGGGACGGTCGCCGGGAGCTGGGCGGGCCGGACCAGTTTCCCGGTGGGCTCGGGCGAGGGCGCCGAGGGCTCGGCGAGCGCGGGGTCGGCCTGGAGGATGCGCTGCTGGAGTTCCTTGAGGCCGGGGCGCGGGTCGACGCCGAGCTCGTCGGCCAGCAGGCGGCGCGTGTCGGCGTAGACGGCGAGGGCCTCGGCCTGGCGGCCGCTGCGGTAGAGCGCGAGCATCAGCAGTTCGCGCAGTCGCTCGCGCAAAGGGTGGGCCGCCGTCAGGGCGGTCAGTTCCGAGACGGCCTCCGCGTGGCAGCCGACCTCCAGGTCCATGTCGAGGCGGGACTCGACCAGCTGGAGCCGCCATTCGTCGAGGCGGGCGCGCTGCGTCTCGGCGTACGGGCCGGGCACGCCGGCCAGGGGCTCGCCGTCCCACAGGTCGAGGGCCTTGTTCACCAGCGTGCGGGCCTGGCACAGGTCGCCCACGCCGCGCGCCTTCTCGGCCGCCGCCCAGAGGTCCTCGGCCTGGGCGAGGTCGAGGGCGCCGTCCGCGACCTGGATCGAGTAACCGCCGGATTCGCTGACGAGAACACCGGAGGGCAGTACCTTCCGCAGCCGGGACGCGTACGTGCGTACCGCGGCCAGTGCCTGCGAGGGCGGTTCCTCGCCCCAGAGGGCGTCGATCAGCTCCGAGGCCGTGGCCGTGCGGCCGTCCCTCAGCAGGAGGGCCGCCAGCAGGGCCCGCTGCTGGGGCGAACCGGTCTGGAGCTGATCCGTGCCGTGCCACGCGCGCACCGGGCCGAGCACGCCGAAGCGTGACGCCTGGACCTCGGGGGGGTGCCCCTCGGTCCGTCCCTCGGGGGTGTTCCCCGAGGCCGGACGCCACTGCTCCGGTACTCGCGGTACATCGACCATCGCTCCCCCTGCCGCCCTGCCGTTCCCAAGTCCTGCCGGTCGCGGGCCTGCCCTGCCCGCGTCGTGCCGTATTCGGTCGTGCCTCGGCCGGGCCGCGGCCCCGCTTCGGGCGGTCCGTGGCCGTACCTCGGTTCGTGCACCCGCCAGTTTGCCTTGTCCGCGGCGGATGCGTCAGCCATGGGAGACGGCTCTCACAGGGTCCTCGCACGCCGTTCCGCACGACGCCGTGCTCCCGTGCGCCTCGGCGAGCGCCGTACGACTTGCTGACGCCCCGTCAGATCGGCGCTACCGTGGCCGCATGGAGACCATGGCGAGCCCGGAGACCTTCCCGAAGATCATCTCGGTGGACGACCACACCGTCGAACCCCCGCACGTCTGGCGGGACCGGCTCCCGTCCAGGTACCGGGAGAGCGGACCCCGCGTCGTGCGCGCCCCGCTGAGGCAAATGACCTTCCTGGGCGGGAAGTTCGCTCCGGTGATGGGGCGGCAGGGGGACGACGGGCCCATCGGCGACTGGTGGGTGTACGAGGACCTGCACCGGCCCCTCACCCGCCTCGACACGGCGGTCGGCTACGACCGGGACGAGATCAAGCTCGAAGTCATCACCTACGAGCAGATGCGGCCCGGCTCCTACAGCGTGCCCGACCGCCTCGCCGACATGGACGTCAACCACGTCCAGTCGGCCCTGTGCTTCCCCACCTTCCCGCGCTTCTGCGGCCAGACGTTCACCGAGGCCAAGGACCGTGAACTCGGGCTGCTCGGGGTACGCGCGTACAACGACTGGATGGTCGAGGAATGGTGCGGCCCCGAGGCCCACGGCCGCCTCATACCGCTCACCCTCATCCCCCTGTGGGACGCCGAACTGGCCGCCGCCGAAGTGCGGCGCAACGCCGCGCGCGGGGTGCGGGCGGTGGCCTTCTCCGAGATTCCGCCGCACCTCGGGCTGCCGTCCATCCACACCGACGAGTGGGACCCCTTCCTCGCGGCGTGCGACGAGACGGGGACGGTCGTGGCGATGCACATCGGCTCCTCCAGCCGGATGCCGTCGACCTCGGCGGACGCGCCGCCGGCCGTGGGTTCGACGATCACCTTCGCCAACTGCTGCTTCTCGATGGTGGACTGGCTGATGAGCGGCAAGTTCGAACGCTTCCCGAACCTCAGGATCATGTACGCGGAGGGGCAGATCGGCTGGATCCCGTACATCCTGGAGCGGGCCGACGTGGTGTGGGAGGAGAACCGGGGCTGGGGCGGCGTCGCCGACAAGGTGCACCGGCCGCCGTCGGAACTCTTCGCGGAACACGTCTTCGGGTGCTTCTTCGACGACGCGTTCGGGCTGCGGAACCTCGACTCCATCGGCGTCGGGAACGTGCTCTACGAGACGGACTACCCGCACTCGGACTCGACGTGGCCGAAGTCGAGGGAGGTGGGGGAGGCGCAGATGGGGCACTTGGCGCCGGACGTCGTGGAGCGGATCGTACGGGGCAACGCGATCCGCCTGCTGGGACTGACGGATTCGGGGCTCTGGTCCGGGGCGTGAGGCGGGGGCTCCGGGCCTACCATCGGGGTACAGCAGCCGGAGCGAACGCACTGGGGTGACCGTGAGCAACTGGGCGGATCTGACGAACGGCAAGCGCATCAAGTGTCTGCGGGGCTCCGATCTGACCCAGCAGGGGCTGGCGGAGGCGGCGGGGCTGTCGCTGGCCCTGGTGCAGAAGGCGGAGCAGGACCGGGGGGAGTTGTCCATCGGCTCGCTGCTGAAGCTGGCGCATGCGTTGAATACGGACGTGTCGGTGATCCTGGGGCAGCAGGCGCCGCGGCGGGGGATGGCCCAAGGGGACCGCGCCGCGCTGCGTCAACTGTCCGACGCCGTACACGGGAGTGCCCTCGGCGAGTGGGACGGCATCGACGAGCCGAGCAGCACCGATGAGCTGAGCGAGGCCCGCGACCGGGCGTGGGACGCGTACTGGGCGAGCGATACGGCGGCGCTCAGCGCCTACGCCTCGAAGGTGCTCATGGAAGGGCAGGCCAGGTACGCCGGTTCCACCGGCGCTGAGCGTGAGCGGCTGGGAGCCGTCCTGGCGAGCACGTACCGCGTGGCCGCGTCCTGCTCGAACGGGTTCGGGCGACGTGACCTCGCGCTGAGCGCGCTCACGTCGGCGAAGTGGCTCGCGAACGACGTCGGCGACCCCGTGCTGACGGCCCTCTTGGAGTCCACGCTGTCGTGGGTCCACCTGCGTGGCGCCAAGTTGCCCCGTGCCGTGGCAGGGGCCGAGCGGGCGGCGCTGGCGATCGAGCCGTCGTTCAGCAGCGGGTCGCGCCCCCAACTGCTCGCGTACGGGCGGCTGATGATCTCCGCGGCCGTGGCGGCGTCGAGACGCGAGGACGAGAGCGCGGCCGACGACTACCTCTCCCAGGCGCACGCCGCGGCGGCGAGGCTCGGCCGTGACGAGAAGCTGTACGGCACCAGCTTCGGCCCAACGGCGGTGAAGGCAGAGGCCGTTGGCATCCACGTTGCACTGAAGAACTACGGGCGCGCCCTCAAGCTCGCAGGGCACCCCGACATGAAGAAGCTCCCCCAGACCATGTCGAAGGTGGCCCGCAACCGCTACAAACTCGACGTCGCTCTCGCGCAGTGCGCGGCAGGGCTGCACGACAAGGCGGCGGACACGCTGATCGAGGTGGGCCTCGACGCCCCGGAGTGGGTCAGGCACCAGGCGCTGCCCGGCGTCATCGGCAAGCGCCTCGCCAAGGTATCCACGGCACGGGTGCGGCACATCAGCGAACTGATCGGTGTGCCGCTGATCGCGTAGGTCCGACGGAGCGTACGAGCGGGGGCCGGGTGACCTCGGCCGCTCCTATGACCCATCCCTTCACCGTGGGTGATCAGCTGGGCACTATGAGTGCATGGCCAGCATGGACGAGGAACAGCAGCAGAGCGGCACCCGCACCGGTCGAACCGACGGTGACCTGAGACGCCGACGCGCACTGGCGGACGCGGCGGCCGGCATCGCACCGGAGGGGTCCGGCCGGATCAAGCGATTCCGCTGCGTGATCTACCTGTGCGGGGCCCCGCAGGCGAACATCGTGGGGCCCCGCATCGACTGCGTGGAGTACGCCGAGGCGTTCGGCTGGGAGATCACCGAGGTGATCGAGGAGCGCGCGGGGCTGCTGCCGCCGCAGGGGCGGGACGGGCTGGGGCGTGCCCTGTGGCGCGTGCGCCGCGGGGAGGCGGGGGCGGTGCTCACGGCGTGCCGCTCGATGATCTCCGCCGTGCCGCAGGAGTACGACGAACTGGCGAGCGAGATCGAGAAGGCCGGGGGCTTCCTGCACGTCGCGGGCGCGCCGCGCGCCGAGCGGTAGCCGTGATCTTCACCCCGGCCGCGGCACGCCAGTGGCGCGACGCGTGGCCGCTCGTCGCGCGGACCGACGACGGGAACCGGTGGGTGACCGGTTCCTGCTGGCTGTACTGCCGGCGCCGGGACGTGCGTGTGCTGTGGATCGGTTCGGTGACCACGCCCGGCGCGACAGGCGACGTATACGGTTGCGGCCCTTGCGTCGCCGAACTCGCGCACATGACACGCGCTCAGGCACACGAGCGGGACCGGATCCCGGACCACCCCGAGGGAACCACTTCGGCGCGATGGGCGAAGGAGAGGTGAAAGCCCAAGTATTCGAGCATCGTCCCTTGGACGAAAGGAGCCCCGATGGCCGTCGGACCAGGCGTCGGCATCGGCACCACACGTGCCGATCCGGAGAGCGACGCCTCAGTGATCGCGCGGTCCCGGGATGAGCCCGAGGCGTTCGCCGCGCTCTTCGACCGGCACGCCGACGCGGTGCACCGCTACGCGGCCCGCCGCCTCGGCGGCGAGGTCGCCGACGACCTCATGGCGGAGACCTTCACCACCGCGTTCCAGCAGCGGCACCGCTACGACCCGGCCCGTGGCGCGGGCGCCGACGCCCGGCCCTGGCTGTTCGGCATAGCGACCAACCTGGTCGGCCGGCACCGGCGGGCCGAGGCGCGCCGGTTCAAGGCCATGGCCCGGGTCCCGGCCCCCGCCGATCACGACGAGCCGCTGGCCGACCGGGCCGCGGACCGGGTGGTGGCGCGGGCCGTACGCCGCGGGACGTGCTGCTGCTGGTGGCCTGGGGTGGTCTCGGCTACGAGGAGACGGCCCAGGCCCTCGGTATCCCCGTGGGCACGGTCAGATCACGGCTGCACCGGGCTCGCGGCAAGCTGCGCGAAACATTGGGCGGATCCGATCCGACGGCACTGCGAGAGGTATCCGACCATGAATGACGAACTCGAACTCCTGAGGGAGTGGGACGCGGACGCGGCCCCGCTCACCGGTCCGGCCCGGGACCGGGCCCGGCACCGGCTGCTCAACACGATGGTCCACGCGGACCGTCACACCGGCACCGGTACTGGCCCCGGTCGCCGCCGCGCGCTGCGCCTCGTGGCGGCCGCGGTGGTCGCCACGGCGGTCACGGGGACGGCGGTGCTCATCGGCACGGACGGCTCCGGGGAGGGCGGCGGTGCTCCGGGCACGAGCACCCCGCGGGTGGAGAACGCCGCCGCGACGGTGCTGAACGGGGCGGCGGCGTGGGAGCGCCAGCGGGAGAAGGAGCCGGTGGCGCCGCGCGACGACCAGTTCATCTACTCGAAGCGGATCATCAAGGAGACGGAGCGGAAGACCGGCGAGGTCAAGACCTACACCGACGAGATGTGGGACTCGGTGGACGTCTCCAAGCGCTCCTTGTCCATGGAACTGGGCCGCGAGATGTGGGAGGAGCCCGCGGGGAAGGGCGGCGGGGTGTGGCCACCCCGGAAGTGGAGTGAGCTGAAGAAGCTGCCCCAAGATCCGGAGAAGCTCATCTGGGCCATCATCTCCCTCGGCTCCCGCGGCGGGTCCGACGACCGGTCGGTCAGCGATCTCGACAAGCACCAGCGGTTCGAGGCCTACTGGCTGCTCGGTGAGCTCCTGAAGAACCCGGTGCTGCCCCAGGGACTGCGCCCCGCGGCGTACGAGGCGCTGGCCCTCGTGCCCGGCGTCAGGACGATCCCGGGAGTGAAGGACTCCGCCGGGCGGGCCGGGGTGGGGGTCGCCCACGCCGAGCGCGGGTCCCGCGAAGGCGCGTACCTGATCTTCGACCCTGCCTCGTATGAGTTCCTGGGCTTCCGCGACGAGCGGATCTCGGCTTCCGGGAAGAAGAAGTACATCCAGTTGTCGCACGTGGTGGACTGGGGGATCGTCGACCGGGTGAGGCAGCGCCCGTAGGCCGCTGTCCCGCAGGGCCGCCGGCACCGGCAGACGGTCGTCGGCGGCTCACCGGCGAACAGGCGGCGGGCGCTCTCCCGCGACGAAGCCACATGGCCAGGCCCTTGCCTGACGGACCGTCAGCCCGCACCATGGCCACCGACGCGTAAGTGACGTGCCGTCAGGTCTCGTCCGGCCGAGAGGCAGGAGTCGCCAGCCATGTCCCCGCCAGCGCAGTGGAATTCGTCCCTCGCGTACGGGATGCAGCTCCCCGTACAGTCCCAGAGCTCCCTCTACGCCGAACCCTGGGAAGCCGACGCGACCCCCGGCGACCTCGTCGAGATCGCCCGCACCGCCGACCGCGCGGGCTTCGCCTACCTCGCGAGCTGCGACCACGTCGCGATCCCCCGCCGCCTCGCCGAAGCCATGGGCACCACCTGGTACGACCCCGTGGCGACCCTCTCCTACCTCGCCGCCGCCACCGAGGGCGTCCGGCTGATGAGCCACGTCGCCATCGTGGGCCTGCGCCACCCCCTCCTCACCGCCAAGCAGTACGCGACCCTGGACCACCTCAGCGGCGGCCGCCTGATCCTCGGGGTCGGCGCCGGGCACGTACCGGAGGAGTTCGAGGCGCTCGGCGTCGACTTCGCGCGGCGCGGGCCGGTCCTCGACGAGACGATCGACGCGCTGAGGGCCGCGCTCGGCCCGGACGAATACCCCGAACACCACGGCACCCGCTACCACTTCGGCGGACTCGGCCAGCGCCCCCGCCCCGCCCAGCGGCACATACCCCTCTGGGTCGGCGGCTCCTCACCCGCCGCCATCCGCCGCGCGGCGACCCGCGCCGACGGCTGGCTGCCCCAGGGCGACCCGCGCGACAAGCTGCCCGCGCAGATCGCGAAGCTCAGGCGGCTGCGGGCACAGGCGGGGATCGAGGAGCCGATCGTCATCGGCGCGATCACCGAGGCCCTGTACGTCGGCGAGCCGGGCTGGCCCGTGGGGCGCCGGACGCTGCACGGCAAGCCGGAGGCCCTCGCCGAGTCCCTGCGCGCGTACACCGCGATGGGCGTCGACCAGATCCAGGTCCGCTTCCGCAGCCGCGGGCGGGACGAACTCACCGACCAGATGCGGGCGTTCGCCGCCGACGTGGCCCCTCACCTCACCGACTGAAGGAAGTGACCCCATGGGCAAGCTGGACGGCCGCGTCGTCATCGTCACCGGCGCGGCGCGCGGACAGGGCGAGCAGGAGGCCCGCCTCTTCGCCGCCGAGGGCGCCGAGGTCGTCGTCGCCGACGTGCTCGACGACCAGGGCGAGGCGCTGGTCAAGGAGATCGTCGAGGAGCGGGGCGAGCGGGCGGCCACGTACGTCCACCTGGACGTGAGCAAGGAAGCCGACTGGCAGGCGGCGATGGCCACCGCCAAGGACGCCTACGGCAAGGTCGACGGGTTGGTGAACAACGCCGGAATCCTCCGCTTCAACGAACTCCTCGCCACGCCCCTGGAGGAGTTCCAGCAGGTCATCCAGGTCAACCAGGTCGGCTGCTTCCTCGGCATCCGCACCGTCGCCCCCGAGATCGCGGAGGCCGGCGGCGGCACCATCGTGAACACCGCCTCCTATACGGCGCTCACGGGCATGGCCTTCGTCGGCGCGTACGCCGCGACCAAGCACGCCATCCTCGGCCTCACACGCGTCGCCGCCATCGAGCTGGCGGCGAAGGGCATCCGCGTCAACGCCATCTGCCCCGGAGCCGTGGACACCCCCATGACCAACCCGGCGCGGCTGGACCCGGCCGCCGACCCGGAGGCGGCGCGCGGGGCGGTGGCGAAGCTGTACGAGAAGCTGGTGCCGATGGGACGGATCGGCACGCCCCAGGAGATCGCGGCCCTCGCGCTCTTCCTCACCGGCGCGGACTCCTCGTACATCACCGGCCAGCCCTTCGTCATCGACGGCGGCTGGCTGGCCGGGGTCAGCGTCATCTGACGTTACGTCAGCTATTGACGCCCCGCCCACCCGGTGGAACAGTCGACGCATCCTGAACTGACGGCCCGTCAGAAAACGTGTGGTGCGAGCCCGGCCCGTCAGAACCTCACGAGGACGGTGAACCTCCTTGGAATTCGGTCTCTTTGTACAGGGATACGTGCCCGCCGCGCGGGCCCAGGTCGACCCCGAAGCGGAGCACAAGGCGCTCATCGAGGAGACCGAGTACGTCATCCAGGCGGACAGGTCCGGGTTCAAGTACGCCTGGGCCTCCGAACACCACTTCCTGGAGGAGTACTCCCACCTCTCCGCCAACGACGTCTACCTCGGATACCTGGCCCACGCCACCGACCGCATCCACCTCGGCTCGGGCATCTTCAACCCGCTCGCGCCCGTCAACCACCCGGTGAAGGTGGCGGAGAAGGTCGCCATGCTCGACCACCTCTCCGAGGGCCGCTTCGAGTTCGGCACGGGCCGCGGCGCCGGATCGCACGAGATCCTCGGGTTCATGCCGGGCATCACCGACATGAACCACACCAAGGAGATCTGGGAAGAGACCATCGCCGAGTTCCCGAAGATGTGGCTCCAGGACGAGTACGCCGGTTTCCAGGGCAAGCACTGGTCCCTGCCGCCGCGCAAGATCCTTCCCAAGCCGTACGGGAAGTCGCACCCCGCCATGTGGTACGCCGCCGGGTCCCCCTCCTCGTACGCGATGGCGGGGAAGAAGGGCCTCGGGGTGCTCGGATTCAGCGTGCAGAAGGTGTCCGACATGGAGTGGGTCGTCGACTCCTACAAGTCGGCCGTGAAGGAGGCCGCGGCGATCGGCGACTTCGTCAACGACAACGTCATGGTGACCTCCACGGCCATCTGCGCCGAGACACACGCCAAGGCCGTCGAGATCGCCGTCGGCGGCGGCCTCAACTACCTCCAGTCGCTGCTCTTCCGCTACCACGACACGTTCCCGCGCCCCGAGGGCATCCCCGAGTGGCCCGAGCTGCTCCCCGCGTACAGCGAGGAGATCATCGAGCTGCTCATCGCCGAGGAGCTGATGATCTGCGGCGACCCGGACGAGGTCTTCCGGCAGTGCAAGCGGTGGGAGCAGGCCGGTGCCGACCAGCTCAGCTTCGGGCTGCCGATCGGTATCTCGCCCGAGGACACGATGAACACCATCAGGCTGATCGGCGAGCACGTGATCCCGAAGATCGACACGGATCCGGTCCACCGCACCACGCGCTTCCGGCAGGCCGCCGGCGCGTGAGCCCTGAAGCCACCCCGGCCTCCCCTCCCGGACGGAGGCCGGGGTTCCGCCACGCCCGCCTGCTTCCGGCCGCCCGCCCCACTACAGGCACTACAGGAAGGGACACGCCATGCTCGACCACCTCATCCGCGCGGCGACCGTCGTGGACGGCACCGGCGCCCCCGCCCGCGTCGCCGACGTCGGCATACGGGACGGCCGCATCGCCGTCATCGCCGCACCGGGAGCCGTGTCCGAGGAGGCGCGGACCAGCGAGGACGCCCAGGGCCTGGTGCTCGCCCCCGGGTTCGTCGACCCGCACACGCACTACGACGCGCAGCTGTTCTGGGATCCGTACGCCACCCCGTCCCTCAACCACGGCGTGACGACCGTCGCGGGCGGCAACTGCGGGTTCACGCTCGCGCCGCTGCACCCCGGCCGGCCCGAGGACGCCGACTACACGCGGCGGATGATGTCGAAGGTCGAGGGCATGTCGCTGGTGTCGCTGGAGGAGGGCGCGCCCTGGACGTGGAGTTCGTTCGGGGAGTACCTCGACGCCCTGGAGGGGCGGATCGCCGTCAACGCCGGGTTCATGGTGGGCCACTGCGCCCTGCGGCGGTACGTCATGGGCGCGGACGCCGTCGGCGGGCAGCCGACCCCCGCCCAGCTGGAGGAGATGCTGCGCCTCTTCCACGACGCGATGGACGCGGGCGCGTGGGGCCTGTCCACCACGCAGTCCTCGACGCACTCCGACGGCGACGGACAGCCCGTCGCCTCCCGCCACGCCCGCCCCGACGAACTGCTCGCACTCTCCCGCGCCGTCGCCGAGCACGAGGGCACGCAGCTCGAAGCGATCGTGGCGGGGTGCCTGGACCAGTTCGGCGACGACGAGATCGATCTGCTGGTGGAGATGAGCGTGGCCGCCGGGCGGCCCCTCAACTGGAACGTCCTCACCATCGACGCCGCCGTCCCCGAACGCGTCCCGCGCCAGCTCGTGCCGAGCGAACGCGCCCGCCAGGCCGGCGGCCGCGTCGTCGCCCTCACCATGCCGATCCTCACCCCCATGAACATGTCGCTCGGCACCTTCTGCGCCCTCAATCTCATCCCCGGCTGGGGCGACATCCTCGCCCTGCCCGTCCCGGAACGCATCGCGAAATTGCGCGATCCCGCCGTGCGCGCCGAGATGCTGCGGCGCGCGGACAGCAAGAAGGCGGGCGTCTTCCGCCGCCTGGCCCGCTTCGACCGGTACGTCATCGGCGACACGTACTCCACGGGGAACGAGGGCCTCACCGGCCGCGTCGTCGCCGACATCGCCGCCGAACGCGGCCAGGACCCCTTCACCTGCCTCGTCGAGATCTGCGCCGCCGACCGGCTGCGCACCGTCCTGTGGCCGATGCCGACCGACAACGACCCCGACTCCTGGGCCCTGCGCGCCCGGACCTGGCAGCACGAGGACGTCCTCCTCGGCGGCTCCGACGCGGGCGCGCACCTGGACCGCATGTGCGGGGCGCCGTACACGACCCGGTTCCTCGGCGACTGCCTGCGCGGCCGCAAGCTCGTCGGCCTTGAGCAGGCCGTAAAGATGCTCACCGACGACCCCGCCCAGCTCTTCGGGCTGCGCGAACGCGGCCGGATCACCGAGGGCCACCACGCCGACCTGGTGCTCTTCGACCCGGCGCGGATCGACGCGGGCAAGGCCACCCTCGTCCACGACCTGCCCGGTGACAGCCCGCGCCTGGACTCCAAGGCGATCGGCGTCAACGCCGTCTGGGTCAACGGCGTCGAGGTCATCCGCGAGGACGTCGTCACCGGCGCCGTGCCGGGCACGATCCTGCGGTCCGGCCGCGACACCAGGACGGTGAGCACCAAGTGACGGGCGCGCGGCGGCTGTTCATCGGCGGCGAGTGGGCCGAGCCCGACGGCGGGCACTACGAAGTGATCGACCCGGCGACCGAGCGGGTCGTCGGCCTCGCCCCCGAGGCGAGCCGCGAGCAGGCGTACGCGGCGGCCTCGGCGGCCCGCGACGCCTTCCCCGCCTGGTCCCGCACGGCCCCCGAGGAGCGGGCGGCCGTCCTGGACCGCGCGGCGGGCATCCTGCGCCGCGACCTCGCCGCGCACGCCGAACTCGCCCGCGCCGAGACCGGCGCGACGACCGGCACGGCGCGCGGCATGCAGGTCGCCGTGGCCGTGTCCCGTTTCCAGCGGTACGCGAAGGGGGCGCTGGAACCGGTGGAGTCCGCCCTGCCGCCGCAGATCAGCGAGGCGGGGCCGATGGGCCCGGCGGCGGTCACGGGCGCGCTCGCCGTGCGCCAGCCCGTCGGCGTCGTCACGTGCGTCACCTCGTACAACAACCCGTGGGCGAACCCGGCGGGCAAGGTGGCGCCCGCCCTCGCCATGGGCAACACCGTCGTCGTGAAACCGGCGCCGCAGGACCCCCTGTCCGTGTACGCGATGGCCGCCGCGCTGGAAGAGGCGGGCGTCCCGCCCGGCGTCGTCAACGTCGTCTCCGGCACGGACGCGGCGGTGGGCGAGGCCGCCGTCGCCTCCCCCGACGTCGACATGGTGAGCTTCACCGGCTCGACGGCGGTCGGCCGGCGCATCGGCGAGGTCTGCGGCCGCGACATGAAGCGGCAGCTGATGGAGCTGGGCGGCAAGGGCGCGGCGATCGTCTTCGACGACCTGGACGACAAGGGCCTGGCCGCGGCGGTCGCCGGTATCGGCACCACCTTCTCCTTCTACAGCGGCCAGATCTGCACGGCCCCGACCCGCGTGATCGCCGAACGCGGCGTGTACGACCGGCTGGTGCGGAAGCTGACCGAGTACATCGGCTTCCTCAAGGTCGGCGACCCGCGCGAGCGGGACACGGTCGTCGGCCCGGTGATCTCGGCGGCACACCGCGACCGCGTCGAGTCGTACGTCGAACTGGGCCGCAAGGAGGGAGCACGCGTCGTCACGGGCGGCGAGCGCCCGGCGCTCCCGACCGGCTTCTACGTCGCCCCGGCCCTCCTCGCCGACTGCACCCCCGACATGCGGGTCGTCCGCGAGGAGGTCTTCGGCCCGGTGGTGGCGGTGGTCCCCTTCGACGCCGACGGCCCGGAAGCCGCCGAGGAAACGGCGATCACGCTCGCCAACGACAGCGAGTACGGCCTCATCGACTACGTCTGGTCGGGCGACGTGGCCCGCGCCTTCCGCGTCGCCCGCCGGCTGCGGGCGGGCGGCGTCGGCGTCAACACGGTCGGCCGCAACATGGAGGCACCGTTCGGCGGCTTCAAGCGCAGCGGAGTGGGCCGGGACGTGGGGTCGTACGCGCTGCACGCGTACAGCGAACTCCAGGCGATCGTGTGGCCGGGCGGCTGAGCGTTCCAAGGCGGCGCCGCGGTACTCGTGACGCGGGAGCCGCACCTCCGCCACTCCGCTGAGGCGCCGCCCTTCCCCCACCCACCCGCCCCCACCGAGCCCGGCTCGCCGCCACCGGCCACTCGACGCCGGCCGCCTCGCCGTATGGAGGGTGGACTCACCGGGCACAGGATCCCCGGCTGGAGATCGCCGAGCGTGGAGTACACGTACACCACGCCCTTGGCTCGTGACCGTGACCCAGACATGTCGCCGTAGTAAGGCAACCGCGGCCGGTCCCGGCCCGGCCCGGTGCGTTCAGTCGCGCTGCCGCGCCAAGGTCAGCGCCCCAGGAAGATCGGGTTCGTGAACCCCCGCAGTGCCCCCGGCAGGGCAGCCGTCGTCGTCGGGTGGCGGATCTCCGCGCGGACGTACGCCGCGTATGAAGGCGTCGTGCGCCACTCCACCGTGCCCGTGCCGGAGGCCGGGAGGGGTGGGGACGTGTGCAGGACGCCCTGGTCGGTGATGAGGCGGGCCGTGCAGCCGGGGGCGCCCCTGACGTCCAGGCGCACCGTGACCGGGGTGTCGTGGTCCACGGTGAGGCGTTCGCCGATGCCCGCGTGCCTGCCGCGGCCGCCCGCCGCGGAGAAGGTGAGTTCCACCTCCTTGGACTCGGCGACGTAGGAACGGCCGCGCCGCAGGCCCTCCTGGATGGCCTCGCGGGTCAGGTCGTCGGCGAGGACCACCGTCTGCGGGCCGCCGATCCGGTCGGGGTCGCGGTGCGCGTCGCTGTTGCCCAGGGCCGGGATCCACGGTTTCCCGCCGCGTACGGAGGCGACGAGCATGCTGTCCCAGTCGGCGAGGGAGACCTCGTCGTCCGGCGTGTAGGGGCCGTTCCACACCTCGACGGCGTCCGCCTCGCCGAAGCCGAACTTCCAGTTGCAGCCGACGCAGGTGGCGTGCGGGTGGGCGGGGACGACGAGGCCGCCCGCGTCGCGGATCTCGCGCGCGTATCTGCCGAAGCGGTTGTCGCGGGCGCGGTAGCGCCAGTCGACGAACGTGCCCGGGTCCGTACCGAGCGCCACCACGTGGCCGTTGCGGGTGGTGACCTCCTCGCCCAGCATGATCAGCAGGTCGTCCCCGGCGTGCTCGGCCCAGTGCGCGTGCGCCGAGTGGGTGTTGTGCTCGGAGCTGTTGATGAAGTCGAGGCCCGCGGCGCGGGCGAGCGCGGCGATCTCGCCGGGGGTGCGGCGGCCGTCGGAGTAGACGGAGTGCAGGTGGCAGTCGCCGCGGTACCAGGCGCGGCCACGGCCCTTCGCGCGCTCCGGCGGATAGGCGGGCCTCGGGGTGCTGCCGGGCGCCCCGTAGGTGAGGGTGATCGTCACCTCGTAGGGGAGGCCCTCGGGGGCGACCGTGTAGGGGCCGAGCGCGATGTGCCAGGTGCCAGGACGGACGCGGCCCGGGATGTAGCCGGGCGTCGCCTCGTCGGCGCGGATGAAGAACTCGGTGCGGGCCCCGCCGGACCAGCCGCGGAAGCCCTTGCCGCCGAGGTCCGTGCCGCGCTCGTCGAAGATGCCGATGTCCAGGGCATTGCCCTGCGTCCCGGCGGGCACGGGCGGCTTCTCGTAGGTGTACGCGACGCGCAGCTCGCTGACGCCGGCCGGGATCCTCAGCGGCAGGTACACGAAGTCGGGGGCGCCCGGCGGCAGGGTCCCGCGGAGGGTCTTGGTCTCCCGCGTGCCCTGCCGCTCCTGGGGCGGGACGCGCCCTTCGGCGCCGTCGGCGAAGCTCACGCCGTTCAACGTAAGCGCGGCGGCGGCTCCCGTCACGAACAGTCCGCGCCGGTTCATCGTGCCGTGCTGCGGGTGGTCCTCACACATGCTGCGGCTCCCAGGGTGTCGGTGGTGACGTGGGCGGTGCGTGCAACCCTGGTATTGAGCCGTGAACTGAGCGGCAAGGGAAGGCGAGTGACGGTTTTACACCCGGTGTCGCCCGGTGTCGCCTGCTGTCGGCCTTTGTCGCCCCGTGTCGCCGCTGGTGGTCTCAGGGAGCGGCGAGTTCCACGACGACGTCGTAGACCGCGGGGTTCGGTGTGACCGGCCGGCTGGTCTCCTCGCGCGCGGCCCTGGTGCGGGACGCGAAACCGGGGTCGGCGGTGGCGGCCTCCCACGCCTCCTGGCTCTCCCAGTGGGAGACGTTGACGAGCTGGAAGCGGGAGTCCGACGAGCGGGCCCGGTGCATGCGGGAGTCGATGAAGCCGGGCTTGTCCCGCATGAGGCGGGCCCGCTGCTCCCACTTCCCGACGAACGCGTCGAGGTCCTCGGCGGCTATCTCGAAGACGTTGATGAAGGTGACGGGAGAGTTGTCCGTAGTCATGCCGGAAGCCTAACCGCGCCCCTCTACCGCACCCCTCAACCGGGCGGCGTAGACCTCTCGTTGGCGCCCGCCGCCACCAGCACCGCCTCCGTCTGTGGATGCGGACCGCCCCGCGCCCAGCGCAGCGGCGTCCAGCCCGTGCCGTGGTCCTCCGGCAGGTTCGGGTCCGCGCCGTGGGCGAGCAGTTCGCGCACCGCGTCGACGTGGCCCCAGCAGGCCGCGCCGCACAGCGGGGTGCCCTCGGAGCCGTGGCCGCTCTCGGCGTCGGGCAGCGCGCCCGCCCGCAGCAGGAGCCGCACCGCCTCGGCGTCGCCGTGCACCGAGGCCGCGTACAGGGGCAGCGTGCCCTGCGCGTTCGGCAGGCGCGGGTCGACGCCGGTGCGCAGGACGCAGGCCACGGTGGCGGTGTCGCCGAGCAGCGCGGCGAGCACCAGGCGACGGGTCAGCTTCTTCTGCCGTCGTCTGTTCACCGGCGCCAGGGTAATGAGCGCGCGGCCATGGACCAACCGGCTTTCCGGGGATAGGAAGTGCCGAGGAAGCAACGACTCCCCGGAGGCACCCGTGCGCATCTCCGCGACGCTGTACATGACCGACGGCACGATCGGGCCGGTGCGGCTGGCCCGGGAGTTGGAGGGGCGGGGCTTCGACGGGCTCTACCTCCCCGAGCACACCCACATCCCCGTGCCCCGCGAGACCCCCTACCCGGGCGGCGACCTGCCGCCCGAGTGCGCCCGCATGCTCAGCCCCTTCGTCGCCCTCGCCCAGGCCGCCGCCGTCACCGAGCGGATCACCCTCGGCACGAACATCGCGCTGGTCGCCCAGCACGACCCCATCGACCTCGCCAAGCAGGTCGCGACCCTCGACCACCTCTCCGGCGGCCGCGTCACCCTCGGCATCGGCTACGGCTGGAACCGCGAGGAGGCCGAGGACCACGGCGTCCCCTGGCCCCACCGGCGGGCCGTCGTGCGGGACCGGATGGCGCTCATGCGGGCTCTGTGGGCCGAGCAACCCACGGAGTACGAGAGCGAGTACGGCTCCGTGCGGGCCAGCGAGGTCCATCCGAAGCCCCGGCGCGCGCCCCGCAAGCGGCTCGGGAAAGGGCCGCTGCACGGGCCGCTGACCCTCATCGGCGGCGCCGCCGGGCCGGGGCTCTTCGCGCACGTCGCGGAGTACGCCGACGGCTGGCTGCCCGTCGGCGGCAGCGGACTGCGCCGGGCGCTGCCCGCGCTGCGCACGGCGTGGGCCGAGGCGGGGCGCGAGGCGGCCGACCTGTACGTGGCGCTGACGGCCGTGGCTCCCGAGGCGGGCAAGCTCGCGCACTTCGCGGAGCTGGGCGTCGACGAGGTCATCGTGCAGCTGCCGGCCGCCGGGGAAGCGCGGGTGTGCGCGGCGCTCGACGCGGCACAGAAGGCCATAAGCCCTCCGTAGCCACCAAGGAAGTCCTCCGTAGCCACCACGGAAGTATCCGCCCAGGTCACGCGTTGTCGCTCGTATGCTCGGAGACATGACCAACAGCGCGCAGCCCGACGAGGCCGGACGACCCACCGCGAACGCCATGCGGCGCGCGCTCAGGAGGGCGCGAGACGGTGTCGCGCTCGATGTGACGGAGGCCGCCGTCCTGTTGCAGGCCCGCGGTGAGGACCTCGACGACCTCACCGCGTCGGCCGCCCGGGTGCGCGACGCGGGCCTGGAGGCGGCGGGCCGCGCCGGCGTCATCACGTACTCGAAGAGCGTCTTCATCCCGCTCACCCGGCTGTGCCGCGACAAGTGCCACTACTGCACCTTCGCGACCGTGCCCGGCAAGCTGCGCCGCGACGGGCACGGCATGTTCATGTCCCCGGACGAAGTGCTCGACATCGCGCGGCGCGGGGCCGAACTGGGCTGCAAGGAAGCCCTCATCACCCTCGGCGACAAGCCGGAGGACCGCTGGCCCGAGGCCCGCGAGTGGCTGGAGGCCGAGGGGTACGACGACACCATCGCGTACGTCCGCGCCATCTCCATCCGCATCCTGGAGGAGACGGGGCTGCTGCCGCACCTCAACCCGGGCGTCATGACCTGGACGGACTTCCAGCGGCTCAAGCCCGTCGCGCCCAGCATGGGCATGATGCTGGAGACGACCGCCGAGCGGCTGTGGAGCGAGCCGGGGCAGCCGCACTACGGCTCCCCGGACAAGGAACCGGCTGTCCGGCTGCGGGTCCTGGAGGACGCGGGACGCTCGTCCGTGCCCTTCACCAGCGGGCTGCTGATCGGGATCGGCGAGACGTACGAGGAGCGGGCGGACTCGCTCTTCGCGCTGCGCCGCGTGGCACGCTCGTACCACGGCATCCAGGAACTGATCATCCAGAACTTCCGCGCCAAGCCGGACACGGCGATGCGCGGCATGCCCGACGCCGAGATCGACGACCTCGTCGCCACGATCGCCGTCGCCCGGCACATCATGGGCCCGGCGGGCAACATCCAGGCCCCGCCGAACCTCATCGCGGGGGAGTACGAGCGGCTGATCGGCGCCGGCATCGACGACTGGGGCGGCGTCTCGCCGGTCACGATCGACCACGTCAACCCGGAGAAGCCGTGGCCGAAGCTGGACGAACTGGCCGAGCGGTCCGCCGCGGCGGGCTTCACCCTCGCCGAGCGGCTCTGCGTCTACCCCGAGTTCGTGCGGCGCGGTGAGCCCTGGCTCGACCCGCGCCTCCTGCCGCACCTGCGGGCCCTCGCCGACCCGGAGACCGGCCTCGCCCTCCCGGACGCCACCGTCGAGGGCCACCCCTGGCAGGAGCCCGACGAGGGGTACGTCGCCACGAAGTCATCGGGCCGCACCGACCTGCACCGCACCATCGACACGGAGGGCCGCACCGCCGACCGGCGCGAGGACTTCGACGAGGTCTACGGCGACTGGGCGGCCCTGCGGGAGCAAGCGGCACCCGGCATGGTGCCGTCCCGCATCGACGGTGATGTGAGGTCCGCTCTCGCGCAGGCCGCCGACGATCCGACCAAGCTCACCGACGACGAGGCGCTGGCCCTGCTGCACGCCGACGGGCCCGCGCTGGACGCGCTCTGCGGGATCGCGGACGACATCCGCAAGACGGTCAACGGCGACGACGTCACGTACATCGTCACCCGCAACATCAACTTCACCAACGTCTGCTACACCGGCTGCCGCTTCTGCGCCTTCGCGCAGCGCAGGACCGACGCGGACGCCTACACCCTCTCCCTCGACCAGGTCGCCGACCGCGCCGCGCAGGCCTGGGACGTCGGCGCCGTCGAGGTGTGCATGCAGGGCGGCATCCACCCCGACCTGCCGGGCACCGCCTACTTCGACATCGCGCGGGCCGTGAAGGAGCGCGTGCCGGGCATGCACGTGCACGCCTTCTCGCCGATGGAGGTCGTCAACGGCGCGACCAGGACGGGACTCTCGATACGGGAGTGGCTCGGCGCGGCCAAGGAGGCGGGGCTCGACTCCATCCCGGGGACGGCCGCCGAGATCCTCGACGACGAGGTGCGCTGGATCCTCACCAAGGGCAAACTGCCGACCGCCACCTGGATCGAGGTCGTCAAGACCGCGCACGAACTGGGCATCCGCTCGTCGTCCACGATGATGTACGGGCATGTGGACCAGCCCCGGCACTGGCTCGGCCACTTCCGCACGCTGGCCGCGATCCAGCAGGAGACCGGCGGTTTCACGGAGTTCGTGACGCTGCCCTTCATCCACACCAACGCGCCGGTCTATCTGGCGGGCATCGCCCGGCCGGGCCCGACCACCCGCGACAACCGCGCGGTGACGGCCATGGCGCGGGTCCTGCTGCACCCGCACATCCCCAACATCCAGACGAGCTGGGTGAAGCTGGGCCAGGAGGGCGCCGCCGAGATGCTGCGGTCCGGCGCGAACGACCTCGGCGGAACCCTGATGGAGGAGACCATCTCCCGTATGGCGGGCTCCAGTTACGGCTCCTACCGCTCGGTCGAGGACCTGGTGGCCATCGCGGAGGCGGCCGGGCGGCCCGCGAAGCCGCGGACGACGCTCTACGGCGAGGTGCCCGAGGAACGGCAGCGGGCAGCCGCTGCCTCGGACGGGCACCTGCCGGAGCTGCTGCCGCTGGTGGACTGACGTCCCTCAGCGGCAGCAGGGCGGGCGCTGACTAGCGGGTCAGCGCGCCGCCGAACTCCACGCGGTTCTCCGGGAGTCCGAGCGACTTCGGGCTGTAGGACGTGATGCCGGTGACGGTGAGGCCGCTCGCGGCACCGCGCAGGTACCAGGCGGCACCGGAGTCGGCGTAGGTGCCGTCCTCCGTGGGCGCGGTCGCCGTCAGGTCGGCCCTGCCGTCCTTGTTGGTGTCGGAGAGCAGGACCTGGCTGCCGAACTTGTCGTTCTTCTCCGAGGCGCCGGGCACCCCGGCCGTGGACTGCTGGAAGGCCTGCGCGCCCGTGCCGGTCAGGCCGGAGCGGGAGCCCTTGAGCAGCACGGTGCTCCCGGCGTCCGCGACCGACTCGATGTCCTCGCCGGGGATGCCGACGGCGACGTCCGCGTAGCCGTCGCCGTTGACGTCGCCCGCGCTGATCGAGGAGCCGAACTCGTCGCCCACCTCGCCGACGCCGGGGACGCCCGCCGTCTCCTGGGTGATCTTCGCGGTGCGGGTCGCGGAAGGCCCGTCCGGCGTTCCGTACCTGACGAGGACCGTGCCCTTCTGGTAGGGCATGTCCTCGTAGTTGTTGCCGATGTCGCGGACGATCAGGTCGCCGTAGCCGTCCTTGTCGACGTCGGCGATCGCCCCGCTGTAGGTGGCGGCGAGCGGTGTGGACGTGGTGCTCACACCGTTCTTGCCGCCCTTCCAGAACTGGCTGGCGTGCGCCTTCTCCTCGAAGCCGTGGCTGGAGACGATGTCGTCGGCGCCGTCACCCGTGACGTCGCCGACCACGAAGGCGGATTCGCCGAACTCCCGCTGGGTGGGCACCTGCTGCTTGCTCGCGGCCTTGCCGTCGCGGGTGAACGGTCCGTACGACACCGACATCCCGAAGAGGTCGTCGCCGGGGTCGGGCTCGCCCTCGATATCGCCCGTGACCAGGTCCCGCTTGCCGTCGCCGTTGAAGTCGCCGGCGGTGACGTCGCTGCCGCGCCAGGGCAGCTCGGAGCTCCTCTCGCCGTGCAGGCCCAACGCCGAACCCCACAGGACGACGGCGTTGCCGTCGCCGCTGATGACGAGGTCCGTGTACTGGTCGTCGTCGAGATCGGCGGCAGCCGTCTGCGAGCCGAAGCGTCCGCCGTCCTGCGGGTCGCCGGGGACGCCCGGGGTGGCGCGGCCGAAGGTCGCGTGGGCGGTGTCGGGGCCCGAGGCCGAGCCGTAGATGACCGTGACCGTGCCGGGCGTCGTGCCTTGCCAGCCGCCGACCGAGGAGATCGCGACGTCGGCGTACCCGTCGTGGTTGAAGTCGACGAGCGGGGTGCGCGGCGGCACGGGCGCGGCCGACGCGGAGCCCGCGGTGGCGACGAGCACGAGGGGCGTGATGAGGGTGGTGACCGCGAGGGCGGCCGTCAGAGAGCGTCGCACTGGTCCTCCAGAGAGCCAGAGAGCGTGTGGGGCGGGGTGGGTCAGGCGCCGAGCCGCAGGCCGAAGGCGGCACCCTTCTCGGGCGCTCCGAGCTTGGCCGGGCTGAGCGTGCCCGCGCCCGTCGTGGTCAGGCCGCTCGCGGAGCCGTACAGGTTCCACAGGGCGCCCGAGTCGGCGTACGTGCCGTCCTCGCCGGGGGCCGTCGCGGTCAGGTCGGCCTTGCCGTCCTTGTTGAGGTCGGTGAGGCTCACCTGGCGGCCGAAGTCGTCGCCCGTCTCGGAGACGCCGGGCACGCCCGCCGTGGACTGGTTGTAGGCGACGGCGCCCTTGCCGGTCATGCCGCCCTCGGCCTTGGCGGCGCCCTTGAGCAGGATGACCGCGCCGGTGCCGGTGGCGGCGTCGAGGCTCTCGCCGGGGACGCCGACGGCGACCTCCGCCTTGCCGTCGCCGTTCACGTCACCGGCGCTGAGGGACGCGCCGAAGGCGTCGTTCTCCTCGCTCGCCCCGGGGACGCCCGCGGTGGCCTGCGTGATGACCTTCTTGCGCGCGTCCGAGGGGCCGGTGGAGCTGCCGTACTGGATCGTGATGCTGCCCGGGGCGGAGTCGATCACCTCGGTGACGGAGCCGATGTCGCGGGTGATCAGGTCGCCGTAACCGTCGCCGTCGACATCGCCGACGGTGCCGCTGTACGCCGTGCCGAGGGACTTCGCGGTGTGGCTGACGCCGGTTTTCGAGCCCTTCCAGAAGCGGGCCTCGTGCTGCATCTCCTCGAAGCCGTGCGTGGTGACGATGTCGTCGACGCCGTCGCCCGTCAGGTCACCGGTGATGAAGGAGCGCAGACCCGAGGAGCCGTCGTCCGTGGTGATGCTGTCCTGCGTGCGCGTCTTGCCGTCCCGGGTGAACGGGCCGTACTGGATCGTCATCCCGGAGACGTCCGGGTCGTCGCTCGGGTGCGAGTTCACGACGAGGTCACGCTTGCCGTCGCCGTTGAAGTCGCCCAGGGCGAAATCGGAGTACGTGTAAGGGAGAAGGGTGTTCTGGCCGGTCAGGCCGTCCTTGGAGCCCCAGAGCACGGTGGCCTTGTTCTCGTCGCCGCCACCCGCCACGAGCAGGTCGGTGTACGAGTCGCCGTCCAGGTCACCGGGGATCGACTGGTAACCGAAGGCGTACGTACCCTCCAGTTCGCCGGGGACGCCGGGCGTGGCCCGGCTGATGAGCTGGTGGCGCGCCGTGCCGGGCCCGGAGGCGGTGCCGTAGACGACCGAGACGTAGCCGGCCTTCTCGACTCCGTCGACCGTGCCGTGCGGCGCCGCGACGGCGAGGTCGGCGTACCCGTCGTGGTTGAAGTCGGTCATCGGCGTGCGCGGCGGCACGGGGGCGGCCGACGCGGAACCGGACGTGGCGAAGAGGGCGAGGGGGGTCGTCAGCGCGGCGACCGCGATGGCGGTGATGAGTGTGCGGCGGGGCACGGTGCCTCCTGTGAGGAACGTCTGTGACGTAACGGGAGACGGGTCATTTCGAGTGAAGGTTGTACACCACAGGAACTCCGTTACGAGACGCGGACGTTCGCTCGAAGATGGCGGCCGTTCACCTCGCGGCCCGCCCGTATGCGTGAGACTGGCCGCGGGCCGGGAGCCCGGGGGACGGAGGGGAGGGGCGGAATGGCACGGACGAGGATGTCGATGCAGGAGCTCATCCGGCGCAGACGGCGGGCGGCGTTCGTCGGGCGCCGCGAGGAACTGCGCCTGTTCGAAGCCAACTTCGAGATGCCGCCGGACGACGACCGGCACCGGTTCCTCTTCCATGTGCACGGCCACGCGGGGGTCGGCAAGACGTCACTGGTGCGGGAGATGGCCCAGCTGGCCCGCGACCGGGGCGCACTCGTCGCGTCCGTGGACGAGGGCGCGAGCGGCGTCCCGGAGGTCCTCGCCGAAGTGGCCGCGCAATTCGCCCAGCAGGGACGGCCCCTGAAGCAGCTGGAGCGGGCCCTTGCCACCTACCGGCAGCGCAGCCACGAGGCCGTCGCGGCGGCCGAGCGCCGGCCGGGACCCGGCACGCCGTCCACGGGCAGCGCCGTGGCCGCCCGCGCGGGGTCGCCGGGCTCGGCCTGGTGCCGGTCGTCGGCGCGTTCGCGCCGTCGACGCCGACCGCCTCGCGCTGGGCGCCGACCGGCTGCGGGCCCGCTTCCGCAGCCAGGAGGACGCCCGCCTCGTCCTGGAACCGGAGCGATCCCTCACCCCCGTGCTCCTGGACGAGCTGGCCGGGGCCGCCGACGCCGCGCCGTGGCTCGTCCTCTTCTTCGACACGTACGAGCGGACGTCACCGTTCCTCGACCGCTGGCTGCACGACGTGATGACGACCGACCGGTACGGCGAACTCCCCGCCCACACCGTCGTGGTGACCGCCGGGCAGCGCCCCCTCGACCCGGCCCGCTGGGAGGGCGCCGCCGACTTCGCCGCCGACCTGCCGCTGCGGCCCTTCACGGAGGCCGAGGCACGTGACCTGCTCGCCGCCAAGGGCGTCACCGAGGAGCCGGTGGTCGCCGAGGTCCTGCGCCTGACGGGCCGCCTGCCCGTGCTCGTCTCCACGCTCGCCGAGAGCGGCCCCACGGCCCCCGGCGACGTGGGCGACCCGAGCGCCACGGCCGTGGAGCGCTTCCTGAAGTGGGAGCCGGACCCGGCCCGCCGGGCGGCCGCGCTCGCGTGCGCGCTGCCCCGCCGGCTGGACGAGGAGGCCATCCGCGCGGCCACCGGCGAGGGCGGCGTCGACCCGGCGGAGCTGTTTGCGTGGCTGCGCACCATGCCGTTCGTCCGGACCGACGGCAAAGGGACGGCGCGCTATCACGGCGTCGTCCGCGCCCCGATGCTCCGCCTGCGCCGCAACGCCTCCCCGGAGAGCTGGAGCTCGGCGCACACCCGCCTCGCCGAGGTGTACGAGCGGCGGCGCGGCGCGCTGGAGGAGGGCGGCCCGGCCAGGCCTGACCGGCCGTGGACACGCCCGGCGTGGCGGGCGCCGCGCGTCGAGGAGCTGTACCACCGGCTGTGCGCCCGGCCGCGCGCCGCGCTCCCGGAGGTGCTGCGCGAGGGGGTCGAGGCGTGCCGCGTGGCCACTGCGGTGGCCCGCGAGTGGGCGCGGGCCGTGACGGACGCGGCCGAGGACACCGCGGGCGCCGAGGGCTCCGACGCGGCCACGGACCCCCTGGCCGGGGAGACGGAGCCCCTGAAGTCGCTGGCCACCGCCTGCCTGGGCCCCCTCGCCCTGGAGCGGGAGGGCGCCCTGCTGGTCCTGGAGGTGCTGCTCGGCCGCGCCGAGCTGGACGACGAGGGCAGGGTGGCCGCGTACAACGCGCACGGCCTGCGGCTCTTCCTCCTCGGCCGGCTGCGCGAGGCCCTCGGCGACCACGAGCGCGCCCTCGCCCTGGACCCCCGCGACCCGTGGGGCCACCACGGCCTCGCCGTCACCCGCCGGGCGCTCGGCGAGTACGAGGCGGCCCTCGGGCATCTGGCCGACGCCGCCGAGGTGGCGCCCGACGCCGCGTGGCCCGCGCGCGAGCGCGGCGAGACCTACCGCCGCATGGGACGCCCGGACGAGGCGCTGCCCTGGCTGGAGCGGGCGCACGCCCTCGACCCCGCGGAGCCGCTCACCCTCGGCAGCCTCGGCCAGGTCAAGTTCACCCTCGGCCGCGTCCGCGAGGCCCTGGCCGACCTGGACCGCGCGATCACCCTGTGGCCGGACTACGCCTGGGCGCTGACCCGCAGGGCCCGGGTGCGGCAGTCCCTCGGCGACACGGCCGGCGCCCTCGCCGACCTCGACCGCGCCCAGGATCTCGCCCCGGACGCGGCGGGCACCCGGGGCGAGCGGGGCGACGTGCTGCGCCTCACGGGCCACCACGAGGAGGCCGCCGCCGAGTACGCCGCGGCCCTCGCGCTCGACCCCGGCTACGCCTGGGCGTGGGGCGGCAAGGCCCTGTCCCTGGAAGCCCTCGGCCGCCGCGACGACGCCCTCACCGCCCTGGACGAGGCGCTGCGCATCGACCCCGGCTACGGCTGGGCGAGCGAGCAGCGGCAGCGGATCACGGGCACCGGCGCGGGCCCGGCCCCGCCCTGCGGATGACGGCCGGGGGCGCGGTGTCTGTAGCAACTGCGAAGCTCCCGTGAACGTCGTCCAAAAGCGACCTCAAGGGCGTCTTGCCGCATACCACTTGCCGTCTGAATCGAGCGTTCCCGTTCGATTACAGTGCTGCGCAGTCGCAACCGGGCGAGGCACGGAGGGAGGTCCGGTGGGCACAGCAGCAGCCACCGGTGTCTGGGGCCGCGCCGAACAGCAGGACTTCCGCAGCCGGGTGCGCGGCACGCTCCTCGGGGCCGCCGTGGGCGACGCCTTCGGGGCACCCCTGGACGGGCTCTCCCTCGACGAGATACGCGCGGCGCACGGCGCCGAAGGCCTCACCGAGCCCGTGCCCGCGTACGGCAGACGGGGCGCGGTCACCGCCGCCACCCAGCTCGCCCTCTTCACCGTGGACGGCCTCATCCGCGCCCAGGTCCGCCGCGACACCGGCGCCTGGCACCCGCCGACCGACCTGCACCGCGCCTACCGCCGCTGGGCGGCGACCCAGAGCGACTGGGGCCCGGACGAGCGGCGAAAGGAGGACGGCTGGCTCGCCCGCGAAGAGTGGCTCTACTCCCGCCGCGCCCCCTCCCGCGCCTGCCTCCTCGGACTGGGCAACGCGGTCATGGGCACCCTGGAGACCCCCAAGAACCCCGACGAGCGCGGCCCCGAGGCCGCCGTCAGGTCCGCGCCCTTCGGTCTCCTCGTCGGCTGGGAGCCGCAGCTCGTGCTCCAGCTCGCCGTCGAGGGCGCCGTCCAGACGCACGGCCACCCCACCGCCTACCTCGCGGCCGGCGCGCACGCCGTCATCGTGCACGGCCTCGCCCGCGGGGAGTCCCTCGACGGCGCGATCCAGCGGACCCTCGCCCTGCTCGCCGCCCACCCCGGCCACCCGCCCGTCGCGGACGCCCTGCGGCACGCCCTGGGCGCCGTACGCCAGGGCATGCCCACGGCCGCGCGGGTGGCGGAGCTGCTCGCCGACGGCACCGCCGAGGGGGCGCTCGCCGTCGCCGTGTACTGCGCCTTGGTCGGCGAGGACATCCGCCACGGGGTGCGCCTGGCCGTCAACCACGGCGGCCCGTCCTCCGCCACGGGGGCGCTGTGCGGGGCGCTGCTCGGCGCGCTGCACGGGGAGACCGCGCTGCCGCCGGGCTGGCTCACGGAGCTGGAGGGCCGGCCCACGGTCCTGGAGCTCGCGGACGACTTCGCCATGGAGATGACCCAGGGCCCGGCGCTGCACGGCCCCGCCGTGTCCGCGCCGGGCTGGCTGGCCCGCTATCCGCGCGGCTGAGGCGCCTGGGCCGGGGCGGGCATGGCCGCCGCGCCCGTGGAACCGGCCGGGCTGTCATCGTCCGTGTTGATCCGCTCGATGAGCGCGTCCCGCTCCGGGGTGTCCTCCGGCTTCACGTAACCGATGACGATGTAGAGGATCAGCGAGACCGCCAGCGGGATCGACACCTGGTATTGGAGGGCCACACCGCCCTCGACGGCGTCGTTGATCGGGTAGTTGACCAGGTAGAAGGCGAAGAGCCCGGCTCCCCAGCTGGTCAGCGCGGCGGTCGGGCCGGACTTGCGGAAGGTGCGCAGCAGGCCCAGCATCATCGGGATCGCGATCGGCCCCATCAGACCGGCGACCCACTTGATGACGACCGTGATGATGTCCTTGAACGTGGGGGAGTTGACCTGCGTCGCGACCGCCATGGACAGCCCCAGGAAGATCACCGTGGTGAGGCGGGCGGCGAGCAGCCCCGTGCGCTCCGACCAGACCTTCGCCCGCGCGGAGAGCACGGGCGCCACGTCCCGGGTGAAGACGGCGGCGATGGCGTTGGCGTCGGAGGAGCACATCGCCATGGTGTGCGAGAAGAAGCCGACGATGACCAGACCCAACAGCCCGTGCGGCAGCAGCTGTTCGGTCATCAGGGCGTACGCGTCCGAGCCGTCGGGCTTCTTGGCGTCGACCAGGAGGGGCGACATCCACATGGGGAAGAAGAGGACGAGCGGCCAGACCAGCCACAGGATCGCGGAGAGCTTCGCGGAGCGCGCGGCCTCCTTGGCGTTGGCGGTCGCCATGTACCGCTGCGCCTGGTTGAGCATGCCGCCGTTGTACTCGAAGAGCTTGATGAAGAGGAACGCGAGCAGGAACACCGTGCCGTACGGCCCGACCAGCGGCTTCGCGTGGCCCGCCAGCTCGGGCTCGTCCCAGACGCCGAAGAAGCCGCCGTGCGGCCCGAGCTTGGCGACGACCGCCACGAACATCGCGATACCGGCGAAGAGCTGGATGATGAACTGCCCCAGTTCGGTGAGGGCGTCCGCCCACAGGCCGCCGATGGTGCAGTAGATCGCCGTGATGACGCCGGTGATGAGGATGCCCTGGTTCAGCGAGACCCCGGTGAAGACCGCGAGCAGCGTGGCGATGGCGGCCCACTTGGCACCCACGTCGACGATCTTCAGCAGCATCCCGGACCAGGCGAGCGCCTGCTGCGTCTTCAGGTTGTAGCGGTTCTTGAGGTATTCGAGCGGCGAGGCGACGTGCAGCCGTGAACGCAGCCGGTTGATGCGGGGGGCGAAGAGCCGCGCGCCGATGGCGATGCCCAGGGCGATGGGGAAGGACCAGGTGACGAAGGACGTCACGCCGTAGGTGTACGCGATGCCGGCGTACCCGGTGAACATCACCGCGCTGTAGCCCGACATGTGGTGCGAGATGCCCGACAGCCACCAGGGCATCTTTCCGCCGGCGGTGAAGAAGTCGCTGACGTTGTCGACCCGCTTGTGGGACCACACGCCGATCGCGACCATCACGCCGAAGTAGCCGATGAGCACGGCCCAGTCGAGACTGTTCATATGGCCCTCCAGGGGTCCGCCTGGTGAACTGCGCATAATGGCTCGCACTTCGCCAGTACCGGCCACGGAAGACATGAACGACCCGGAAGTGCGTGCTCATCGTGGGTTCGGGCACACGTCGGCGACAACGGGGGGTAGGGTCAAGAGCAGGCAAAATCGTTCGCTGAACTGATTGTTGTTCACATACTTGACCACCCGAGGCGCACCCCCGTAGGGGCGCGGGGAACTGCGCGCCCAGCCACGACAGCCCGCAGCCGACGACGGACTACCGCATCAACTCCCCGGCGTTCACCAAGAGCGACTGCCCGGTGATGGACCGCGCCCGCTCCGACGCCAGAAACACCACCGCGTCGGCCACATCCCCATCCGTGGCCAACTCCGGCAGAGCCATCCGCGCCGCGAGGCGCCCCCGCACCTCCGCCTCCGGCACCCCCTCGGACTCCGCGGTGAACTGGACGTACGCCTTGACCGGCGGCCCCCACATCCACCCCGGCAGCACCGAGTTGACCCGGATGCGATGCGGTCCGAGCTCCCGCGCGAGGGAGTACATGGCAGAGGTCAACGCCCCCTTCGACGCCGCGTACGCGGCCTGCCGCACCTGCGACGGCGCCGCCACCGCCGACTGTGTGCCGATGAACACCACTGACCCGCCCCGCTCCTTCAGCGCGGGCAGGCACGCCCGCGTCATGCGCAGCGTGCCGAGCAGATTGACGTCGACGACACCGCGCCACGTCTCGAAGTCCGCGTCCTCCAGGCCGCCGAAATGACTGTCCCAGGCGGCGACATGGACGGCGGCGTCGATCCCGCCGAAGCGGTCGCACGCCAGCGCGGCCAGGGCCTCGCACTGCCGCTCGTCGGTGATGTCCGTCGCCCGGTACGCGGTGCGTACGCCCCCGGGGTCGATCTCCGCGGCGGACTTGGCGAGATGCGCCTCCGTGCGCGCGCCCAGCACGGCGTTGCCCCCGTCGCGCACCACGGCTGCCGCCACCTGGTGGCCGAGCCCGGCACCGACACCCGAGACGACGACGGTCTTTCCTTCGAGGAGCGGCGACGGCGATGTCGGCATGGAGCCCTCCCGGCTCTGGCAGTTCGTCTGACGGGGCGTCAGAGTATGGGCGTCGGCAGGAGGAAGGAAGAGAGAGGCAGGCGAGAGGCATGGGAGAAGAAGCCCGAAGCGACGACACCCGAAGCGACGACACCCGAAGCGACGTGTACGCCGAGCTGGCCGCCGTCGGACCCTATGGCGTACGCCCGGGGCACGCCCTGATCACCATGGTCGAGCCGCACCCGGGGCACGAGTTCGCCTACAACCGCTGGTACGAGGACGACCACTACTACGCCGGCGCGATGGCCATGCCCTGGATGTACGCGGGGCGCCGCTGGGTCGCCACGCGCGACCTCCAGCTCCTGCGCTACCCGGTGAGGTCCGCGGTCGCCGAACCGGTCACCGCCGGGTGCTACCTCTCCACGTACTGGGTGACGGAGGGCCGCTACGACGAGCACATGAAGTGGACCGTCGGCATCAACAGACGGCTGAACCGCGACGGCCGCGTCCACCAGGAGCGCACCCACGTCTTCACCGCCTTCCAGGACCACGAGGCGACCGTCTACCGGGACGGCGCGGCGGGCCCGCGCGACTTCCACGCGCTCGACCACCCGTACAAGGGGCTGGTTCTGGAGGTCATCGACGCGGAAGGGCCGGGGGCGAGGCGGAAGTTGCTGGAGTGGCTGCGGGTCCGGCACCTGCCGGGCGCGGTCGCCGGTTCACCGGCCGCGATGGTGACGGTCTTCCGGCCGACGCCGCTGCCGGGCGACCGGATGGCGTACGTCAAGCAGGTCGAGGGCGTGGACACCCGGCTGACGCTGCTGTGGTTCCTCCAGGAGGACCCGCGGGAGTGCTGGGAGGCGCACTTCACCGGGCGGGACGCGGCCGTGGCCGGATCCGGGCTCGGGCGGGTGGAGCTGGTCGCGCCCTTCATTCCGACGGTGCCGGGCACGGACCGGTACGTCGACCAGCTGCGCTGACCCAAGGCCGAGCCCCCTCGGCCGGGACGGCGGGCCAGTCGAGAGGGCTCATACGGTGCTGCTTATCCGATTGTGGCGCTGCGGTTGTTCTGCTGTGTACCGGTATCACGGGCCGGCGCTGCCGCGTCACGCGACGTCGGCAGCCCCCCGGCCGACCTCGGTGACGAACGCGTTCCACGAGTCGGCGGGGAAGGCGAGGACCGGACCCTCGACGACCTTGGAGTCACGCACCGAAATGCCGGTCTTCAGTGGAGACTTGACCTCGACGCACGCACCGTTGCCGGTGGAGTACGAGGACTTGACCCAGGCATGCGAAACGCCCTGCTGAATTGCCATGTTTTCTCCGGTTTGCACAGTTGGTGAGTTGCTCCCACCGCATGACCGCGGTGTGCGCCAACGCTTCTGCTCGATGGCGTGATTGACGCTACTCGCCAACCTCGGCGCGTGAAGGGGCCGTTCACTCGACCGGATGGCATATTCCAGGTGGGTCTTCCGCCTCACCCCGGCAAGGGTGTACCGTGCGGCGCCCTCACGCGCGGGGCACGGTTCCGCGGGCTGTGGCCCGGCTGGATCAGCGGGCGTAGTCCTTCGCGATCCCCGCGATGAGCTGGCGTGATTGCTCCACGTTGAGCGCCTGCGCCCGCAGGTGCTCGTACATCACGCTGTACTGCTGGACGTCGTTCGCCTTCTCCAGGTACAGGTCGCTCGTGACGCCCTCGATGTAGACCACGCTGGAGTCCGCCGCGTCGGGGAACTCCAGGATCGCGTACTGCCCGTTCAGTCCGGGGTGGGCGCCGAGCTCGAAGGGGATCACCTGAACCGTCACGTGGGGCAGCTGGGACTGCTCCAGGAGGTGCTCCAGCTGGTCACGCATCAGCTGCCGGGAGCCGACCACGCGACGGAGCGCGGACTCGTCGAGAACGGTCCACAGGCGCAGCGGGTTGTCCGGCGCGGCGATGCGCTCCTGGCGGCGCATGCGCACCTGGACCCGTTTCTCGATGTCGGTCGTCGTGGTCTCCGGGAGCGCGCCGGTGATCAGCGCCTCGGCGTAGCCACGGGTCTGGAGCAGGCCGGGGACCACCTGGGGGTCGTACACGCGCAACGACGCGGCGTCCGTCTCCAGACCGATGTACACGCTGTACGGGATGTCGCCGAAGGAGTGCCACCAGCCCTGCTGGCGTGAGTCCTTGGCCATCTGCATCAAGGAGTCGACGATGCGGTGGTCCTCGACCTCGTAGACACCGCACAGGTCACGGACGTCGCGCTGGCTGATGGAGCGGCGGCCGTTCTCGAGGCGGCTGATCTTCGACTGCGAGACGAGCAGGCGCTCGGCGACCTCCTCGGCCGTCATGCCCTTGAGCTCACGGAGCCGGCGCAGCTCCTGACCCAAGCGACGTCGCCTGACGGTGGGATTGACATTGGACGCCACGGGACGTGCACCTCCGGCTTGCCTGCCTCGATTTTGCGTGTCTACCGCTCAGCAGAGTGCCACCAACGTGTGTGGCAGCGCTGGAAAACAGCCGATGTGCGAACGTGCGGGCGGACGTATAGGGGTGCGGATGTGCGGCCGCGCGGGGCGGCGGCACCGGGATGTCGTCGTCCGGACGGTCCGGTGCCGTGCCCCGCGCGGCCCAGCGGCTCCCGTACCGGGTCTGGGGGACTGCGGTGCGGCGCTGGTGCGGTGGTGCGCTTGCCTGGTGCTGCGGCGCGATGCCGTGAGATGTGATGTGAGGTGGTGTGCTGTCTGTCGCCGTACTCAGTGGGCCACGGCGCGTGCCATGGACCCTCGGCGCGGCTGCATGGGGATCCGGTCCGGGTCCGCCACCGCCCTGGCCGGTTGCCGGCCGCCAGGACCCGTGGGGCCTGCCGGTGCGGCGCTGCGGCGCGGCTGAGCCGCCACACCGTTCTGGACGTCCATCACGGCGTGCGCCACGAGGCCGCCCATCGGGTCGTGCCTGATGAGGTCCCGGAGACGGGAGCGGGATGAACGCCCTTCGTTCCCGGGATACAGATGCTTGCCGAGACCGACCGCGTGGGCCAGGGCGGCGAGCGCGGCGGTCCGCGGGTCCGGCGGCACGCCGGTGCGGATCGCCGAATCCAGCCGGGACCTGATTTCCCGGCTGATGGCCGTCTCCGTCGCTTGGTAGCGAGTCGTCGGCAGCACCCCGCACATCTGACCCGCCACGGCATGAACCATGCCGCACCGCTCCAGGTGCGAGAGGTACGTCTGGCGGAGCCCCAGTCGGGGTCCGCCGATCCAGTGGACGGCCCGAACCGGGCTGCCGCGCCTGCGCAGCAGTTCCAGTGCGGAGTCCAGAGTCGGATCTCCGGTCGGCCGTGGCATCACCACGGCGATACGATCCCCGTCTGGGGCTATCCGTCCGGCCAGCGCCAGCTCCACTAGCTGTGCTCCGGCCAGACCGAGGTCGAGCGACTGCGGCTGCGCTGTGGTACCCGTGGCCGGGTCCAAAGCGAGCAGCAGAAGCTCCTCCGGAATTGTTCTGCGGCTCCTGCCCATCCATGCCTCCCCGCGTGGATGAATGACAGGGTGACCCCTCTCACATTGGTCTGTCGAGAGTGCGTGGGCGGGATGTACTGGAACCAGTAGGTATGTCGTTCTCGTCTACCACGGGGGTTAAGCCCTCACACAGGACACTGGTACACGGTTCGGACAGTGGGGTCCGGACCGGTTTTGACGCACGGCCGGGCACCGGCCGCGTCAGCATCGGCATACGGCATGGCGTACGAGGAGGCATCGGTGGCGGGCGAGACCCCCGACAGGTCGAAGCAGCGGAAGTCGTCGGGGAACCCGACTGCGGCGGATCCTTCTGTGCCCGCACCGGAGGAACGGGACCCGCGCCTGGCGGTGGCCCGTGAGGTCCCCGCGGCGCGCAAGGACCAGGCGACGGCGGTCTTCTCCACGAAGACGGTCTCCGAAGGCCGGGGCGGTGCCTCCGGCGGTGACGCTTCGGAGGGTGCCGCTGCCTCCGGCGGTGACGCCTCGGAGGGTGCCGCTGCCTCCGGCGGTGACGCCTCGGAGGGTGCCGTGGCTTCCGGCGGCGACGAGCGGCTCCGGGACGCGGTGGCGGCGTGGGTCGCAGGCTCGGACGACGAGAACCCCGAGGCGGACCCGGACGACTCCCGGGCGCGCGGGGCTTCGGCCGGCAGTGACGGTCCTGCTGAGGCCGGGGACCGGGTTTCCGGTGGCGAGGCGGCCGGTGGGGACACGGGGTCCGGGGCGGGTGGCTCTGCTGCCGGTGGCTCCGCTGCGGGGGGCGTGTCCGTGAAGGGCGATGAGTCGGGCCAGGGTGACGCTTCCGCCAAGGGCGATGCTTCCGGCAAGAACGGTGCTTCTGGCGAGGATCAGGCTTCCGCCGAGGGTGACGCCTCCTCCGAGGGCGCCGGCTCCGCGCGGGACGACGCTTTTGGGAAGGCGGCTTCGGCCAAGGGGAACGCCGCGAAGCCTGCGCTCACCGAGGACGACGCGGCGGCTTCCGCCGAGGGCGACGCCCCGGCCAAGGCAGCTCCCGCCAAGTCCGACGCCTCCGCCACGGAGGGCGCCGCCTCGGCGGCCACGGCTGACTCGAAGCCCGCCGGTGACGCCACGCCGAGCGGTGCCGCCACGTCTGGCGCCAAGGCGAAGCCCGCCGGCGACGCGAAGTCCGACGAGGCGACGAAGCCCGGCGACGACGCGAAGGCCCTGGCCGACGCGAACCCCGTCAGCGGCGCCGAGCCTGCCGCCGACGCGAAGCCCGTCAGCGGCGCCAAGTCCGATGAGACCACGAAGCCCGGCGATGACGTGAAGGCCCCGGCTTGGGCGAAGCCCGCCGACGACGCGAAGGCCCCGGCCTGGGCGAAGCCCGCCGGTGGTGCCAAGTCCGGCGAGGCCACCAAGCCCGCCGCCGACGCGAAGCCGAGCGCCGACGCCAAGCCCGGCAGCGAGCCCGCGCCCAAGACCGACCCCGCGCCCAAGGCCGACGCCCCCAAGACCACCGGTGTCGATCAAGCCACCGCCGTCTTCAAGGCGCCCCGCGTGCCCGAGGTGGATCAGCCGACCACCATGCTCAAGCTCGGTGGCGAGGCGCCTACAAAGGGCGATGCAAAGGGCAGTGCAAAGGGTGACGCAAAGGGCGGGGCGAAGGCTGAGCGGGATGCCGAGCGGACCAGTAAGTTCGTCGCCCTGAAGCCGCTCGACGAGCCGTCCGGCAAGACCGCGCCCAAGACCGGCGCCCCCGGTGCCAAGCCCGCGGCCGGGGCCAAGGCCCAGCCGAAGACCGCAGAGCAGCCCCCCGCTCCCGTAGAGCCCACCACCCAGCAGCCGCTGCCGCCGAAGCCTCCGCTCGACCTGCTCGCCGAGCTGACCAACACCCCGCCGCCGCCGGAGACCCCGGTCCGCACCGCCGTGCGCAGGGTCAAGATCTGGACGCCGATCGTCCTGCTCCTGGTGGTCGTCTTTGCGGTCGTACAGGCAGTGCGCCCGCTGCCGACGCCCACCCTGAAGCTCACCGCCGAGCAGTCCGTCTCCTTCGGCGGCGACAAGCCGTCCATGCCGTGGCCGTCCCAGGGCCAGGCCGCGATGGACGTCAACGGCATCGGTTCGTTCGGCACCTCCGGTGACCAGAAGCCCGTACCGATCGCCTCCATCGCGAAGGTCATGACGGTCTACGTGATCCTTCGGGACCACCCGCTGAAGAAGGGCCAGGACGGCCCGAAGATCCCCGTCGACGCCGCCGCCGAGAAGCACTACGAGACGGGCAAGGCCGAGCAGGAGTCCGTCGTCAGGGTCGCCGAGGGCCAGAAGATCACCCAGTACGAGGCGCTCCAGGCGGTCATGCTGCCGTCCGCCAACAACATCGCCAAGCTGCTCGCCCGCTGGGACAGCAAGAGTGGCTCCGAGGACGCGTTCGTCGCGAAGATGAACAAGACCGCCAAGGAGCTGGGGATGAAGAACACCCACTACACGGACCCCAGCGGCCTGGACAAGACGACCGTCTCCACCGCCGAGGACCTCGTGAAGCTCGGCCGGGCCGCGATGAAGGACCCGGTCTTCAACGAGATCTCCCGCCAGCCCAGCTACAAGGACCTCAACGGCGAGAAGCAGAACAACTTCTTCGGCCTCGTCCCGACCGTCGCCATCGGCATCAAGACCGGCACCACCACGGCCGCGGGCGGCAACATCCTCTTCGCCGCGGAGAAGAAGGTCGGCGGCGAGACGCAGACGATCATCGGCGCCGCCCTCGGCCAGTTCGGCAAGAACGGCGTCGCCAACATCGACGAGGTCACCGGGGTCACCCGCAAGCTCATCGAGGCCGGCCAGGACGCGCTGACCGCCAAGACCATCGTGAAGAAGGGCGACGTCGTCGGCCATGTGGACGACGGCCTCGGCGGCACCACCCCGGTGGTGGCGACCAAGGACGTCTCCGCGGTGGGCTGGCCGGGCCTGACGGTGAAGCTGCACATGTCGGAGCCGAAGGGCAAGCCGGTGCCGCACACCGGGAAGGCCGGCACCGAGGTCGGCGTACTGAGTGTCGGCGACGGCAAGGGTGACGCCGTCGAGGTGCCCGTCGCCCTCCAGAAGGATCTCGCGGAACCCGGCCTCGGCGCGAAGCTGCGACGCGTCGGCTGAGGCACGGCAGGACGCACCCGCCGACCGGCGGCGAGAACACGCCGAACCCCCGCGGGGGAAGGCCCCACCCCGGGCTTTCCCCCGCGTCTGCGTGCTAGCGTCACAAGCTCGGGGGGCAGTACGCCGGGGCCGAGGACGGGGTGTCCGGGACGGACCCTCGTCGGCTCGAACCCGGGTACTCCGGAAACACGGACGACACGGGGAGAGAGCCTCCAGTGGCAACAGCGGAGCCGACGCGCGCCGACGCAGGGACCGAGCCGGACGGCAGCGAGGGCGCGGGCCGCGGCACCGGCCCGCGAATACCGCTGCCGTCTTCACGGCCCACCGGCACCGACCAGCCGCCCACCGCCTGGGCCACCTGGAAGCAGCGTCTCCTGCGCCGCCCGGTGCTCACCGTGACGGTGCTCGCCGGCGTGCTGCACATCGTCTGGTTCTTCGTCTTCGCCAACAGCGGCGGCGACCTCGCGGCGCAGGACGCCTGGGCGGAGTTCGTCGGCCGGCACCCCGCATCGGCGTACAACCTCGCCTGGTACGGCGGCATGCACCCGGTGTCGTACAGCGTCATCTCGCCGTACCTGATGTCGGTGCTCGGCGTGCGGACGACGATGATGATCGCGGGGACGATCTCCGCCGCGCTGCTCACCATGATCCTGGTCCGCAGCCGCGCGGTGAAGGAGCCGATGTGGCCCGCCCTCGCGGGCGTCTTCGCGCTGCTGTGCAACGCCATATCGGGCCGCGTGACGTTCGGCCTCGGTCAGATGTTCGCGCTCATGGCGGTCGCCGCCGTCTTCTGCTGGCCGCACCGCTGGCGCTACAAGCGGTGGGCCAAGGCCCTGGTCGCCGCGCCGTTCGCCGCGCTCGCGACGATGGGCAGCCCGGTGGCGGGGCTCTTCGTGGGGCTCGTCGCCGTCGCGCTCTTCCTCAGCAAGCGCTACCCGGGTGCGTACGCGCTCGGGCTCGCGCCCGCCGTCGTGGTGGGCGTGTCCGCGTGGCTCTTCCCGTTCTCCGGGACGCAGCCGATGTCCTTCTGGTCGGCGTCGCTGCCGCTGCTGTTCGCGGTGGCCGTCTACTTCCTCGTACCGAAGCAGTGGACGACCGTGCGGATCACGACGGCCGTGTACGCGGCGTTCGTGCTCGGTGTGTGGATCATCAGCTCGCAGATCGGCTCCAACATCACCCGCCTCGCGATGTCCTTCACGGGTGTCGCGCTGATCGCCGCCCTGCCGTACACCGTGCGCAAGTCCCGCAAGTGGTACGCGATCGTGCTGGCCTTCGCCGTCTTCACCGGGTGGGTGGGGTACAAGACCGTCGACGACATCATCCACACGACGCCCGAGGCGTCGTGGTCGCGTGAGCTGGCGCCGCTGCTCAACGAACTCCAGGAGGTCGGCGCGGAGAAGGGCCGCGTCGAGGTGGTGCCCGCCCGCAGCCACCGCGAGGCCTCCGCACTGCCCCAGAACGTCCAGCTGGCCCGCGGCTGGAACCGGCAGGCCGACATGGAGCGCAACCCCCTCTTCTACGACGACACCCTCAACTCCGCGAACTACCACGAGTGGCTCCAGCGCTGGTCCGTGCATTACGTCGTGCTGCCCTACGGCGAGCCCGACGGCGACGGCGGCAAGCGGGAGGCGCAGCTCATCGAGAACGGCCTGCCGTACCTGAAGAAGGTGTGGGCCGACGACAACTGGCAGCTGTACGAGGTCCTCGACCCGACCCCGCTCGCCGAGCCGAACGCCGTGGTGGAGCGGGCCGAGCAGGGCGAGATGACGCTCCGCGTGGACAAGCCGGGCCGCATCCTGATCCGCATCCCCTACTCGCCGTGGCTGAGCGTCGTCGACGCCGAGGGCAAGGGCGTGAAGCGGCCCCAGGAGACCGAGGAGTCGCAGCGGCGGCGCGCGGACGACGAGGATCTCCCCAAGGAGTACAGCAACGTCCACGGCTGCCTGGCGGAGTCCGCGGAGGACCGGGCGGGCGACAAGTGGACCGAACTGATCGCCCCGAAGGCCGGCATCTACCGGCTCGGCTCGCCCTACCAGATCCCGCGCGGCACGCCCTGCCCGCCGGAGCTGCTGCGCTGACTTCAGCCGCCGGGTGGTGCGCAGACGCCGGACGCGGGCAGCCGGCCCGCGGCCGTGTCCGGCGCGGCGTCCTCGCGCACCGCGTCCAGCTGCTCCAGGAGTTCGTCGAGCCGTGCGCCCTTGGGGTCCCTGAAGTACCGCAGGACGGCGCGGTGGAACGCGTCGCGCATTCCCGGCGCCATCACGTCCGAGGCGTCGAAGCAGAGCGTGTCGGCCTCGCGGGTGAGGATCTCGGCGAGGCGCCGCCCCGTCGGGTCGGTGGGCTGGGGGTCGGCCGCGTCCGGGAAGAGCGGCCGCAGCTCCTTCTTCGCCTCGGAGCGCCACAGCGTGCGGGCGGTGCTGCCCGACAGGCGCTCCACGAGGGTGCGGGCCGCCGGGTCGTCGCTGAAGACGGCGGCCATGTCGCCCGCCACCTCGTAGGCGCCGTCGTGGGCGGGGCGGCCGCGCAGGAAGCCCGCCGCCGGGTCGACGCGGACCCGGTCGCCCGCGTAGACGTACCGGATGAAGGCGCTCTGGTGCTCGTGCGTGCAGCGCGGCGTCATGGAGCCGAGCAGGCCGCGCGGGGCCCCGCCGCTCTTCGCCGCCGGGTCGGGAGTGCCCACGTACGTCATGGTCAGGGACTGGTCGACGGAGGCCTTGGAGCGCTTGCCGAGGAGCGCGGCCCAGGTCGTCCACGCGTCGCGGACTCGGGGGTCGCGCCAGCTGAGGCGGCCGGTGGCCCACTCGGTGTAGACGGCGGGGCCCGCCCGGTGGAGCAGGATGTCCTCGACCCAGTCGGTGCCCGGCCAGCCGGAGGTGGCCTGCGAGGCGAGGGCGACGCACCACTTCGGGTCGGCGGCGCGGTCCCCCTTCCCGGCCTTGCTCCACACCAGGCTCTTCAGGTCGACCTTCAGCGGCACCCAGTAGGTGCGGCGGGTGCCGTCGACGGACAGGGGCGGCGCCCAGGGCGGGTAGGCGCGGGCGGCGGCCGTGGCGGTGAGCGGCTTGAGCCGGCCGGCGCGGGCGTACTCGGTGAGCTCGCCGACGCTGTTGAGGATCGCCACGTCCGGCGGGGCGTCGGCCTCCAGTTGCGCGACGAGCGTCTCGCGCAGGGAACGGGTCCCCTGGTAGGTATACGTCGCTCCCGTGCCGTCGTCGAGCTGGTTCAGCATCGCTTCGAACGCCTCGCCCTCGTCGCCCGTCCAGGGGCCGAGGACGACGAGTGTCTCGGGCCGCTCGTCCGTGCAGGCGCCGGCGGTGACGGCGAGCAGGCAGGCGGCGAGGAAGCCGCGGAACGCGGCGCGGGCGCGCGTACGGCTGCGGTTCACAGGGCTGCCCCCGAGCGGGAGATGAGGACGTACTCGCGGCGGTAGGAGTGCAGCGTGGCGTAGCTGAGGGCCGCGCCGAGCAGCCCCACGGGCGCCACCCACGGCGCGGCCCCGCCGAGCCCGGGCAGGCGGCCACCCGCGAGGTCGCGGTCGGCCCGCTCGTCCAGGGAGGCGATCAGGCGGGGGTGCGGGGTCCCGAAGGGCCGCTCCTCGACGGTGGCCTCGATCGCGGGTGAGGTCGCGTCGGACAGCTGGTGCGCGGTGGTGACGGCCCGCTGCTGCGCGCGGTGGGCGAGCACGGCGTCGGCCGTCAGGAACGGCACGGCGAGCAGCGGCAGCGAGGCCACGAGCAGCGGCACGCTGACCCGCAGGTGGAAGCGGTGGCGGAGGAAGACCTGGGTGCGCCAGAGCCCGAGGCCGAGGAGGGCGAGGGAGATCCCGGCGACCCCGGCCGCGCCGAGCACACCACCGCCGAGGGCCGCCCGCTCCGCCAGCCTGCCGCGCAGGCTCTCCTCCAGCGCGGAGATGCGGTCCACCACGGCGGTCGCGTCGGAGCCGCTGCCGGGCTCGCACGGCGGGTAGCCGCCGGGGCCCACCTCGTCCGGGGGCGCGGGGGGTGTGCAGAGCATGCTGCGGGCGTAGCTGAGGCCGGCGGCCCGCAGCGGCGGATCGCCGACGTTGTCCTGCGCGAAGTCGATCCACGTGCCGTAGTCGACGACGAGACCGGAGACCACGTCGAGCTCCTGGCGCTCGGCGGTGGTCAGGGCGCCGCTGCGGGCCACCTGGTTGAGGCTCTGCGTGGCGCGGGTGGTGCGGGTCAGGTAGCGCTTCCCGATACCGCTGAGCCGCACCGACTCCCCGGCGGCGAGACTCCGCTCGGCCTCGCGGTCGGCGATGCGCAGGGACATCTCCGCGTCGGCCAGGTCACCGAGGGCGGGCGTGTAACTGTCGCGCAGCGCCGTCGTGTCGGACCGGATCTCGGCGTACGCCCAGCCGAAGGCGACGGCCGCGACGACGGTGAGCAGGGGCAGTGCGATGAGCCGCTCGCGCAAGTAGGCGCGGTTGCGGGTGTGTTCGGTGTGCGGCGCGGGCCACAGATGGCGCAGCAGTCGGCGCAGCACGTCGGCGGCGACGAGGCGGAGGGTGCGCCAGGAGGCGCTCATCGGCGGCCCCCGGCGGGACGGGCGCCGGGCAGGCGGCCGCCGGGGAGGACCGTCATGCTCGACTGGATGCGGGCCGCCTCGACGTCGAAGCGGGCGATGTGGTCCAGGAGCCGTACCGTGCCGCGCTCGGCGTCGTCCACGCGGATCAGGCGCCGCAGGTGGTCCCGCATCGCCGTGTCGCCCGTCTCTCCCGCGAGCCGCCAGGCCGTGCCGAGGAGTGCCTCGGCCGAGTCCCGCGCGCCCCGCTTCAGCTCGGCGCAGGCCTGTTCGAAGGTGCGGTGCAGCTCCTCCTCGTGCTGGTAGTGGGCGACTTGGGGGTCGAGGCGGCTGTAGAGGTCGGCGTCGTCGGTCCAGCGCATCAGGACGGGCTGCGGCGCGGGCAGTTCCACGTTTCGCGCGTCGTCGGCCGCGTCGATCTCGGCCTCCGTCAGCAGGAGTTCCTTGCCGAGTTGAGCCGGGTCGTAGGGCGCGGTGACGCAGAGGAGATAGGCGCGGGTCTCCTCGCCGCACGGGCCCAGTTCGTACTCCTGGACGGGACCGCCCGCACCGGTGCTGACGCCGGTCAGGTCGACGTGGGAAGGGGTGAGCGCCGTACGCGTGGGGTGGACCTGCTCGAAGGAGAGCGGACGCACCCCGGCCCGGTGGTAGAGGCGCAGCCGCAGGCCGGTCACGTCGCGTTCGGCGGCGCGCCCGGTGAGCGCGGCCAGTTCGCCGGGCAGCCGGGTGAGGTCCTCCACGGCGCGCGTTCGGCCGCCCAGGGCGCCCGCGATCAGCAGCAGTTCCTCGGTCTCCCAGGCGTCGCCGATGCCCACGACGTCGCAGTCGAAGGCCCGCGCGCACCGCTCGACCCGCGCGCGCAGGTCCTCGGGCGCTTCGTAACCGGGCTCGTTCTTGCCGTCGGTGAGCAGCAGGGCATGGCGTACGTAGTCGGCGGACCCAGCGGCGGGCAGTTCGCGGAAGAGGAGCCTGGCCCGCTCCAGCCAGGTGCCCATCGCGGTGCCGCCGCCCGGCGTGCAGTCGTACAGGGCGGCCTCCGCGGCGGCCCGCGACTCGGCGTGCGCGACGGCGAGGCCGGGCTTTCCGGGATAGATCATGGTGGCCTTGTCGCCCCCGGCGACCAGGGCGAACAGCGCGCCGTCCGGGATCTTGGCCAGCGCGCTGACGGCGGCGGCGCGGGCGGCGGCCAGCCGGCTCGGCGGGATCACCATCGAGGAGGAGTGGTCGATGAGCAGCACCTCCGCGAGCCGGGGCCGGTGCCCGCCCGCCGCCGGGTCCCCCTCGGTCGCGCCGGACGCCGCGGGCGGTGCGGCGCCGGGCCTGCGCACGGTCACCGTGAGGACCGCGTACATCCGCGCCGGTTCCGCGCTGCCGGGCAGGCGCGGGCGGGGCAGCTCGACGACCTGGCTCACCTCCAGGCCGACGCGGGCGCGCGGGCCGGACGTCACGTTCAACCGCCCGGCTGCGTCGGCGTGTTGTTCCTGATCCAGTCCTTGATCTTCTTGCCCGGCCATGGGGTGTCCCTGTGGTGTCGGAAGGCGAAGGGGCGTACCGCGTAGGCGCGGTCCAGGAGGAGTTCGGCGAGCGGCGTCTCGGTGCCCCGCGGCGGTGCGTCGCGGGCGGCCTGGAGGGCGAGGCCGCGGTAGAAGCGGGACAGGTCCTTGCGCAGCGCGCGTTCGTCGGCGGGGAACTCCAGCAGCGGATCGGCCCGTCCGGCGACGGCGCGCAGTTCGGCGCCGGTCATCCGCGGGGCGCCCTCGGCGGGCGCGAGCAGGCGCTGGGCGACGCCCCACACCTCCGCCTTCATCCGCACGCGGGCCTGTTCGTCGGTCAGGCCGTGCGCGGAGAACAGCCCGGCGAGGGCGCGCACCGCCGTGCCGAGTCCGTCCGCGTCCCGCGCGTGGTCGGCGCGGATGCGCACCGCGGCGGTACGGGCGGCCGTGCGGTGCCGGGAGTGCTGGGGCACCGCGTCCAGCGCGGCGATCGCGGCGGTGAGGGCGTCGGGGCCGCCGAGGGCGAGCCGGGCACGGGCGGCGCCGAACGCCGCGCTGCCCAGCGAAGGATTGCGCAGCCGCACCGCCTCGTAGAACGTCAGCGCCTCGTGCGGCCGCCGCAGGTGCTCGGCGCAGTGGCCGAGAGCCAGCTTGGGGGCGTACTCCCCGGGGATCGCGCCGTAGACCCGGTCGAAGTGGCCGCGCGCCTCGGCCACCCGGGACCGGGCGAGCGCGAGCAGGCCGCGGTGCCAGTCGAGCCGCCAGTCGTGGGGCGCCCGCGCGGGACCTATGGCGTCCTCGGCGAGGGCGAGCGCGGTCTCGGCGGCGGACAGGGCGCCGGGGCCGCCGTGCGGCTCCACCCGCAGCCGCAGCCGGCAGCGCAGCAGGTGCACCTCGGGGGAGTCCCGCCAGTCGCCGGTGTGCTGGAGCAGCGCCTCGGGGTCGTCGTCGCTGAGCCTGCTCAGCTCGCCGTGGTGGTCGTCGTCCGGGTCGGGGCGCGGCACGGGCAGCCGCCGGGCCACCTCGGGCGGGGCGGGGGCCGGATAGCGGGGCGCGGAACCCCCGGCACCGCAAGCACCAGAGGCACCAGGGGCGTCGGGGGGGTCGGGGGCGGCCCAGCGCGACACCTCGGGCGCGGCGCCGAGCCCGCCGTCCAGCGCGTACGCCGATTGCAGGAAGAGCGGCGAGGGCTCGAAGGTCTCCATGCCCGTGCGCAGGGAACGCAACTCCCGGAAGACGCCCCGCAGTTGCTCCTCCATCTCCCTGGCGGTGGCGAAGCGGTCGGCGCGCCGGGTGCGGGTGGCGCGGCGCAGGGCGCGGGCGAGGGAGACCAGGCCGAGCCCGCGGTGCCCGGCGGCCGGGTCGTCCAGCGGGCCGAGCGCGGCCAGCTCCGCCAGGTCGTGGCGGGTGGCGCCGAGGCCGCACAGGCTGCGCAGCGTCTCGCCGAGGCTGAACAGGTCGTCCTGCGGCAGCGACTCGCCGTGGTCGCCGACGCTGGGCGCCCGGTAGGCGGAGGTGGTGAGGCCGGGCGCGCCCGCGCGGCGCACGCTTCCCACGTCGATGAGCTTGGTGGTGGAGCCGTCGTGCATGACGTTGGGCGGCTTGAGGTCGCCGTAGACCTTGCCGCGTTCGGGGGCGTGCAGATAGGCGAGCCCGGCCAGGATCCGCACGCCGTAGGCGAGGGCGAACTCCAGGAACCGCTCGTGGCCGAACTCCTCGGGGCGCTCACGGGCGCGGGCCCGCACCTCTTCGAGGTTGAGCCCGTCCACGTACTGGAGGACCAGGAAGTCCCCGATGCCGTCGTGGTGCCCGTAGTTGAACACCCGGATGAAACCGTCGTGGTTGAGCTCGACCAGCTCCTTGCGCTCGCCCTTGAGCAGGCTGTACGAGTCCGTGGCGAGATCCGCGTGCAGCATCTTGATGGCGACGGCGCGGTCGTCGACCTTCGTGTCATGGGCGAGGCACACCTCGCCCATGCCGCCGTAGCCGAGCGGCCGCACCAGGCGGTACTGGCCCGCGAGCAGCGTGCCGGACGGCAGCGGCAGCGAACCGGGCGGGGCGAGGCGGGCCGCGTCGCCGCTCTCGCGGTCGGCGCGGTCCAGCAGGGTGATCTCGGGCAGGACCGTGGGGTCGGGGTTCTCGGGCGGGAGCGTGACACCGGCGGGGCGCGGCGGGGGCGCGGTGGCCGGGCCCGGGCCGACGATCCAGTACGGGGGCTCCTCGTGACCGTGGGAGGAGTACGAGGGGGGCGGGGGCCCGGAGGGGTCAGGGCCGCCGCTCACCGCGACGGTCGGCGCGAGGCCGGGTTCAAGGCCGGGGCCGGGGGGCGCGGGCGCCCCCGCCGAGTGCCCTCCCGCCGCCGAGTGCCGCCCCGTCTCCGGGTCCACCCGCTCCCCGCTGGCCAGGCAGTATCCGGTGGGCGTGATGGTCCCCGAACAGCCGGGATGCGTACAGGACCTGACCGGGCTCACGCGTCACCGTCCGCCTCGGCCAGGCGCCGCACCACCCGCGCGAACGCCTCCACGGCCCGCTCGGCGTCGGCGAGCGGACACGGTCCCGCCATCAGGAGCCGCTGCGCCTCGCGGTAGGGGCCGACCGCGTCGGCGTGCTCGGCCAGGCCCCGCCGCGCCAGGCGCGCCAGATGGTCGCGGAGCAGCCCGCGCAGCCGCAGATGCTCGTCGAGTACCGCCCGCAGCTCCTCCTCGGCGGCCCTGGCCCGTAAGAGGTAGGTGTCCACGGCCTGTTCGGCGTACGAGAGCTTCTCCAGGAAGTGCGGCCCGCCCCGCCCGGTGAGCGGCCGCAGTTCGTCGCTGAGCTGCACGGTCCACAGCGCGGCCCGCGCCGCGTACCCGGTGGCGAGCGGCGGGTCCACGACGTGCGGCTCCACGCGGTGGAAGAGGCGCCGCGCACGCCGCTCGGTGCCGGACAGTTCGTCGACGCGGGCGCCGATCCGCCGCAGCCACCGCGCGGCCCGGTCGGCGGGCAGCAGACGTTCGGCCATGGCGTAGGGGAAACCGTGCGTGCCGTCGCGCACGACGAGCAGCAGCCGCGCCCCGGCGTCGGCGAGTTCCCGCAGGATCCGCACCGCCGTGGCGGGCTCGGTCGGCGACCGGTCGGCGTACAGCACGGCGACGGCCGGGCGGTGGCGCGGGGCCGTGTGCCGCCGCGCCGCGTGCCGCAGCTCGTGCCGCAGCACGGCCAGGGCCTCGCGCAGCTCCGGCCGGTCGGGGTCGTCGAGGGCGGCGCCCTCCAGGTCGAGGACGAGGCCGATGCTGCCGACGCGGGGCGCGATCCCGGCGCGGGACAGGAGCGAGGCGCCGGGCTCGGCGGGACCGGGTCCGGCGGCGTCCAGGGGGCTCACGGCCAGGTGCGGCGCCTGCTCCCGGTCGGCCATGTTCAGGACGACGTACAGCGCCTGCCTGGCCCGCTCGTCGTCCTCGGTGATGAAGAGGACCTCGGTGTCCCAGGCGTCCTCGTCGCCGTTCAGCCAGCGGGTGACGGTGCGCTGGAGGCCGTGCGGGCGGGCCGCGCGGGCCGCCTCGGCGGGCACGACGCGGTGGCCGGGCACGGCGTGCGGCCCGGTCACGTACCGCTCGGCGAACCGGCGGAAGTACTTGGCGACCGTGGCCGCCGGGATCATGTAGCCGTGCTCGCCGCTCTCGTCGGCCTGCGCGACGATGCCGAGCAGCCGGTCGCCGCCCTCCTCGCGCACCCCCGAGCCGCTGAACCCGCCGCGCAGCCTGCCCGCCCCCGTCAGGTCGATCTGCACCCGCTCGTCGCCCTCGCCGCCCGGACCCATGCAGGCGCCGGTCAGCCACTCGCCGCCCGACTGGTACTCGGGGAAGCCGTCGATGAGGACGGGGGCGCCCCGGTAGTCGAGCGTGCGGTGCAGCGTGACCGGTGACGGCACGGGCGCGGGCTCGTCCAGGACGAGCAGCGCGAGGTCGCCCTGCGCCTTGCCGAAGGGGGGCACCCAGTGCCCGGCCGCCACCGCCGCGGTGCGGCGCGGGGTGCGCGTCAGCCCTTGGAGCATCGGGAACTCGACCTGGACGCGTTCGGGGCGCAGGCCCGTCACCGGGTCGCGGATCACATGGGCGCAGGTGAGTACGTGCTCGCCGCCGAACAGCACCCCGGCGCCGAGCACGTCACCGCTGCCCGACGCGGCCCACCGCCGCAGACGTACCCGCCAACTGCCGTGATCAGCAGGGGCGTTCACGCCCTCGCCGAAACCTTCCCGCCTCTTGTCCCCATCCCCCATGCTTCCTCAGGATAGGCGCCGGGACGGGCAATGACGCCTGGGCTGCATGGGGCGGCGGGGAGGGAATCCACAGGGCGCGCCCTACGCCCCCGACACCGGGAACGCCACGTCGCACACCTCGTCCTCGGGCCCGCTGCGGTCCCAGTCGGCGAAGTACACCTCGCGGCACGGCCCCGTCAGGGTCAGACCCCGCTCGGCCGCCCAGGCCTCCACGGCGTCGAAGGCCGCGATGATCTGCGGATAGGCGACCTGCGCCTTGGTGATCCTGGTGTAGGCGAGGCGGTGCGCGGGCTCCACCCGCACCTGGAGGTCCCGCGAGCGCCCCTGGGCCGCGACCCACGCGCGGGCCGCCTCGGCGTCCGCGACCGGCACGCAGGACTCGGCGGGCCCGTCGCTCTCCTCGGTCACGTCCGCGTGGTAGGCGACGAAGTGCGGGGCGGCGATGCCCCCGCACTCCTCCTCGGCCGCCCGCTCCAGCCGCTCCGCCGAGGCGGCGATCCAGGCCGGCAGCTCCCGGGCACCGACATGGCGGGTCTCACTCAGGACGTACCTCTCCGGTACGTCCACCGTCTTCACCTCGAATGTCGCGTACAACTCGGCGTTCCTTCCCGACAGTCGTCCACGGAGGTAGCGCGCGAGGGTCCGCTGCTCGGCGAAGCGCTCCTCGACCCCGGCCCAGTAGGCGTCGAGCGTGCGCGCCGCCCGCTCCCCGTCGAGCCCCAGCATCCCGGCGATGCCGGCCAGCGGCATGTCGAGACGGCGCAGCATCGCCACCGTGCGGGCCTGTTCGATCTGGTCGGCCCGGTAGTAGCGGTAGCCACTGGCCTCGTCGACGTGCGCGGGCGTCAGGAGCCCGAGCCGGTCGTACAGCCGCAGCGCCTTCGGCGAGAGCCGCGCACGGGCGGCGAACACGCCGATGGAGAGCAGTTCTTCTGGTTGCGCGGTCACGGTCGCCATCCTCCGTCACCGGGCCGGCCGGCCCGGTGACGCAGACTCTGGGGTCTGCCCCAGGGGCAAGGTCAACGCCCGCCGCAGCCCGTCACTTCTCTCCGGCGTACGCGGCCCAGATCCGCGGCGGCAGCACGTTCCCGCGCCGCGAGTCCTTCCCCGCGACACCCGACATCGGCAGCAGCCGCGGCTCGCCGGGACGGACGCGGAAGACGGTCACCGCCGTCGAGAGGTCCTTGGTGAACCCGGTGACCCAGGCGGTCCGCAGCCGGTCCTGGTCGCCCGTGCGGCCCGCCGAGACCCCCGGCCCGAGGTCCTTGCCGCCCGCGCGCAGGGCGTCGGCGACCTCGCCCGCCACCCCTTCGTCCAGCGCGCGCCCCGGAGCGGGCCGCTCCAGGCCGGGCAGGGCCGAGCCGTCCTTGACGGCCTTGGTCACCGAGTAGGGGTCGTGCCGCAGCCCGCCGCCCGCGAAGGTGCCGTACGCCGCGGCCATCCGGATCGCGCTGGGCGTCGAGGTGCCGACGGAGAAGGACGGCTCCAGGGGCGCCATGCTCTGCGACAGCAGCCCCGCGTCGACGGCCGTCCGGCGGACCCGCTCCCGGCCGACGTCCTTGCCGAGGCGTACGTAGGTCGCGTTGCCGCCGGGATACAGGGCCGCGCGGAGGGTGGGGTGGTCGGGGTCGGGCCCGCCCGTGGCGCGGCGCAGGGTGCCGTCGGCGGCGTAGGAACTGTCGGCCAGGACGCTCTGCTCGGCCCCGGCGAGCGGGGAGTCGGGCGCGGAAACGCCGTGCTGGAGCGCGGCGGCGAGCACGAACGGCTTGAACGCCGAGCCCACCGGGACGCCGGACGTGTCCGCGTTGTTGCTGAAGTGCTCGGTGGCGTCGCGGCCGCCGTAGAGCGCCACCACCGCACCGTCGGACGGGCGCACGGACGCGGCGCCGACCTGCACGTGCCGGTCCGCCGCGCGGGTCTTCGGCGCGAGGTCACGCTTGAGGACCCGGCGCACGGCGCGCTCCAGGCGGGCCACCTTCTCCTTGTCGAAGGTGGTGTGGATCTCGTACCCGCCGCGCGCCAGCTCCTCGTCGGTGAGGCCGGTGCGCTGCTTGAGGTACTTGTTGGCGACGTCGACGAGGTAACCGGTCTGGCCGCCGAGGCTGGTGGAGCGCGACTGCCTGCGCGGCTCGGGGAACGTGCGGTGCTTCGCCCGCTCCTTCTTCGACATCAGGCCCACGTCGACCTGCCGGTCCAGGATCCACGCCCAGCGCCCGCGCGCCCGCTCGCGGTTGGCCTTGCCGCCCGCCGGGTCGTACAGCTCGGCGCCCTTCAGCATGGCGGCCAGGAACGCGCCCTGGCTGGGGTCCAGCTTCTCGGCGGGGATGCCGTAGTACGCGTGGGCGGCCGCCTCGATGCCGTTGGCCCCGCGCCCGAACCAGCTGGTGTTGAGATACCCCTCCAGGATCTCCTCCTTGCTCTTCTTGCGGTCCACTTTCAGCGCGATCACGAACTCCTTGACCTTCCGCGTGACGGTCTGGTCCTGCGAGAGGTAGGTGTTCTTCACGTACTGCTGGGTGATGGTGGAACCGCCCTGCGTCTCCTGCCCGCGGACCATGTTGACCGCCGCCCGCGCCAGGCCCTTCGGGGAGACGCCGGAGTCGTCGTAGAACGTCTCGTTCTCGGCGGCGATCACCGCGTTCACGGCGGCGGGGGCGATCTGGTCCAGCTCCACGTTCTGCCGGTTGACCTCGCCGGTGCTCACCATCTGGGTGCCGTCGGACCAGTAGTAGACGTTGGCCTCTCGGTGGATCCCGGCGTTCTCGTCGGGAATGTCCACGCTGGCGTACACACCGATCAGGAGCGCGGTGAGGGTGAGCGCGAAGAGACCGGCGGAGCCGAGCAGCTGCCGCCAGGAGGGCAGCCAGCGGCGGACGCCCGCGCGGCCGGAGCGCGGGTAGTCCACGAGACGCCGCACACGGCGGTGCACCCTCTTCCCACGAGCATGAATACCCATGTCGTGGGAGAGGGCGCCGCGCGCCGCCGGGTTGGCCCGGAAGGTGTTTGCGGTACGTAACAACCGCCGGGCCGCAGGTGAGCGGTGGTGCCGGTGGGTCCCGGTCAGCGGATCTTCGTCAGCTCGCCCTCGTCCTTGAGGACGGCGACCCCACGGGACCAGATGCTGTCGACCCGCTGCCGCTCCTGGGCGTTGGGCCGCGCGTTGGTGCAGGACGGGCCGGGGCCGCCGCCCGACATCAGCTCGCTGCACGGCCCCGAGTAGTGGTCGGGGAGACCGAGCACGTGACCCGTCTCGTGGGCCGTCACGCGCAGGGAGTTGTACTGCTGGTTCTGCCGGTAGTCCAGGAAGATGTAGCCGTGCCCGCGCCCGTCGGTGTAGGCGTACGAGCCGCGCGAGTCATTGCCCTCGCGGTACTCGAAGTCCGTGCCGCTGCTCGCCTCCTGGAGCTTCACGTTGCTCACCGAGGAGTTCCATATCTGCGTGCTCTGCGCTATCTGGCTGCGGAAGCTCGGGGCCCGGCTGGTGCTGTAGGTGACGGTGACGGCCTGGATGCCGGGCTTCGCCGCCTGCTTCTTCAGCGCCGACTTCATGACGGCTTCGAAGAACTGCCGGTTGGCGGCCTGGCTCTCGCCGGTGTACGAGGACGAGGAGTACGCGGAGGTGGCGTACGCCGCCGTGGACTTCTCGGCGGCGGGAGCGGGGGCGGCGGGGGCCGCGAACGCCGTGGGGGCGGTCAGGGCGGCCACGAGGGCGGCGGCGCCGAGGGCGGCGACGGCTCCGGTTCTGGTTCTGTTCATGTGGGGTGTGTCCCTTCCGGGATGGAGGCCTGCGGGTGCGGCCTCCGGTCGGGACGAGTATCGGGAGCCGGAGCGCGGTCGGACCCGATGCCATTAGGTGATAACTCAACGACATCAACCCCCGTGCAGACGGCGGGAGTTGGCGGGGCGGGTGCGGCTACGGCAGGCGCCTGACCTGATGGATGTCCCGTACGCAGAGATTGAGCACCGCGGTGGCCACGATGACTCCCGCGCAGACCAGGAGCACGGACCGCTCGGCGAACGTGTTCGAGAGCAGCGCGACGACAAGGTAGCCGAGCGGGATGGCGAGGCGCTCGCCGACCTGGTTGAAGGCGCTCATGCGGCCCAACTCCGCCTCGGGCACCTGCTGCTGGAAGGCCGTGACCCAGGTGACGCCCGCGACGTCCAGGCAGACACCCGCCAGCGCGGCGCACACCAGCAGCCACGGCAGCCCCAGGCCGAACGCCATCGCGGCCAGGGGCAGTGCCAGTCCCGCACTGGCGGCCACGGCCACGACGAGCAGTCGGCGCGGCTTCCACCGCAGGCACACGGCCGCACCCGCGAGCAGCCCGAAGGAGAAGGCCCCCTGGATCAGCCCCCAGGTGCGGGCCCCCGCGTAGTGCTCCTCGGCGACCACCGGGCCGAGCAGCTGGTAGCCCGCGAGGAACGCGGCGACCAGGACCGTCCCCGCGGCCGTGTACGTCCACAGCCAGGTCCGCGACCAGAAGCCCGTCCAGCCCGCCCGCAGGTCGGCGAGCGCGCCGCCACGGGTGGCCGGGGCGCCGAGCCGCAGCCCGAGCAGCAGGAACGCCGCGCCGGCGAAGGTGAGCGCGTCGAGGCCGAGCGCCCAGGCCGGGCCGCCGGCGGCGACGATCAGCCCGCCCGCGACCGGCCCGGCCACCTTGACGGCGTTGGTGGGCAGCCGCAGCAGGGCGTTGGCCTGCTGGAGCAGGTCCGGCGCGACGAGCTGCGGGAGGACGCCCTGCGCGGCGGGCGTGGTGAAGGCCACCGCGACGCCCGAGACGAAGCCGCAGGCCGCGATGGAGCCGGTGCCCGCGTGCCCCGTGGCCACCACCAGGGCGAGGGCGCCCTGCGCGACGGCGGCGATGAGGTTGCCGCCGAACAGCAGGCGGCTGCGCGAGAGCCGGTCGGCGAGGACGCCGCCGACCAGCAGGAAGGCCACGGTCGGCACGGTGTTGGCGGCGAGCACGGCACCGAGCGCCCCGGCTCCGCCACCCGCGCCGATGACCGCGTAGGCGAGGGCGAGCGGAGCCATCGCGGACCCGGTGGCGGAGACGAGCTGGGCGAGGAGGAACCGCCGGAAGGCGGCGAGGCGCAGGGGTGAGCGGGGGCGGGGGGCCGGGTGCGGTGCCGGTCCGGCCGCGGTGTCCGTGACGCTCATGTTCTCCCTGGTCGCTCGGCATGGTGGTGCGGCTCGGCGGGAAGCGTACGCCGGGCGAGGTCGAGGCCGCGCTGACCTCGCTGTCGTTCAGAGTGCGGCGCTCATGTCGGGGCAGGGACAGACGTGAAGGAATTGTGGTGCCCGCCGAATACGCCGTGGCATTCTGGCGCTGGCCCCCTAGCCCCCGGAGGCGATGTGACGTCATCAGACGTGGATGCGAGACGACGACCGGACGAGCCGGAGAAGCCGACAGGCCAGTACGGCGCGACCGGCACGGTCAACACGGCCAACGCGGCCAACGCGGCCAAACAGGGCGAAAAGGTCATCGAGTTGCAGCGCAAGGTCATCCAGCTGGAGAAGGCCGTGGAGTCCCACGCCACGGTGGACCAGGCGATCGGGATCGTCGTGGCCTTGGGGAAGCTGACCCCCGACCAGGGCTGGACCGTGCTCCGGGAGACCTCCCAGCACACCAACATGAAGCTGACCCGCGTCGCGGACCTGGTCGTCGCCTGGGGGTGCGCGGGGGAACTGCCGGAGAACGTACGCAGAGCCCTGGACGCCAGCCTCGCCCGCGCCCGGGCGACGTCCGAGTGCACGGAACCGACGGCATAGCGAAGGCAGCTCTCCACGCTGCATTTCCAACGAGGAGAGCCTGTCGCAGGAAGCTCCCGGGCGCCACCTGCGATTGCGGCCCCGGGTACCCGGGGCCGCACCTTCGAACCGTCCGTCTCAGGAGAAGTACGGCAAGCGCGGCAGCCGGGCCCCGCTAGGCCACGGTTTCGGCCAAGGTGTGGGCGACGATCGCGTTGGCGTGGCCGTGACCGATGCCGTGCTCGCTCTTGAGCCAGGCGACGAGTTCCATGTGCCGGGTCAGCGGGGAGTCGCGGACGAGCTGCTTCCACTCCTCGACGGGGCGGCCGTACTTCTTCTCGATGGAGGGGAAGTAGCTGGCGGGGCCCTTCACTGCGTTGCTCATGGCGCTCGGTTCCTCACGGTCGTGTGGTCGTATCAGCCCGCCGTACGCGGCGGCGTGCGGCGGTTCACTCATAGGACGTCAGGAAAGCCCCCGACTCATCGCCGGAGCCGGGGAAAACGCATGTGCCGTGCGTCACGTCGCTACGGATGCTCGGGCCCGGGCCGACGCGGTTCCCCGACCATGCGGATGTCGTCGGCGGCCCAGAGCACGAACCGTTCGACCGGCGCCACCTCGTGCCCCGGCGCGGGCCGGAACCGGAAGCGCTTGAGCAGCACGGCCAGGACCAACTGGGCCTCCACCATGGCCGGCCCGGCGCCCTCACAACCGCGCGGCCCCAGTCCGAAGGGCACGTAGGCGAGCCTCGGCCGCCCGGCCGCCTCCTCGGGGGTGAACCGCTCGGGGCGGAAGGCCTCGGGCTCGGGCCAGTAGGCGGGATTCATGTGGATGGCCCAGAACGGATAGAAGACGGTCGTGCCCGCCGGGATCTGGTACGCGCCGAGCCGCAGCGGCTCGGTCGTCTCCCGGGCGCCGTACGGGCCGGGCGGGTAGAGCCGCATCGACTCCTTGAGTACCAGCTCCAGATAGGTCAGGCGCCGCAGATCCGCGAAGCCGGGCGCCGCACGGTCGCCGACCACGTGGTCGAGCTCGGCGGCGACGCGGTCGGCGGCCGCGGGGTGCTGCCCGAGCAGATGCAGCGTCCAGGAGACGGCGACGCCGGTGGTGTGGTGGGCGGCCAGCAGCGTCACCATGACGGTGTCGCGGATCCGGGCGGGCTCCTCCCCGGCCTCGACGAGCGCGCCGATGAGGTCACTGCGGTCCGTACGGCCCCCGGAGCGGTGCGCGGCGATGACGCGGTCGACGGTGGCGCGCAGGTAGGCGAGGGAACCGGCGGCCGACGCCGCGCCCTCTTCGCGGGCCGGGCCCAGGTACGTCGTGAGGACGTCCTCGAAGGCGGCGGTGACCCGGTCCGGGTCCACGATGCCGGCGGCGGCGCCCCCGAGCGCGTACGCGCAGATCATCCGCAGCGACAGCGCGGTGAGGTCCTTCTGGAGCGCGACGGGCCCGTGCCCGGCCCGCTTCGCCCAGCGGTCCGCGAGCTCCGTCGCCAGCGTGGTGAAGTGAGCGAAGTGCCGTTCGTGGGAGGGCCGTCCGGCGAACACCGAGAGCAGCAGCCGCCGCCAGGGTCCGTGCTCCTCGGCGTCCAGCACCTGTAGGTTCCCGGCCTCGCACAGCGGCGCGAGGAACTCGAAGAGCCGCGCGGGCCGCTTGTCGACGTGCGCGGTGGCCTCCAGCAGCACGGGGTCGGCGACGGATACGGCGGTTCCCGCGCCGGGCAGCTGGAACCGTACGACGGGTCCGTACTCCTCATGCAGACGCAGCTGGTAGAGGTGCAGCCCACCCGCCGCCGCGACGGCCCCCACCCCTCCGTCGGCCTCCCGCTCGGGACCAGGGATACGCATGGCTGTGCCTCCTCGCTACGGCGTGGAGCGCCCACTCTGGCAGGCGGAGCCGACGCGGGTCAGCCGGTCGCCCTTGCGGGCGGAGCCCGGCCGTCAGCTCGCGACGAGGCCCGCGCGGAGCTTGGCGACGATCTTGGTGATGAGGCGGGAGACGTGCATCTGCGAGCAGCCCAGCACCTCGCCGATCTGGGTCTGCGTCTGCTCCTCGACGAAACGCAGGTGGATGATCCGGCGCTCACGGTCGTCGAGTTCGGCGATCAGCGGGGCCAGGGCGTGGAAGTCGTCGACGAGGTCGAAGCGGTCGTCGTCGACGCCGATGAAATCGGTCAGGGCCGACTCGGTGTCACCGTCGTTTCCGCTCAGGGCGGCATCCAGCGAGACGGAGGCGTACCCGTTCGAGGCCTTCTGCGCTTCGCTGACCTCGGCCGGGTCCAGCTGCATCAATTCGGCGAGTTCGCTGGTCGTGGGCGTACGGCCCAGGCGGGTGCGCAGTTCCTCGGTCGCCTTGGACAGTTCGATACGTGCTTCCTGGAGGCGCCGCGGCACGTGGACGGCCCAGCTGGTGTCGCGGAAGAACCGCTTGATCTCGCCGGTGATGTACGGGACGGCGAAGGTGGCGAACTCCACCTCACGGGTCAGCTCGAACCGGTCGATCGCCTTGATCAACCCGATCGTGCCGACCTGGACGATGTCCTCCATCTCCTGCGCGCCCCGGTGCTTGAACCGCGATGCCGCGTACCTCACCAGGGACAGGTTGATCTCGATCAGGCAGTTCCGCACGTACTGGTACTCGTGCGTGCCTTCCTCCAGCTCGCCGAGCCGGTCGAAGAAGCGCTTGGAGATCGCTCGCGCATCCCGCGGCGCCACCGACGCCGGATCCAGGTGGCACATACGCTCGACCAGGTCCTGCTCGGTCCGCGTCGTGGCCTGTTCCGTGGTCGTCACGGTGACCATGTGCCCCACCCCTACTTCGTCGTTGATTGTCCGGCTCATCGCGCTTGCCCGGCCGTCGGCCGTCCAAACACGAGGCCTGGGCCAGCGGGGGTGATTGTGATCAGCGCCTCGGTGTGAACGGCTCCACTCGGGACAATCGCTTTCTCCGGCACCCGCATAAGACACGGTCCCGCAAGGCACGGTCCCGCATAAGGCACGGTCCCGCGTAAGACGACACAGACTCGCATGAGCCACAGATGAGAAAGGCGCGCACAGACGTGACGAGCACCGTACGAGGCGTGGCTGGGGCGCTTGGCCTGGGGCGCCTGTGCAAGAGCGCCTTGGCCGCGACCGTCGCCTGGTGGATCGCCCACGATCTCCTGCACGCGAAGTCACCGGCGTTCGCACCGTTCTCCGCTGTGCTGATCATGAATGTGACGGTGTACCAGAGCAGGCCGTGCGCCGCGACCGTCGCCTTCGGGATCGCCCCATCGCTGCACGCGTTCGCAGGTCACGGCGTTCGCGTCGCCACCGGCGTTCTCGCGCTGTGCTGGTCCTGATCGGCTGTGGTCTCGGTGTGCTGGTGAACACGTGCGTCGCCCCGCCGCTGCGCTACCGCGGCGCCGAACAAGGTCTCCGCTCCCTCGCCTGCGAGATCGAGTCCCTGCTGAGCGACATGGCCCAAGGGCTGCGGCACCAGGACGTCAGCGCGCAGCCTGGCGGGCGAACGCGCCGCTCCGTCGGCTTCCACCGGCGTTCCACCGCTACCGGCGCGTCCTCAACGCGATGGAACGCGCCGTCTATCAACTCGTCTCACTCACGCGCAGCCTGCACCAGTGGCGCGAGAGCGAGGAGACCTACACCTACACGCCCGTCTTGCGGGCCTACGCCGACTTCGCGTCCAGCCTCCAGGACATCGCCGGCACCCTCTCCCGACTGGACGCCGATGTCCTGGAGAGCCAGGCCGAACAGGTCTGCCGCCAGTCCGCGACGGCCCAGCGAGCCCTCAAGGACGTCCTCGACGCGGCGCAGGAGCATCGGCTGCCGCTGGCAGACCCCTCCCGGCCCTACGGCGTACTCATCGTCGAGGCCACCCGCCTGATGGAAGAGTTCCAGTACACCGGCGACACGCTGAGAACCACCGCTGCCGGTCCGGAGTGAAGAGGTGGGCGGGCAGAGGGGCTCAAGCGCCATGGGCCCCGGCCCGCCTCCGGTGCCACCGGGCCGCGGCCGGTCCGGCGTATCCGGCGATTGATGTTCGGACGTGTGCTCCGTCTAGGGTGCGTCGGTCCCGCCGCTGCGGCGGCCCATCGACGCAGAGGAAAGCCGGTGATCTCCCAGGCTTCGGCGTCCGACCCGGCACCCGGGCGGAGCCCTGAGGTGGTCCCCGACCGGGATGTGGAGGCGGCCCGCATCACCGCGGTACGCCGCTACGACATCCTCGACACACCGCCCGACGGTGCGTTCGGCCGGGTCGCGGCGATGGCCGGCCGCCTCTTCGACGTGCCCGTGGCCACGGTCACGATCGTCGACAGCGACCGCATCTGGTTCAAGGCCGCCCACGGCCTCGACGGCGTCAAGGAGATCGGCCGCGATCCGGGCCTGTGCGGCTCGGCGATCCTGCGCGATGACGCACTGGTGATACCCGACACACTCAGCGACCCGGTGGCGGCGGGCAATCCGCTGGTCGCCGGAGAGATGGGGGTGCGCTTCTACGCGGCCGCATCCATCACCACTCCGGACGGCCACCGGCTGGGCACGGTCAACGTCCTCGACACCAAGCCGCGCTCGATCACCGAGGACGACATCGCCACCCTGTCCGACCTGGCCGCCATCGTCATGGACGAGATGGAACTGCGGCTGTCGGCACTGCGCGCGCTGCGCGACGAGCAGGAGCGGCGGGCGGCCGAGAGCCGGCACGCCGAGATGGAACGGGCGCGTGCCGAGGCGGAACGCGCGGCGCGGGAGCAGGCGGAGAAGGACAAAGCCGCCATCGCGGCGTTCGCCTCCACTCTCCAGCGCACACTGCTGCCGCCCGCGCTTCCCGTGGGGCCCGGCCTTGAACTCGCCTGCCACTACCACACGGCCTCCGTGCATGACGTCGGCGGCGACTTCTACGACGGCTTTCCCGTCGACGAGGACCGGTGGGCGTTCTTCCTCGGCGACGTGTGCGGCAAGGGCCCGGAAGCGGCGACCGTCACCGCTCTGGCCCGCCACACCCTGCGTGCCGCGGCGCAGATCGATCCGGACCCGGTCACCGTCCTGGGCACACTCAACACCGCCCTGCTCACCGACGTCGCCGCCGGCAGCCGCTTCTGCACCGCGCTCTTCGGCCTCCTGACACCACGGGAGGACGGAGGCTTCACCGTCACCGTCGCCACCGGCGGCCCCCCCCGGCCTACCATGTGCGCTCCGACGACAGCGGCTCCGCCTGGGTCAAGGCGGTACGCCCCAAGGGGGGCATGCTCATCGGCGCCTTCCCTGAGGCTCACTTCGCCCAGAGCACCTTCCGCCTGGCGCCCGGGGAGGGCCTGTTCTTCTACACCGACGGGCTGACCGAGGCCCGTACCGCCCAGGGCACCATGCTCGGTGAGGACGGCCTGACCGGTTTCCTCCACCAGCGCACCGGCCCCCCTGACCGCCACCGCCCTGGTGGACGACGCCGTCGCGCTACTGGCGTCGCTGACCGAGGGGGCCGGTGACGACGTGGCCCTGCTCACCCTGTCCGTACCCGACTCCGAAGCCGCACCCGAGGCCGGTGTCGTCGCCACCGCCTACACCGCCGCCACACCCGAACACCTCGGCCAGGAGTGATGACCGACGTGACCCACACGCTCCGCCTGACAGTTCAGCGTCCCGGCCCCCACGTCGCCATTGCCGCGGTCATCGGCGACGTGGACATGCGGACCGTCCCCTCGCTGCGCACCCAGGCCCTGGAGATCATCCAGCAAGGACCGCCTCATGTGGTCCTGGACCTGGCGCAGGTCGGTTTCTGCGATTCCTCCGGCCTCAGCGCTCTCATCGGGATCTGACACGCGGCCCGAGCGGCGGGCGGCTCCCTCAGCCTCGCCGGCGTACCCGAGCGCCTGATGCGCATGCTCGTCAGCACCGGCGTCGACTCACTTCTGGCCGGCCACGCCACAGTCGCCGACGCGGTCTCCGCCATTACGGGCGCCGTGGGCGCCACGAGCAGCCAATCCGTGTCCGCGAACGGATAAGCAAAACTTCCGTGCCGCCGAGTGAAGACCGTGAACGTAATTCTCGGTCTCTCTCGACGGCACGGAAGCAGGCTTCGTGCGTCGCGGCCGCCCACGGCGTCAGCCATCAGCGGTCGCGCTGAAAAGGGAATTCCCTCGGGCTGTGGTGCGGTCAGTTCCTGCCGATGTCCTTGCCGACGTCCTTGGCCTTCTCCTTGGCCTGGCGGGTGTCACCCTGCGTCTTCTCGGCTCGTCCTTCGGCGGTCAGGCGCTCGTTGCCCGTGACGCGACCGGCGGCTTCCTTGGCGGCGCCCTTGGCCTGCTCGGTCTTCGCCTTTGCCTTCTCGTTGGCGGTCATGTCCGCTCACGCCTCCTTGGCATCGCTGGCACCATTTATGTTCTGCCGTTCATCTGGCCGTTCTGGCGTCAGCCAAACGTCCCGCCCGCATTCGGTTTTTCCAGCGGCGCACCCCATAAAAAGAAGCTCCACTTCTCCGCGTTTGCGGGACTGACTTGAGAGCATCAGCTTGGCCAGGAGGTTGATATCGATGGTTCCCCTGCTTCTGGTTCTTCTTCTGGCCCTGATCCTCTTCGGCGCGGGTTTCGCCTTGAAGGCTTTGTGGTGGATCGCGGTCATCGTGCTGGTGGTGTGGCTGCTCGGCTTCGTGATCCGGCCCGCTGCGAGCGGCGGCCGCAAGGGACGCTGGTACCGGTGGTGAGCCACGCCGTCGACTGAGGACGGCATGGCGCGGCGTGGTGAGGGATAGGCGCCGCTGCCGCCAGAGAGGTGGACCCGGCCTTGGACGGCCGGGTCCCCCTCTCGTCATAGAGGACTCGCTCACAGGGCCGACGCGCGTGGGCGTGGGCGAGGACGTGGACAGGCGGTCGGCGCCCCGGCCCGGCCCGGTGTCGACCGCCGGCGGGAGGGGCGCCCCCCAACCTCCGACCCACGACCCGCGACCCCGACCGCGTCCCGGACACTGGGAAGCGCGCCACCGACTATCAGGGCAGTCGCGACGCGCCTGGATAACGCGCCTGGACCAAACCGTCGAAGCCGCTCCCCGACACCGCCCAGGAAGAACGCCGCTCCCCAACACCGCCCAGGAAGGACTGAGAGGACCACACCCATGAGTGAGCGGGTGCCCGTGAAAGTGCTGCTGCTGTTCGGTGGTCAGGCGGAGATCGTCGCCGATGTGCCGCCGGAGGAACGGTCCGAGCCGGCCCGGTATCCGGCGGTGGAGATCGCGGAGGCCGTCGGCCTGGAGCCCGAGGCGCTGCCCGGCCGGAAGCTCACCGCGTCCGTGGGTGTCGATGACCGCCTGTCGGACTGGCGGCTGACCGACCAGGAGCCGGGCCTCAGCTCCTGAGGCTGCAAAGAGCCCTGCTGGCTGAGCCGCGCATCCCAGGCCACGGGCCGCGGTCCGCAACGTCGTTGCGCGCGACAAACGCGGCGACGTCGACGGTCACCCCCGGGATACTGGTCACCCATGGATGAAGTCGAAGTCGTCGTCGCCCATTCCGAGCGCGCGACCCTGCACGTCGGCGACGTGTTCCTGAAGGTGGACGCCGACCAGGCGCGCATCGACGCCGAGGCGATGACTCTGGCGCCGGTCCCGACCCCGGAGGTCCTGTGGCGCAAGCCGTCCGTACTCGCCATCGCCGCGGTCCCGGGGACGGCGCTCGGCAGCCTGGGCAAACCGTCGACGGCGTCACCGGCGGCGTGGGTCGCGGCGGGCGCCGCCATTCGGAAGTTGCATGACGCGCCATTGCCGCCCTGGCCCGGCCGGGCCAGAAGGGGGCCCGACGAGCTGGCGGCGGATCTCGACGGCGAGTGCGAGGTGCGCGAAGGTGGCAGCGACGGACAGGCCCCGTACGTGAAAGAGCCGGCGTACGTCCTCGACGCGGCGAACGACTCGTTCACGGTGCTGTTCGAGGACGGCGACGGTTGGTCGGTGCGCGAGGGCGGCCCGATGTCGCTGTGGGGAGAGGCCGAGCAGTCGCTCGCGCTGTGGCACGCGGCGGGCTCGCCGGCCGTAACCGAGTTCGGGGTGAGCGTCGAGCCGGACCGCCAACGAATTTGGCTTGAAAACGCCGCCGACGGGCCCAGTTGGTGCCTGCCGGTCGCGCCTGGCTCGTGACGGAACGGCAGAATGCCCTCGCCTCGTGCGCGGGCTGTCGAGGCGCCTGCCGGGCGTAGCGTGTCCGTCCGAGCCGAGGCGCCGAACCCTATGAGACAGAGCGAACCGCCCCGCCCCGCACTGGGAGCGGGGCGGTTTCCATGATCACTGGGGATGGGGAATCTATGTGGACTCCGGGCAGCAGAGAGGCCCCCCGTTCGAATGAACGAGGGGCCTCACACGTGCTCTGACCTGCTATGCAGTTAGTGCCCCCGGCAGGATTCGAACCTGCGACACCCGCTTTAGGAGTGGGATCGAATCCCTGCCGGGGCGTGACTGACCGTTCTGCGTGGTGCTGTTTTGCCTGTTCAGACACTTGTTGCCTTCTCTGACGTGACAGCTTGATCTACCTGATGCTGCCCCGTCCGCTCACGCATCGCTCACGCACCACCAGCCCGAGGGTCAGCGCTTCCGCAGGTCCTCGTGAGGCACGAGAAGGGTGCTGCCTCCCGCCCATTTCGTTCCACACACGTGGCAGATCACGTACCAGTCGTCGCTTGGCGCGCTCTCGTCCATGTGCCCATGCTGGCCGGTCCCAGGGCACTCGTTGGTGATTTCTTCCTGACGCATTGCTTCTCCCCTGTGTCTGGTTGATCAGGCCGCGCCGTCGGCCGCGACAGCGGTGGAGCGGATCGAGTGGATGACGGACACCATCGCGTCCACTTCGGTATCAGGAAAGATCGCCTCGGGGCCGGTCGGCGCAAGCGCGGTGAACGGCGACTCATACAGCGCGTCGACGTCAATGGTGCCGTTACGCGCCAGATAGTCGATCAGCTCGTTGAGGAAGCGGAGCTGGTTGGCCGTGAACGTCTTGCCCTGCTGGAAGGTGTCGAAGGCCAAGGCCGCTGCTTCCCGCTCCAAGCCCGTCAGCGACCGCAGGAAAAGGCCGAGGCCGCCCTTGGCGTCCTTGATGTAGTCGATGTCTGCTGTGGTGCCGAGACCGGCCTCGACGAAGATTTGTTCCAACTGTGACAGGTCAGTGGCGGTGATTTGCTTGTTGCGACGGATCTTCTGGACGGCGAGCTGGTCCTGATGCGTGTTGAGGTAGATACGGATCTTCTGCTCGAAACGCGTGAGATCGGTGCCGATCTCCATGCCGCTGAGCGTGGCAGCGGTCAGCTCGCCGAGCTCGTCCTCAAAGTCGGTGTAGACAATGCTGCGCTTGGTCTTCTCGATCAGCCGGACGAGCCCGCGTAGGCGGCGGCGCATCGTCTCCAGCAGGGGAAGCGTCACGTCCTGCCACCACGCGTCGCCGGCCACTTCGTCGAGCAGGAGCTGCTGGGCCTTGATTGCAGGGATAGTCAGCTGGTCGAGCAGTGTGGACGCGATCTCCTGGACTTGGTCCCGCAGGCGAGTAAAGCTCGGGTCGCCATTCAGAACGGCGAGTTGGAGGCGAAGCGAAAGCAGGTCGAATCGCTTGGCCTCCTCCCCGGTGTCGTCCTTGTCGCGGAAGGCCGTCGGAAGTCCTGATAGGTGATCGACGACTTGGCTGTGCGCGTCAGGCGTGAATGCAAGCCACGCATCGAAGTCCGCGAAGGTTTCAATCTGCTCGCGGTGCGGACGGACCAGGAAGTTGTCCGGATTCATCGCCGTCACCTCGTCGTGCAGGCGTGTAGCGAGGTCCCAGCGCAAGCCCTCATCACTAACCGTGCCATCGGACTCTGGCCGTACGGCAGACTCCGTCGCCTCTTGGCCAGGGTCTTCTGCCCCGTCGAGGGCGAGGAGCAGGTCGGCGCGGCGTTCGAAGATCCGCTGGCTCAGGGAGGGGGCGACCCTGCCTTCAGCGCGCATCAGGTTCTGGTTGAAGAACTCGATGTTCTGGCACAGGTCAAAAACCAGGAAGCCGTCTTTGCTCCGGTTCGGGCCGAACAGGTCGGGTGCAAGGCGAGTGCCGCGACCGACCATCTGCCAGAACTTGGTCTTGGACCGCACCAGCTTGAAGAAGACCAGGTTGACGACCTCAGGCACATCGATGCCGGTGTCCAGCATGTCCACGGAGATGGCGATCTGGGGAAGTTCCGCAGCATCGGTGAACTTGTCGATGAGGCTCTGGGCGTACTCGGTGCGGTAGGTGATGACCTGAGCGAAGGCGCCCTTGAGGTGCGGGTAGTTCTTGTCGAACCGCTCTGCGATGAACTCCGCGTGGCGGTTGTTGGCGGCGAAGATGATGGTTTTGCCGAGCTTGTCGCCACCGTCGACCTTCAGGCCATGAGTCATGAGGGTCTGCAGGACCTTGTCGACGGTGTCGGCATTGAAGAGGTACTTGTTCAGTTCCTCTGTGGTGATCTCGTCAGGGATTTGCCCATCCTCGCTCCACTCCGTCTCGTCCCATTTCTCCTTGTCCTCGTCGGAGAGGTCGTCGTACTTGATGCCGCCCCTCTGGAACTTCAGCGGGACATCAACAGCACGCGGCGCCACCAGGTAGCCCTCAGCCACCGCCTCGTCCAGGCTGTAGACATCAGTGGGCACGCCATCCTCAAGCTCGAAGCGGCGATAGGTGTTCCGGTCGACCTCGTCCTTAGGCGTCGCTGTCAGGCCAACAAGGAGTGCGTCGAAGTAGTCGAAGATCGCACCATATCGCTGGTAGATCGAGCGGTGTGCCTCATCGATGACGATCAGGTCGAAAAAGCCAGGGCCGAAGGGACGGCGGCCCGCAGCGTCGGTCTGATCGATCAGATTCATCATCGTCGGATAGGTGGAGACGAATACCCGTGCGTTGGGGTCCTTCTCCTCCAGCAGGTTGACGACGGGGGCACCAGGCAGATGCTTCTTGAACTCGTTGGTGGCTTGCTTGACCAAGGCGGTGCGGTCAGCGAGGAAGAGGATGCGTTTGGCCCAGTTTGCGCGCATCATCAAGTCGCTCAGCGCGATTACGGTGCGGGTTTTTCCGGATCCAGTTGCCATCACGAGCAGGGCGTGGCGCAGTGAGTCCTTTTCAAAGGAGTCGGCAATCCGTCTTATTGCACGGGACTGGTAGTGGCGGCCGGCGATCTGCTCGTTGATCGGCATCTTGGCGAGGCTTCGGCGGCTGGCTCGCCGTTGGACCAAGAGACGAAGTTCATCCTTGGTGTAAAAGCCTTGCACCTGACGGGGAGGGTACCTGAGGTCATCGAACAAGTAGGTGCGGTAGCCGTTGGTGTAGAAGATCACCGGCCGCTGCTTGAACTGATCTTCCAGGGCCTTGGCGTAGACGGTCGCTTGATACTTGCCCTGCTGGGGGTCGCGGGTGGTTCGCTTGGCCTCAACGACGGCCAGAGGCTTGCCGTCGTCGTCCCACAGGACGTAGTCAACCTTGCCCTTGCCAGAGGGCGCGGCCGCGGGCGGCAACCCAGTGACCGGGTACTCGCGGTCCTTCGGCTGGTCCAGGTCCCAGCCAGCCTCCTTGAGAAGGAGGTCAATAATCAGGGTGCGGGTCTGGGCTTCGTTGTAGTCGTGTGTGTCCGGCTGTGCCTCGTTAGCGACCTTGGCTGCCTTGATCTGTGCGCGCAGCTCGGCGATCTCTGCATCGAGATCCTCGTTCTTCTTTCGCTCCGCGATCAGCGCGGCATCCTGCTCAGCGTGCTTCTCTGCCTGGGCCTTCAGCTCGGCCTGCTTGGCGATGCGCACCTCTGCGGGGACTGGCCGAGGTATCAGCGTTGTATCGAAGGCGAGTGTGGACGGAGGCAGCTTGGTCTGATCGCGGGTGTAGGTGCGGGCCATCCAGTACAGGACGTGGAAAAGCTCAGCGAGCGTGCGCACCGCGTCCTGAGGAGTGATGGGGGTCTTGCGGTGCACCGCGATGTTGCCTTGCCGACGGATCACATCCATTTTTGCCCGCACCGCTGGGCCGGCCACCCGTACTAACGTCGGCTCGGCAATCAGTGCGGCTAGATCACGTCGATACGGCAACCTAAGCGTGTCGTCGGCCTCGAACAGCCACGCCACCGCGAGTTCCAACACCCGGCGCACGTAAAATGCGGATGCCCTCGGGTCCGCGTATGCCAATCGCTCGGCGTGTATCGCCTCACGGTGCAGTTCTGGCCACTCGGCCTTGAGGAACTCAAAGTTGCTCACGGGGAGACCTTTCACGGGCGGGCGCGGTCGAAAACGGTGCGCTACGGCTCAGGGTGGCTCGACATTTAGGTGGCGCGCGGGAGGTCCCCGGAGGGAAGCTCGCTACGAAACGTGCGATTCCGCAGCGAGGCAAACAACGAGTCAAGCGCGTCTAGATGTGCAATATGTGAACCTTGAAGTTCACGACCTCGGGCAATTCGCCTCTCAAACTCCTCTTGGAATTGCATGGGCGGGCACGGAACATTGAGGGATCGAACATCATCAAAATTCAGGCCGGCCTTCACGGCTTGACGATTTCTGCCCAGGATCCTCTCGCGTCCCAGAGGGCTTTCCAGGAATGCCGACAAGAAATGTGGATTCAGCTTTGATGATCGGAGAATTGACAGGTGCTGATTGATGAATGCTTCGCCAAGTCCATCAGGGATTACGGCAGTGCGTCCAAGGTCTGCTGTAATGCTCAGCAACACGTCACCAGATTGGACTCGAGTGCGGCGAGCCTCTGCGGTATCGGGAGGGATGACGTACGCGACATCATCCATTAGAAGTTCCCCGTCGCGCACATTCTGAATTCGAAGAAAAAGACTCCCGGGATTATCTGTGTAGTGGGCAGCCCAGCCGCGCGATCCGCTAGTTAGAAACTCAAGCATTTCCCCAAGATGCTTCTGGGGCCACTTTTGAGAGATCTCTACCCGATTGCCGAACATCTCGGCAAAGATTGACTGCCTAAGATCGCTCAGGAGTTCTACCGCCTCGCGGCGCTTGCCTCGTAGTGCTTCGACGTGATCGAGAATTCGGACAACGCGGCGCTGCTCACTCACAGGCGGGAGGGGAATGTGAAAATTCATCAGATTCCCGATCGGAAAATTATCCGCCGTAGTTGCTCGAACCCATTGTAGAATAGTGCTAGACCGCTCTTTGATGAAATAGGCCAAGTAATTTGGATCCAGATCCTCGGAGCAGATCAGTGCCTTCATGTCCTGATTGATCGCTACAGGACGCTCGCTAATTGCTACTGGGACTGTGTGCTTCAATACGCCGGATCGAACGACGACGAGGACAGAATGTGCTGGAGCTAGCCTGGCTGTACTATTCTCCAATCCTGGCTTTGTAATGCGCACCTGGGAGTCGCTGATCTTCCAGCGTTTCATATCCTTAGGTGTAACCCAAGGGATATCTCCTCCATAAAATTCGGGATTACTGCGAGTTGGTGTCCCGCCGCCAATTGCGCGAGTGACGTGTCCAATTGGGACGGTAGGCCACTTGGTCATCCCAGCATCTCCCTCAGCTCATTCATCCCCTGTCGGATCTCTTTTTCAATCCGGTCCAGCTCGTCCATGATTTCATTCGGCGGGCGGTGCTTGACCTCCTCGTGGACGATCTCCTTGTACCGGTTGAGGCTCAGGTCATATCCCTGGGCGGCGATTTCGGCCTTGGAGACGCAGAAGCTTTGCTCGGTCCGGACTCGTTCCTGCTCGCTGCCATTGCGGCGTCGCCAACGGGCAAGTACGTCGGGCAGGTTGTTCTTGGCATGCTCGTCCTCGCTTAGCGCACCGTTGCTGACGAGGGGGCCAAGCTTGTCTTCTCCTAGCAGCGGTGCCCGCTTGTCGTCTAGGCTCCAGCCGTCTGCGGTGACCTCGTAGAACCAGACGTTGTCCGTGCCGCCGCTGTTGGTTTTGGTGAAGAACAGGATCGCTGTGGAGACTCCTGCGTACGGCTTGAAGACGCCAGCCGGTAGCTTGACCACGGCGTCCAACTTGTGGCCATCGACGAGCAGTTTCCGCAGCTCCTTGTGCGCTTTGCTGGAACCGAACAGCACCCCCTCCGGGACAATGACCGCGGCCCGGCCACCGGGCTTGAGTAGGCGCAGGAAGAGGGCGAGGAACAGCAGTTCGGTTTTCTTGGTCTTGACGACCTTCTGTAGGTCGGCTGCTGTCGCGTCGTAGTCGAGGCTGCCAGCGAAGGGTGGATTAGCGAGGATGAGGGAATACTGATCGGCCTCGGCCGATGCGTTCTCAGCAAGCGAATCGCGATAGCGGATGTCGGGATTTTCGACCGAGTGCAGCAGCATGTTCATACTGCCGATGCGGAGCATCGTCCTATCGAAGTCGAAGCCGTGGAACATTTCCTCGTTGAAGTGCTGCCTTCGAGTCGGCTCGAACAGTGCCTCTCGGTGCGTGCGCTCGACGTACTCGGCGGAGGCCACCAGGAAGCCGGCTGTTCCGCACGCTGGGTCGCAAATTTCATCACCGGGCTGTGGAGCCATCATCTCTACCATTAGTTGGATGATGTGCCGGGGGGTGCGGAACTGGCCGTTTTGCCCAGCCGTGGCGATCTTGCTGAGCATGTACTCGTATAGATCGCCCTTGGTGTCCTTGTCACCCATGTCGATGCCGTTGATCATGTCGACGGCCTTGGTGAGCAGGTTCGAGGTCGTGATGGTGAACCGTGCGTCCTTCATGTGGTGTGCATAGGTAGACTCTTCGCCACCCAGAGCGCGTAGCCAGGGGAAGACACCGTCGCGCACCCTGGTGAGCATGTTCTCGGGGGACTCGTTGATGAACACCGACCAGCGCAGGACTTGGGTGTCGTCCGAGTAGATCGGGTTTTCGACGGGCCGCCCAGTGCGATTGGCTCGGTTCTCCTTGGCCTGCTCCAGGATGTCGAGGCGCCGGATGAACATCAGGTAGGTGATCTGTTCGATGACCTCCAGCGGGTTGGAGATACCTCCTGACCAGAAGGCGTCCCACAGTCGGTCGATCTTGCTCTTCAGCTCACCTGTAATCACGGATGCAGGCTAGCGCAGCCCACTGATGAGGGCGGGACACTCGCAAGATCATGAGCGTATGGCAGGCCGGGATGCTACGTGAGCCCAAGACGAGCCGTTCCTTTGCAGCTGGCGCAGCGGGGCCTGTCAGCGCGGCAATCTTGAGGAGACGGATGCCAGCGGGCGTCGGCTGTCTCCAGCGAATCCGGGTGGTTCCTTGCAGGACTGCTCAGCGGATGGCACGGATCATCACGGTGAGGACTGGCGAGGCCGGTGACGGCTGGCTTTGCCCGATGTCCCCGTATCCCCACGACTTGTAGAGCGCGTGGACCTTTCCGTCCCCGGCAGCCGAGTTGACCATGAGCGTCACGTACGGCTCGTTGCGGGTGGCGAGGAGGGCGTCGTGGATGCGGCGGGCGGTACCCGTCTTCCGCCACGTCGGCCGGACGCCGATCTCCTTCAGGGCCACAGCCGGGCGCTCGGTGTACTTCTCGGCCGGTGTCGGGCTGGTGCGCTGCCAATAGCGGTCACCGTGCTCGATGGTGTTTCCGTAGGCGTAGCCAACTGGTTGTCCGTCCGCGTACGCGAGGACAGCCACGAACCCAGGCTCGGTGCCGTGTCGGTCCAGGCGTTCGCCGAAGGCGGTGACCGCGTAGTTCGGCAGGTGGAGGAGCGGGGCGCGCACTTCGGCGTACACGTCGAGGAGGTCCCCGCGGGCGGTGTCGAGGGTGGTGAACGTGCGCAGTTCAATGGCGGGCGCTGTGGTCATGCGGCCATCCTCCAGGTGGCGGTGTGCTCGGTCCAGGTCTGCACGGTGGAGCTGCCGGGCGCGGTGGCCCGTAGTGCGGCCCCGAACTCCTGCAGCATGCGCGTGACCCGGGCGTGCTGGGTGGCGGCTTCGGCGGGGACCTTCATCGCGGTGGCCGTGGCGGCGTCGGGGGCGCCTTGGGCGAGCTGGGCGTGTGCGAGCCGGGTGGTGGCGATGGCGCGGGACCGGATCATGTGGGGCCGGAGGGCAGACAGGCAGCGGTGTGCGTGGTACTCGGCGGTCGAGTAGTCGCCGAGCGCCAAGTTTGCGGAGAGGGCCAAGGAGTCCAGTTCGGCCTGGTCGTAGAAGGCGAGCATCCACACCGGCCGGAAGTCGGCGGAGTCGGCGCGCAGCATGGCGTCCTGCGCCTGCTCGAATGCACGGCGGGTGCTGGTGCGGTCCTGTGCCGTGCCTTGGATGGCGCCCTGGCGGGCCAGGCCGAGGGACGCGAACAGGGGGTCTCGGCGGATGAGGTGCAGGTTGCGGGCGACGTCGTTGGCGGCAAGCGCGTCGGCGGGACGGCCCATGTGGCGGTACATGGTGCCCGCGTGGCTCCAGATGCGGAACTTGATCGCCTGGTCGCCGGACATCTCGGCGAGGGCCTGGGCCTCGCGCATGTGCGCCTTGGCGACGTCGTAGCGTCGGCCGTCCATGGCGGCCCACATCGCGGAGGAGCGGAAGGCGGCTGCGGAGGCGTAGAGGTTGCTGCGTACGCGCTGGGTGGCGCTGCCGGCGTTCTGGAGGTTGAGTGCCTCGTCGGCGAGGGCGGCGGCTCGCTGCTCGATGCCGAGTTGTCCGCCGTGGCGGTGGTCGCTGGCGATGATCTCGGCGAAGCGCTTGTTGAGGCGGTTGACGTCGCTCATGCCGATACGGCGCGGCGATGCGGTGCCGGGAGCTGCTGCTGCTGCGGCCGCCGCTGCGATGCTGCCGACGAGGGTGCGGCGCTTCATGTCGGGGTCCTCCTGCTGCGGTGGGGCCGGGGTGGACGAAGGCCGGCTCCGTGGCACGAACCCTAAAGCGACGGCGGGTAGTCCGGTGACGTCCTCAAGTGCCTTGCGGGCAGCTGACTTTGGCCATGTGACCCGGCCCGCTTTCCATGCCCGGACCGATGAGCCGTCGAGTCCTCCAGGGCGCCCGGTCAACCGTTCAATGGCCCTGTTCACTGCCTCGGCGAGGCTGTTGGAGCTGTAGCCGTGTTCGGTCATCCACGCCTCAAGAACGGTGTTGCGGGTGGTGTCCATGCGGGCACGGTAGCCCGCGCGATCCCCACCCGCCAGGTAAAGGAGAGGCCAAAACGTCCTAGGCGAGTCCGTCCGCTGAGTGCCTGAACGCCCTAACCAACCTGTGTGGAAAGGGAGTTGTCTGGGTGTTGGTCGCCCGCCGCGCCCCACCGTGCGGGCGGCTGTTGACGGCCCGGCCCGCCCCTGAGGTTCCCCCGCGGGGGCGGGCCGGGCGCCGAGACGACACGAAGGCTCCACCCCAATGACGAGTCTGAGAACACCAGTTGAGGCCCTCTCCGTCGGCCACCCCACGTACAGCCAGACCTTCCCGTGCGAGCCGTCCACGGCCGAGATCGGTCGCGAACTCGTCCGAGATGTCCTCGGTGTGTGGCACCTCGATGACCTCGCCGATCGTGCGGCGCTGATCGTGACGGAGCTGATCGCGAACGCCTCCAGGCACACTCCGTGTCCCGAAATCCGCCTCACGGTTGGGAGGCCGAGCGCAGCACGACTGCGTGTCGGTGTCGTGGACCGGGAACCATCGCGTCTGCCCATACTCAGCCAGGCGGCTGACGACGACGAGTCGGGGCGCGGGCTGCTCCTCGTCGATGCTGTCGCCGACCGCTGGGGCTACGACCTGCACGGCTCGGACAGAGGCCCTTGGGGCAAAGAGGTCTGGGCGGAGCTCCGTACCGAGGGCGGCAAGTGAGCATCCCGGCCACGGCACCCTCGCCCCTTCCGGATCTCGCCCGACTCCGGCCCGCCAGCAGATGGCCATGGACTGCACCCTCTGCGCCTGGCCGCTCGGAACGAGCGGTCGACGGCTTGGCGAGATACGCCAACCGGGGCCTGCCGTTCCAGCGCCGGGCCTGCACTTCCAACTGCCAGGCCGCCAGATCGACCATCTCGACCAGCTGAGAAAGGGGACGTCCTTCCATGCAGTGGCCGTGGATCACCGGTGATTGCTGGCTCGGCTGCGGACGTACCGGAGTCCTGGTGATCTGGCTCGGCCCGGTGCAGTGGGACGGGCAGCACGCCCCCTTCTACGCGTGTGAGCCGTGCCTCGATCGCCTCAAGGCCCAGGCGCTCGTCTACTTCATGGAGCGGCGACCGGCATCCGCTTGATCAGCCTCCCGGCACACGACTTCCCGGCGTGAGGCAGGCACTTCGCGAGGACTTCCTACGCGGAGTACGTCCCCTCGCGCCGGGCGGCCAGGAGCCGTCGGGGAGCAGCCGTCTGGCAGCGCTCCCGTGGCGGCACCTGGTGGGCGCTCCAGCCCAGAAACACCACAACGATTACGAGGAGTTGAAGCATGACGCGCAGCACCGTAGTTCCCAGCCGCACCGAAGTACGCCCGCAGATCCCTGGGGCGTCGGACGGCTTCGACCTGGATGTCTCTCTCGTCGAGATCGCCGACCCGGCTGGCCTGGTCAACCTGACCGACGACAACTGCGGGTCCACCTGCGGCGCCTGCACCACCAACGTCGCCTGACCCGGACCCAGGTCACCCAGGGCTGGTGCCGCCGCGTCTCCGCGCGGCGGCACCAGCCGCCCGCCCCCTCACCCACGGAGGTACTTGGTGGTTGCTCCGCCTGCAGCGTTCCGCACCTGTTCCACTGTTCTCGTGCGCGCCGTGGCCCGGCCCGCGCTGCCGATTCCTCCATGCCCTGACCTCGATGACCGCTCGCCCAGTGGTTCGTCTGCCCGTGTGGCGTGGCTGCGCGCGGTCTGGGCGGACAGGGATGTCGCCGAGGCCCTCCGGTACTCCAGCCCGGTCCTGGCCGCGCAGGTAGGGGCTCTGTGTACGGCTGAGCATCCCGCCCGTCGGGATGTGCAGCGCGCGGCGCTGTCCGTGGCCCGCTACCTGCTGCGGGCCCAGCACCGGGCGACACCCTTCGGCCTGTTTGCCGGCGTGGCCACCGCGGCGTTCGGTCCGCAGCCGCGGGCCGACTGGGGCGAGGAGCATGTGGCCGTCGGCCGGGCAGGGGCGGAGTGGTTGGCGGCCCTGGTCGCACGGCTGGAGTCATGCCCGGTCCTCCTCGAACGGCTGCCCGTCGTCATCAACAACACCGTGACGTACCGGGGGGACCGGCTCATCGTGCCCTTCCAGCCCGACGTCCAGGACGACCGGACTCGCGCGGTCGAGGCGTCTTTGGCCCTGACTGGACCGGTGCGCGCGGTCCTGGCCGCGACCCGGGCGCCGATTCGGTTCGGCACCCTCGTGGACAAGCTCCAGGCGGAGTTCCCCGAGGCCGGTCCCGAGAAGGCTCGTCAACTGCTGGCGGAGCTGATCCGGCGGCGGGTACTGATCACGGGCCTGCACGCTCCGAGCACCGAGACCGATGCCCTCGGGTATCTGGTGGGCCAACTCGACGCGATCGACGCTGGCAGCCTCGCCCCGGTCGCCGAGACCGTACGCGAACTCCACGCCATCCGGGCGGGCCTGGAGGAGTGCGCCACGCACGGTGGCCGGGACAGCGTCGCGGCGCGGATGCGAGACCTCGTCCCGGGCCTGCGTCGCCACCCCGTCGCGCTCGACCTCCGCCTGGATGCGCGGCTCGTTCTGCCGGAAGCGGTCGCCCGAGAGATCGAGCGCGCCGCTCTCGTCCTGACCCGATTGAGCATCCGCCCGTACGGGACCGCCGCGTGGAACGACTACCACCAGCAGTTCTACGAGCGCTACGGCATCGGCACGATGGTGCCGCTCGCAGAGGTCGTCGCGGACAGCGGCACCGGCTATCCCGACGGCTACCCGGGCGCTCCGGCCGACGCACGCAGACCCCGCGTCTCCGCTCGGGATGACGCCCTCGTACGACTGGCTCAGGCCGCCGCGCTCGACGGCCGTGACGAAGTGATCCTCACGGACGAACTGATTGACGCCCTGGACATGGGTCCCGACGAGCCTCGGCTGCCGCCGCACCTGGAGATCGGGGTGCGAGTGCATGCGGCCAGTCTGGAGGAGTTGCAGCGCGGGCGGTTCCGGCTGGAGGTCGTGAGCGTGTCCCGTGGCGCCGGCGTCTCCACGGGCCGGTTCCTCAGCGTGCTGGCCCCCGCCGACCGGGATGCCCTGGGCGCAGAGCTTGCCGACCTCCCGGCCGCAGACGGCAACACCGTGCCCGCGCAGCTCTCTTTCCCGCCTCTGCTCCCCGAGAGCGTCCACGTCACTCGCGCCCCACAGGTCCTGCCCACTGTGATCAGCCTTCAGGAGCACCGCGTCCCGCAGGACACCGTCCTCACCCCGGAGGACTTCGCTGTGGGGTGTGACGGCCGGCGCATGTACCTCGCCGTCCCTGAGCGAGGCCACCGCGTGGAGGTCGTTGGAATGCACGCGCTGAACCTGCGCACCCACACCCCACCACTGGTGCGGTTCCTCACCGAACTGTCCCGCGCCCAGTGCGCGCAGGTCACCGTCTTCGACTGGGGCGCCGCCGCGGCGATGCCGTTTCTTCCACGTCTGCGGTACGGCCGGACAGTACTGGCACCGGCACGCTGGAGGCTGGAAGCGTCCGAACTGCCCGGCCATGCCCGCCCTCGGACCGAGTGGGATGCCGTGTTCAGCGACTGGCGTGCCCGGCGGAGGCTGCCGCGCCGCCTCCATCTCGTTGAAAACGATCGACGTCTCTTCCTTGACCTCGACGAGGCCGGCCACCGTGCGCTCCTGCGTCGACACCTCGACCATTCGCGCCTGGCCGTACTAGTCGAGGCCCCGGAACCAGAGGCGTACGGCTGGTGCGGCGGGCGAGCCCACGAGGTGGCAGTTCCGCTCAAGGCGACCCGACCGCCGACGTGGCCACCGCTGCCCGCCCCCAGCCGGACCCGTGCCCTGTCTGCGGCCCAGCTGCAGACGCCTGCCTCTTCCACAGTTCTTCTGGCCGCCCTGTACGGTGGCCCCCGCCGCCAAGGCATGCTGCTCTCACAGCACTTGCCCGGCCTCCTCGAACAACTGGGCAACCCGCCGTGGTGGTTCATCCGCTTCCGTGACCCGGACCAGCACCTCCGCGTACGCATCGCCCTCCCTGACCCGGAAGCCTTCGCCGACACGGCCCGAACGGTGAGTGCCTGGGCCGATGAGCTGCGGTGCGTCGGCTTACTGGCCGATCTCCGCTATCCCACCTCTTACCGCGAGATGGGACGCTGGGGCTCCGGCATCGCATGGGAGGCGGCCGAGGAGGTCTTCCGGGCGGACTCGCGCGTCACCCTGGCCCAACTCACGCAGCCACAACGTCCCGGACAACGCACGCTGGTAGCGGCCCACACGGTCGCCATTACCTCCGCGTTCCTCGGCAGCACCGCAGCCGGGATGCGATGGCTGATCGACCACATCCCTCCGACAGCCCCCGCTCCGGTTCCGCGCCCGCAGTTCACCGACGCCGTACGGCTCGCCGACCCGAGCGACGACTGGGTGGCGCTGCGCTCTGTCCCGGGCGGGGACGCCATCGTGTCGGCATGGGCTGACCGAGATACGACGCTCGCCGCGTACCGGCCGCACCTGCCCGGCCCGGACACCCAGGGCATCGCCGTCGACGACGTCCTGACCTCCCTGCTGCACGTCCATTTCGTGCGCCACGTCGCCGTGAACTTTCCGGAGGAGGAGGTGTGCCTCTACCTGGCGCGCGCCGCCGCCCTGGCCTGGACCGCCCGCACCAAGGGGAGGGCCTCGTGACCGCCCACCCCATGCTCGGCTTGGTCCACGCCATCGCCGCCCGGCTCGCCGACCCCGACACCGTGCCCCTCGGCTTCAGGACGCTGTCCTCGGACCGGCAGCACCTTGCTTACGGCCCGCCCGGAATCGCGCTCCTGCACATCGAGCTGGCCGCGAGGGGCCTCGGCCCGTGGCACCGCGCCCACGACTGGCTCGCCGCTGCCTCCCGGCACCCGCTCACCAGCGGCCCGGACAGCCACCTGTTCTACGGAGTGCCCGCCTTCGCCCACGCCCTGACCTGCGCCGCCGACTACCTCCCCGGCTCTTACCAGCGCGCCCTCGACGCGATGGACGGACAGATCGCAATCGACGTCGGACGCCGTCTCGACGCCGCACACCGCCGCATCGACGCCGGACGCCTGCCGCAGCTCGCCGAGTTCGACGCCATCAGGGGCCTCACCGGATACGGCGCCTACCTACTGCGCCGAAACCCCGGCAGTTCCACGATGCGCGCCGTTCTCGACTACTGCATGCGCCTCACCGAACCGATCACCCACCATGGCGAGACCCTGCCGGGCTGGTGGACGGAGACCGGGCCCTCCGGCAGCCCGGACGACCGATTCCCCGGCGGACACGCCAACACCGGCATGGCGCACGGCATCGGCGGTGTGCTCGCGTTCTTGGCCCTCGCCGCTCGGAACGGCTCCGTGACTGACGGGCACCACGCGGCACTGCACACCATCCTGACCTGGCTGGACCGCTGGAAGCAGAGAGCTGACGGCGGACCGGTCTGGCCGTACTGGGTCACTCAGGACGAGCTGCGGACGGGGCATCTCGCCCCGTCCGCGCCCCGGCGGCCGTCCTGGTGCTACGGCACCGCCGGCCTCGCCCGCGCCCAGCAACTTGCCGCGCTCGCTCTCGGCGATACCAGCCGCCAGATCGACGCGGAGTCCGCGCTCGTGGCTGCCCTCACCGACCCCGAGCAGCTGAAGGCCACGACGGACAACGGCCTCTGCCACGGGTTCGCCGGCCTCGCCCACGCCGCCGCACGTACGGCAGACGACGCCCACCCCTCAACCGCGGGGAAACTCCGCGCCGCGATCCCGGCCCTCCTGGCTGCAGTCACCCCACCAGACACTGACCCCGAACTCACGACCACAGCGCTCATCCATGACCACGAAGGCGGCCCCGGCCTCCTCGACGGCGCCGCCGGCACAGCCCTGGCCCTCCTTGCGCCCAGCACCGCCGCACCACCCCGGTCCGCCTGGGACGCATGCCTCCTCATCGTTTGATCCACCGACCGAAGGACCCTTATGCCTCCCGACCGCTGGCAGCAGCACAACATCACCTTCGTCGACCGCGAGATGGCACGGCGCACCATCGCCGAACGCCTCGGTCCCGCCCTGATCGAGGCCGAGGCCGACGGGCAGCTCACCGGCTGGTGGTTCATGAACAAGCAGCCCTGGCCGCTGCGTTACCTCGCAGACAAGCCCTCACCAGCCGTCGAGTCGCTCCTGAGCGATCTCATCGGCAACGGCGTGGCCGTGTCATGCCTGCCCTGCGTCTACGAGCCCGAGACGGACGCTTTCGGCGGCCCCGAGGCTATGGACGCAGCCCACGAACTCTTCCACAGCGACTGCCGCCACCTGCTCACCTACCAGCCGAGCCCGATGCACTTGGGACGCCGGGAGACCGCGGTCCTGCTCGCGAGCGCCATGATGCGCGGCGCCGGACTCGACTGGTTCGAACAGGGCGACGTATGGGCGAAGGTCGCAGCTCTTCGATCGGTCACCAATCCACCACACCCCGAACGAGCCGCCGAACTGATCACGCCCATGCAGAAGTTGATGACCGCGGATGTCCGCAGCCTCTGCCGCCCTAACGGTCCACTGCACAGGTATGACGAGTGGGTCACCGCCTTCGAACGGGCCGGAGCCACGCTCGCCGACCTCGCAGCCCGCGGCGCCCTCACCCGCGGCCTGCGCGCCGTCATAGCCCACCACGTGATCTTCCACGCCAACCGCGCCGGTCTTCTCCGGGACGACCAGAGCGCCCTGTCCCACATCGCACGAGAGGTAGTCATGGGAACGAGTGACCACACCGAGTCGCCCACCGAGGCAACGGCCGACATCGATAGCGTCAGCGTGGTGAACACCGACACGATCACCACCCCCACGGCGGACGCCGAGCGCCTCCGCAACGCACTGGTCGACCAGCTCCACGCGGACGGGCACGCCCGCACGCCTGCCGTCGAGACCGCGTTGCGGACCGTGCCCCGCCACGTGTTCGTGCCCGACGCGTCACTCGAAGACGCCTACGCCAACGCACCCGTACACATCAAGTACGACACCGACGGCACCTCCATCTCCTGCGCCTCCCAGCCAGGCGTCGTCGCCCTCATGCTGGACCAGCTCGAAGCTCAGCCCGGCGAACGCATCCTCGAACTCGGCGCCGGCACCGGCTACAACGCCGGTCTCCTCGCCCACCTGGTCGGCGAGAACGGACACGTGACCACCCTCGACGTCGACGACGACCTCGTGGAGGGTGCCCGCGCGCACCTCGCCGCCGCCGGAACCACCAACGTCGAGGCCGTGACCCGCGACGGGGCACTTGGCTACGCCGAAGCAGCGCCGTACGACCGGATCATCGCCACCGTCGGCGCGCACGGTGTACCGCATGCCTGGCTGCAGCAGCTCGCACCCGGTGGCCGGCTCCTCGTCCCCCAGCGTCTCAAGGGCACCGTCTCCCGCTCCATCGCCTACGAGCAGCGCGACGGCCGGTGGGTGTCCTTCGGCAGCGAGATGAACACCTTCATGCCGCTGCGGAGGGGCATCGCCGACGACGACCGCCGAGTGATCCCGCTCAGTACGGACGGCGCCGTACGGCTCCAAGCCCCCGCCGGGCTGAGCATCGACGCCGATGCCCTCGCAGGCGTGCTTGACCAGCCGCGTACCGAGAAGTGGACCGGTATGACGGTCCGCGCCATGGAGTCACCGGAGTGGATGGAACTGTTCGTCACCTGCTCCCTGCCCTCAGGTCTGATCCGGATGCTGTTCCCCCAGAGCGCCAAGGGCACGCTGCTCACTGAGGACCCCTACCCCTCGTCGACCGCGGTCGTCGACAAGGGTGCCGTCACCTACCTCGCCCGGCGCCTGTCGAAGGAGAAGACCCCCGAGGGCGACAAGCTCTGGGAATTCGGCGTCATCGGCCACGGCCCCGGCAGCGACGAGCTGGCCGCGAAGGTCGCCGACGCCATCCGCACCTGGGATCGCGACTACCGCGACCGTGAGGCCACGTTCGAGATCCAGCCCCTTGACGCCCCCGAGATCGAGCAGCGCCCCGGTCCCTTCGCCCTCGACACCCCGCTGAACCGCATCGTCGTCGACTGGCGATGACGCCCCACCCCTAGCGGACGGTGCCCGTCGGCACACGACTGGCGGGCACCGCCGCCTCAGCAGTCCTCACTCTCGACCCGGGGGATCCATGGACCCGCACGGCCTCACAGCCCAGCGCTTCCCGCTCGTCGCCCGATTCCGCCCCGCCTGCCTGCCCCTGCCTGAACGCGTACGCGCACTTGTCGACCTGGCCGACACCGCAGTGAAGAAGGCCGACCAGGGGCTCGCATCGGCCGTCTACAACCAGGCCGCGCTCATCGCCTCCGACCTCGACCTCCCCGACCTCGCCCGCGAGATGTGCCGCCAGCACGCCGCCGCCTATCTCCACGCCTGCCCCCTGCCCGGCATGAGCGCGATCCGAGGACTGGAACCGGTCGTCAACCTCGCCCGCCTCCAGATCCGCGCCGGCCACGCCGAGGAGGGGCGCCAGCGACTCCTCGACCTGTACAAGGCCGTCGAGACGGGCACAGCGGCACGGTTCGAGGGCGTCAACGTCCCTGCGGACCTCACAGCGACCGGCGAAGGCCGCCGGGAAGTTCGCGCGTGGCTGTGGCGCGTCCTCCTCGCCGACGGCACGCGCACCCTCACCACGGAGGGGCGATGGGCCGAGGCCATGGCGCACATCGAAGCCCACCATGGCATCGGACAGCGGATGCTCGACGGTCGGCAGGTCGCCGTACTCACCGCCCTCGTTGCGAACGACACGGCAGGGGCGGCTGGTCTCCTCGCCGACACGATGCCCGGCGACCCGTGGGAGCAAGCCGTCACGGCATGCCTGACCGTCCTGTGCCGCCGCGACGCCGGGCAGCCGATCGACAGCCACCTGGCCGACCTGCTCACGACCTACTCCGGACGGAAGGCCGAACCCGGGATGACCGTATTCGACACCCGCCTCGGACTTACCGTCCTCGACGCGATCGGTTCCGCCGAGGCGCTCGCCGCGCACCGCATCGTCGAGGACCTCCACCGCAGGACGACGGACGCCGAGGACGGCTACGCGGCCCGCGAGAACTTGGCTCACCCTCTGTTCACCGAGATCGCCACGGACCGGCAAGTGCAGGACTGTCGCGCGCTGGTGCGCGCCTGTGCCCTCGGCACAGCGGTCCTCCCGGACGAACTGCGAGGAGAACTGACGTCGGCTCTGCGCGCCAGCGACAGCGTGATCCGGGAAAGCCTCACACGTTCCTCCGATCCCGGACGAACGCAACCCCTACGGGCCTGACGGTGCCTATCGGCGCTGTCGGCGCTGCTGTTCGGTAGGCGTCGTAGCAGTCGACGGAAACTGACCGTCGTGGGTCTGCCGGACGCGGACCGAGGCTGCGAGGGTGGAGCGGCGACGGGCGGCTTCGGCTCGCCGATTGGGTGCCGGGTTGCAGCCGGTGTGCTGGATGCGGGTGATGAGCACGCGGGCGGGCTGTCGTGCGGTGGTCAACTCGCGCTGAGCCGCGGCTTCCCGAAGGAGTTGGTGGGGTTGGTGGCCGCGGGCTTCGGCGTCGGCGAGGACGGTGGCGAGCGCGGGCCAGGCTGGGTCGGTGAGGATGCGCTCGGCGTGGTCGGGGACGGCTGCCCGTACGTCGCCGGCCAGAATGCGGCTGGCTTCATCCCTGAGCGGTCGGGCTGTGAGTCCGGCGAGCGTCGGGGCGAGGGCCAGGTCGGCGGCCGTCTGGAGGTGCTGGACGGCCTGGCGGGCGGCGTCGGCCTGGTGGGCGTGGTGCTTTGCTTCGTGCCAGCGCGCGGCGACGATGGTGGCCCAGACGAGGGCTGCGACCAGGGCGGCGAGTGCGCTGCCGTCGGGGCCGGTGGCGGTGTGGACGATGTCGCGTGCCGCGCTGCGCAGGACGTGGGCGGCGCGGTCTTCGGCCCGGATCTGGGAGCGCTGGGCCCGGGCGAACGCCTTTGAGGCGACTTGGAGTTCGGCCTGCAGATGGGCGGGTGCCGTCTGGGCGGTGGCTTCGAGGAGTTCGCCGAGGGCGGTGATGTGGGCTTGGGCGTGGGAGTCTTCGGCGAAGTCGGTGTGGAGGGTGTCGAGTGCGTCGGTGGCTTGGTGCCACGGGGTGCTGGGGTGGTTGCGGCGGGCGGTGGGGTGTTCTTCGGGTCGGCTGGATTCGAGGCGGGCCTTGATTTTGGGCAGGGAGAGGTCGGGGGAGATCTTGCTTCCGGGGTGGTAGATCTGCTCGCCGGCCTCGTTGACGTCGCCGGGGCGGCCGGCGGCGTAGCCGAGGAGGTCGCCTGACGGGCCGCGCCGGATCTGAACCTCAACGCCGCTGGCTTCGAGGTAGGCGACAAATTCCTCGGCGCTGGTCACATGGGGGATGGCGGCACGGATGCGGTCCTGGAGCCACTCGGCGCTGGGCTGGTCCCAGCCGAGGCGTTCGGCCTTGTGCATCTCCGCCTGAGTCGGGCGACGGCTTCCGGTTCCGTCCCCCTTCTTCAACTGCCGTAGCCCGTAGTCCTTCTCGATCGCGCGGCACTCGTCACCGACGCGCACGCCGCTGCCGTGGAGTTTGGGACGGCAGCCGTCTTCGCGGACGGTGGTGGCGAGGATATGGATGTGGTCATCCGCGTGCCGTACGGCGATCCAACGGCAGCCCAGATCATCACCGGTCGGCGCGATACCGGCCGCTTCAACGATGCGCTGGGCGATCTCGCCCCACTCGGCGTCGGAGAGGTAACGGTCCTCGGGGGCGGCACGGACCGGGCAGTGCCACACATGGTCGGTGACCTGTTTGCCGAACTCGCCGTTGCGCAGCCGCACGGGCTCGTCGAGGTGGCGGGCGAGTTCGGTGAGGGTGGCGTTCTCGTCACGGCCAGGGTCGGGCATGCCGAGCATCGCGAACCCCGCCACGATGTGCGGATCGAGGTGCTCGTCGTGGCGGCCTGGGCCGTAGAGGTAGGCGAGCAGTCCGCGGGTGTTGGACCCGGCCGGTTTGATGGCGGCGATCACGCGGCTGCCTCCGTCTCCGGGTCGGCGGGCCGGCGCAGGGCTTCGGCGATCAGCTCCAGCAGCTGGTGGAGTTCGGTCAGGCGTTGTCGGATGTCGGGTGGGGTGTGGTCGCTGTTGAGGGCGCGGGCGATCTGGTTGACGTTGACGCCGATCCGGTTGAGCTGGCGCAGGACCTGGGCGCGGAAGACGTGGGTGCGGCGGCGGTCCTCGGACAGGGGCAGGTTCGCGGTGAAGTGGCCGGTGATGAAGGCGAGGACGATGTCGGCGGCGAAGCCCGAGTCACCCCTGTAGCCGTGCTCGGCGGCAGTCTCCTGGAGGCGGGTGTGCTCGTCGCCGGTGAAGCGCAGCGGGCCGACGCGCACGACGCGCTTGATGCCGGTGAAACGGCGGATCGTGGGCTGCGCGCTCTTCACGACAGGCTCACCGCCGACGCTCTCGGCGATGTCGGCGGCACGTACGCGGCGCAGAGTCTCGCACTGGAGGGTGTGGAGCATGTCCTCGTCGGAGCCGCCCTCGGCCCCGACGCCCTGGCCTGGCGCCCCCTGGTGCTGGGCCGTCTCCGCCACCCCCGGGGCGGAGACCACCGAAGACCGGCCTTCAGTCGGACTCGGGGTACTACTGGCTCCGCCCGGGGCAGGTCGTCCGAACGCGCGCCGCCAACGGTCCATCAGCGTAGGCGACTTCGTCAGCGGCAGCGGCTCATCGGGGACGTTCTCGGGGGCGAGCGGGTTGTGAGTCATGGACGGTTCTCCAGAGCGGGGTGGGGAGGGCGTGCGGGGCACGGCGGAGATCAGGCGGAGTTCGGACGGCTGCCGCCTCATCCACAGGTGGGGGCGATCGCGCGATTCTTGGGAGGCGGTATGGCGGGCCGGGTGACCGGAAGGGTTCCGGTCACCCGGCAGCGGTTGCGGTCAGCCGCCGGACCGATCGGTCTCGACAACGGCATCGGGCTCGGCCCGGAGGATCTCCATCACCTCGGTCAGCCGCTTACTGCCGACCGTCAGCCCTTTGTCCTCAACCGCCGTCCGCACGACGGCCCGGGTGAGCTTGCCCTGCTCAGCGGCAGCGGCCCGGCCGATCTCCACGAGTTCCTCAAGGGGCGCCCCGGGCGGACGGCCACCGCGCACCTTGCCCGCCGCAGCGGTGGCGGGCGGTTTCGGAGACTGGACGGATACAGCGGCCGACAGCCCAGCGGCCTGGACGGGCTCAGTCAATAGCTCGGCAGGCCCGAAGCGCCCGGCCGGAACTTCGCCGGACCGGCCGACCGCGATGGCCGGTGCCTCGGCGAGGTGGACGGATGTGGTGGCCGACGGTTCCGGCACCTGCACCGAATCGGGGCCTGAATGGTCGACATCAGGCTGTGCGACGAGTTCGTGGATCTGCCGCATCAGCACGCCGAAGGCCACCATCGCGGCGGCCGGGGGAACCGCGGCGACCACGTAGTCGAGCAATGGGACGCTGCCGGCGTCGCGCGTGCCGGTCACCCCGGCCACGTTGAGCCCGATGGAGCCGAATGATCCGATGGCGGTGATGCCGATGGCCCACGGGTCGGTGACGCTGCGCAGGCCCGCGCGGAGCATGAGGAGTTCGCCCGCGACGATGAACGCGTCCAGCGTCGCGGGCCACGCCCATCGGCGGATCGGAGAGTCGTGGAGTCCGTGCTGGGCGGCGACCTCGGCCAGGTGGGCGTAGGACAGCCAGAACGCACCGGCGGTAAGGGCCACGATGACGATGCCGGCCGCGCGGAGCACGTACTGCTCCGCGGGGAGCTTCGCCTTCGCTGGTTGCTTCTGACCGGGCTGGTCGCCGCGCGGCGGGCGGTCTCGGCGACGGGACATGAGAGGGACCTTCAAGCGGGGTACTCCTGGCGTAGTGTGGTGCGTATTTGCCGTCTTGGCCGTTGCAAGCGCAGGTCACAGCGGGTACGGCAACCGCCTCGGCCTTCCGTCCTGGCGTGTGCCGCCGACGTCGTGTTCCGAGTCGGAACACGACGTCGGCGCATCCTGGCGGGCCTGGTGCCGGCGTGGCCGTGCCCCGGGCCGGGACGGTGGCGTTGCGTCTTCCGTCCCGGTGGGCGGTGCTGTGACCTGCGCTGATACGGCAGGACGGTGAGGGACGGCGCAAGACGGATGCGGGCGGCGTCTTGGCGGTAGGGCTGCGATGGCGGATCGCGTTGCCGTCTTGGCCCCGGTTGCCGTCTTGCCGGTATGCCGTGTGACCTGCGAGATCACGGCAGGGACGGCAGGGACGGCAACAAGGGGGCGGGGTTCAGCCCGCGTCGAGTTCGCAGGGCAGGGCGTTCACTCAGTGAACGGCGGGTGGTTCACCGGGCGTGCCGCCTGGGGGTCCACTGAGTGGACGGTGGGGCAGTACCGGCTCCAGGCATCCAGGAACTTGTTGCGCATGTAGCCCTTGCGCTGGGTCCGGTCGGCCATGCGCACGTTGCCGGGCCTGATCTCGAACTCGCGCAGCATCCTGCCCAGTTCACGGGCGGTCAGCCCGCCCCGCCCCCACTCCGCCCACGGCGCCTCCGCGTCCTGGCGCAGGTGATGGAGGAGTTCCTCGGTGGACAGACTGTCCACCTCACGCTGGGCGTGGAAGACCCGGCGGATGTCGGCAAGGATCCGCGCTCCGCTCGGGTGGTCCTCCTCGGCCGCCACTTCGGCGGCGACCATCCGCGCGCACGCGAGGCGCGCCAGGCGGGGCCAGCGCCCGCCGGCGAGGTCGGCGACGATGGCCAGGGGTTCCCAGGTGTCTGCGGCGCGGTCCTCGACGGGCATGTCCGGCTCCAGGTTTGCGGCGTCGTCCAGCAGGGGCCTGGCCCACGCGGCGATGCGGTCGCGCAGATCGTGCAGGGCCGGGATGTCGCGGCGGGAGCGGAAGGGCTTGACCTTCTCGCCCTCGGCCCGGCGCCGCATGCGGATCACGACCGACCGGTCCATGACCGTGTCGGGCAGCTCGCCGATTCCCGCGATGGCCGCCATAGCGAAGGTCGCGAAGCGGTGCGGGGTGTGGTCGTTGCCCACGACCCGGGTCACGTACCGCCCTCGCTGGTGGCCGGCGTTGAGCAGGCCGCGCGTCTCCTCGTTCTTCTCCGCGACCTTCGGGCCGAAGATGGTGTCCGCCTCGTCCACGAGGAGCGTGGGCGGGTTGTCCTCGGAGATCGACCGGAAGATGGCCGCCGGGGTGGTGTTGATGGTGAGCATCGGTTCGTGGACCGTCTCGGTCAGCACGTCCAGCAGCCGCGACTTGCCGCACCTCTTCGCCGGGCCCACCACCGCCAGGCGCGGGGCGTGCTGCCACGCGGGCTGCAGGTGCGTCGCTGCCACCCACAAGGTGATCGCGTCGAGGGCCTCCTGGGAGGGCGGGATCACGAACTGGGCGATCTGCCCGCGCAGTTCGTCCAGCAGCTCGGAGCCGTACGTCGGCTCCGCATCGGATATTTCCTCCGGCCCGCTCGGGGTCTTCGCCTCGTCGGTGCTGCGGGCGTCCGCATCACTGCTGGGGCTCGGATCGGCGTCGTCGGCCTGCGTGGCGTGCAGGTGGGCGCCGGGTCGGCCGGGGATGGCCGCTGCGGGCCAGTTGGCCTGCGCGGGGCTGGAATAGGGTTCGGGGTTCTCGGGTTGCACTCGGCAGCTCCTCGTCTGGCGGTGGCGGGCTCGCACGCCCTTGCCGCCGGGTTGGTTCTTCCAGGGCCGTTCGGGGTTGCTCGGGCCTCCGGCGTCGCACCGCCGGGGGCCCACCCTCTTCTCGTGAGCGTTCGGTGATCGCGAGGGAACACGGACCGTACGTCCACGCCCCGGCAACAGTCCAGCGTTTCTGTGTCAGCTCAGCGCAGAACGGTCTGCTATGGTTCCCCGCTCTCACGCGGCCAGGCCCAGCAGGGCCAACAGGTCCGCGGTCACCACCCGGTAGGCGTTGCCCAGTCGCAGCACCTTGCACGGGTACTGGCCGCGCTTCGCCAGCTCGTACCCCTTGCTTCGCCCGAGCCCCAGCGCCCGGTTGCCTGTCTCCAGGTCAACGGCGGCGGGAAGCTCCAGCAGCTCCTCGCGGCTCTGCCCTTCACCCGGCAGACGAGTTCGTTCTCGCGCATGCGCGCTCCATCCATGACTGAGCCCTCGGCGAACACGGCGATCGCGCTCGTCTCCAGGTCATGGAATCAACGGTAGGCAAGTTAATGTGTCTGCATGACACAACGCCGTTTGGATGCTGGAAGGGACAGGGACGAGGACGACGTCCCGGAGTGGGTGGACCAAGTGATGGCCACCGTGGCCGCCGAGGTCCGCAGACGAAGGAAGGAGTTGCACATGAGCGCCCAGGACCTGGCCGACCGCTGCGAGGAGATCGGCCACCCGATCCCGCGCAACGTGATCGCCAACATGGAGTCCGGCCGCCGCGCCAACCTGCCCCTGGTCGACGTCATCGTCCTCGCCGAAGCCCTGGACACCTACCCGATCTGCCTGCTCTACCCCGTCGGCTACGTCGACCGAGTCCAGCGCCTCCCCCTGCAGCACTCCGAACGGACCTGGGATGCCATGCGCTGGTTCACCGGCGACAGGGAGGAGCTCGGCAGGGAAGACGCCATGCTCCGGTCCTTCCGCGCCCACATTCGCCACCAGCGCGCCGCCCTGGCCGCCCTGAAAGGCGAGAAGCACGAGCGCTGGAAAGCGGAGACGGCACCCAACAAAGCCGAACGCGAGGAAGCCCTCCTCGCTCAAGCCGACTACGCGGAAAGGGCGTTGGAAGCCAAGTACCGGCTTCGCAGCGCCCGCGCCTTCATCCGCGAAGACGCCGGCACACCACCGCACCTGCCGCCGGAACTCGCCGATGTCGACCCACCCGAAACCGCCCCCAACACCACCGAGGAGAACGATCTTTGAAGGGTTCCACCCACCGCCGCTGCTACTGCCGCGACCCTCACACCGGCAAGCCGCTCGGCAAGAAGTGCCCCAAGCTCTCCAGCCGCAAGCACGGCTCGTACTCCATACGCCAGGAACTCCCGCCCCGCGAGGACGGCACCCGCCGCTCCTTCAGCCGCGCCGGCTACGACTCCCTCAAGGTCGCCCAGGCCGACCTCGACCACGTGCGCGCGCTCGTCGGCCTGGCCGACGCCGACGACTCCGAGGGCCTGGCCCAGATAGCCGAGTTGCTGGAGAAGGTGGCCGACGAGAAGGCCCCGCTGCCGAACATCGAGGCGACCCGCAGGCGCCTCAGCCACGGCTTGGACCTGACGAGCAGGCTCACGGTCGGCGAGTGGCTGGACATGTGGCTGGCGGGCAAGAAGGGGCGAAAGAGCGCCATCAGCCGCGACGAGAGCAACATCCGGGTGCACCTCAAACCACGGATCGGGCATTACCGGCTCGACCGCCTCCGGGTCGCCCACCTGTCGGAGATGTTCGAGGCCATCGCCGAGGCCAACGTCGAGATCGCCGAAGGCAACGCGGCCCGCCGCAAGGCGTTCGAGGACCTCGCCGAGATCCCCTGGAAGGGCCGCGAGCCCCGAGCCCGCCGCAAGGCGATGAAGGCGGCCATCGCCGAGATGGAGCCCTACCGCCGCATCGTCGGTCCGGCCACACGCCAGCGCGTCCGCTCCACCCTGCGGGCCGCACTCAACGCCGCGATCGCCCAGCAGCTCATCACCTTCAACCCGGCCGCCCACGTCGAGTTGGAGGCGGGCAAGCGACCCAAGGCCCTCGTATGGACCGAGGAACGCATCCTCCACTGGAAGCGCACCGGCGAGAAGCCGTCGTCCGTGATGGTCTGGACGCCGGAGCACACCGGCCTCTTCCTCGACCACGTCGCGGATGACCGCCTGTACGCGCTGTTCCATCTGATCGCGTTCCGCGGTCTGCGACGGGGCGAGGCGTGCGGCCAGAAGTGGACCGACACCAACCTGGACGCCGGTCTCATCACTGTCGCCAAGCAACTCGTCGTGGACGGCTGGGAGGTGTACGAGGACGACCCCAAGACCGACGCCGGCGCGCGGACCATCGCGCTCGACTCCGACACGGTCCAGGCCCTCAAGCGGCACCGCGCCCAGCAGGACAAGGACCGTAAGGAGTGGGAGAACGCCTGGGTGGAGACCGGACGCGTCTTCACCAAGGAAAACGGCGAGATGCTCCACCCCGCCAACGTCACGCGACGGTTCATCGAGCTGTACGAGGAGATCGACCTCCCGCCGGTCCGGCTCCACGACCTCCGCCACGGTGCCGCGACCCTCGCCCACGCGGCCGGGGCCGACCTGAAGGACATCCAGGAGATGCTCGGCCACTCCTCGATCACCATCACGGCCGACACCTACACGAGCCTGCTCCCCGAAGCGGACCTGGCGATCGCCGAGGCCGCAGCCCGGCTCGTCCCGCGCGCCCGCGCCACCTCCGAAAACAGCGCCCCCGAAGCGGAGGCCAAGCCCGACGACGCGGAGCATCCCGGCCGGGAGTCCGTGCCGGATGATGCTGATCCGTCAGGAGCAATCTCGGAGATCAACTCTCCGTCCGCTCACGCACCGCTCACGCAAACGGCCCCGGACGAGGAGTCCGAGGCCGAGTAGGAGCCCTCCCTGGGGGAGAAATCCCAGGTCAGAGCGGTAACGCGTTGTGCCCCCGGCAGGATTCGAACCTGCGACACCCGCTTTAGGAGAGCGGTGCTCTATCCCCTGAGCTACGAAGGCGAGGCATGGTGGCGCCGCTCGGGTGGAGTGCGTCACCGCCGTCAGTGTAGCGGGTGGTCATTTCGGGGCCGGGGTTGTTCCGGGGTGCTGTGGGTTACTCGATGACGAGCTCGACGGGGATGTTGCCGCGCGTGGCCTTGGAGTAGGGGCAGTAGGCGTGGGTCTTCTTCAGGAGGTCCTCGCCGGCGGGGCCCTGGAGGTGGTCGGGGAGTTCGGCTCGCATGACCACCGCGAGGCCGAAGCCGCCGTCGGTGTCCTTGCCGATGCTGACCTCGGCGGTCACCGAGACGTCCGATACGTCGATCTTCTCCTGGCGCGCGATGCTGCCCATCGCGCTGGCGAAGCAGGCCGCGTACCCCGCGGCGAACAGCTGCTCGGGGTTGGTGCCCTTGCCGTTGCCGCCGAGGGCGGTGGGGAAGCCGAGCGGCAGGTCGATCTGGCCGTCGGAGCTGACGGCGCGGCCCTCGCGGCCGTTGGCGGTGGCTACGGCGGTGTACAGCGCGTCCATGGTGCGTCCCTCTTCCTCGGCGGGCGAGCAGCTCCGCGGCTTCGCGGTGGCTGCTCTGCGGATTGCACTAGTAGTAGAGCACGTAATTTAGTTGTGTGCAACTTAATTGTGAGGGATGTTGTTGTACGCTGTGGGTATGGAGAACGCATCCGTTGGCGCCACTGACGACCTGACCGCCGGCCAGGACTTCCTTCGGCTCGATCACCAGGTCTGCTTCTCGCTGCACGCCGCCGCCCGCGCCTTCAACGGCGTCTACCGCACCGCCCTCAAGGACCTCGGGCTCACCTACCCCCAGTACCTCGTGATGCTCGTGCTCTGGGAGGACGGCGAGCTGCCCGTCAAGAAGATCGGCGAGCGGCTCCGGCTGGACTCCGGCACGCTCTCGCCGCTGCTCAAGCGGCTGGAGGCGGCCGGGCACGTCGAGCGGCGGCGCAGTGTCGCGGACGAGCGCTCCGTCTCCGTACGGCTGACCCCGCAGGGCACCGACCTGCGCGAGAAGGCCCTCGCCGTGCCGCGCGCCATCGCCGAGTCCACCGGGCTCTCGCTCGACGAGGTGCGCGACCTGCGCTCCCGGCTCAACAAGCTCACCGCCGCGCTCGACGGAGGGACCGAGGACGCGTCGGACGGAGGCGCACGTGACTGCGTCCGGTGAGTGGCGGCAGCGCGCCGTCGCCGACGAGACCGCGGCGTTCGTCGCCCTTCTCGACGGTGCCGACCTCTCCGCCCCCGTGCCCGGCTGCCCCGGGTGGACCCTCCTCGACCTGGTCCGGCACACGGGAGGCGTGCAGCGCTGGTTCTGCGTACTGCTGCGGCAGGGCGTCCAGGAGCCGCCGAGGACCCGTGACGTCGAGCTGCGCCTGCCCGAGCGCCTCGACGCGTACCCCGCGTGGCTCGCGGCCGGCGGGGAGGAAGCCGCCCGGACCTTCGGCGGGATCGACCCGGACGCTCCGATGTGGGCCTGGGGCGCCGATCCGCACGCCCGGTTCTGGGTGCGGCGCATGCTGTACGAGACGCTGGTGCACCGCACCGACGCGGAGGCCGCCCTCGGGCTGCCGTCCGTGATCGACCCGGCGACCGCCGCCGACGGCGTGGACGAGTTCCTCGTCAACCTGCCCTTCGCCACCCCCTTCGCCCCCGGCGTCGCCCGCCTCCGCGGCGCGGGTGAAGTCATTCGCTTCCGCGCCACCGACACCGGCCATGACTGGTACGTCCAGTTGCGCGCCGACGGTTTCGGGCTCATCGCTGCCGGCGTCCACCAAGGCGCCCACCAAGGCGTCCACCAGAGCGCGCACGAGGGTGCGCACGCCTCCATTCACGCCCCCGCCGCCGACCTCCTGCTACTTCTCTACGGGCGCCTCGACCGTGCCGCCGACGCCTTCGCGGTCGCCGGTGACCAGCGGCTGTTGACGCACTGGTTCGACAGCTCCGCCTTCTGACGGCACGGCGCGGCACCGAGGCCACCGACGACCCCCTGCCGGCCCGCCCGCCGGTGTGTTACCTTGCGGAGAGCACGTTCGTACGTCCCATCGGGACGCCCGTGCCACGTTTTCTCTCCCGGTTCCGGGATCTCACTCAGAACAGACCATGCCGGTTCTCGGCAGAGCGTTCGGTTTTCCGGTCTGCTTCGTCTCTTCCCTCACTGCTCCTCACGCAGCAGTTCCCTCACCCGTCGTACGGGGCGTGTTCACACCGCCCCGCCGGGCCGCCTCCCGCGCATGTCCGCGAAAGGACCCACACCCATGACCCTCACCCACACCGCCCCGAGCACTACCGCAGCCGCCACCACAACCCGTACCGCCGCAACTCCCCTCATCTGCAATGGGGTTCTCGACATCGCCCGCGACGGCCGTGGATTCCTCCGCGGCGCCGGCTGCCTGCCCGCCTCCGACGACGTCCAGGTGCCCGCGCCGCTCGTCCGCCAACTCGGCCTCCGCAGCGGCGACTTCGTCGAGGGAGAGTGCGCGGGGCGGGCCCGTACGCTCACCGGCACGCACCGCGTCAACGGCCGGGTTCCCGAAGCCCTGCGCGGACGGCGACGGTTCGGGGAGCTGACGCCGCTGCACCCCCGCGAACGGCTCACCCTGGAGACCCCGGGCGGCGCGCTCGCCGGGCGGCTCGTCGACCTCGTCGCGCCCGTCGGCAAGGGGCAGCGCGGCCTGATCGTCGCGCCGCCGAAGACCGGCAAGACCGTACTGCTCCAGCAGATCGCGGCGGCCGTCGCCCGGAACCACCCCGAGTGTCATCTGATGGTCGTCCTCCTCGACGAACGCCCCGAGGAAGTCACCGACATGCGGCGCTCGGTCCGCGGCGAGGTGCTCTCCTCGACCTTCGACCGGCCCGCCAAGCAGCACATCGCCCTCGCCGAACTCGCCGTGGAGCGGGCCAAGCGCATGGTCGAGGACGGCCGCGACGTCGTCATGCTCTTCGACTCGCTGACGCGCCTGTGCCGCGCGTACAACAACGCGGCCGCGAGCGGCGGCCGCACCCTCAGCGGCGGCGTCGACGCGGCGGCGATCCAGGGGCCCAAGCGGCTCTTCGGCGCCGCGCGCCTCGCCGAGGAGGGCGGCTCCCTGACGATGCTCGCGACCGTCCTCGCGGAGACCGGATCCCGCGCCGACGACTACTACTTCGAGGAGCTGAAGGGCACCGGCAACATGGAGCTGCGGCTCGACCGCACCCTCGCCGACCGGCGCCTCTTCCCGGCCGTCGACGTCACGCCTTCCGGCACGCGCAGGGAGGAACTGCTCGTGCCGCGCGATGAGTTGACCGCCGTACGCGGGCTGCGGCGCGCCCTGCAGGGCAGGGACAGCACGAGCTCTCTGGAGACGCTGCTCGACCGGCTCAAGAAGACTCCGGACAACGCCGCGTTCCTGCGGCAGGTGCAGCAGACCGTGCCGGGGGCCGGCTCGGCGAACGGCGCTACGGCCGCGTGACGTGCACCCGGTAGTGGCCCTCGCCGTTCACTTCCGCCACCGTCACCCGCACCCCCGACTCGCGGTCGGTGAAGGTCTCGCCGGGGCCGTAGGGCGCGTCGGAGAGTTCGGCGTGGACGTTGGGCCTGCGGGTGCAACCCCCGCTGTCGGCGGTCGAGTCGGCGACCGTGACCGGGCCGTGGCCCGTGTCGACGTTCGCGTCCACGCGGTAGACGAGGACGCCCGGCTTGCAGACCGCCTCGTCGTTGCCGCCGGGGGTGCGGACCTCGACCGCGTACCCCGTCTTCTCGCTGAGCGGGACGAAGGCGAGCTTCGTGCCGCCGGAGCGGGCCAGCGGGGTCAGGAGGTGCTCGGTGGTGCCGGCCTTCGCCGCGCAGCTGACCTGGTCGTCGTCGAGCCAGCCCAGCTTCCACTTGTGCCAGGCGAGCAGGTCGTTGTTGGCGCCCCAGTCCTCGCTCATGATGTCCCAGTGGCCGACCGCGCCGCCGCCCTCGTGCGTGTAGAGGTCGGGCAGGCCGAAGACGTGGCCGTTCTCGTGGGGCAGGACGCGGTAGCCCGTCTCGTGGTAGCTGCCCGAGCCGTCGTCCTGGCGGCTGTAGACGAAGGACGCGTTGGCGACGGGCACGCCGTCCGCGACCGGCGCCTCGTGGTTGCCCGCGAAGGTCACCGACAGGACCGTGTCGAGCGCCGAGGGGCCCGCGTTCGGGGTGACCAGGACGTTCACGAGGTCGTACGCACGGAAGTCCACGTCCGGGTCGGCGGCCGCCACGATGTCCTCGACGAGTTCGCGGTAGCCGGGGTCGAAGGGGGCGCCGCGCTCTATCCCGTACTTCGCGAAGGGCTTGGGCATCCGGAGCCAGTCGGGCACTGGGGACTCGGGGCGGTAGTCGAGGCGCCCGTAGGAACTGGTGCGGAACCACTGCGAGGTCTGCGGGAAGAACTCCGCGAGACGGTCCATCGCGCTGCCCTCGCCGGGCGCGTCGGAGAAGTCGACCATGAGGTTCAGGGCCCGGACGGTGCCGGTGGAGCGTGAGTAGCCGGGCTGTGTCGGTACGCCCTCCGACATCTGTACGCCCATCGTGCCGCTGATCATGCACGGGCCGAGCGTGGCGCTTCGGGCCATCGACACCGATCCCGCCGCGCTGGGCGAATCCTCCATCAGGCGTCCGGTGCTCGCCGAGGTCGTGACCGCGAGGGCGAGTGCCGTGACCGACGCGAGGGCCACACTGCGGCGGGTGGCGGATATCCGTCGCCACATCGGCTGCTGCATACGTGGGCCTTCCACTCCGCGGCAGCCGCCGGTCCTGGCTGCACCCTGTTCGATCACCCTGTGTCGGGGGGTGCGCGGGCGCTCGCTGGGTGCGACCGATCGTGGGTTTTTCCGGCCGCGAGGTGTGAGGCAGGTCACATCATGAAGGGCTCGTTCGGGGAAATATCCGGGGACTGCCTCCCCGTTTAGACCTGTGTCCGCGCGAAACGGGGAACTACTCCCCGCATCGCACCGGATCACCCGAAGACCACTGACCCGCAGCTACCGATCAGAGGAGGAGCCGTGGAGGCCGCCACCGCCCCGCAGCGCCGAGCCACCCGCCCGCGGGCCGACGCCCTGCGCAACCGGGAGCGGATCGTCGCCGCCGCGCGCGAGATGTTCGTGGAGTACGGACCCGACGTACCCCTCGACGAGGTCGCGCGCCGGGCGGGCGTCGGCAACGCCACGGTGTACCGCCACTTCGCCGACCGTGCCGAACTGGTGCGCCAGGTCGTCCTGTCGGTGACCGACTGCGTCACCGTCCACGCCGAGCGGGGCATCGCCGCCGCGGACGCCGACGAGAGCGCGGCCTTCGACGCGCTGCGCACCTTCGTGCACGCGGCGGCCGACGAGCGCATCGGCGCCCTGTGCCCGATGCTGTCGGCCGGCTTCGACCCCGACCACCCCGACCTGCTCGAAGGCCGCGAACGCCTGGAGCGGGCCATCGAAGGCCTCATGGAGCGGGCCCGCGCCGCGGGACAGCTGCGCACCGACATCGACGTCGGTGACCTGATGATCGCCCTCTCCCAGCTCGGGCGGCCGCTGCCCGGCACGGCCTGCCCGAACATGGACCGCTTCGTCCACCGCCATCTCCAGCTGTTCCTGGACGGCCTGATGACGCCCGCCCGCTCGGCGCTGCCGGGGGAGGCGGCGACCCTGGAAGACCTCCGGCGACGCTGACCACTTTCGAACAACATCGACTTTTGCACCGCATAAACCTTTCATGCGGCGTTAACCCATTCGCACCGCATCAACCTTTCATGCGGTGTTAGCCCTTTCGTACCGCATCGACTTTTCGTACGGCATCAGCCCTTTCGTACCGCTAGGTGGCCCCATCCATGTCTGAAACATCCGGAACGGATCCGAGGCGCTGGAAAGCCCTCGTCTTCATCGCGCTCGCGCAGCTGATGGTCGTCCTCGACGCGACCATCGTGAACATCGCGCTGCCCTCCGCCCAGGAGGACCTCGGCATATCCGACGGCAACCGCCAGTGGGTCATCACGGCCTACGCGCTCGCCTTTGGCGGCCTGCTGCTCTTCGGCGGCCGCATCTCCGACCTGTGGGGCCGCAAGCGCACCTTCGTGACCGGCCTCATCGGCTTCGCCGCGGCCTCCGCGCTCGGCGGCGCCGCGACCGGCGAGGCCATGATGCTCGGCGCCCGTGCCCTCCAGGGCGTGTTCGGCGCGCTGCTCGCGCCCGCCGCCCTCTCGCTGCTCGCGGTGATGTTCACCGACGCCAAGGAGCGCGCCAAGGCCTTCGGCATCTACGGCGCGATCGCCGGTGGCGGCGGCGCCGTCGGCCTGATCCTCGGCGGTTTCCTCACCGAGTACCTGAACTGGCGCTGGACCTTCTTCGTGAACATCCCGTTCGCGGTGGTCGCCGCCCTGGGCGCGTACTTCGTCATCCGTGAGCCGGCCGGCGGCCGCAACCGCTCGCCGCTCGACATCCCCGGCGTGGTCCTTTCGACCCTCGGCCTGGTCGCGCTCGTCTACGGCTTCACCCGCGCCGAGTCCAAGGGCTGGTCGGACTCCGTGACGGTCACCATGTTCGTCGCGTCGGTCGTGCTGCTCGCCGCGTTCGTCCTCACCGAGGCCAAGGTCAAGTCGCCGCTGCTCCCGCTGCGCGTCCTGACCGAGCGCAACCGCGGTGGCGTCTACCTCTCGCTCGGCCTCGCCGTCATCGCGATGTTCGGCCTGTTCCTGTTTCTCACGTACTACCTGCAGATCGTCGAGGGCTACTCCCCGGTCAAGACCGGCTTCGCCTTCCTGCCGATGATCGCGGGCATGATCGTGGGCTCCACGCAGATCGGCGCCCGCCTGATGACGCGGGTCCCGCCGCGGCTGCTGATGGGCCCGGGCTTCCTGCTCGCCGCCGTCGGCATGCTGCTCCTGACGCAGCTCGAGGTCGGCTCCTCGTACACCGGGCTGATCATGCCGGCGCAGCTGATGCTGGGCCTCGGCATGGGTACGGCGTTCATGCCCGCCATGTCGCTCGCCACGCACGGCGTCGAGGCCCGTGACGCCGGTGTCGCCTCCGCGATGGTGAACACCTCGCAGCAGGTCGGCGGCGCCATCGGTACGGCCCTGCTGAACACCATCGCCGCCTCCGCGACCTCCGCGTACATCGCGGACCACGCGGCCGGTGCCGCCAACCCGAAGCTCGTCCAGGCGCAGGCCATGGTCGAGGGCTACACCAGCGCCATCTGGTGGGCGGTCGGCATCCTCGTGGTCTCCGCGGCGATCGCGGCGACGTTCATCAACACCGGCCACCAGGGCGGCCCCGCGGCCTCCGGCGACTCGGCGGAAGGCGTCGAGGACGAGGTGAAGATCCCGGTGCTGGCCCACTGACCTCCTTGGTCAGGACCTAACTGACCTCCTTGGTCAGGATCTAGCGGAGCCAGGGGAGGTCCGCCCCGGCCTCCTCCGGCTGAAGTCCCTCGGCGACGATCGTCATGATCTCGCCGAGGGACTTCTGCTGTTCCGGGGTGAGCCGGTCGAAGAGGGCCTGGCGGACGGCCGTGACATGGCCGGGGGCGGTCCTGCGGAGCACCTCGAAGCCCTCGTCGGTGAGGATCGCGAGCTGGCCCCGCTTGTCGGACGGGCAGTCCTCACGGCGTACCCAGCCACTCTTCTCCAGACGGGCGACGGCGTGCGAGAGGCGGGACCGGGTGATCTTCATGATCTTGGCCAGTTCGGTCATCCGCAGCCGCCGCCTGGGGGCGTCGGACAACTGGACCAATAGGCCGTAGTACATGTGCGGCATGCCCGCGTCGCGCTGGAGCTGACGGTCGAGGAAGTCGTCGAGAAGCGTGGTCGCCTGAAGGTAGACCCGCCAAACGCGCTGCTCGTCGCGGTTCAGCCAGTTCGGCTCGCCGTCCGGGAGAGGAGTGGGTGCCATATCCATGTACCCCACTGTACGAGGCCGCTCCTTGAATTTTGAACAAACCGCGCGTACGTTTGCGTCGAGTAGCTTGAGAGTTCAAGTAAATCGCCGGAGGCGTGTGATGACCCGTATGCCCGCCCTGTACCTCAGTCACGGCGCGCCGCCGCTCGCCGACGACCCGCTGTGGCCCGCCGAGCTGGCCGCCTGGTCGGCTCAGCTGCCGCGCCCCCGAGCGATCCTCATGGTCTCCGCCCACTGGGAAGAGGCCCCACTGGCCCTCGGCGCCACCGAGACGCTGCCGCTCGTGTACGACTTCTGGGGCTTCCCCGAGCACTACTACCAGGTGACGTACGCCGCGCCGGGCGCCCCCGAACTCGCCGCGTCCGTACGGAAGCTGCTGCGCGCGCCCGGCGTACCCGTCCAGGACGTGCCGGACCGGGGGCTCGACCACGGCGCGTACGTCCCGCTGGTCGAGATGTATCCCGAGGCGGATGTCCCCGTCCTCCAGATCTCCCTGCCCACGCTGGATCCGCGCCGCCTCATGGACATCGGCCGCAGGCTCGCGCCGCTGCGGGACGAGGGCGTGCTCGTCGTCGGCAGCGGTTTCTTCACGCACAACCTGGCCGCGCTGCGGCAGGGCGGCGTCCCTGCCTGGTCGGCGGAGTTCGACGCCTGGGGGCGGGAGGCCCTCGACGCGGGCGACGTGGACGCGCTGCTCGACTTCGGGCACAAGTCGCCGGCCGGGCGGCTGGCCCACCCGCGCACCGAGCACTTCGCCCCGCTCTTCGTGACGCTCGGCGCCGCCGACGCCCTGGGGGACCTCGGCGGGCAGCGCAGCGTGATCGACGGTTTCTGGATGGGGCTGGCGAAGAGGTCGGTACAGTTCGGCCAGGGCGGGCGCCCCTCCTGACCGAACGGCGCACCCAGGTCGCTAACGGAGCGGCTCTCCCAGCTCGATCGCCCGCAGGGCGGCGGCCAGGGCCTGCTCGTCGCCCACGTCCAGCGCCGTGTCCGTCAGCTTGATGACGTGTTCGTCGCCGTGCGCGAGGGCCCGCTCGAAGACCTCCTCGGCGGTGAAACTGCCGGGCGGGTCGCACGCCACCGGGGCATCCGGCGCGTACATGGCGGTGACCGCCGCCGACGCCGTCCACGCCGCGCGCAGGCTCGGCACCCACAGGGCGCGGGGGAGCACGGGCAGGGCGCGCAGCACGGCGTTCGGCGCCGTCGCCGCGTGTACGAGCATCACCTCGTCGCCGTGGCCGTGCGTGGCGTACCGGTGTGTGGCCGCCCGCACCAGCTCCGTCAGCCTGCGCCGCGCCTCCTCGGGGCCGTCCACCGAGGCGGCCCACACCGGCAGCGCCCGGACCCGGCCGAGGCGGGCGGGGAAGCCGCCGTCCGTCCGGTCCGCGAGGGCGGCACCGCGTCCAGGGCGGCGGCCGCGCTCTCGGCGCCCGGCAGCGCGGCGAGGCCGGTGACGGGTGGTGCCGGGCGGCCCAGTAGCCGAGGCCGTGCGCGAGCTCGGCGAGGCGGGCGCGGTCGCGCCGCCCGCCTCCAGGGTGCGCACGGCGTGCCCCACCCGGATCACCGGGTGCGTGGAGCCCCCGTACATCCCGGGCAGCAGCCGCGGCCACCAGCGGGCGAGCACCTCGCGCCAGGGGTGCGCGCCGAGCTCCCTGCCGAAGTACGCGATCCAGTCCGCCGCGCGGCGCGGGTCCCCGAGCGCCGCGCGCCAGTCGGCGTCGGTGACCGGCTCGACCCCGGCGGGAAACTCCTCCAATTTCGGGGCGTACAGATCGAGCCACTTGTGGACCGCCTCCGGCCGCCCGCGCGCGGCCAGTGCCTCGACGGCCATCGGGGCGTGGTTGGTGAGCCGCCCCTGCCGCTCGGGCCCGCGGGTGTGCAGCCGCTCCAGTGCCTCGTCGAGGATGCCGGTGGTGTCGGTGGCGGTGTCGGTGTCGGTGTCGGTGGCGGTGTTGGTGTCGGTCTCGATGTCCGTGCCGGGACCGGTGCCGATGTCGGTCATGCGGGGACGGTAGGCCGTCGGCCGGGCGTCCCGTAACGGCCCGGCGACCTAGGTCCGCGGGCCGAGAGGACGCTCGTACCAGGCGACGTCCCAGTACCGCCCGAACTTCCTGCCCACCTCTTCGTACGTCCCCACATGACGGAACCCGAAGCGTTCGTGGAGGCGGACCGAGGCCTCGTTCGGCTGGGCGATCCCGGCGTAGGCGCGGTGCAGGTCCTCGCCCTCCAGGGCGGCCAGGAGCTCCTTGTAGAGCAGCGTGCCGATGCCGCGCCCTGCGGCGTCGGGCGCGCAGTAGACGCTGACTTCCACGGATGTTGCATAAGCGGGGCGAGGCCGGAAAGGGCTACTGGTGGCGTACCCGAGCAGCCGGCCCGGGCGGGCCCCGGGATCCCGGTCCTGAGCAACCAAGAGGCGGTGAGGGCCGTCTTGGGGGTGGGAGAGCAGCCAAGGGCGGCGCTCTTCGGGCAGGAAGGCGACGGTGTCGAAGGTGACGGCCGTCTCACGTACATAGTGGTTGTAGAGCTCGGTGAGGGCGCTCAGGTCGCTCTCGACTCCCGGCCTGACCTGCACCTCTGTACGTCCGGACAGCATGTCCCCGCCCTCTGTCTCCCCTTGTGGCGCGACAGGGTACTGCACCGTCAGGAAAAAAGATGCGCGGCATGGGAATTCTGTCCGGATTCCAGTCGTTGTTTCCATCGGATGCAGGGCACCCGAGGGTGTGCCATCCGCCACAGAGGCCCCAGAACACAAGACCGACCAGGACCCTCCCAAGGGCGGCGAACAAGCCGTCCAGGGGAGACCCCAAACCGCAAGGGAGCACGCATGGCAACCCGTGCCGTCGCCCGTCGCAAGTCCGCCTCCGGCGAGACCGACGCGGCACGCAGTGTTCGCGCCGTAGGCGGGGAGATCGCCGACCGCGACCTGGTCGGCATGTACCTCGACGAGATCGCGCGTACGCCGCTGCTCGACGCCGCCAAGGAGGTGGAGCTGTCGCAGGTCATCGAGGCGGGCGTGTATGCCCGCAAGATCCTGGACGGCGAGGTCGGGGACAGCAAGGTCACCGCGGACCGCGAGGAGCTCGAAGCCCTCGTCGCCGACGGTGAGCGGGCCAAGGACGTCTTCATCCGCTCGAACCTCCGCCTCGTCGTCGCGGTCGCCCGCCGCTATCCGCGCAGCGGCCTGCCCCTCCTCGACCTGATCCAGGAGGGGAACGCGGGCCTGGTGCGCGCCGTCGAGAAGTTCGACTACGCCAAGGGCTTCAAGTTCTCCACGTACGCCACGTGGTGGATCCGCCAGGCCATCACCCGCTCGATAGCCGACCAGTCCCGCACCATCCGCCTCCCCGTCCACCTGGTGGAGGAGCTGGGCCGGATCCGCCGAGTCCAGCGCGAGTTCAACCGCGAGCACGGCCGGGAGCCGGAGCCCGCGGAGATCGCCGCGGAGCTGTCCTCGACGCCCGAGCGCGTCATCGACGTCCTGGACTGGGCCCGCGACCCCGTCTCGCTGAACATGGGGGTGGACGACCAGGGCGACACCCAGTTCGGTGACCTCCTGGAGGACACCTCGGCCGTCTCGCCCGAGCAGTCCGTCCTCTCGCTGCTGCGCAGCGAGGAGCTGGACGGCCTGCTCGGCCGCCTCGACCAGCGCACGGCCTCCATCATCAAGATGCGGTACGGCATCGAGGACGGCCGCGAGCGGACGCTGACCGAGGTCGGCAAGGAGCACGGGCTGACCCGCGAGCGGATCCGGCAGATCGAGAAGCACGCGCTGCTCGAGCTGAAGAAGCTGGCGCGGGACACGGGGTTCGACGCGGCGGCCTGACCTCGCGCCGCCGCGCGTCACCCCCGGGCGCTGCCGCCCTTTCCCCCCGCCCGCGTCAGTCGGCCGCCCATCTCCGTGAGGCAGTCCAGTAGCTCCGGGGGGCCGTGGGCCGTGAAGTCGCAGTCGGTCAGCGCCAGGCGGACCGCCAGCCACTCCAGGGAGTCCGTAACCGTGCCGCGCAGCCGGCAGTGGTGCTCGTGAGGGGCTGGGAGGGGCTCCACCGTGCCGAGCGCCGAGGGCAGCCGGGCCACGACGAACTCGGCGGGCGCGGCGAAGGTCACGTCGACGTCGTACGACTGCTGCCCGCGCCAGACCGACTGGCGGATGAACTCCGCGGCGTCCCCCTTCGGCAGCTCCCGCGGCACGAACCGTGCCCCCGTGGCGAACGGCTCGGCCACCCGGTCCACCCGGAAGGTCCGCCAGTCCTCGCGGTCGATGTCGTACGCCACGAGATACCACCGCCGTCCCGTGGAGACCAACCGGTACGGCTCGGTCAGGCGGCGTGACTCCGTGCCGTCGCCGGAGCGGTAGGAGAACCGCAGGCGTTCGTGGCCCGCCGCGGCCGACGCCATCACCGTCAGCGTCTCCGGCGCGATGCTCGCACCGTCCCCGCTGGTCAGCGGCATCGTCGCGGTCTGCAGCGCGGAGACCCGGTGGCGCAGCCGCGCGGGCAGGACCTGCTCCAGCTTGGCGAGCGCCCGCACCGACGCCTCCTCCACGCCCTCCACCGCGTGCCCCGCTCCAGCCCGCAGCCCGACCGCGATCGCCACCGCCTCCTCGTCGTCGAGGACCAGCGGCGGCATGGCCTTGCCCGCGACCAGCCGGTAGCCGCCGAGGGCGCCCTGCGATGCCTGCACCGGATAGCCCAGGTCCCGCAGCCGGTCCACGTCGCGCCGCACCGTGCGCCGGCTCACCCCGAGCCGCTCGGAGAGTTCGCTGCCGGGCCACTCCCGGGGCGTCTGGAGGAGCGAGAGCAGTTGCAGCAGCCGGATGGGGGTCTGCGCCCCCGTCGCCCCCGTCATGCGCGCGCCCGAGACGGCGTCGTCAGGCCCAGAGACGGCATCGGCATCCTCATCGGACCCAGGATCATCTTCATGCGACCCAGGATGCCGCCAAATAGGAACTGTTATGACCTACATGGCTTCTACTCTCCCGGCATGAGTTCTTCCACCACCCCCGTGCCCGAAGCCCCGCCGGAGGCGGACCGACGACGTTGGTTCGCCCTGGCCATCGTGATGACCGCCGCTTTCATGGACCTCGTCGACGTCACGATCGTCAACATCGCGATCCCGTCGATCCAGCGGGACGCGGGCGCCACGTACAGCCAGATCCAGTGGATCACCGCGGGTTACGCGCTCGCCTTCGCCGCCGGACTCATCACGGGTGGGCGGCTCGGTGACATCCACGGCCGCAAGCGGCTCTTCCTGATAGGAATCACCGGCTTCACCGTCGCCTCCGCGCTCTGCGGCTTCGCCGTCAACCCGGAGATGCTGGTCGCCTCCCGCATCCTCCAGGGCGGCATGGCCGCGCTGATGGTGCCGCAGGTGCTGTCCATCGTGCACGCGACCTTCCCCGCCCATGAGCGAGGCAAGGTGTTCGGGCTCTTCGGCATGATCGTCGGGCTCGGCGCGGTCTCCGGGCCGCTGCTGGGCGCGCTGCTCACCGAGTGGAACATCCTCGGCCTGGAGTGGCGGCCGATCTTCCTCATCAACCTGCCGGTCGGCATCGTCGGCCTCGTCCTCGGCCGGAAGTTCATCACCGAGTCCAAGGCCCCGAAGGCCCTCAAGCTCGACCTCGTCGGCGTCGTACTGGTCACGCTCGGCATGCTGATGCTGGTCTACCCCCTCACGCGGGGCCGTGAGCTGGACTGGCCGGCCTGGGGCTTCGTCATGATGGGCGGCTCCGTCGTCGTCTTCGGCGCCCTCATCGCGTACGAGAAGTGGAAGACCGCCAAGGACGGCTCGCCGCTGGTGGAGCTGTCGCTGTTCAAGGTGAAGAGCTTCGCCGCGGGCATCGCCGTGCAGACCGTGTTCGGTGTCGTGATGGGCGTCTTCTTCCTCGTCTGGACCATGTACATGCAGGCCGGCCTCGGCTGGAGCGAGCTGCGCGCGGGTCTCACCGGGGTGCCGTTCTCGATCGCCGTCTCGGTGGCCGCGGGCCTGTCCGTGCAGAAGCTGGTGCCCCGCTTCGGGCGCAAGGTGCTCCAGACCGGGGCGCTGACCATGGCCGCGGGCCTGCTGGTCTACATCTGGGAGGCGGACCGGTACGGCGCGGGCATCACGTCCTGGCAGATGGCGCTGCCGCTCGTCGTGATGGGCCTCGGCATGGGCCTGATCGTGGCGCCCCTGACGGACGCGGTGCTCTCGGAAGTACCGCGCGAGCACGCCGGTTCGGCCTCCGGGCTCATCAACACCGTGCAGCAGATGGGCACCGCGCTCGGCCTCGGTCTGGTGTCGGTGGTCTTCTTCGGGGTCATCGACGAGCGGGTCCCGCGGAGCCGCATCCCGGCGGAGTTCACGGCCGGGTTCCAGAACGCGCTGTGGTGGGTCGCGGGCGTGCTTGTGATCATCTTCCTGCTGATGTTCGCACTCCCGGCGAAGCCGAAGCAGCACGTGGAGGGCGGCGCCGAGGCGCCGCCCGCGGACGCCGTCCCCCGAAAGGAACCGGCACTGACCCCCTGACGCGGGCCTCCCCGCGCCCCACAAGGGGCGCGGGGAACTGAGCAGCGTGGCGCTGGACTTGCCCCGTCAGGGGCGCGGGGAACTGCGCGCGCAACCCCCGACGGCCGGCAGCCGAGAGGAATCCGCCACCGGGCTCGTGTCCCGTCAGCGTGGCGCTGGACTTGCCCCGTCAGGGGCGCGGGGAACTGCGCACTCAACCCCCACGACCCGCAGAGCCCCAGCCCTCCGCAACCAAGAAGCCCCGCAGCCAAAAACCCCGGCAGCCGAATAAACCGCCCAGCCCAGCGGAGCGCTACCGCTCGGCCTGCACCGCCGTCACATCCAAGGACTCCAGCACCGCCTTCGGATCACCCCCCTCGGCCACGGCCTCGCCAACACGCTCCCGCACGGCAGCCCTGACCTCAGGCCACGAGCCGAGGTTCGTCGGCTGGAAGCGAGCCTGCGGCATCTGGTCGATGAAGTCCCACATGGGCCGCTGCCCAGGGTCCTTGCGCAGCGCGTCGGACGCGGAACCGGTCACCGGCAGCGCGGACTGACCGCCGCCGTACGCCACCGCGGACTCGCTGCCGTACAGGTAGCTCAGAAACATGCCGCACTGCTCCCGCCGCCCGTTCCGCTTGAACGCCATCAGCCAGTCGTTGAGCCCCACCGGCGGCGCGGCACCGCCGAGCTTCTTGGGGAACGGGGCGTGCGCGTAAGGGAACTTGGCCCGGTCCGCGGCGCCCATCAGGACCGGGTGGGCGATCATCATGCCGATCCGGCCGCGCAGGAACTGGGCGTACGCGTCCGTCCTGGTGAGCTTCGCCGGGTCCGGCCCCGCGAGCCCCTGGGCGACGAGGTTGTCCCGCAGCCAGGTCAGGGTGTCGATGTTGCCGGGGCTGGCGAAGTCGTAGCCGGTGAGGCCGGAGTAGCCGCCACCGTCCGCGAGCAGCCAGGCGAGCGCCTCGTCCTCGGCGGCCTCGGGGCCGAGCTGGAGGCCATAAGGGGTGGGCACGCCGAGCGCCTTCAACGCCTTGGCCACGTCGTGCAGTTCGGCCCAGGAGCGGGGCGCCTTGACGCGGGCCTGCTTGAAGAGGGCCTTGTTGTAGAAGAGCCGCGGGGTGCTCGCCAGGAAGGGCAGGCCGTACTGGACACGGTCGACCATGCCCGCCTCCGCGTAGGAGCGGATGAAGTCGCCTTCGGTGCGGACGTCGAAGAGGTCGTCGGCGCCGTAGAGCCGGTCCTCCTCGGCGTAGGGGGCGAAGAAGTTGGACTGCGCGATGTCCGGGGCGTCGTCGTCCTTCACGCGCCGGGCGAGCGTCTGGTCGAGCTTGGCGAACGGGACGCGTTCCAGGGCGACTTGGACGTCCGGGTGTGCCTTCTCGAAGGCGGCGACGACCTTGTCCCACTGGTCACCGATCGAGGAGCCGACGCTGTCGTCGTAGCTCGCGACGAGGAGCTTGAGGGGCGTGTCGGTCGCCGCGGAACAGGCGGTGAGACCGGCGGTGCCGAGCGCGGCGGCACCGCTGAGGCCGACCGCGTGGAGAAGGAACTGCCGACGACGCACCGCTGCTGCCACCTCTTGCCTCTACGGATCTACGGATCTACGGATCTACGGGTGTACGGGTCCACGGGTCCTGCCGGAATCGCGCCGCGGCCGCCAGGTGGCAGATTCTGCCACAGGGGCAGTACCTGACCGTGAGCCCCCCGAGGTGGCCGTGCTGGCATAACCTGCCCGACATGCCCCCCCGTTCACAGCCGTCGCAGCCGGCCCAGGCATCACAGCCGCCCCCGCAACCGTCCCCGCAGCCCTCGCTCACCGAGCGCCGTAAGACCGAGACCCGCCTCGACATCGCCCGCACGGCGGCTTCGCTCTTCGCCACGGACGGGCTCCGTGCCACCCGCGCCGAGGACATCGCCCGGGCCGCGGGCGTCGCGCCGCGCACCTTCTACCGCTACTTCGCGACCAAGGAAGAGGCGGTCGCCCCGCTCTTCACTGCGGGCGCCCAGCAGTGGGCGGAGGCGGTGCGGCAGGCACCGGACGGCCTCCCGGTGCCGGACGCGCTCCGCCACGCGGTGGCCCACACGCTCGCCCCCGGGGACGCGGGAGCCGCGGAATCCCTGGAGTGGGTGCGCTCCCTGCTGCGGATGTCGGAGCAGAGCCCGGCGCTGCGCGCGGTGTGGGCGGACACCTGTCACGCCTCCGAGCAGACGCTGCTGGGGGTCCTCGTGGAGCGCGCGGGCGGCGGTGGACCGTCCCTGGAACTGAGCCTGGCGGCAGCCGTCGCGAGCGCGGCGGTGCGGGTGGCCGTCGAGGCATGGGCCGCCGGCGACGCCTCCGCCGACGGACCCGAGGGACCGGCCGCGCTCGCGGCCCGCGGCCTGGAGACGCTGCGGACGTTCCCCTGGCCGTAGGGAACCGCGGCAAGTCCTCCGGAGTCCGTTTGTGCCCACATCACGCCCGAAGCCGTTTACTTTCCCGGAATCCGGCCGTACTCTCCGAGTGAAACCACAAGCTCGGGCATTCGGCGGAGGCAAACGGACATGTACGCACCGGAGCGGCAACAGGAGATCCTGCGGCTCGCGCGGGACGGCGGGCGGGTCGACGTGCTGTCGCTCGCCGAGGAATTCAAGGTCACCGCGGAGACCATCCGCCGTGATCTGAAGGCCCTGGACCGCGCCGGGCTCGTGCGCCGCGTGCACGGCGGGGCCATCCCGGCCGGGCGTCTCGACTTCGAACCGGACCTCGCCGAGCGCGAGGGCACCGCCGCCGACGAGAAGGACCGCATCGCCCGCGCGGCCCTCGCCGAGCTGCCGGCCGAGGGCAGCGTCGTCCTCGACGCCGGGTCGACCGTCGCGCGGCTCGCGGCGGCCCTCCCCCTGGAGTCCACGCTCACCGTCGTCACGCACAGCCTGCCGACCGCCGCCCGCCTCGCCGACCACCCCGGCATCCAGCTCCACCTCATCGGCGGCCGGGTCCGGCAGCGTACGCGCGCGGCCGTCGACGCCTGGGCCCTGCGCGCGTACGGCGAGATCCGCGCCGACGTCCTCTTCCTCGCCGCCAACGGCTTCTCCGCCGAGGCCGGGCTCACCACCCCCGACCTCGCCGAGGCCGCCGTGAAGCGCGCGGCCGTCGCCGCCGCCCGCCGGGTCGTCCTGCTCGCGGACTCCGCCAAGCACGGCCAGGAACACTTCGCCCGCTTCGGCGACCTCACCGACGTGGACCTGCTCATCACCGACACCGGTCTCGACCCCGAAGACGCCGCCGCCATCGAGCGGGCCGGCACGGAAGTAGCACGCGCATGAGCACGGAAGCAGTCGGTACGCGCATGATCCTCACCGTCACCCCCAATCCCTCTCTCGACCGCACCTACGAGGTCCCCTCCCTCGGCCGCGGCGAGGTCGTCCGCGCCACCGGCGACCGCATGGACCCGGGCGGCAAGGGCGTCAACGTCTCGCGGGCCGTGGCGGCTGCGGGCGTCCGCACGGTCGCCGTGCTGCCACTCGGCGGCGCCCCCGGCGCGCTGGTCGCGGCGCTCCTCGACGAGCAGGGCATCGAGGCGGCCCCGGTGCCGGTGGCCGGGCAGACCCGTTCCAACATCGCGGTCGCGGAGCCGGACGGCACCCTCACGAAGATCAACGCTCCGGGGCCCGAACTCTCCGAGGACGAGCGCGAGGCGCTGCTCACCGCCGTCGGCGAGCGGTCGGCCGGCGCCGAATGGGTCGCCTGCTGCGGCAGCCTCCCGCGCGGCCTCGCCCCTTACTGGTACGCCGAGCTGGTGGCCCGCGCCCACGCCGCGGGCGCCCGTATCGCCCTGGACACCTCGGGCCCGGCCCTGCTCGCCGCGCTCGCCGAGCGCCCCGACGTCGTCAAGCCGAACGCCGAGGAGCTCGCCGGAGCCGTCGGCCGCCCCCTCACCACCGTCGGCGACGCGGTCAAGGCGGCGGAGGAGCTGCGGGAGCTGGGCGCGCACGCCGTGCTCGCCAGCCTCGGCGCGGACGGCCAGCTCCTGGTCGACGGCTCGGGCGCGTACTTCGCGAGCGCCCCCGTCGACGCCGTACGCAGCAACGTGGGCGCCGGTGACTCCTCCCTGGCCGGTTTCCTGATCGCGGGCGGCACGGGGGCGCGCGCCCTCGCCTCGGCCGTGGCGCACGGCGCGGCGGCAGTCCAGCTGCCGGGCAGCGTGATGCCCTCGCCCGCCGACCTGCGACCCGAGGCGGTCACCGTGACGGCCGAGGTCCCGCTGGACCGCGTACTGACGGAGCCCGCCTCATGAACCGCCCCCACGCCCACGGAACACAGCCAAGGAGCCCGCGATGACCGACATGATCACCGCGGATCTGGTCGACCTCGAACTCGACCTGTCCGCCGAAACCAAGGAAGCCGCGGCCCGCTCCCTCGCCGAGCGGATGGTGGCCCTCGGGCGGGTGAGCGACCTGGAGGGGTTCCTCGGCGACGTCGCGGCCCGCGAGGCGCAGATGCCGACCGGCCTGGACGGCGGCATCGGCATCCCGCACTGCCGCAGCGCACACGTCACCGAGCCGACCCTGGCCTTCGGCCGCTCGGCGCGCGGCATCGACTTCGGGGCGCCGGACGGCCCGGCCGACCTGATCTTCCTGATCGCCGCCCCGGCGGGCGCGGACGACGCCCACCTGACGATCCTGTCGTCGCTGGCCCGGCAGCTGATGGACGCGGAGTTCACCGACGCCCTGCGGTCCGTGTCCGACCCGGCCTCGGCAGCGGCGCTGATCAACGGCGACGAGCCCGCCCCCGACGCAGGACAGCCGTCCCGGGAGGAGGCCACCGAAGAGGCTCCCGAAGAGGCTCCCGAAGAGGCTCCCGCCTTCAGGATCGTCGCCGTAACCTCCTGCCCCACGGGCATCGCCCACACCTACATGGCCGCGGAGGCACTGGAGAACGCGGCCCGCGAGGCAGGCGTCGAACTCGTGGTGGAGACGCAGGGCTCCGCCGGGTTCGCCCGTCTCGACCCGGCGGTCGTCGCCGCCGCGGACGCGGTCGTCTTCGCCCACGACGTCCCCGTACGCGACAAGGAACGCTTCGCCGGGAAGCCGACCGTCGACGTAGGGGTGAAGGCGGGCATCAACCGCCCCGCGGCGCTCATCGCGGAGGCCCGCGAGAAGGCCGCCCGCGGCGAGGTCACCGTGGACGCCAAGTCCCCGAGCCCGGTCGACGGGGCAGGGGAGAGCGGCGACGGCTACGGCACCAAGCTCCGCAAGTGGCTGATGTCGGGCGTCAGTTACATGGTGCCCTTCGTCGCCGCGGGCGGCCTCCTGATCGCCCTCGGGTTCGCCATCGGCGGCTGGAAGATCGACAAGGCGCCGTCCGTCGCCGAGCACTTCATCTGGACGGACCACACCAGCTGGGCCGCGCTGCTCTTCCAGATCGGCGGGCTCGCCTTCGCCTTCCTGGTCCCGGTCCTCGCCGGCTACATCGCGTACGGAATGGCCGACCGGCCGGGCCTGGTCCCCGGCTTCGTGGGCGGCTCGGTCGCCGTCACCATCAACGCGGGCTTCCTGGGCGGTCTCGCCGCGGGCCTGATCGCGGGCGCCGTGGTCCTCGGCATCCAGCGGGTACGCATCCCGACCGTGCTGCGCGGCATCATGCCGGTGGTGGTGATCCCGCTGATCTCCTCGGCGGTGGTCGGCTTCCTGATGTTCCTCGTGGTCGGCAAGCCCATCGCGTCCCTCCAGAGCGCGCTGACCGACTGGCTGGAGGGCCTCTCCGGCGCCAACGCGATCATCCTCGGCGTCATCCTCGGTCTGATGATGTGCTTCGACCTCGGCGGCCCGCTGAACAAGGTCGCGTACGCCTTCGCGGTCGGCGGCCTCGCCCACCCGACCGACGGCAGCCTCAAGGTCATGGCGGCGGCGATGGCGGCCGGCATGGCGCCGCCGCTCGCCATGGCCCTCGCGACCACCGTCCGCGGCCGCCTCTTCACCAAGACCGAGCGGGAGAACGGCAAGGCGGCCTGGTTCCTCGGCGCCTCCTTCATCACCGAGGGCGCCATTCCGTTCGCGGCCGCCGATCCGCTGCGCGTGATCCCGGCGTCCATGGCGGGCGGCGCGGTCACCGGCGCCCTGTCGATGGCCTTCGGCTGCACGCTGCGCGCCCCGCACGGCGGCGTCTTCGTGGTCCCGCTGATCGGACAGCCGCTGCTCTACCTCGTCGCGATCGCGGCCGGCGTCTGCGTCTCCACGGCCGTGGTGGTCGTACTCAAGGGCGCCCGGAAGACGGCGCCTTCGGGCAGCGGGACCGAGACGGGGGCAGAGACGGGGGCCGCGGCCGAGGCCGCCGACACGAAGCGCGTACCGACGGCCGCGTGACACGGGATGTCTGCGACAGGGGAGATGTGCGACTTGCGTCACTTCGGGACCTAAGCCCTATAACCCCCCTGTCGTAAGTCCTGTGCGCTGTTGTCTACTGGGCCGCATGCTCCAGGATGTCTCGATCGTTCAGCAGATTGGCGTGGCCGCGCTCGCCGTGGCGACCGTGGCCTGGGCCGTCGGCCTGGTGCGGGTGATGCGCAGGGAGCGCCCCGGCGTGGAGACGTGGCGTCAGGCCCAGGGCCTCCGGGCCCTTCCGGGCCAGCAGGGCCCGCCGCGCGCGGAGGCCGTGGAACTCACCGCGGACGAGCGGGCAGCCTTCGCCGGTCTCGTCCGGCAGTTCGGGAAACGACACTCCTAAACGGTCGGCCGGTCGGCCGGTCGGCCGGTCGGCCCGTCGGTCGGTCGGTCCGCACGTCGCGGATCCCGCCGCACCGCTAACCCGCCGCCGCGTTCCTGGCCCTGCGCTCCATCGCGGCGCGGGCCGCCTCCTCGGTGACGTACACCTCGCACATGTGGCGTCTGTCGGGGGTGAGGGTGTGCTCGACCTCCCAGAGGCTGATCTCGCCGCCGTCGAAGAGCAGGAACGCGTGCTCGTAGAGCGAGAAGCTCAGACGAGCCTCGCCGCTCAGGCCGGGGCGGCCGAAGGCCTGCGTTATCTGGTGCGCGAACGCCGCCCGCAGCAGGCGCGCGATGTCCTCGCCGGGGAAGTCGCCGTCCGGGTTCTCCGCGCGGCGCAGCAGCCGCCGCGCGTGGTCCGCGGAGTCGTCCGGGACGTACGTGTGGCGGGGGCCGGGGTCGGCGGACATGTGGAACATGACGGGCCGGCCGCAGGCGGGCGGGTCGGGCGGCAGCGGAAGCCGCGAGGTGGCGACGCCCGCCTCCTCCTCGTCGGCGTAGAGCTCGTACGTCGGGGCGCTGCCCGGCGTGGTGTTGTGGACGAGCTCCCAGAGCGTGAGCACGGACGCGTCGGCCAGCAGCCAGGAGTGTCTGTACGTCTCGCGGTGCAGCCCCGCGCTGTGGTGCGCGGAGTGCAGGGAACTGTCGTGGGCCAAGGCCGAGTCGAGGCGGCGGATCACCTCGTCCGGCAGGTCGAAGGAGTTCAGGGCGCGGCCGAGGAGTCGCTCGAGGTGCTCCTCCGGAGAGTGTGGCTCGGGCGACTCGGGTGGCTCGTACGCCGTTTCGTACGGAACGCTCAAGGCTTCTCCCGGCGTTGCTGCATGTCACCTGGTGAGTGCATACCGTAGCCCCTGGGTCCGACATCATGCCCGGGAACGGGAAAACGCGCGAGCCACGAGGGAAGTTCCCCCGTGGCTCGCGCGGTTGGGGGGCGGCGGGGCCGCCCGGAGGTGGGTCAGACCGCGCTGCCCGCCGTCCACTCGCTCCACGACATGTTCCAGCCGTTGAGGCCGTTGTCGGGGGCGATCGTCTTGTCGGGGGAGCCCTTGACCGTCACGACGTCGCCGATGAGGGAGTTGTTGTAGAACCAGGCACCCATGGTGTTCGGGTCGCCCGCACCGCGCGCGTCCTGGAGGCCGACGCAGCCGTGGCTGGTGTTGGCGCTGCCGAAGACCGACGGCGAGCCCCAGTAGTTGCCGTGGATGAAGGTGCCCGACGTGGACAGGCGCATGGCGTGCGGCACGTCCTTGATGTCGTACTCACCGCCGAAGCCGACCGTGTCGCCGTTCATCCGGGTCTGGGTGAACTTCTCGGAGATCACCATCTTGCCGTTGTACGTCGGGTTCGACGGGCTGCCCGCGGAGATCGGGATGGTCTTGATGACCTTGCCGTCCCGCTCGACCGTCATCTTCTTGGTGTTGACGTCGACGGTGGAGACCTGCGCGCGGCCGACGGTGAAGGTGACCGTCTTCTTCTGCACGCCGGTGATGCCGTTCGCGCCCTTCACGCCGTCCAGGTCGATCTTCATGGTGACCTTGGACCCGGCCTTCCAGTACTCCTCCGGCCGGAAGTCCAGGCGCTGGTTGCCGAACCAGTGGCCGACGACCTTCTGGCCGCTGGTGGACGTCACCGTGATGTGCGACTGGACGTCCTTCTTCTCCGTGATCGGCTTGTCGAAGTTGAAGGAGACCGGCATGCCGACGCCGACCGTGGTGCCGCCGTCGGGGGTGTAGCTGCCGATGAAGCTGTTGGCCGTGGAGACCGTGGTGAACGTCGCGTTCTCCGTCGCCGCGTTGCCCTTCGGGTCCTTGGCGTTGGCGGTCACCTTGTACTTCGTGCCGCGCTCCAGCTGGACTTTCGGCTTCCAGGAGGTGCCGTCCCCGGAGATGGTGCCCTCGACCGCGGTGCCGGACGTCACGGACGTCATCTTCACACTGGTCAGCTTGCCGTTCTTGACCTTGACGCCGGTGTGGTTGATCGAGGCGTCGGTGGCGCCGTCCTTGGAGGAGATGGTGATGTCGGCGCCCTTGGCGGCGGAGTTCGCACCCTTCTTGTCGCCGTTGGCGTCGGCGTCGCCTCCGCAGGCCGTAAGGGTCAGCGCGCCCGCAGCGGCGAGCGCGGTGGCGGCCAGCAGGGCACGGCGCCGGGGGTTGACTATGACCGACCTTGTCACGGGCTGCTCCAACGTACGTGTTCTGATCCAGTACGAGTAAAGAGCGCCCGGATGCGCGGAGAGGTTCCCTCCGGAGGGTGTGAGCGTAAGCACACTTCGTGCCCAAGAGGCTTGCGAGGGAGGGTATTTGCCCGTGTGTCACACACTTTGCGGCTATCGGTGAGGGCTCTCTGCGGCGTAGAGGTCGAGATACGCGGGGAACGTGCCGCCCGGCGTCCGGACCGACTCCGCCGCCAGCATCGCCCGCACGATCGCCGCGGTCACCATGTCCGCCCCGGCGGCGAGGATCTCGTTGAGGGCGAGCGGGCTGTCCGGGGCCGGCGGGCGCACACCCGTGGCGAGGGCGAAGACCGTGTCGCCGTCGTTGAGGAGGTGGACGGGCCGCACGGCACGCGCCATGCCGTCGTGCGAGGTACCGGCGAGCTTCTGCGCCTGGGCCTTGGACAGTTCGGCGTCGGTGGCGACGACGGCGAGGGTGGTGTTGAGCGGCGGCGGTCCCTTCTCCGCCGCGACTTCGGCGAGGCGCCGCGTCGCCTCCTCGTGGACCTCCGGCGCCGGGTGGTCGACCCGCCGCCCCGCGAAGTACTGCCCGTAGAGCGTGCCCGTCCCGGGGTCGATGCCCGAGCCCGCGGCGTTCGCCACGACCAGCGCCGCGACCGTGACGCCCGAGTCGAGGCGGACGCTCGCGCTGCCGACGCCTCCCTTGACGGCGCCGACCACCGCGCCGGTCCCCGCCCCGACGTTGCCCTCCACGACCGGCGTGAACGGCTCCGTGCGCGCGGCCGCCTCCACCGCGACCCGCCCGGTCGCCGCGCCGGGGCGGGCCCTGAAGTCGCCGCCCCTGCCGAGGTCGAAGACGCAGGCGGCCGGGACGACGGGCACGACCTGGGAGGGCTCGGGCCCGACCCGCACCCCTCGCCCGCGCTCCTCCAGCCACGCCATCACCCCGGACGCGGCGTCCAGGCCGTACGCGCTGCCTCCGGTGAGGACGACGGCCTCGACGCGCCGCACGAGGTTGCGCGGGTCGAGGGCGTCCGTCTCGCGGGTGCCCGGCCCGCCGCCGCGCACGTCCACGGCGGCGACAGCGCCGCCCTCGGGCGCCAACACCACCGTGGTGCCCGTCAGTTGTCCGTCGCCGTGCAGGGTGGCGTGTCCGACGCGCAGACCCGCGACATCGGTCAGGGAGCCGGAGGTCGAGCACGCTGCCGCGTCAGTAGTCATACGACGATGCGTATCACGGATGCCTACTGCGCGCGGCGGCCCGTGCGGGCGGTGAGCGTGACCCCCGTCGCGACCGTCACCGCCGCCACGAGACCTGCCACCAGCACCGCCCAGCGCCCCGCGAACGTACTCGCCAGTGTCGCCAACGCACTCGCCGGCAGCACCAACTGCTGGGCGATGCCCACCTTGTAGTAGCGGGAATGCAGCGCCCAGAGGGTGATGAGGTAGAGCGCGGTGGGGACCGTCACCGCGGCGGACGCGGCCAGTGTCGACAGGTGGGCCTCGCCCACGGCCTGCTCGACCGCCACCTCGATCCCGGCGCCGATCGCCGCCGCCGAACCGAGGATCACGTAGTGGCCGTACCCCCACAGGAACGCCTGCCGGTTGCTGTGCAGCCGCCCGTGGATGGGCACGACGAAGTAGATCCACCACGCGGCGAAGACGATGAGCAGGCCGCCCGCGGCGATGGGCAGGAGCTCGTCGAGGGCGTCGTTCTCCTCGATGCCGGACTTCACCGCGATCGTCGCCGCCGCGATCGTCTCGCCGAGCACGATGATCGTGAACAGGCCGTACCGCTCCGAGATGTGATGCGGATGCCAGGCCGTGGTGTACCCCCGCTCCGCCAGCACCGGCACGCACATCTCGGCGACCGCCATCACGAGGAACAGCCAGGGCCGGGCGCCCTCGGGCAGGAACAGCAGCCCCGTCCAGCCGATCTGGCAGATCAGCACGCCGGCCGCGTACCGCAGGGCCGTGGCGCGCTCGGCGCCCGTCGCGTTCCTGGCCGCGCGCAGCCACTGCGAGGAGAGCGCGATCCGCATGATGAGGTAGCCGAGCCAGACCAGCAGGAAGTCGTGTTCCTGGAAGGCCTTGGAGACCCCGGCCGCGAAGACGAGGACACCGGCGATCTGGAGCAGCGTGACCACGCGGTACAGCGCGTCGTCGTTGTCGTATGCCGAGGCGAACCAGGAGAAGTTGACCCAGGCCCAGAACAGCGCGAAGAAGAGCATCGCGTAGTTCAGGACGCCCTCGCCCGCGTGCCCCTCGGCGACGGCGTGCACGAGCTCGGCACCCGCCTGCGCGACCGCCACGACGAAGCAGAGGTCGAAGAAGAGCTCCAGCGGCGTCGCCGCGCGGTGCTTCTCGTCCCGCCCGCGGGCGAGGAGGGGCCGCAGCGGCCTGGCGGAGGCGGACGATGCGGGAGGCGCGTCCGCCGCGGTGGAGTCCGCGGGGCCGGTGGGGCCGGTGGGGCCCGGAGAGGCGGATGAGCCGGGGGTGTCGGGGGAGCCAGGCGATGACGTCATGGGGCCACCACAGCAGAAGGCGTACGCCGAACCGGGCTGCGCCGCCCGGCGTCGCGGGAGGGCCACCCGGGCGAAGCAAGGCCGCAGCCCGGCTGCGGCCTGCCCGACGGGCGGACGGGCCCTCGGCGCCAGGCCCTGCCGAAGCCTGGTCGGCCCCGGGGACGCGCCGCCGGAGTTCGGGGCCCGAAATCCCCTCGACCTCCGTGCCTTTGGGCTCGGGCGTCCGTGCCCTATGGCTCTGCCGCCGACTCCTCACGCAGGCGATCTTGGAGAGATCAGGCCCCGTAGCAAGGTCAGGCCCCGTAGCAAGGTCGGGACCCTGAACGAATCGGGAACCAACACGAAGGCCACGGGCCGGCCCCTGCGGCCCACCCTCGACGTCGCCCACCGCCTGGCGGGCCTGGGCAAGGACGTCTGGGTGCGCTTCGTCCTCGTCACCGGCCTGAAGAGGAACGCCCTCGGCAAGGACTTCACCCTGCGCGACACGCCCTCGCCGAGCCCGGGGCAGATCGCCGCCGCCATGGAGATCTTCGCGGGCGAGGGCCTGAAGGCCGTCTGACGGTGGCCGCCGGTCCTCGCGGACGTACCCTGGAGACATGAGCACCGCCCCCGCCCCCGAACCGCGCGATCCGGAGAGCCCGAAGAGCCCCAAGAGCCCGGCGAGCCCCGCGCGGGGCAAGAAGCCGCGGAACACTCTGGTCTTCGACGACCCGCTGTCGCAGCAGTCTTCGGACGACACGGACCGAGGGTGGGGCGAGCGGGCCGAGACCGGCGGTGACAGCGCAGCCGATCTGGCGCGGTTCCTCGACGAGAAGCCGCCCCACCACCTCTGAGCCCGCGCTACCGCTCGTCGTGCCCGGAGCCGCGCTGCGCCACCAGGGCATCGCGGATCTCCTTGAGGACCTCCAGCTCGGAGACTTCGAGGACCTCCTGAGTGCCTTCCCTCTCGGCCCTCCTGGCGGCGACCCTCGCGAGGTACTTCGCCATCGGCAGCACCATCAGGAAGTACACGACGGCCGCGGTGATCAGGAAGCTGAGGACCGCACTGAGCACGGTGCCCCACATGATCGGGATGCCCTTGGACACCTCGCCTGCGGCGCTCACCTCGCAGGGAGACTTCAGGCAGGAGCTGTAGTGGTCGAGATCCTTCGTACCGAAGGCGCCGACCAGCGGGTTGATGACACCCTTCACCACCGAGTTCACGATGTTCGTGAACGCGGCGCCGATGACCACCGCGACCGCCAGGTCGACCACGTTGCCGCGCATCAGGAAGGCCTTGAAGCCCTCCCAGACGCCCGGTACCTTCTTCTCGCTCACCACGAGGCCTTTCGTTGCATGTGCGGGTTGCGGAACAAACGACTTCGCAACCTACGTCAGACCGTGGAGAGCCTGTCCAATCGCCTTTCCCCAACGGGCGACTTGACCGGGTGCCAGTGCGATCGTGAACGGTGCGGCTCATCGCAGCGTCACCGCCAGGCGGGCGCTCGCCCCGGCCCCGGCGAGCCGCGACGCCGTGTCACGCGGCACCGACAGCACCACCAGCGCCCCGCTCTCCGCGGCCCCTGCCGCCTGCTCGGGCACCTCGGAGACCCGTACGCCGGCCGCCACCACGCGCGGCTTCGCACCGCTCCCCGGCGGCCCCTCGGCGGCGATCACGTCGACCCGGTCGCCGGGGCGCAGCAGCCCGCGGCGCGGCTGTCCGCGATCCGCACCGGCGCGGTCACCGTCTCCATGGACGGCCGCACCGCGACTGCTCGGCTGCCGCGGCGGACCCCGGCGGCCGGTCGGCGTCCCCGGGGCCGTGGCCGCGAGGGCGGCGGCGGTCATGGCGAGCCCCACGGCCAGGGCCCGGCGCCGGTGCCGCGACAGCCGGCGCAGCCGTGGATGGCCGCCGCGCACCCGCACGGGCGAGAAGTGGGGGACAGAGCAGCCGTCCGACGGCCTGGCCTGGGGAGGAACGTGGGTCACGACAACCACCGCCTGCGGTGCGAGAGCTGGGCTTGCGCTCTCACGATGCAGGCCCGCGCCGATTCCCGCTGAGGCCCGTGGACTACTCGCCGGTTGTGGACAACTCCCTCACCCGAAGGGAAACCTCCACCCGACCGCCACCACCTTCCACAGCCCTCACACCTGCCCGGCCCTCACACCTGCCCGGCTCTCATACCCGCCCGGCCTTCCCGCCGTCACGGCAACGGAATCCCCGGCTCCATCCCGCCCAACGCCCCCGCGCACAGGCACTCCCGCTCCTCATCCGCCGGCAGCCCCGCGACCGCGTCGAACAGCACACCCCGCAGCCGGTCCACGTTCGCGGCGAACACCCGCAGGACCTCCTCGTGCGAGACGCCCGCGCCGGCCTCCGCCCCCGCGTCCAGGTCGGTGACCAGCGTCAACGACGTGTAGCAGAACTCCAGTTCCCGCGCGAGCACGGCTTCCGGGTGCCCGGTCATGCCCACCACCGACCAGCCTTGCGCCGCGTGCCAGCGCGACTCCGCCCGGGTCGAGAAGCGCGGCCCCTCGACCACGACGAGCGTCCCCCCGTCCACCGGCTCCCAGTCACGGCCGCGCGCGGCCTTCAGCGCGGCCGCCCGGCCCACCGGGCAGTACGGGTCGGCCGGTGACACGTGCACGACCTCGGGAACGCTGCCGTCCGGCAGCGGCACCCCGTCGAAGTACGTCTGCGTCCGCGTCTTCGTGCGGTCCACGAACTGATCGGGCACGAGCAGGGTGCCGGGCCCGTACTCGGCCCGCAGTCCGCCGACCGCGCACGGTCCGAGCACCTGGCGTACGCCGACGGAACGCAGCGCCCAGAGGTTGGCGCGGTAGTTGATGCGGTGCGGCGGCAGATGGTGGCCGCGGCCGTGGCGGGGCAGGAAGGCGACCGGCCGGCCCGCCACGTCACCGAGGAAGAGGGAGTCGCTCGGGGCGCCGTAGGGGGTGTCGACCTGGACCTCGGTCATGTCGTCGAGGAAGGAGTAGAGGCCGGAGCCGCCGATCACGCCGATCTCGGCCCGCGTCGCGTTCGCCGTGTTCACCATGGACGGCACAGTAGCGGCGCCGGACACGCCGAGGACCCCGCCGTCGGTGAACGGCGAGGTCCCTGGAGAAGAAGCCCGGAGGCCTTACGCGGCCGAGCTCGAAGACGTCGACGAGGAGCCGGACGAGGCCGAGCCCGAAGAAGACGAAGAACCGGAAGCGGCCGACGTGGAAGCCGTGGACTTCGCGTCGGACGTCGACTTCGCGTCGGACGTGGACTTCGACGGCGAAGACGACGGCGTGCTGCTCGACGACGAGCCGCGGCTGTCGTTGCGGTAGAAGCCGGAGCCCTTGAAGACGATGCCGACCGCCGAGAACACCTTCTTGAGGCGTCCGTCGCAGTTCGGGCACACGGTCAGGGCGTCGTCAGTGAACTTCTGCACCGCCTCGAGGCCCTCGCCGCACTCGGTGCACTGGTACTGGTACGTCGGCACTTGCTTCCTCCTGGCACTCTCACTCGATGAGTGCTAACGACGATCCATAGTGACGTATTCCGGGGGATCAGTCCACCGTGACCGGCTGGCGGTGACCGACGCCACGTGCCACCGTGCGCCCCGGGGCCTTCGGAACTAGGCGCGAGCGCAGCGTCACGAGGACCGCGAGAGCCAGTGCCGTACCGCCCAGGGGGACCAAGAACCCGGCCCCGTCCCAGAAGCGGTCCTCCAGCTGTCCGGCGACCGTGACGGCCGCGGCCTGCCCGAGCGCGACGGCGCCGGTCAGCCAGGTGAAGGCCTCGGTGCGGCCGGTCGGCGCGACCAGCTTGTCCACCAGCGTGTAGCCGGTGATCAGTGCCGGCGCGATGCAGACGCCGACCAGCAGGCCGAGCCCGGCGAGCAGCGGCGCGGAGTGCGCGGCCCACAGCCCGGAGGCCATCAGGGTCAGCGCCGCGTACGCGACGATGAGGCGCCGCTGCGGGGAGACCTTCCAGGCGATGGCGCCGCACACGACGCCGGAGAGCATGTTGCCGGCGGCGAAGGTGCCGTACAGGACGCCGTTCAGGCCGGGCTCGCCGATCGACTCGGTGAAGGCGGCAAGCGAGACCTGCATGCCGCCGAAGACGGCGCCGATCCCGAGGAACGTCACGATCAGTACGCGGATACCGGGGACCCGCAGCGCGGAGACGTGCTCCACGCGCGCGTGGCCCTCGACATGCGAGGACGGCTTCGGCTGGGTGCCCTTCTGCGCGGCGAACAGCAGACCGCCGATCAGCGTGAGCCCGGCCTCCGTGAGCAGCCCGGCGGAGGGGTCGACGCCGGTGCACAGAGCGGTCGCCACGAGCGGCCCGAGGACGAAGGTCAGCTCGTCGGTGACCGACTCGAAGGCGGCCGCGGTGGTGGCCAGCGGGGAGCCCTGGAGCTTGACGCCCCAGCGGGCCCGCACCATGGGGCCGATCTGCGGCGTCGAGGCGCCCGCGGGCACGGCGGCCACGAACAGCGCCCACAAGGGGGCGTCGGAGAGCGCCAGCACCGTCAGGGTGATGACGGAGGCGGAGTGGACGAGCACGCCGGGCACCAGCACGGCACGCTGGCCGAACCGGTCGGCGAGCTTGCCGCTGAAGGGGGCGAACAGCGCCATGGAGACGCCGGTGACGGCCGAGACGGCGCCCGCGGCACCGTACGAGCCGGTGGTGTGCTGCACCAGCAGGACGATGGAGATGGTCAGCATCGCGAACGGCTGTCGCGCCGCGAAGCCGGGGAGCAGGAACGTCCAGGCGCGAGGGGTGCGCAGGAGCTGTCCGTAACCCGGGCGGGATTCGGTGACCGTGGATGCCACGGCCCGTGCCTTTCTGCCGCCTGGTAGCGCGGCGCCCTTTTTGGGGGCGACGATGCCGAGAGCTGTCCTCTTGCGCGGAACTGCGGTAGATGCCGGGGCCCGGTGCGGGGGCGTCACGGCCGCCATACGGTCGCGCCAGCTCTGCTTCAGGCAGAGTTGGTTCGATCAGTTGGTTCAGTGAGGTGCCTTTTCAGGCGCGCCTTTATCGTACAGGTAACAGGGTGATCCGCCCCTGTGATCGCAGCCGATGAGACCCCCGCCACCTACGATTGGTGTTTTTCTCCGTCGGTTCCCAGCCAACTGGCGAGCTTTCCGCCGTGGCCGACCGCGCGCAGCCGCTTCTCGGCGGCGTCCCGCACCGGGTCGGTCGCCACGACCAGCAGCTCGTCGCCGCGCCGCAGCACCGTCGTGGGCAGCGGGACAAACGATTCGCCCTCCCGCACGATCAGCGTGACCGCCGCGCCCTGCGGCAGCCGCAGCTCGCCCACCTCGACGCCGTGCATGCGCGAGGCCTCGGGGATGGCGACCGACAGGAGGTGCCCGCGCAGCCGCTCCAGGGGCGCCGACTCGATGCCGAGGTCGGCGGCCTCCGAGGAGCCGCCGATCCGCAGCAGCTTGGCCAGCCAGGGCAGCGTCGGGCCCTGGACGAGGGTGTAGACGACGACGAGCACGAAGACGATGTTGAAGATGCGCTGGCTGTCCTCGACGCCGTTCACCATGGGGATCGTGGCCAGGATGATGGGCACGGCGCCGCGCAGGCCGGCCCACGACAGCAGCGCCTTCTCCTGCCACGGCATGCGGAACGGCACCAGGCTCAGCACGACCTCCAGGGGCCGCGCCACCATCGTCAGGACCAGCCCGATGACGATCGCGTGCCAGGTGTCGTCGAGCAGCTCGTGCGGGGTGACCAGGAGGCCGAGCAGGACGAACATGCCGATCTGGGCGAGCCAGCCGAGCCCCTCGGCGAAGCCGCGGGTGGCGGGCCAGTGCGGCAGCCTGGCGTTGCCGAGGACCATCGAGGCGAGGTAGACGGCGAGGAAGCCGCTGCCGTGGGCCATGGCGCCGGCCGCGTAGGCGGCGACCGCGATGGCCATGACGGCGATGGGGTAGAGGCCGGAGGCGGGCAGGGCCACGTGCCGCAGGCCGTAGGCGCCGAGCCAGCCGACCGCGATGCCGATGGCGGCGCCGATCGCCAGCTCCAGAGCGATCGTGCCGAGCAGCACGTACCAGTCGTCCACCGGTCCCGCCGTGGAGAACGCCACGACGAGGATCACCACAGGGGCGTCGTTGAACCCCGACTCCGCCTCCAGGACGCCCGTGATGCGTGAGGGGAGCGGCACCTTCCGCAGCACCGAGAAGACCGCCGCGGCGTCCGTCGAGGAGACGACCGCCCCGATGATCAGTGCCGGCCGCCAGTCCAGCCCCACCAGGTAGTGCGCGCCCGCCGCCGTGACGCCCACGCTCACCGCGACGCCGATGGTGGACAGGACGGCGGCCGCCGGCAGGGCGGGCCGCACTTCCTTCCACTTCGTGCCGAGCCCGCCCTCGGCGAGGATCACGACCAGGGCGGCATAGCCGATGACCTGCGTCAGTTCGGCGTTGTCGAAGTGGACGTCGCCGATGCCGTCCTGACCCATGGCGACGCCGATGCCGAGGTACAGGAGCAGGCTGGGGAGCCCGCTGCGCGACGAGATGCGGACCGCCGCCACGGCGACGAGCAGAACCAGGGAGCAGACGAGCAGGAGCTGGTTGAGGTGGTGGACAGTCAGGGGCCGTTCCTTCCTCCGCGCGCGCACAAGCACTTCTTGCGAGCCAAGTACTTCGTCACCCCTTGCGAGGCAAGTACTTCGTTACCTTACCTAATCGTTAACGCCTTCTTGATGCCTTCGAACGCGTTTACGATCTTCTGAGGTCCGGTTCCTGACTCCGCGTCCGAGGCCGAGACGCCCTGCGCCTATGGTTGCTCCAGCGCTCCCAGAGCCGCCCAGTCGACAGCACAGCCCGCCCTGCCGCTCGCGTAAGGACAGCAAGGACAGCGATGCCCTCCAACACCACCGCCTCTTCCGGTCATAAGTCCGGCAAGAAGAAGGGGCGCCGAGCCCGACTCGTCGTGATCGTCCTGGTCCTGGCCATCGTCGGAGGCATCGGCTTCGGCGCGTACTGGAGCATCAGCACCGTGCGCGCCTCCTTCCCGCAGACCAAGGGGACCCTCAAGCTCGACGGCCTGTCGGGCAACGTCGAGGTGAAGCGGGACGGGAACGGAATCCCGCAGATCTACGCCGAGTCCGACGCCGACCTCTTCATGGCACAGGGCTTCGTCCAGGCGCAGGACCGCTTCTGGGAGATGGACGTACGCCGCCATATGACCTCCGGGCGGCTCTCCGAGATGTTCGGCAAGAGCCAGGTCGAGAGGGATGAGTTCCTGCGCACGCTCGGCTGGCACCGGGTGGCGAAGAAGGAGTACGACTCCAAGCTCTCCCCGGAGACGAAGAAGTACCTCCAGGCCTACGCCAAGGGAGTCAACGCCTACCTCGACGGCAAGGACGGCAAGGACATCTCCGTCGAGTACGCGGCGCTCGGCTTCACCAACGACTACAAGCCGCAGAAGTGGACCCCCGTCGACTCCGTGGCCTGGCTCAAGGCCATGGCCTGGGACCTGCGCGGCAACATGCAGGACGAGATCGACCGCTCCTTGATGACGAGCCGCCTCGGCCCCTCGCAGATCAAGGACCTGTACCCGGAGTACCCGTTCAAGCGGAACAAGCCGATCGTCCGTGAGGGCGCCTACGACGCCGTCACCGAGGAGTACGACGCCAAGGGCTCCGGCACGCAGTCCGGAACCGGCGGCACAGGAACCGGCACGGGCACGGGCACCGGCACCGGAACCGGCACCGGTGGCGCCACGGGCGCAGGCGGCGGCACCGCGGGCTCCGGCCTCGCGGGCGGCACCGAGGCGCCCGACGGGCTCCAGTCGCAGCTCTCGGGGGTCTCCGACGCCCTGGACGAGGTCCCCGCGATCCTCGGCCCGAACGGCAACGGCATCGGCTCGAACTCCTGGGTCGTCTCCGGCGAGCACACGATCACCGGTAAGCCGCTCCTCGCGAACGACCCGCACCTGGCCCCGCAGCTGCCGTCCGTCTGGTACCAGATGGGCCTGCACTGCCGGTCCGTCTCCGACAAGTGCCAGTACGACGTCTCCGGTTACACCTTCTCCGGCATGCCGGGCGTGGTCATCGGCCACAACCAGGAGATCGCCTGGGGCATGACGAACCTCGGCGCCGACGTCACGGACCTCTACCTGGAGAAGTTCACCGGGGACGGCTACCAGTACGGCGAGAAGGTGCTGCCCTTCCGGTCGCACGAGGAGACCATCAAGGTCGCGGGCGGCAAGTCGAAGACGATCACGGTCCGCGAGACCAACAACGGCCCGCTCATCTCCGACCGCGACGACGAGCTGGTCAAGGTCGGCAAGAAGGCCCACGTCGACGCCGCGGCCCCCGACCGGGGCGACGGCTACGGAGTGGCGCTGCGCTGGACCGCGCTGAGCCCCGGCAAGTCCATGGACGCGGTCTTCAAGCTCAACAAGGCGAAGAACTTCACGGAGTTCCGCAAGGCGGCCGCTCTGTTCGAGGTGCCGTCCCAGAACCTCGTCTACGCCGACCGCGAAGGCCACATCGGCTACCAGGCGCCGGGCAGGATCCCGACCCGCGGCAAGGGCGACGGCTCGCTCCCGGCGCCCGGCTGGGACCCGGAGTACCGCTGGACCGGCTACATCCCGCAGGACGCCCTGCCGTACGAGTACGACCCCAAGCGCGGCTACATCGTCACCGCCAACCAGGCGGTCATCGACGACACCGACAAGGCGAAGTACCCGTACAAGCTCACCGGTGACTGGGGCTACGGCGCGCGCAGCCAGCGCATCGACGACCTCATCCAGTCGAAGATCAAGAACGGCGGCAAGATCTCCACCGAGGACATGCGCCTCATGCAGATGGACAACAGCAGCGAGATCGCCAAGCTGCTGGTGCCCAAGCTGCTGAAGATCGACGTCAAGGACAAGTACGTCCGCGAGGCGCAGAAGCTCCTGGAGGGCTGGGACTACACCCAGGACGCCGATTCGGCCGCCGCCGCGTACTTCAACTCGGTCTGGCGCAACATCCTCAAGCTCGCCTTCGGCAACAAGCTCCCCAAGGAGCTGCGCGTCAAGGGCCAGTGCCTGAGCGTCGAGCCGGCCGGCAACACCGGTCCCGCCGACGAGGGCAAGAAGGTGCGCGAGTGCGGCCAGCGTGACGCGGACTCGGCCCAGCCGGACGGCGGCGACCGCTACTACGAAGTGGTCCGCAAGATCATCGACGATGAGACCAACGACTGGTGGAAGTCGCCCGCGACCCGTACCGAGAAGGAGACCAAGACCCGCGACCAGCTGTTCAAGCGGGCCATGGTGGACGCGCGCTGGGACCTGACGGCCAAGCTCGGCAAGGACATCGACACCTGGAGCTGGGGCCGGCTGCACCGCCTCACGCTGAAGAACCAGACGCTCGGCACCGAGGGCCCCGGCTGGCTCCAGTACGTGCTCAACCGCGGGCCCTGGAACCTCGGCGGCGGCGAGGCGGCGGTCAACGCCACCGGCTGGAACGCGGCGGGCGGTTACGGCGTGGTCTGGGTGCCGTCGATGCGCATGGTGGTGAACCTCAAGGACCTCGACAAGTCCAAGTGGATCAACCTCACGGGCGCCTCGGGGCACGCGTACAACGACCACTACACCGACCAGACCGAGAAGTGGGCCAAGGGCGAGCTCCTGCCGTGGGCCTACACCGACAAGGCGGTCGAGAAGAGCACGAGCGACAAGCTGGTCCTGCGCCCCTGACCGGGGCCGGGAGCGGCAGAACCTGAAAGGGGCCTCCACGCGCGCGTGGAGGCCCCTTTCGGCGTTCCCGGACCCACGGCGGTCACCTGAAGCGGCGCACCCCCGACGGCGTCACCACGGCGTGCACCGGCAGGTCGTGGACTTCGGCGGGGACGCGCGCGACGACTTCGGAGTCGTACAGGAGCACCACGAGAGCGGGATCGGCGCCCGAGAGCGCCAGGCGGGCCAGGACGCGGTCGTACGAGCCGCCGCCCCGCCCGAGCCGCGTCCCGCGCTCGTCGACCGCGAGCCCCGGCAGCAGGACGGCGTCCGCCGCCAGGACGGCTTCCGGGCCGAGCCGGGCCCCGGAGGGCTCAAGGAGTTCGATCTTCCCCTGGTGCCGCACGCGGACCAGGGAGCCCTCCCCCTCGTACGCGGCCCAGTCCAGGTCGTTGTCCGGGAGCAGCACCGGCAGCAGGACCCGTGTCCCGCGCGCGTGGAGGGCGTCGAGCAGTACGCGCGTGCCGGGCTCGTTCCCCACGGAGACGTACGCCGCGACCGTCCGCGCCGCGGCCAGCTCCGTGAGCTCCAGCGCGCGTTCGGCGAGCAGCGCGGCCGCCTTCCGCGTGTCATCCCCCGTCAACCCGCTTCTCACCGCGAGGAGGCCTCGTCGCAACGTGCGCTTGTTTGGCTGTTCTTCGGCCTCGGCTCTTCCGCTCATGGGATGCTCTCAAATCCTTCCTGTTGGGCGCATATGCCATCCAATTATCTGGACCCACAGATTCCGCACATACGTACCGGATATGGTGGCCGCATGACTGAGTCTCACCCCCCGCGCCCCCGGATCACCAAGGCGGTCATCCCGGCGGCAGGCCTCGGCACACGCTTCCTGCCGGCCACGAAGGCGACCCCCAAGGAGATGCTGCCGGTCGTCGACAAGCCGGCGATCCAGTACGTGGTCGAGGAGGCCGTGTCGGCGGGTCTCGACGACGTCCTCATGATCACGGGCCGCAACAAGCGCCCGCTGGAGGACCACTTCGACCGCAACTACGAGCTGGAGTCGGCCCTCCTGAAGAAGGGCGACGAGGCGCGGCTCGCCAAGGTCCAGGAGTCCAGCGACCTCGCGACGATGCACTACGTCCGCCAGGGCGACCCCAGGGGACTCGGTCACGCCGTCCTGTGCGCTGCTCCGCACGTCGGCAAGGAGCCGTTCGCCGTGCTCCTCGGCGACGACCTCATCGACCCCCGCGACCCGCTCCTCGCCCGGATGGTCGAGGTCCAGGAGCAGTGCGGCGGCAGCGTCATCGCCCTCATGGAGGTGGCCCCGGAGCAGATCCACCTCTACGGCTGCGCCGCCGTCGAGGCGACCGAGGAAGGCGACGTCGTCAAGGTCACCGACCTCGTCGAGAAGCCCGACACCGCCGACGCGCCCAGCAACTACGCGATCATCGGCCGCTACGTCCTCGACCCCGCCGTCTTCGACGTCCTGCGCAAGACCGAGCCGGGCCGCGGCGGCGAGATCCAGCTCACCGACGCCCTCCAGCAGCTCGCCGCGGACGAGAAGGTCGGCGGTCCGGTGCACGGCGTCGTCTTCCAGGGCCGGCGCTACGACACCGGTGACCGGGGCGACTATCTGCGTGCCATTGTCAGACTGGCGTGCGAACGTCAGGATCTGGGCCCGGACTTCAAGGCCTGGCTTCGCAGTTACGTCACCGAGGAGATGTAGCACTTTGAGCAGCAGCACGACGACACCGACCACCGGCCAGACCCCCCTGTGGTCGGTGGAAGAGCATCTGGACGACATCCTCGCGACCGTCCGCCCGCTCGAACCCATCGAGCTCCAACTCCTCGACGCACAGGGCTGCGTCCTCGTCGAGGACGTCACGGTGCCCGTCTCGCTGCCGCCCTTCGACAACAGCTCCATGGACGGGTACGCGGTACGGATCGCCGACATCGAGGCCGCGAGCGAGGAGTTCCCCGCCGTCCTGCGCGTCATCGGCGACGTGGCGGCGGGGGCGGGCGAGCAGCCCACCGTCGGTCCGGGCCAGGCGGCCCGCATCATGACCGGCGCCCCGCTGCCGCCCGGTGCCGAGGCCGTCGTCCCCGTGGAGTGGACCGACGGAGGCCTCGGCGAAGGCCCCGTCTCCGGTATGCGTGCCCACAGCGCCGCTCCCGAGGGCGCGACCGGAGAGGTCCGCGTGCACCGCCCGGCCGAGGCACGCGGGCACGTACGCGCGCGGGGCAGCGACGTCCGCGCCGGTGACCGCGCCCTGAGCGCGGGCACGGTCCTCGGTCCGCCGCAGATCGCCCTGCTCGCCGCCGTCGGCCGCGGCACGGTGAAGGTGCGCCCGCGCCCCCGCGTGGTCGTCATGTCCACCGGCAGCGAACTGATCCAGCCCGGCGAGTCCCTGGCGGACGGCCAGATCTACGACTCCAACAGCTTCGCCCTCACCGCGGCGGCCCGCGACGCCGGGGCCATCGCCTACCGCGTGGGCGCGGTCGCCGACGACGCGGAGACGCTGCGCTCCACCATCGAGGACCAGCTGATCCGCGCCGACCTCGTCGTCACCACGGGCGGTGTGAGCGTCGGCGCGTACGACGTCGTGAAGGAGGCCCTGACCTCCCTCGGCGATCCGGACGAGGAGACCGGCGTCGGGCCCGGCGGCGGCGTGGAGTTCCGCAAGCTCGCCATGCAGCCGGGCAAGCCGCAGGGCTTCGGCACGATCGGCCCCGACCACACGCCGCTGCTCGCGCTGCCGGGCAACCCCGTGTCCTCGTACGTCTCCTTCGAGCTCTTCGTGCGCCCGGCGATCCGTACGCTGATGGGCCTCCCCGAAGTGCACCGGCCCCTCACGCGCGCGGGGCTGGCCGCCGAGAAGGCGCTGGGCTCGCCCGGGGGACGCCGCCAGTTCCTGCGGGGGAAGTACGACGCCGAGGCCGGCACCGTGACGCCCGTCGGGGGCGCCGGCTCGCATCTGGTCGCCGCGCTCGCCCACGCGGACGCGCTGATCGTCGTCCCCGAGGACGTCACCTCGGTGGAGCCGGGCACGGACGTCGACGTGGTCCTGCTCGGCTGAGAACGCCGCCCGCGCGGTACCGTGTCGCGCACAGCAGGCCCGCGCGCGCCGCATCGCGCGGGGCCCGGACCGGGAGCGCCACAGCACATGACCGCGATTTCCCGGGGGGACACCCCCGGATCCCCTGAGCAGCAGCGACTGACGCACATCGACGAGGCGGGCGCGGCCCGCATGGTCGACGTGTCCGCGAAGGACATGACCGCCCGCACCGCCCGTGCCAGTGGCCGCGTCCTGGTCTCGCCGCGCGTGATCGAGCTCCTGCGGGGGGAGGGCGTCCCCAAGGGCGACGCCCTCGCCACCGCCCGGATCGCCGGGATCATGGGCGCCAAGCGCACCCCTGACCTGATCCCGCTCTGCCACCCGCTGGCCGTCTCCGGAGTGAAGCTCGACCTCTCCGTGGCGGACGACGCCGTGGAGATCCTCGCCACGGTGAAGACCACGGACCGTACGGGCGTGGAGATGGAGGCCCTCACCGCGGTGAGCGTCGCGGCCCTCACCGTGATCGACATGGTCAAGGCCGTCGACAAGGGCGCCGTCATCACGGACGTACGCGTCGAGGAGAAGACCGGCGGCAAGTCCGGGGACTGGAGCCGCGAAGGAGCGGAGGCATGAGCGGTTACCGCGCACTTGTCGTCACCGCCTCGAACCGCGCCGCCGCCGGGGTCTACGCCGACCGCGGCGGCCCCCTCATCGCCGAGGCGCTGACCGCGCTCGGCTTCGCCGTCGACGGCCCCCGGGTCGTCCCGGACGGTGACCCCGTCGAGCAGGCCCTGCGCGCCGGAGCCGCGGCGGGTTACGACGTCGTCGTCACCACCGGCGGCACCGGCATCTCGCCCACCGACCGCACGCCCGAGGCCACCCGCCGCGTCATCGACCACGAGGTGCCGGGCATCGCGGAGGCGATCCGCGCGTACGGCAGGGACAAGGTCCCCACGGCCGTGCTCTCCCGGGGTCTCGCCGGGGTCGCGGGCCGGACGCTCATCGTGAACCTGCCGGGCTCCACGGGCGGCGTCCGCGACGGCCTCGCCGTCCTGGAGCCGCTGCTCGCGCACGCCGTCGACCAGTTGCGCGGCGGCGACCATCCCGGGCCCTCGGGGGGTGCGAGCTGAACAGCCCTGCCTGGCCCGTCGAGCTGACGGACGGAGATGTCACCCTCCGCCCGATAAAGATGCGCGACCAGCGCGCCTGGCGCGAGGTCAACCGGCGCAACCGCGACTGGCTGCGCCCCTGGGAGGCGACGATCCCGCCGCCCACGGCCGGCGGCCCGATCGTGCACCGCCCCACCTACCGGCAGATGGTCCGCCATCTGCGCGCCGAGGCGGGCGCGGGCCGGATGCTGCCGTTCGTCATCGAGTTCCAGGGCCGCCTCGTCGGGCAGCTGACGGTCGCCGGGATCACCTGGGGATCGATGTGCTCGGGCCACGTCGGCTACTGGGTCGACGAGTCCGTCGCGGGCCGCGGTGTGATGCCGACCGCCGTCGCGCTCGCCGTCGACCACTGCTTCCGCTCGGTCGGGCTGCACCGTATCGAGGTCTGTATTCGGCCCGAGAACACGCCGAGCCGCCGGGTCGTGGAGAAACTCGGATTCCGTGAGGAGGGGATGCGCCCACGGTATCTTCACATCGACGGAGCCTGGCGCGATCATCTTGTCTTCGCGCTCACCGCCGAAGAGGTACCGGAAGGGTTGTTGCGCCGCTGGCACCAGGCGCGACCTCGGAACACCGCGTAGGTGACCGCTCGCCGATGAAATAAAATATGTGTTCGAAATTGATCCCCGACCGACCGTCTGAGGCTCATATGAGCCTTGTTCCGGGCATTTATTTCACGCTGGTGGCTCCGAGTTGATCGCATCGGTCACAAAAAAAGTTCGACATATCAGCCGGATCGTGCGACACACCGGCGCAATTGGCGGATGGCCTCACCCAAACCCCTCTACCGTGTGAGCGTGAGCAGCAGCGGCCTCATCTACGCAGTCATCGTCGGGGCCTGGGCCGCCTACTTGGTGCCGATGTGGCTCCGTAGGCAGGACGAGCTGAACGAAGCCCGTCCGACGGAACGCTTCAGCACCGCCATCCGGCTGCTGTCCGGACGGGCGGGTATGGAGCGCCGATACGCCAAGGACCTGCAAGCCCGCTCGCCCGAAGAAGGGGAGACGCGCGGCGAACCGGACGACGCCACCGGCTCGGTGGACGTCCGGGCCTTCGCCGTGCCTCCTACGGAACGGGTGGAGCCCCAGGTGGACCGGGCGGAGCCTGTCGCGGCGCGGAGTGAACCTCCGGCCCGTCAGCAGGCGCACCCCGACGCCGAACCGGAACGCGAGCAGCCGCCGCGCGCCAAGGCCTCGCCCGCGCAGCGCGCCGCCTCGGCCGAGGCCGCCGCGCGCGCCAGGCGCTCGAAGGTCCTCGCCCGGCGCCGGCGCACGACGATGCTGCTCTTCCTCGCCTTCACGGCCGGAGCGGTCGTCGCCGGGGTGGGCGGCCTCGCCTTCCTGTGGGCGCCCGCCGCGCCCGCCGTGCTGCTGAGCGCCTACATCGTCTATCTGCGCGGCCAGGAGCGGCGCCGCTTCACGTACACGATGGACCGGCGCCGGGCCGAGGCCGCGGCGCAGCGGCTGCGGGAGAACCGGCCCCGGCGCAGGCCCGCGAGCGCGGAGCCCGTCGTCGACGAGGAGCGCGAGGCGCAGCAGCCGCCCGAGACGGAGACCGGCCTCTCCGCGCTCGCCGCCGACCGCCGCGCCCTCGTCGAGCAGACCGACCACGCGGAGTGGGTCGACCAGCAGCGCGAGCGCCAGCGCGGGCCCGGCCGTGGCGACAGCTGGGACCCGGTCCCGGTGCCCCTGCCGACGTACGTGACCGCGCCGGTCGCCCCGCGCGCCACCGGCAGCGTCGACCTGGGCGCCCCCGACACCTGGAGCTCGGCCCGCTCCAGCACGGCGGAGCCCGCCGCCGAGGAGGCGCGGCGCGGCGCGGGGACCACGGGTGCCGCCGCGGCCGCCGGAGATATCGACGCGGCCGAGGGCTCCGACGCGGCCGGGGGGCGCAGCGACAAGCGTCGGGCCGCCTCCGCGCGACGGGCCCGCGAGCGCGGTCGTACGCCGCTCTTCGACCAGTACGAGGACGGGGACCGGCCCCGCGCCGCCAACGAGTGAGGCGCCGTGGGGTCCGCCCCGGCTGACCAGTCAGGAACGGATTTCCAAGCACCCGGATCGGGATGCTAGAGTTTCACTCGTTGCAAGGGCCTGTGGCGCAGTCTGGTAGCGCACCTCGTTCGCATCGAGGGGGTCTGGGGTTCAAATCCCCACAGGTCCACTGCACATGAGATCCCGTCCAGTTCATCGAACTGGGCGGGATCTTTGCGTTGTGCCCCCCGTCCTTCAGAGCGCCTTCGCGTAGCAGCGGCTCAGGTCGTCGAAGCGGTAGTGGCCGAACTTGGCCGGGGCGGGGGTGTAGCCGCTGGAGGTGTAGAGGGCTATCGCCTCGGGCTGCTTCGTGCCCGTCTCCAGGACCATGCGTACGCGGCCCGCCGCCCTGGCGTCCGTCTCCAGGGCCGCCAGGATGCGCCGGGCGAGGCCGAGGCCGCGCGCCTCGGGTGTGACGTACATCCGCTTGAGCTCCGCGTCGCCGTTCTCGTACCCCTCCCCGTTCTCGTCCATCGCGCGCCAGCCGCCCGTGGCCAGCGGGGTGCCGTTCCCGTCGTACGCGATGAGGTACAGGCCCCGGGGCGGCGCGAACATCGACGGGTCGAGGAAGGTGACGTCGCCTTCGTCGCCGTAGCGCTCCGCGTATTCGAGCTGGACGCGGTCGTTGAGGGCGACGGCGTCGGGGTGGGCGAAGGTGACGGTGCGCAGGTGGACGCCGGTCGCGGCGGTGGTGGCCGTGTCGGTGGTCTGGATACTCATGCGTGGCATCGTACTTCTATGCGGTAGGGAGTGGGTGCGAGTTTCAGTGTGCCGGGAGGGGGCGGAGGGCGGCAGGGCCCTTCGTCGGAGTCCTGGGTGTGAGGCTGCTCTCCTCAGGGAGTGAGCCGGCGGCACGGGTCACCGTCGGCCGTGTGGGAGTCTGATCGGCGGTCCGGGAGAAGACGCCGGAAGAGAGTAAGGCGAGTGTTGTGCTGACAGTGACCTCTGTGAACGTGAACGGGCTGCGTGCCGCTGCCAAGAAGGGGTTCGTCGAGTGGCTCGGCGACACCACGGCCGACGTGCTGTGCCTCCAGGAGGTGCGCGCCGAGCCGCAGCAGCTGCCGGACGAGGTCCGTGCGCCCGAGGGGTGGCATGTCGTGCACGCGCCCGCCGCGGCGAAGGGGCGCGCCGGTGTCTCGCTGTACACGCGCCGTGAGCCGGACCGGGTGCGGGTGGGCTTCGGGTCGGCCGAATTCGACGGCAGCGGGCGCTATGTGGAGGCCGACCTGCCGGGTGTCACCGTCGCGAGCCTGTATCTGCCCTCCGGGGAGGTCGGCACCGAGCGGCAGGACGAGAAGGTGCGGTTCATGGCGGAGTTCCTCGTCTACCTGAAGGAGCTCAAGGCGCGGGCCGCCGCCGACGGGCGCCACGTCGTCGTCTGCGGCGACTGGAACATCGCCCACCAGGAGGCCGACCTCAAGAACTGGAAGGGCAACAAGAAGAACTCCGGATTCCTGCCGGAGGAGCGCGCCTGGATGAGCGAGGTCTTCGAGGAGTACGAGGACGTCGTACGGGCCCAGCACCCCGGTGTGGAGGGGCCCTACTCGTGGTGGTCCTACCGCGGGCGCGCCTTCGACAACGACACGGGCTGGCGCATCGACTACCACGTCGCGACGGCCGGCCTCGCCGAGCGCGCCGTGAAGGCGTACGTGGAGCGGGCCGCGACGCACGCGGAGCGGTGGAGCGATCACGCGCCCGTGACCGTGGTCTACGACCTGTAGGCGTCCGCCAGGGGGGTGGTCCTCGGCGGGACACGGTCACAAAGTCCGGCAGAGGGCTGTCCCGGGCCCCGCCCGGCATGGCAGATTGCGGTCGCGTACACGACCAACTGCCGTGGATCCGGGGGTACTTCGTGTCGGGCATGCCTACGAGACGTGCCGTGGTGCTGGGCGCCGCGGGGGCCGGGATCGCGGCGGCGCTGCCCGCCGCCGCGGCGCACGGGGCGAGCGGGAGTCCGGTCCCGGCCGGGACGCCGCCGGTGCTGCTGACCGAGCAGGCGTCCAGGCGCATCCTCGTCCTCGACCCGCGGCGGCGCGTGTGGGACCCGGCCGCCGACCCGTCGGTGGTGCGGTGGCAGTTCTCGCCGCTCGGCGATCCGCGGTACAGGGACCTTTGGCCCGACGTGAGCTGGGTGTATCCGTGCGAGGCGAAGGTGCGGGTGCACCGGAAGCGTACGTATGTGCTGACGACGGCGTCGTTCGGCTTCGTGGCGGTCGTCGAGCATCCGTCGGGGCGGCGGTACTGGGGTACGGCGCTCGGCCCCGGGGACGACCTGTTCAATCCGCACAGCGCCGAGATCCTGCCCGACGGCAATGTGGCCGTCGCGTGCAGCACGGGCGCGCTCGTGCGGCTGTACGCGGCTTCGCAGGGCCCGCGCGCGAAGCGGTACGCGGAGGCCGTGCTCAAGGGCGCCCACGGGCTGCACTGGGACGGCGCGCGGCGGGTGCTGTGGGCCATCGGCGACGACGAGCTGGTGGCGTACGAGGTGGGCGGCACCGCCGCGCGGCCCACCCTGACCCGGGCCTCGGCGGTCGGCCTGCCGGTGGGGACGCCGGGCCGCACGCCGGGCGGGCACGATCTCTTCCCGGTGGCGGGGCGGCCGGGGCGGCTGTGGGTGACGACCAACGCGGCCGTCTTCCAGTACGAGACGAGCAGCGGGGCCTTCGTGGGGGACTTCGCCGGGGCCGGGGAGATCTCGCGGAAGTCGGTGAAGGCCGTCGGTGACGATCCGCGTACCGGGCAGGTCGTGAGCACCGTGCCCGAGCGCGGCCTCGGGGAGACGTGGTGGACGACGACGGTCAGCGTCCACCGGCCCGCGAGCGCCTACAAGCTGGTCGGCGGCGGGATCTACAAGGCGCGGTGGTGGCTGCCGCGGTGAGCGTTCCGCCGCTCAGGGCTTCTTGAGGCGGCGGTCCAGGGCCATCGACAGCTCCGCCTCGACCACGGCCTTGGCCACCGGGCGCAGTTCGTCGAGGTCGGTCTCGGCGGTGGCGGGGACGTGGTCGCGCAGGACCGTGACGAACAACTCCGCGAGCGCGTCGGCGTGTTCGCGCACCCGCTGGCCCGCCTCCAGGACCGCGGCGAGCGGAACCCCCTTGCGTACGAGGGTGGATGACGCGTCCAGGAGGCGGCGGCTGATGTGCACCAGCTCGTCGCCGTCCGTGCCGAGATAGCCGAGGTCCAGGGCGGCGACGAGGTTCTCCGGGGTGACCTCGCCCGCGAAGTGGTCGGCCAGTTCCTCGGGGGTGAGGCGGACCGGCTGTTCCTCGGTGGGCTCGCCGAGGCCGAGGAGTTCGCCGACGTCGCGGCCCTTCTCGAAGGCGTCGGCCAGCTCGGCGATGCCGTTCAGGGTGTGGCCGCGCTCAAGGAGGGCGGCGATCGTGCGCAGCCTCGCCAGGTGGTGCTCGTCGTACCAGGCGATGCGGCCCTCGCGGCGCGGCGGCGGGATCAGCCCGCGCTCGCGGTAGAAGCGCACGGTGCGCACGGTGATGCCGGCCGCCTCGGCCAGCTCCGCCATGCGGTATTCGCGGACGCCGCCTTCGCCTTCCCCTTGGTCTGCCACGGGCGAAGCCTATGTCGTACCACCGGTAACTTTCCCCGGCCGACCCCTACCCATGAGTACGCGGGTGTTCTACTCTCCCCATTGCGCCAGTAGTTACTGGCAGAGTCGTGTACTTCGGGAGGCGGCGGCATGGCCGAGCGCGAGTGTGGCCCTGAGCAGGGGCGCGAGCACGAGCACGTACGGGTGGCGGTGATCGGTTCCGGGTTCGGTGGCCTCGGGGCCGCCGTGCGGCTGCGCCGGGAGGGCATCACCGACTTCGTCGTCCTGGAGCGGGCCGGCGCGGTGGGCGGCACCTGGCGGGACAACAGCTATCCGGGCTGCGCCTGTGACGTGCCCTCACACCTCTACTCGTTCTCCTTCGCGCCCAACCCGAACTGGCCGCGCACCTTCTCCGGGCAGGAGCACATCCGGGAGTACCTGGAGCATGTCGCCGACACCTTCCGGCTGCGCTCGCACATCCGCCTGAACACCGAGGTGGAGGTGGTGCGCTGGGACGCCGACCGGCTGTGGTGGGAGATCGGGACCAGCAGCGGAACCCTCACCGCCGACGTCGTCGTCTCCGCCACCGGGCCGCTCTCGGACCCCAAGACGCCGGACATCCCGGGCATCGACACCTTCCCCGGCAAGGTCTTCCACTCCGCCCGCTGGGACCACGACTACGACCTGAGCGGCAAGCGCGTCGCGATGATCGGCACCGGTGCCTCCGCCATCCAGATCGTGCCCGAGATCCAGAAGAAGGCCGGCCGGCTCACCCTCTTCCAGCGCACGCCGCCGTGGGTGATGCCGCGCGCGGACCGTGCCATCACCGGCGTGGAGCGCTGGCTGCACCGGCAGCTGCCGTTCACCACGCAGGCCCGGCGCGGAATCCTGTGGGGCATCCGGGAGTTGCAGGTCCAGGCGTTCACCAAGCGGCCGAACGAACTCGGCATGGTGGAGCAGCTCGCCAAGCGGAACATGTACCGCGCCATCAAGGACCCGGCGCTGCGGGCCAAGCTGACCCCCACGTACCGCATCGGGTGCAAGCGCATCCTGCTCTCCAACACCTACTACCCGGCGCTCGCCAAGCCGAATGTGGACGTCGTCGCCAGTGGTCTGGCCGAGGTGCGCGGCAACACGGTCGTCGCAGCGGACGGTACCGAGGCCGAGGTCGACGCGATCGTCTTCGGCACCGGATTCCACGTCACGGACATGCCGATCGCCGAGCGCGTCGTGGGCGACGAGGGGCTCACCCTCATGGAGACCTGGAAGGACGGCATGAACGCGCTGCGCGGCGCGACCGCCGCCGGCTTCCCGAACTGGATGACGATCATCGGTCCCAACACCGGGCTCGGGAACTCCTCCATGATCCTGATGATCGAGTCCCAGCTGAACTACATGGCCGACTACCTGCGCCAGTTGGACGTCCTCGGAGGCCGCGCCGCGCTCGCCCCCCGCCCGGCCGCCGTGAGCGCCTGGAACCGCCGGGTGCAGGAGCGGATGAAGCGCACCGTGTGGAACACCGGCGGCTGCACCAGCTGGTACCTCGACGCGAACGGCGTCAACACCACCGTCTGGCCCGGCACGACCACCGAGTTCCGGGCGGCGACGCGGCACGTGGACCTCAACGAGTACGAGGTGCTGCGGGCGCCGAAGGAGATACCACCGTCCCGCAAGGAGAGGGAGTCCGACGGCGCGAAGGTGGAGGCCGGGGCATGAGCAGGCTGACCCGCCTCGCGGACGGGCCCTACGCGCCGCCCGCCCCCGCGCGCGAACTGACCGCCGTCTCCGCCGACGGGGCCCGCATACACGTCGAGGCGCATGGTCCACAAGAAGCGCCCGCCGTGGTGCTCGCCCACGGCTGGACGTGCTCGACCGCCTTCTGGGCCGCGCAGATACGCTCCCTCAGCGGTGACCACCGGGTCATCACGTACGACCAGCGGGGGCACGGGCGCAGCGCCGCGCCCGCGGACCCCGAGGGGTACAGCACGCGGGCGCTCGCCGACGACCTCGAAGCGGTCCTGGCGGCGACGCTCGCGCCGGGTGAGAAGGCCGTGCTCGTCGGGCACTCCATGGGCGGCATGACGATCATGGCCGCGGGCGGGCGCGAGACCTTCCGGGAGCACACCGCCGCCGTCCTGCTGTGCAGCACGGGCAGTTCGAGCCTGGTCGCCGAGTCGATGGTGGTGCCGCTGCGGGCCGGGCGGGTGCGGACCCGGATCACGCGGTCCGTGCTCGGCTCGCGGGCGCCGCTCGGGCCCGTCACGCCGCTGTCCCGCCGCATCCTCAAGTACGGGACCATGGGCCCCGGTTCGGCGCGGGACAAGGTCGACGCGTGCGCGCGGATCGTGCACGCCTGCCCGACCGGCGTGCGCCGCGGCTGGTCCCATGTGCTTGCCACGCTCGAACTGGACGTCGAGGTGGGCGCGTTGCGCGTGCCCACGGCTGTCCTCGCGGGGCTGGCCGACCGGCTCACCCCCGTCGTGCACGCGCGGCGGATCGCCGCCGCCCTGCCCGACTGCGTGGGCCTCACCGAGCTGGCCGGGGTCGGACACATGACGCCCATCGAGGCACCGGACGCCGTCACGGCACGCATAGCGGAACTCGTCGCAACGTACGTACAGGTGAAGGAGGGCGCATGAGCAGGGTCAGCCTGGAGGGGCAGGTCGCGGTCGTCACGGGCGCGGCGCGCGGGGTCGGTGAGCTGCTCGCCCGCAAGCTGTCGGCGCGCGGCGCGAAGGTCGCGCTCGTGGGCCTGGAGCCGGACGAGCTGAAGCAGGTGGTGCAGCGGCTGCACACCGAGGCCGACCACTGGCACGCGGACGTCACCGACCACGAGGCGATGGCGCGGGTCGCGCGGGAGGTCAAGGAGCGCTTCGGCAAGGTCGACATCGTCGTCGCGAACGCGGGCGTGGCCGGCGGCGGGCCCTTCGTGGAGTCCGACCCCGTGGCGTGGCGCCGCGTCATCGAGGTCAACCTCATCGGCAGCGCGGTCACCGCCCGCGCCTTCCTGCCGGTCCTGATGGAGAGCCGCGGCTATCTGCTCCAGATCGCCTCGCTCGCCGCGATCACGCCGGCGCCGATGATGACGGCGTACTGCGCGTCGAAGTCGGGCGTCGAGGCGTACGCGCACGCTTTGCGCGCCGAGGTCGGCTACAAGGGCGTCAAGGTCGGCGTCGGCTATCTGTCCTGGACGGACACGGACATGGTGCGGGGCGCGGACCAGGACGAGGTGATGCGCGAGCTGCGCCAGCGGCTGCCGTGGCCGTCCAACAAGACGTATCCGCTCGGCCCGGCGGTGGACCGCATCGTCGCCGGCATCGAACGGCGCTCCAGCCATGTGTACGCGCAGTGGTGGCTGCGGGGCATGCAGGGCATTCGCGGCTATCTGCCGGGTGTCATCGGCGCGGTCGGGCAGCGCGAGATGCGGCGCTTCGAGCCACGGCTCGCCAGTGTGCCGACGGGCCTGGTGGGAGCGGGCGGTTCGGCGGACGAGGCGGCGCGGGCGAGCTGAGCGGCCCGGCCCCCTCGGCCACGACGTGAGAAGGCCCCCGGCGTCCCGGGGGCCTTCTCACGCGTGGGTGCGGCGCGGGTCAGATCTCGTAGTCCTCGTCCATGTCCCGCTGCCGCCGCGCGGTGTCACGGGCCTGCGAGGACCGCTCCGACGCCTCGTCCCGGGCCCGCGTGCCGCGCTCGCGCAGGTCGTCCTGGGCCTGCGAGCCGCGCTCGCGCATCTTGTCCTTGTCGCCCGTGCGGCTCTTGGCCTTCTCGGCGAGGTCCTGAGCCTTGTCCTGGAACTGGTCCTTGATGCCCATGCTGTTACTCCCGTTGTGGGTGAGGGGGATGGGGCCTCGACCAGATTGACATAGGGGGACATACGCCGCATTTCGATCAACTACGGAGAGTCAGCGGGGCGGCAGCGGTGGCCGTCGGCGGTCCGGCACGTCGGAGTAGCCGGGCGGGGCCACCGCCGGGTGGCGCTCCAGGAGGTCGAGGGCCACCCGCACCGCGTCGTCGAGCTGGGCGTGCCGCCCCTCCGCCCAGTCCAGCGGCGTGCGCAGCGCCTCGATGTCCGGGCTCACGCCGTGGTTCTCCACGGACCAGCCGTACGCGTCGAACCAGCCCGCGTTCATCGGCACCGTGATCACCGTCCCGTCGCCGAGCCGGTGCCGCCCGGTCATGCCGACCACGCCGCCCCAGGTGCGCTGCCCGACGACCGGGCCGAGCCCCAGCAGCTTGAACGCCGCCGTGATCATGTCGCCGTCCGATGAGGTCGCCTCGTCGGCCAGCGCCACCACCGGGCCGCGCGGCGCGTTGGAGGCGTACGAGACGGGCTGGGCGTTGCGCGTCAGGTCCCAGCCGAGGATCTTGCGGGTGAGCTTCTCCACCACCAGTTCGCTGATGTGGCCGCCCGCGTTGCCGCGCACGTCGACGATGAGGGCGGGCCGCGACACCTCCAGGCGCAGGTCCCTGTTGAACTGAGCCCAGCCGGAGCCGCCCATGTCGGGGATGTGCAGGTAGCCGCACTTGCCGCCGCTCAACTCCCGGACGACCTCGCGGCGTTTGGCCACCCAGTCCTGGTAGCGCAGCGGGCGTTCGTTGATGAGCGGGACGATGGCGACCCGCCGCGGGCGCCCCTCGCCCTCCGCCGGGCGGAACGTCAGCTCGACGGTCGTGCCGCCCGCCGCCGCGAGCAGCGGGTAGGGGCCGGTCACCGGGTCGACGGGGCGGCCGTCGACATGGGTGAGGACGGCGCCCTCGCGGATGCCCGAACCGGCGAGCGGGGAGCGCGCCTTGGAGTCGGAGGAGTCGCCGGGCAGGATCCGCTTCACCAGCCAGCCCCCGTCCCTGCGTACGAGATTGGCGCCGAGCAGGCCCATCGCGCGCTGGTAGTGCGGCGGGCCCTCGTTGCGGCGGGCCGGGGAGACGTAGGCGTGGGAGGTGCCCAGCTCGCCGAGGACCTCACGGAGCAGGTCCGCGAACTCGTCGGGGGACGCGACGCGTTCGACCAGCGGCCGGTACTGCGCGAGCACCCCGTCCCAGTCGATGCCGGACATCCCCGGGTCCCAGAAGTAGGCGCGGATGATCCGGCCCGCCTCCTCGTACGCCTGGCGCCACTCGGCGGCCGGGTCGACCTCGTGCAGGATGCGGCGCAGGTCGATCCAGACCGTGGTGTCGCTGTCGCCCTGCTCGGTGGCGGGCACGGCGGTCAGGTCGCCCTCGTCGACGACGACGAGCCGGGTGCCGTCGCCGCTCGGCGCGAACCAGTCCAGGTGCTCCACGAGTTGGGACTTCTTCGCCTTGGCGATGTTGAAGTGCTCCAGGGTGGGGCGGCCCGAGGTGTCGGCCGGGTTGGCGAAGGTCTCGCCGAGCGCGCCCGAGATCGGCCAGCGCAGCCAGACCAGGCCGCCGCCGCTGACCGGTTGCAGGGCCGAGTACTTCGACGCCGCCACGGGGAAGGGCGTGACCCGTGCCTCCAGGCCCTCGGTCTCCACCGTCGTCGTGCCGTCGCCCCGGTTGTCGTCGGCCGGGTCGAGGCCGCCGGCCGCCGGGCGCCCGTCGGGCAGCAGCGCGAAGGGGGAGGGGATCGCCGACGAGAGCGGTACGAGGTAGGGGCGGCAGCCGAGCGGGAAGGACAGGTCGCCGGTGTGCACGTCGTAGACGGGGTCGAAGCCGCGCCAGGAGAGGAAGGCGAGGTAGCGGCCGTCGCGGGTGAAGACGGGGTTCTCGTCCTCGAACCGGCCGTTGGTGACGTCCACGATCGTGCGGGGGCCCGGCCCGGCGATGCGGGCCAGCTTGATCTGCCGCAGGGAGCGGCCGATGCCCGGGTGTGACCAGGCGAGCCAGGTGCCGTCGGGGGAGAAGGCGAGGTCGCGGACCGGCCCGTTGATGGAGCGGATCACCTCGGTGACATCGGCGGCCTCCGTCCGCTCCACGGCCCCGGACCCGGCCTCGGTCTCGGACCCGGCCTCGGTCTCGGACCCGACCTCGGTCTCGCCCGGGGCCTCGGGGGCGGTCTCCCCGACCTCGCGCAGCCTGCGGTTCATGGCGGCGGTCTCCTGCTCGTCGGAGACGGTGACGAGCAGGAGGCGGCCGTCGTTCGAGGCGATGGCGAGGCGCTCGCCGTCGGGGTCGGAGACCATCTCCTGGACGCGGCCGAGGCCGCCGGTCACCAGCCTGCGCGGCCTGCGGTCGCCGGTGGCGCGCGGCAGACCGGCGATCTCGACGGCGTCCTCGCCCTCGGCGTCGGTGACGTACGCGACCTGCCCGCCGGTGCCCAGCATCTCCGGCAGCCGCACGCGTACGCCCGGGGTGTCGGTGATCGTGCGGGCCGGGCCGTCCCGGTGGGTGAGCCAGTAGAGGCTGCCGCGCACGACGACGGCGCTGGCCCGCCCCGTCGTGTCCACGGAGAGCGCGTCGATGTGCTGCGCGGCCGGCACCTGGTAGATCCGCCGCCCGGAGCGGGGCCCGCCGAGCCGCACGTCGAGGCGGCGCGGCGCGGAGTCCGCGGTGAGCGCGTCGACCAGCCATACCTCGCCCGCGCACTGGTAGACGACGCGCGTGCCGTCGCTGGCGGCGTGCCGGGCGTAGAAGGCGTCGTGGTCGGTGTGGCGGCGCAGGTCGGAGCCGTTGGGGAGGCAGGAGTACAGATTTCCGACGCCTTCGTGGTCGGAGAGGAACGCGATGCGTCCGGCCACGAACATGGGGGAGTCGAGGTGCCCGTCGAGGTGAGCGAGGATCCGCTTGCCGTGCATCCACAGGCGGCCCGTCGCGCCGCCCCGGTACCGCTTCCAGGCGGCCGGTTCGTGGGGCGGCTTGCCGGTCAGGAGGAGCGTCTTGCGGTCGCAGGCGCCGGTGCCGCCGTCGGCGGGGGTGCCGGTGAGGGTGTCGGTGACCGCGATGTCGGCGACCGGGCCCCAGGGCAGCTTGCCGCCGGGGGAGCCGTCGGTCGGCACGCTGTAGGCGAAGCAGAAGTGCGAGAAGGGCTCGCCGTGCGAGGACACGGCGAGGATGTGGCCGTCGGGCGACCAGCCGCAGACCCGGGTGTCGGTGCTGCCCCAGTAGGTCAGGCGGCGCGAGGGCCCGCCGGCCACCGGCGCCAGATGGATCTCCGGGTCGAGGCTGCGCCAGCTCGTGTACGCGATGTGGCGGCCGTCCGGCGAGAAGCGGGGGTGGCCGATCTTGGTCCGGTCCGCGGTGAGCCGCCAGGCCCGGCCGACGGGGACGCCTTCGGGGGTGAGGGGGGCCACCCAGAGGTCGTCCTCGGCGACGAAACAGAGGCGGTCGCCGCTGAGGTGGGGGAATCGCAGGTAGGCCCGGTCGGTCTGGCGGGCCTGTGCTGCCTGGGCTTCGTCGCGCTCGTCGGTCACCTCACCATGCTTTTCCGCTCCGGGGGCCCCGGCAACTCGTGACCGGGCACGTGACCCAGGCCACGTACGAAACAGTTTCGTTTCGTTAGGCGGGTGGGTACAGTAGCCGTGTACGAAACCGTTTCGTACGATCCATACGAGCAGGAGGTGGGGACCATGGCTGAGGCGGCGAGCGCGCGACGCAGCAGGATCACGCCCGAGCGCGAGGCCGAGCTGTACGAGGCCGTGCTCGACCTGCTCCGCGAGGTCGGCTACGACGCCCTCACCATGGACGCCGTGGCGGCCCGCACCCGCTCCAGCAAGGCCACCCTCTACCGCCAGTGGGGGAGCAAGCCCGAGCTGGTCGCCAAGGCGCTGCGGCACAACAAGCCGGCGTCGCTGGCGGACATCGACACCGGGTCGCTGCGCGGCGACCTGAACGAGATGGTGGCCCGCTCGGACGACTGCCAGATGGAGAAGGACGCCGCGCTGATGCGGGGCCTGTTCCACGCCGTGCACGAGAACCCCGAGCTCCACCAGGCGCTGCGGAACCTCCTCATCGAGCCGGAGCTCACCGGCCTGAACGCCCTGCTGCGCAGAGCGGTGGAGCGCGGTGAGGTCGCCGCGGACAATCCGGCCCTCGAGTACGTCGTACACATGATGGTCGGCGGCTTCGTCGCCCGGGACCTCATCGAGGACCGCCCGGTCGACCAGGCCTTCCTCGCCTCGTACCTGGACGCCGTGGTGCTCCCCGCCCTCGGCGTCTGACCAGCCCCTCTCGCGACACCCCCGTACCTGACGCGACCGCTCACGTCGTCGGGCTCACCTCCCCTGCCCGCGGAAGACCCCCGCTTGCGCGGCCACCACGACCTGACCGGGAGTACGCCCTCGTGGCCACTTTCCTCTACAAACTCGGCAAACTCGCCTTCCGGCGACGGCACTTCGTCGCCCTGATCTGGGTGGCGCTGCTCACCCTCGCCGGGGTCGGCGCGGCGTCGGCGCCCACCGCCGCGTCCAGCTCCTTCTCCATACCGGGCACGGAGGCGCAGAAGGCCTTCGACCTCCTGGAGAAGCGGGCCCCGGAGGCCAGCGCCGACGGCGCGAGCGCCCGCGTCGTCTTCAAGGCGCCCGACGGCGAGAAGGTGACGGACCCGGCCAACAAGGCCGAGATCGTCAAGACCGTCGGCGCCCTCAGGACCGGCTCGGACCACGTGGCCCGCGCCGACGACCCGTTCCGCGCCAAGACCGTCAGCAAGGACGGCTCCACCGCGTACGCCTCCGTCTCGTACAAGGTCACCTCGATGGAGCTGACCGACGAGGACCGCGACGCGCTGGAGAAGACCACCGACAAGGCGCGGGATTCCGGGCTCACGGTCGAGGTCGGCGGTGACGCGCTCCAGGCCATGCCCGAGACCGGCTCCACCGAGATCATCGGCATCGCGGTCGCCGCGGTCGTCCTCGTCATCACCTTCGGCTCGCTGATCGCGGCCGGGCTTCCGCTGCTCACCGCGCTGATCGGGGTGGGCATCGGCGTCTCGTCCATCACGGCGCTCGCGAACGCGCTGGACCTCGGCACCACCACCTCGACGCTCGCCATGATGATCGGCCTCGCGGTCGGCATCGACTACGCGCTGTTCATCGTCTCGCGCTACCGCGGCGAACTCGCCGAGGGCCGCGACCGCGAGGAAGCGGCGGGCCGTGCCGTCGGCACCGCCGGATCCGCGGTCGTCTTCGCCGGGCTCACCGTGGTCATCGCGCTGGTCGGCCTCGCCGTGGTCAACATCCCGATGCTCACCAAGATGGGCTTCGCCGCGGCCGGCACGGTCGTCATCGCCGTCCTCATCGCGCTCACCCTCATCCCCGCGCTGCTCGGATACGCGGGCAGGCGGGTCATGCCCATGGGTGAGAAGAGCAGGCTGTTCGGCGGCAAGAAGGCCGCGCGGGCCGAGGGCGAGCCGGACAGCGGGGGCGAGAAGCCGAACATGGGCACCCGCTGGGCCCGCTTCGTGGTCCGCCGCCCGGTCGCGGTGCTGCTCGTCGGCATCGTCGGGCTCGGCGCCGCCGCCATCCCGGTCTCGCAGCTGGAGCTCGGCCTGCCGGACGACGGCGCGCAGCCCACCTCCACGACCCAGCGCAAGGCGTACGACCTGGTCTCCGACGGCTTCGGTCCTGGCTTCAACGGTCCGCTGATGGTCGTCGGCGACCTCCGTGGCGCCGACGACCCGAAGGCGGCGGCCGGTGAGATCACCAAGACGATCTCGAAGCTCGACGACGTCTCGACCGTCGCCCCGCCGATGTTCAACAAGGCCGGCGACACCGCGATCATCAGCGTCGTGCCGTCGTCCAAGCCGAGCGGCATCGAGACCGAGGACCTGGTCCACTCGATCCGCGGCACGGGCGCGGAGATCACGTCCGACACCGGCGCCGAGATCATGGTCACCGGCACCACGGCCATGAACATCGACGTCTCGCAGAAACTGAACGACGCCCTGCTGCCCTACCTGGCGCTCGTCGTGGGCCTCGCCTTCCTCCTCCTGATCGTCGTCTTCCGCTCGGTCCTGGTCCCGCTCAAGGCGGCCCTCGGCTTCCTGCTCTCGGTCCTCGCGGCCCTCGGCGCGGTCGTCGCGGTCTTCCAGTGGGGCTGGCTCGGCTCGCTCTTCGGCGTGGAGCAGACAGGACCGATCATGTCGATGATGCCGATCTTCATGGTCGGTGTGGTCTTCGGCCTGGCGATGGACTACGAGGTCTTCCTCGTGACGCGCATGCGGGAGGCGTACGTCCACGGGGAGCGGCCCGGCCAGGCGGTCGTGACCGGCTTCCGGCACGGCGCCCGGGTGGTCTCGGCGGCGGCCGTCATCATGATCGCGGTGTTCGCGGGCTTCATCGGCTCCAGCGAGCAGATGGTCAAGATGATCGGCTTCGGCCTCGCGATCGCGGTCTTCTTCGACGCGTTCGTGGTCCGCATGGCGCTGGTGCCCGCGGTCCTCGCGCTGCTCGGCGGCAAGGCGTGGTGGCTGCCCAAGTGGCTCGACCGCGCGCTGCCGAACGTCGACGTCGAGGGCGAGGGGCTGCGCACGGCGGCCGAGAAGGAGGCCGGCCGCGAGGCGGACGCCGAGCGGGAGCCGGTCCGGGTCTGATCCCGTCGGGGGTCAGCGGGTGACCGGGGTGGCGGTGGCCGCGTAGGTGCGGCGCAGGAAGCGGATCAGGGCCGAGGCGTCGAACTGGACGACCGTCACCCCGTCCCCGGCGTGGAACTCCACGATCGTCTGCACCCGGCCGCACGGCCAGATGTGCACGTCACCGGCGGTGACCGGGGCCCGCAGGCCCTGTTCGAGCAGCTGCCGGGCGAAGGACCGCTCGTGGCGGCCGGGGAGGCCGATCCGCACCGTGTGCGGGTCGGCCTCCGCGTCGTAGCGCAGGACGACGGGCACCGCGCGGTGGCCCTCGGAGGAGTCCGTGACGAGGTGGGCACGTGCGTACTGCTCGACTGCGGACATCGCTGAACTCCTCGTCCCGGCGTGCGTGCGCCGCCGTTGGCGCGTACTTCCTTGCCGCGTACTCCCGTGGCGCGTACTTCCTCACCAATGTCCCATATGTACGTCTATCACTCCGGGCGTGCGGTGCGGGCCGCGCGCCCCGGGCGTAGCCGTATTGGGACCGCGGTGCTCTTGCAAACCGTTCGCAACAACGCCCTATCATTGAACGGTTTGGTCCCAAGCGGTCTGCCCCTGCCAGGGCCCCTGCCCAGGAGTGCGCCCATGCATGTCCCCGACGGATTCATCGATGCCCCCGTCTCCGCCGCGGCCGGGCTCGTCGCCGCGGGTGCGGTGGCCCTCAGCCTCAAGGGCGCACGGCGTGAGCTGGGGGGTGCCGCCGGCTCAAGCGTGGCCGGGAGCGGGGGAGAACGGACCGCGCCGCTCGCCGGGCTCGTCGCCGCCTTCATATTTGCCGTGCAAATGCTGAACTTCCCCGTCGCGGCCGGGACCAGCGGTCATCTGCTCGGCGGTGCGCTCGCCGCGATCCTCGTCGGCCCCTTCACCGGCGTCCTGTGCGTCTCCGTCGTGCTGCTGATGCAGGGTGTCCTCTTCGCGGACGGCGGGCTGACCGCGCTCGGCGTGAACATCACCGACATGGCGGTCGTCACCACCGTCGTCGCCTACGTGGTCTTCCGCGGCCTGGTGAAGGTGCTCCCGCGCGGGCGCCGCTCGGTCACGGCCGCCTCCTTCGTCGCGGCGCTGCTGTCCGTGCCCGCCGCCGCGGTCGCCTTCACCCTCATCTACGCCGTGGGCGGCACGACCGACGTCTCCCTCACCAAGGTCGCCACCGCCATGGTCGGCGTGCACATCCTGATCGGCGTCGGCGAGGCCGCGATCACCGCGCTCACCGTCGGCGCGGTCATCGCCGTACGGCCCGATCTGGTGTACGGGGCGCGGGGCCTGACGCGGCCGCTGAAGCTGCGGGTCGGCGGGGAACTGGTGGACGCCCCTACGGTCACGGCACCGACGCCGTCCGCCGTGCCGGCCCGCTCCCACCGCAAGGTGTGGCTCGCGGGCATCGCCACGTCCCTCGTCCTCGCGGGCGTCGTCAGCTTCTACGCCTCCGGGAACCCCGACGGCCTGGAGAAGGTCGCGCACGACAAGGGCATCGACAAGAAGACGGAGGACCACGCCACGGCGGACTCGCCGCTCGCGGACTACGGCGTCAAGGACATCACCGACGCGCGCCTTTCCGGCGGTCTGGCGGGCGTGATCGGCGTGGGTGTCACGGTGGTCGCGGGCTCGGCGGTCTTCTGGGCGCTGCGGCGCCGGAGGGCGGGGGAGGCGTCCGCGGTGGCAGTGCCGGAGGCCGACGTCCGGCCCGGAGCAACCGGGGCAACCGGGACGGCCGGCGTGGGCGAGGCGGGTGGCGCCGGTGGGCGGGCCGCGTCCGGGGAGGTCTGACGTGGGGGCGGGGCATGCCCACCGGCTCTATCGGCGCGCGCACTCGCCGGTGCACGCGCTGCCCCCGCACACCAAGCTCGCGGCGGTCTTCTGCTTCGTCGTCGTGGTCGTCTCCACGCCCCGCGAGGCGATGTGGGCCTTCGGGCTCTACGCCGTACTCCTCGGGGTGGTCGCCGGTGCCGCCCGCGTCCCCGCCGGGTTCCTGCTCAAGCGCCTGCTGATCGAGGTCCCGTTCGTGGCCTTCGCCTTCCTGATGCCGTTCGTGGCGCAGGGCGAGCGCGTCGACGTACTCGGCCTGTCCCTGAGCGTGCACGGTCTCTGGGGCGCCTGGAACGTCCTCGCCAAGGGAACCCTCGGCGTCGCCGCCTCCGTACTGCTGGCCGCCACGACCGAACTGCGCGAGCTGCTCCTCGGCCTCCAGCGGCTCAAGCTGCCCCCGCTGCTCGTCCAGATCGCCTCGTTCATGATCCGGTACGGCGACGTCATCACGGACGAGATGCGCCGCATGAGGACCGCCCGGGAGTCACGCGGCTTCGAGGCGCGGGGCGTGCGGCAGTGGGGCGTCCTCGCCAGGTCCGCCGGGGCGCTCTTCATCCGTTCGTACGAGCGGGGGGAGCGCGTGCACCTGGCCATGGTCAGCCGGGGCTACACCGGGTCGATGCCGGTCATCGACGAGGTGACCGCCTCGCGGGCGCAGTGGACGTACGCGCTGGCCCTGCCCCTCTCCGCGCTCGCCGTATGCCTGTTGGGATGGACCCTGTGACCGTGATGACCGCACCCTCGCTGGAAGTGGCCGGACTGGCCTTCGCCTACCCCGACGGCCACCAGGCGCTGTTCGGCGTCGACTTCACCGTCGCGCGCGGCGAGCGCGTCGCCCTGCTCGGGCCGAACGGCGCGGGCAAGACCACCCTCGTCCTGCACCTGAACGGCATCCTGACCGGCGGCGCCGGCACCGTGACGGTGGCCGGGCTGCCCGTCGGCAGGAAGCACATGGCCGAGATCAGGCGCCGGGTCGGCATCGTCTTCCAGGACCCGGACGACCAGCTGTTCATGCCGACGGTCCGCGAGGACGTGGCCTTCGGGCCCGCGGCGGCCGGCCTGCGCGGCCCGGAGCTGGAGGCCCGCGTGCTGAAGGCGCTCGGCCAGGTCGGCATGGCGGAGTTCGCCGACCGCCCGCCGCACCACCTCTCCTTCGGGCAGCGCCGCAGGGTCGCGGTCGCCACGGTGCTGGCCATGGAGCCGGAGATCCTGGTCCTGGACGAGCCGTCCTCCAACCTCGACCCGGCCTCGCGCCGCGAACTGGCCGACATCCTGCGCTCGCTGGACGTGACGGTCCTGATGGTCACGCACGACCTGCCGTACGCCCTGGAGCTCTGCCCCCGCGCCCTGATCCTCAGCGAAGGCGTGATCGCGGCGGACGGCCCGACGGGCGAACTGCTGGCCGACGAGGCCTTGATGAGCGCCCACCGCCTGGAACTGCCGTTCGGTTTCGATCCGAGGACGGTGGCCCCCGAGGCTTCGATGTGAAGCCTGCCGTCGCACACGGCCCGGGAATCCTCGGCCCGAGGCCGCTGTTGCCCTTGTCATGAAGGACATGGACGCCCTAGGTGGGCCGCACGGCACAGTGGCCGCCGGCTTCGAACCGGTTCGCGACGCTTTCGTGCGCAATTTCAGCGAGCGGGGGGAGCGCGGCGCCGCCGTCACCGTCTATCGGGACGGACGCAAGGTCGTGGATCTGTGGGGCGGTACGAAGGACGTCGACGGGGACACCCCGTGGGAGTCCGGTACCGCACAGGTGATCCGCTCGGCCACCAAGGGCGTGGCCGCCGCCGCGCTGCTCCTGCTCCATCAGCGCGGCGAACTGGACCTGGACGCGCCGGTCGGCACCTACTGGCCGGAGTTCAAGGCTCGCGGCAAGGAAGGCGTCCTCGTACGGCACGTCCTCGCGCACCGCGCCGGGGTGCCCGCCCTCGACCGTCCGCTCACGCCCGCCGAGGCGCTCGACCCGGACCTCGCGGCGGCCGTTCTCGCCGCGCAGGCCCCGTTCTGGGAGCCGGGCACCGACCACGGCTACCACGCGCAGACCTACAGTTGGCTCACCGGTGAGCTGGTGCGGCGCGTGACGGGCAAGGCCGTGGGGGAGTGGATCGACGCCGAGATCGCCCGGCCGTACGGCCTCGGCCTCTGGGTGGGCCTGCCGGAAGCGGAAGCCGCGCGGGCCGGCCGGATGGGCCGTATCGAGCCGCCGCCCGCCGCACCGGGCGCCCTGCGGGCCCGGCCCAAGCGGAACGTGGCGCAGGCCTACGCCGACCCCGCATCCCTGACCCGCCGCGCCTTCGGGGCGATCGATCCGCTGCCGGACGAGAACGACCCGGCGTACCGGGCGGCGGCCCTGCCCGCCTCCAACGGCATCGCCACGGCGGACGGCCTGGCCCGGTTCTACGCCGCGCTGATCGGCGAAGTGGACGGTGCGGCCCGGCTGTTCACCCCCGAGACGGTGGACGCGGCCAGGACCGAGGCGTCGGCGGGCCCCGACCGCGTCCTGGTCGTCCCCACCCGCTTCGGCCTCGGCTGCATGCTGCACGGCGGCGCCTCCCCGCTGCTGTCCCCCGGCTCCTTCGGCCACCCCGGCCGCGGCGGCGCCCTCGGCTTCGCCGACCCGCAGTCGGGCATCGCCTTCGGCTACGTCACCAACGGCATGAACAAGGGCGTGACGGCGGACCCCCGCGCCCAGGCCCTGGTCAGGGCCCTGCGTGAGGTGTAGGTCAGTCGGCGGCGGGCGCCCGCTCCCCGATCCGCCCCAGGACGAGGAGCCCGCCGACGCCGGGGACGAGGGCACGCCACCGGGTGCCCGGCGCGGCGGCCGAGGCCGCCGTCCACGTGGCCGCGATGACGACGAGATACGCCGTGCCGTGCAGCGGCCCGAGGAGCGCGGAGAGCGCGGGTGCGTGGACGGTGAAGAGGTTGCCGAGCAGCAGGACGAGCGAGGCGGCCTCGGCGGCGGCCGCGAAGCGGAGCGTACGCACGCTGCTCACGCTCCCGTCGTGGAGCCGGGGCGGACGATCATCAGCACCACGACGACCGCCCAGAGGAGATTGAAGACGCCGGTGAGCATGGTCAGCCGGACGGCGACGGGCCGAGCCGTCTCCTCGGCGCCTCCAGGGGATTCCGCCAGCGCGAGCAGGGCCCGCTGCCCCGGCAGGATGGCCAGCGCCAGCAGGCCCGCCGCGCCCGCCGTCAGGACGAGCGAGACGATCAGCCACGCGTCGCCGAGGACGCCGAGCTGCGCGCCGGTGGCTATCCCGAACACCGGTACGGCGATACCGGCGAGCGCGTAGCCCCGGCAGACCCGGTGCAGCAGCGCGGCCACCTTCGGCCCCTCGCCGCCGATCGCCCGTAGCGCCTGACGGGGGAACATCGAGGCGGCCACGGTGATCGAACCGACGGCGAGGATCGCCACGAGCACGTGGGCGGACAACAGCAGTTTGGTCACGCCGAACCTCCGAGCGGTTATATGTTGGCAGCCAATACATACACTGCCTACGCAGACTTTGTGTAGGCTGCCTACTCATGAAGGCGGATGCGGTGCGAGGGCACCTCGACGGACTGCTGCTGGCCGTACTGGAACCGGGCCCGCTGCACGGGTACGCGATCATCGCCGCCGTGCAGCGCCGCAGCGGCGGCGCGCTGGAGCTGCGTACGGGCACGATCTACCCGGCCCTGAATCGCCTGGAGCGGCTCGGCCTGCTGAGCAGCAGCTGGCAGTCGTCCGGTGAACGGCGGCGCAGGTGCTACGAGTTGACGGACGCCGGCCGGGCGACGCTGGCCGGGGAGCGGGCGGCGTGGGTGGAATTCACCGAGGCGATCGGCTCGGTCCTGAACCCGGGCCCGCCCCCCGGGCTCGCCACATGAGCCCCGCCGACCGGCTCGTACAGGAGTACGCGGCCGACCTGACCGCCGCGCTGCACGGCCCGGCCAAGGCGAAGTCCCGCCTGGTCGAGGAGGTACGGGACGGCCTCGCCGACACGGCAGCCGCGTACGCCGACACCGGGCTTCCTGCGGAGGATGCCGCCCGCCAGGCGGTGCGGGAGTTCGGCACCGTCGAGGAAGTCGCCCCCAGCTGCCAGCGTGAACTGACCGTCGCCCAGGCGCGGCACACGGCACGGGCCGTCACGCTCACGGCCCCCTTCCTGCTCGCCTGCTGGTACCTGGCGAGGACCGCGGGCCACGCTCCGGCCTGGCAACTGCCCGCGGCCGCCCAGCTGCTGGCCGTCCACCTGGCCTTCGTCGCGACGATCGCCGCACTGCTCGCCGCGGCGACCCTGACCGCCACCGGCAGCCTCGCCCGCCGCCTCCCGACCCCGGAACGCCTGCCGCTGCTCGTCGCCTGGGCAGGCACCACGGCCAGCGCAGCCATGGCCGCCGCGACCCTCGCGCTCGCCACGGCGGCGACGCTGACCACGGACTGGCCCCTGCTGGCCTTCGCCGGAGCCCTGTCCGCCACCGCCCACGCCACGGTCGCGACCTCGGCCCGCGCTTGCCGGCGGTGCGCGCGGCTGCCCGTCGTCGCGGTAACCGGCGTACGGACCTAGGGTCTGTTGCGAAGACCGGTCACAGCCGTTCGGGACACTGGCGTGATGAACCACCCTCAGGAGAGTGTGGCCCTGGTCGACCGTGTGCTGGGCAAGGATGTCATCGGCGCTTGCCTTCACGGATCTGCCGTCTTCGGTGGCCTCAAGCCGGCCAGCGATGTGGACGTGCTCGTTCAGGTCCTCGATCCCGTCCCGCACGCCGATCTGATCCGGGCCAGTGTGGCGGGCATTCCCGACCTACTGGACGACCTGGAGGGCGACACCCGCAACGTGCTGCTGACCCTCGCACGCATCTGGACCACGCTCGCCACCGGCCACATAAGGTCGAAGGACGCTGCTGCCGACTGGGCTCTCGCCCAGCTCCCGCCCGAACACCGCCCCGTACTGGAGCACGCCAGGCATCTCTATCTCAACTGCCGCTACTCAGGGGAAAGCTGGAGCGAGACGCTGCGGGCCCAGGTACGTCCGCATGTGGACCAGGTGCTCGCCCACATCGACCGGCTGCACTCCCAGAGTGGAGAGCCGCTGTCTGCGGATGGCACGCGGCGTGCGGATCGAGGTGCGTGACGCCTCCGGCGAGTTGCCGCGAGCGGTTCCGCTGCCGACCTGTGACGGGCCTACCCCGCGTGCAGCATCAACCCGATCCCCGCCACCATCAACCCCGCCGCCACCAGCCGCGGCGCCCCGAACCGCTCCTTGAAGAAGATCGCGCCGATCGCCGCGCCGACGATGATCGAGGACTCGCGGAGCGCGGAGATCGGGGCCAGCTCCGCCTTCGTCTGGGCCCACAGGACCAGGCCGTACGCGCCGACGGACAGGGCCGCGCCCAGCAGGCCCACCGCCGCGAACGGGCGGAGCCTCGCGGGCAGTTCGCCCCGCCAGCGGTACGCCGCGTAGAGCGGGATCGCGGCGCCCTCCAGGATCATCAGCCACGCGATGTACCCCATCGAGGAGCCCGACGCCCGTACGCCGAGGCCGTCCACCACCGTGTACGCCGCGATGGAGACGCCCGTCGCCAGGGCCGCGCCGAGCGCCGGCCAGTCCGGGTGGCGCCCCGATCCCCGTATGCCCCACAGCGCCAGGCCCGTCAGGCCCGCGCACGACACCGCCACGCCCGCCGCCTGCCAGCCGTCCGGGACCTCGCCCGCGAAGACCGCCGCCAGGACGGTGACCACCAGCGGCGCGGTGCCGCGCGCGATCGGGTACGCCTGGCCGAAGTCGCCGAGCTTGAAGGAGCGCATCAGCAGGGCGTAGTAGCCGATGTGGATCACCGCGGAGAGGACCAGGTAGGGCCAGGCCTCCGCTGCCGGGATCGCCACGAAGGGGGCCAGGAGCAGGCCTATCAGCGCGCCGCCGCCGGAGATGAGCGTGAAGCCGACCAGCTTGTCCGTGATGTGGTGGGCTATCGCGTTCCAGCCGGCGTGCGTGACGGCGGCGAGCAGTACCGCCGCCGCGACCAGCGGCGTCACTTCGCGGTCTCGCGCACGTCCACCACGGTGCCGCCGGCGTGGGCGATCAGCGTCTTCGGGTCCATCGGGAAGACGGCGTACGGGGTGCCCGCCGCCGCCCACACCATGTCGTGCTCCAGCAGGGAGCGGTCGGCGAGCACCCGGGTCCTGGTCGCGTGGCCGAAGGGCGGTACGCCGCCGATCGCGTAGCCGGTGGTCGCCCGGACCACGTCCGCCTTCGCGCGCGTGACCTTCTCCGCGCCCAGCTCCCGCCGTACCAGCTCCACATCGACCCTCGACGCGCCGTCCATCAGGACCAGGACGGGGACACTGTCCGCCGCGAAGATCAGGGACTTGCAGATCTGGCTCAGCTCGCAGCCGATCGCGGCGGCGGCCTCCTGCGCGGTGCGGGTCTGCTCCGGGAAGCGGCGGGTCCGGCCGATCACGTCGGCCAGACCCAGTTCGCGAAGGGCCTCGGCGAAACGGGGGTGGGCATCGGATGCTTCGGGTGCGGTAGCGCTCATGCCCGGCACGCTAGCGGTCCGTGTACCTGCCACGCGACCACGTATGCACCGGCGGTGTATCGGAGCTCCCGGCCGCGCGGTCCCGTACGGCCGCCCTCAGCTCCCCGCCAGCAGCATCGCCCGCACCAACGGCCCCGCCGACTCCCCGCCGTGTCCGCCCTCCCGCACGACCGCCGCCGACGCCAGGTCGCCCCGGTACGCCGTGAACCAGCCGTTCGGCTTCTTCTGGTTGTCGACCTCCGCCGAGCCCGTCTTCGCGCCCGAGTCGGCGCCGAGGCCCCGCATCGGCTCCGCCGCGGTGCCGGCCACCGCCGTGTAGTGCATGAGGTCCCGCAGCGCGGCCGCCGTCGCGCCCGACATCTTGCGCGGCGCCGTCGCCAGCGTGCGGTCGTCGACGTCCGGCGAGACCAGGTACGGCTGCCTGAACGTGCCGGACTTCACCGTCGCCGCCACCGACGCCATGTTGAGCGGGTTCATCCGCACCCCGCCCTGCCCGATCAGCGACGCCGCCATCTGCGCGTCCGCCTGCACCGGGACCGCGCCGTCGAAGGTCGGCACACCGATCGACCAGTTGTTCCGGCCGAGGCCGAAGACCTCCTGCGCCTGCCGGGTCAGGGAGTCGTTCTCCAGCTTCTTGGCCTGGCTGATGAAGGCCGTGTTGCAGGAGCGCGCGAAGCTCGCCCGGAACGTGCCGTTCTTGATCTGGAACTTGTCGTCGTTCTGGAACTTCCAGCCGCCGTACGTGGAGTACTTGGGGCACGGGTGCTTCTTGTCCACCCCCGCCAGCTTCTTCTCCAGAAGCATCGACGCGCTGACGACCTTCATCGTCGAGCCCGGCGCGAGGGAGCCCTGGAAGGCCGTGTTGAAACCGGTCGGGGCGGAGTTGGCGGCGGCCAGGATCTCCCCGGTGCTCGGCTTCACGACGACCACGGACGCCTGCTTCCGCTTGGCCGTCTCCCGCTCCGCCGCGGCCTGGAGCGAGCCGCTGAACGTGGTCTTCAGCGTCCCCGGGGTGCCGGGCGCGATCGTCACAAGCGTCTTGTCCGGCACCGACTTGGCGCCGTCCTTGGACTTGGCGTCGTTCTCCGCCTTCCCGGACTTCCCGGACTTCCCGGGCGTCTTGCCGTCCTCCGCCCGCACCACCCGCAGCTCGACGCCCGCCGTGCCGCCCGCCTTCTTGCCGTACTTCTCGCGCAGGCTGTCGAGGACCGCGCCGAGCGAGGGGTACTTCGCCGCCGTCAGCTCGGCGCCCTTGCGGTCCACCGCCTTGATCGGCGGGTCGCCCGCCTCACCGGTGACCAGGCGGTCCCCCGGCCGCAGCTCGGGATGGAGCACCGAGGGGCGCCAGTCGACCAGCGTTTTCCCGTCGCTCTTCCTGCGCACCACGGTGAGTTCGGAGGCGTACGAGTAGGGCTTGCTCACTCCCTCGTACGACACCATGGCGGCCGCCTTGAACGGCACCTCGGCGCCCGAGCGCTTGCCCGGCTTCAGGCGCACCTTCGTGAGCCGGCCGTCCTTGCGGTAGGACGCCAGGGCCTTCCTCGCCGCCGTACGGTCGTCCGTCAGCGCGGCGGCCCGCGCCACGTCACCCTCCGCCCAGGCGGTCAGGAACTCCCGCGAGGTCGCGCGGATCTCGGCGGACGTGGGCGGACCCGTCGGCACCGACTTCTCCTCGCTGGTCGCCTCGCCGGACGCCGAGCCACCGGAGAGCGCGAACGCGGCGGCCCCCATGCCGCACACGACGACGGCCGCCGCCCCGGCGAGCACGCCCCTGCGCAGCCGCACGTTCCGCACTCCGACGCTCTTGCGCTCAGTGGCGCGCCTTCGCTTGCCCACAAACCCTCCGCAGTTCCCCAGAGCCGCCCATGCTCCTCACCGGAAGGCCACCTTAGAGGCGTACGGAGAAGCCCTCGACCACTTTCCCGCTCGGCGAAGCCCTACCCCGCGCGCAGGACGTCCGCGACGATCGGCCCCGCCGCGTCACCGCCGTGCCCGCCCCGCTGTGCCATCGCGGCGGCCGCCACATCGCCGCGGTAGCCCGTGAACCAGCTGTCGGACTCCGCCCGGCCGTCCACCTCCGCCGAGCCCGTCTTCGCCCCGACGTCGCCGGTCAGGCCCGCCATGGCACGCGCCCCGGTGCCGCTGACCGCCGTGCGGTGCATCATCTGGCGCAGCTGCGCGACGGTGGAGGCGGGCAGGCCCCGGGCGGTGGCCAGTTCGCGGCCGTCCAGGGAGCGCGGCACGACGACCGGCTGCCGGAAGGCGCCCGTCATCGCGGTCGCCGTGACCGAGGCCATGTCCAGCGGGCTCATCTGGACCTTGCCCTGGCCGAGGGCGTTGGCGGCGCGGTCCGGGCCGGGGGAGGGCGGGACGGCTCCGTCGAAGGAGGAGACGCCGACCTTCCAGTCGCCCCTGCCGAGGCCGAAGTCGTTCTGTGCCACCTCGGTGAGGGAGGCGTCGGTCAGCCCCTCCTCGTCGATGAGCTTCACGAACGCGGTGTTGCAGGAGCGCGCGAAGCTGTCCGAGAACGTCGCGGACTCGTCCGGGGCCATGCCCTTGAGGTTGGGGAAGGTCTGGCTCTGCCAGACCGCCGTGGCCGGACAGGGCGCCGGGCCGCTCGCCTTGGTGACGCCCTTGTCGATGAGCATCGCCGCCGTGACGATCTTCATGGTCGAGCCGGGGGCCACCTTGCCGAGGAACGCCGCGTTGAAGGCGTCCTTGCGGTTGTTGGCGACCGCGAGGACCTCACCCGTGCTCGGCTTCAGCGCCACCACCGACGACTCGTCGTAGCGCAGCACCGCCCGCTCCGCCGCCTTCTGCAGGCCCGCGCTGAGCGTCGTACGGAGCTTGCCCGCCTTGCCCTTCTGGAGGGTGAGCAGCGTGCGCGTCACCGCCTCGGAGCCCCCGTCCGCCGGCTGCACGTACAGCTCCACGCCCGGTGTGCCTCCCGCCTTCTCGCCGTACTTGGTCCGCAGCGCGTCCAGCATCGGTCCGAGCGAGGGGTAGTCCTTCTTGCGCAGGGCGACGCCCGCGCGGTCCACCGTCTTCAGGGGCGGCGCCGCGGCCTCACCCGTCACGAGCGTGTCGCCCTTCTCCAGAGAGGGGTGCAGGACGCTCTCCGACCAGTCGACGAGCGCGCGTCCCGTGGTCTCGCCCCGCACGACGGTGAGCTTGGAGTCGTAGGCGAGCCGCTTGCTCTTCCCCTTGTACGAGACGGTGGCCGACACGGAGAACGGCACGTGCGCGCCGGACGCCCGCTGCGGCGTCAGCTTCACCTTGGAGACGTGCGCGTCCTCGCGGTAGCCGGTCAGGGCGTTGGCTGCCGCCGCGTCGTCGTTCGTGTACCCCGCCGCCTGCCGGGCGTCGCCCGCCGCCCACGCGTCGAGGAACTTCCGCGCGGTCTCCCGGGCCTCACCGCTGGTCGGCGGCCCGGTCCGCAAGGGGGCCGGTCCGGCTCCGGTGGACCCACCGTCCCCGGTCACCCCGTTCACCAGGTTGTACGTGCCGTAACCGGCGCCCCCCACCATGACGGCGAAGACCCCGCCGACCAGAGCGGCCTTTGCTCCCTTGCGCACGATGCGCTCCCCTCCCCAGGAGCCTTCCCGAAGGCATACGGGAAGGTCGTTCCTTCGGCACCTTATGGGGGAGGGGAGAAACCTGGGACGTCCGTTATCCGAAGGTGTCTCTTCATACCCATGTATCCAGCCACATGCGCGAACGCCAGGAATCGACGGGAATCGCGGTGCCGGTATAGATGGGCCAGAAGTAGATGAAATTCCACAGGACGAGCAGGACCAGCACGCCCGAACCCGCGGCCCCGGCCACCCTGCGCCGCTCACTGGAGCCCGGCGGCCCCAGAATCGCGCCGATCAGCATCGCCACCGCCAGACACAGGAACGGCACGAACACGACCGCGTAGAAATAGAAGATCGTCCGCTCCTGGTAGAAGAACCAGGGCAGATAACCCGCGAGCACCCCGCAGAGAATCGCGCCCGCCCGCCAGTCGCGCCGGAAGAACCAGCGCCACAGGACGTAGAGCAGCGCGAGGGCGGCGAGCCACCACAGCAGCGGCGTGCCGAGCGCGAGGACCTCGCGGGCGCACTTCTCCGTGGTGCCGGCGGGGCAGCCGTCCTTGCCGGGCAGCGGCGACTCGTAGAAGTACGAGACGGGGCGGCCGTCGACGATCCAGCTCCACGGGTTGGACTGGTAGGTGTGCGGCGAGGAGAGCCCCACGTGGAACTCGTACACCGCGTGCTCGTAGTGCCACAGGCTGCGCAGCCAGTCCGGCAGCCACGTCCAGCTGCCGCCGCGCCCCGACGTCGCCGCCCAGTCGCGGTAGTAGCCGCCGGTGCCGTCCGTCGGGGAGAGGATCCAGCCGAGCCAGGACACGACGTACGTCACGAGCGCCACCGGCACCGTCGACACGAACGCCGGGAGCACGTCGCGCCGCAGCACCGCGCGGTAGGGCCGGTCCGCCCCGGCGACGCGGCGTGCCCCGACGTCCCAGAGCACCGTCATCAGGCAGAGGAAGACCATGACGTACAGGCCGTTCCACTTGGTGCCGAAGGCAAGGCCCAGGCAGAGCCCGGCCGCCCACCGCCAGGGCCGCCACCCGAGGCGCAGCGTCTCGGCGACGTGCGCGTCGGCGCGGATGATGCCGTCCTCGTCGACCGGCAGCGCGGCCGCCAGCCTGGCCCGCGCGTGGTCCCGGTCGATCAGGAAGCACCCGAAGGCGGCGAGCACGAAGAACATCAGGACCTGGTCGAGCAGCGCGGTGCGGCTCATCACGAAGTGCAGGCCGTCCACCGCGAGCAGCGCTCCCGCCAGGCAGCCGAGGAACGTGGAGCGGAAGAGGCGCCGCCCGATCCGGCACAGCATCAGGACGGAGAGGGTGCCGAGCACCGCCGTCATGAACCGCCAGCCGAACGGGTCGAAGCCGAACAGCCACTCACCGGCGCCGATCACGTACTTGCCGACCGGCGGATGCACCACGTACGCCGCGTCGTGCGGGATCGCGATGTCGCTGCCCTGCCGCAGCACGTCGTCGTTGATCTTCTCCGGCCAGTTGACCTCGAAGCCCCGGTGGATGAGCGCCCAGGCGTCCTTCGCGTAGTACGTCTCGTCGAATATCACGGCCTTCGGATTGCCGAGGTTCCAAAAGCGCAGCACCCCGGCGACGAGCGTGACCAGCAGCGGGCCCGCCCACGCCGACCAGCGCACCAGCTGGTCGGCGGCCGGCTTCGCCACGCCGAGCGCCATCCACAGGCGGGGTCCCGGCTCGGTGTACGGGGGCACCAGCCGCGCCGTGATGTCCGCCGGGGGGCGCGCCGCGTAGCCGAATCGGCGCAGCCGCCGCGGCCACGGGGGCTGCTGCTCCTCGGCTGCCTGGCCCTCGCGGGTGTCCGGGGAAGACGCGGTACTGGTCACCGCGCCATCGTAGGGAACCGAGGTGTGCGAGTCCCGCTGGTGGGCCCTGCGAGGATGGATCCGTGACAGGAAGCGCAGATTCCCCCGGAACCCTCGTGTTGGCAGGCACCCCCATCGGCGACGTCGCCGACGCGCCGCCCCGGCTCGCCGCCGAACTGGAGTCGGCCGACGTCGTCGCCGCCGAGGACACCCGGCGCCTGCGCCGGCTCACCCAGGCGCTCGGCGTGCAGGTCGGCGGCCGCGTCGTCTCCTACTTCGAGGGCAACGAATCCGCGCGCACCCCCGAGCTGGTCGAGGCCCTCGCGGACGGCGCGCGCGTGCTCCTCGTGACGGATGCCGGGATGCCGTCGGTGTCCGACCCCGGTTACCGGCTCGTCGCCGCCGCGGTGGAGCGGGACATCAAGGTGACCGCCGTGCCGGGCCCCTCGGCCGTGCTCACCGCGCTCGCCCTGTCCGGTCTGCCGGTCGACCGCTTCTGCTTCGAGGGCTTCCTGCCGCGCAAGGCGGGCGAGCGGCTCTCCCGCCTGAAGGAGGTGGCCGAGGACCGCAGGACGCTCGTCTACTTCGAGGCTCCGCACCGCATCGACGACACGCTCGCCGCGATGGCCGAGGCGTTCGGCGCGGACCGCAGGGCGGCGGTCTGCCGCGAGCTGACCAAGACGTACGAAGAGGTCAAGCGCGGCTCGCTCGCGGAGCTTGCCGCCTGGGCCGCCGACGGGGTACGCGGTGAGATCACCGTCGTCGTCGAGGGCGCCCCGGAGAAGAGCGCGGCCGACCTCGGCCCCGGCGAGCTGGTTCGCAGGGTGCTGGTGCGCGAGGAGGCGGGGGAGCGGCGCAAGGAGGCGATCGCCGCCGTCGCCGCCGAAGCGGGCGTTCCCAAGCGCGAGGTCTTCGATGCCGTCGTGGCGGCAAAGAACGCGGCTCGAAGCGGCCCATCGGAGGGCAAAGGACTATCGTGAAAGGCAAAGCGCGGGCCGCGCACGGGGCTTGTTTCCTATGGAATCGCCAAATCGGCCTCAACGCTCGACAGATCTGATGCGCTCGCTCCGGGAAAGGCGTCCACTGGTCGTGGGGACGCGTGGCGCTTGTCCCCCGGACAACGCTTGTCCCCCGGACAAGAGGAGCAGCTGGCATGAGTGAGATCGCAGGCACCGGCCACCCCCGGACGGCGCTCAATGTCGTCCATGAGTCATACGCGTTCGCCTGCATGCGGTGCGGGCATGGCTGGGAACAGTCGTACGAGATCGAGCATCACGTGGACGCCAGGGGCCAGGAATTCGTGATGTACCGGGCCGACGGTCAGCATGTGCCGTCGCCGCTGTCCCGCCCCACCTGCCTGAACTGCGGCGGCCACGTCGTACGGATCATGCGCGCGGGCCAGGTGTCGTCGGTCTTGGACATGATGCGGCGCCAGCGCCAGCGCGAGGGCGGTCCCGGGCGCGGGGCCGGTCAGGTGAGCGGGCAGGCGGGCGAGCCCGCGGGCGCGACGGATTCCGACGTACGGGCCGCCGGGCCGGGGCCCGTGCCGGTGCCGGCCGCGCGCGGACACGAGCACCACTGGCACCTGTCCGACCTGCTGCACCCCTTCCAGCACCGCAGGGCGCGCTGAGACGCACCCGACCGGCGGGGCCCGCCGGTTCGTAGGATCGGGGCATGCCTTCGAAGAACGCCGACGTCCCGCCGCCCCTGCCCGCACCGCTCGGGGTGGCGGTCGCCGACTCCCACACCCATCTCGACATGCAGTCCGGCACGGTGGCGGAAGCGCTCGCCAAGGCCGCGTCGGTGGGCGTCACGACGGTCGTCCAGGTCGGCTGCGACGTACGCGGCTCCCAGTGGGCGGCGGCCACCGCCGCCGAGCACGACGCCGTGCACGCCGCCGTCGCCCTGCACCCCAACGAGGCGCCCCGCGTCGTGCTCGGCGACCCCGACGGCTGGTCCCGGCAGGGCGCGCGCGAGGCGGGCGGCGAGGCAGCGCTCGACGAGGCGCTCGCCGAGATCGACCGGCTCGCGGCGCAGCCCCAGGTGAGGGGCGTCGGCGAGACCGGCCTCGACTACTTCCGCACCGGCCCCGAGGGCATGGCCGCCCAGGAGCGGTCCTTCCGCGCCCACATCGAGATCGCCAAGCGGCACGGCAAGGCCCTCGTCATCCACGACCGCGAGGCGCACGCGGACGTGCTGCGGGTCCTGAAGGAGGAGGGTGCCCCCGAGCGCACAGTCTTCCACTGCTACTCCGGGGACGCCGAGATGGCCCGGATCTGCGCGGAGCACGGCTACTTCATGTCCTTCGCGGGCAACGTCACGTTCAAGAACGCGCAGGGGCTGCGGGACGCGCTGGCCGTCGCGCCGCTGGAGCTGGTGCTCGTCGAGACCGACGCGCCCTTCCTCACGCCCGCCCCCTACCGCGGCCGGCCCAACGCCCCGTATCTCATCCCGGTCACCGTGCGCGCCATGGCGGAGGTCCGCGGCATCGACGAGGACGCCATGGCCGCGGCCCTCTCCGCGAATACCGCACGCGCCTTCGATTACTGAGTGATCACCGGCCGATAACGTAACGACGCTCCGTAGCCGGTCGGCTTTGGAGAGTGACGACGGCTCCGCTAGGTTCTGTCCGCCCGGTCCGGACCCCTGGAGCGTCATCGTGAGCAAGTCGCAGTACGAGACGTACGAAGCGCCGTACGGCCTCGCGGAAGCGCCGTATGACCTTCCGCGTGACTTTTCGTGCGAGCCGACCGAGCCGTACGGCCAGATGACCGAGCCGTACGGCCAGGCATACGTGCCGGGCCAGGCGTCCGGCCCGCCTTCCGCCCCCGGCGGCGGCAGCGGTGGGCGGGCCGAGGCGCGGCGGGCCGCGCGCCGCCGGAGGACCACGCGGGGCACCACCGGCGGCCCCGGCACCTCCGAGCGGGCAGTGTCGCTGCGGCGGCTGGTGCCGCAGGCCCTCGTCGTCGCCTTCCTCGCGGGCGGCACCTCCGCGTTCGTCGCCAACGACAAGGCCGTGCGGCTGAGCGTCGACGGCGAGCCGCGCACCCTGCACACCTTCGCCGACGACGTCAGCGAACTCCTCGCCGACGAAGGCCTCGACGTCGGCGCCCACGACATCGTCGCGCCCGCCACGGGCACCGCCCTGGCCAGCGGCGACGAGATCGCCGTGCGCTACGGCCGGCCCGTCCACCTCACCCTCGACGGCGAGCGGCGCGAGGTGTGGACCACGGCCCGCACCGTCGACGGCGCCCTGCGCCAGCTCGGGGTGCGCGCGGAGGGCGCGCACCTGTCGGCCTCCCGCGGCCGCCGGATCGGCCGCGCCGGGCTCGACCTCGCCGTCCGCACGGAACGCACCGTCACGATCATGGCGGACGGCCGGGAGCGGACCATCCGCACGAACGCGGCGACCGTGCGGGAGGCCGTCGAGGAGGCCGGGGTCACCCTGCGCGGACAGGACACCACGTCGGTGGTGCCCGACAGCTTCCCGCGCGACGGCCAGACCGTCACGGTCATGCGGATCACCGGGTCGAGGGAGGTGCGGGAGGAGGCCATCCCCTTCGACGTGCACAGGATCGAGGATCCGACGCTGTTCCGCGGCACGGAGGCCGTGGCGCAGGCCGGGCGGCCGGGTGCCCGGCGCGTCACGTACGCGCTGCGCAGCGTCAATGGCGTCAAGCAGCGGCCGCGGCGCGTGAGCTCCGAGGTGGTGCGCGCGCCGCAGGACCAGATCGTGAAGGTCGGCACCCGGCCGAAGCCGCAGACGGTGGCCGGTGCGGAGGGGCTGGACTGGGGTGCGCTCGCGCGCTGCGAGTCGGGCGGCCGACCGGACGCGGTCGACCCGTCGGGCACGTACGGCGGGCTCTACCAGTTCGACACGCGGACCTGGCAGGCCCTCGGCGGCTCGGGCCGCCCCCAGGACGCCTCCGCGTCGGAACAGACCTACCGCGCGAAGAAGCTGTACGTGCAGCGGGGGGCGAGTCCGTGGCCGCACTGTGGGGGACGGCTGCGGGGGTGAGGGGCCGCGGGGCTCCGCCCGTCTGTCGGCTGCGGGTGCGTCGTGGTCGCTCGCGCAGTTCCCCGCGCCCCTGAGGGGGCTTGCCGTGTTCTGTCGGCTGCGCGTGTTTCGTGGTTGCTCGCGCAGTTCCTCGCGCCCCTGAGGGGCGCTCGCGAAGCCGCAGGCTTCAAGGGGCGCGGGGAACTGCGCGGCCAGCCCCCACCGGCGGAAAGCCGAGCACCGGCCGTGGTCACCCGCCATGGCCCAGGGGCCCGCCCCCGCACCGTAACCTTGAGCCGTGAGCACTGAGCACGGCGCCCTCCTCGGCCCCGCCGACATCCGCGAACTGGCCGCTGCCCTGGGCGTACGCCCCACCAAGCAGCGCGGCCAGAACTTCGTCATCGACGCCAACACCGTGCGGCGCATCGTCCGCACCGCGGAAGTCCGCCCGGACGACGTCGCCGTCGAGGTCGGCCCGGGCCTCGGGTCCCTGACCCTGGCCCTGCTGGAGACCGCCGCCCACGTCACCGCCGTCGAGATCGACGACGTACTCGCCGCCGCCCTGCCCGCGACCATCGTGGCCCGCCTCCCCGAGAAGGCCGCCCACTTCGCGCTGGTGCACAGCGACGCCATGCTCGTGCGCGAACTGCCGGGCCCGGCGCCCACCGCGCTCGTCGCGAACCTCCCGTACAACGTCGCCGTTCCCGTTCTCCTCCACATGCTCGACACCTTCCCGACCATCGAGCGCACGCTCGTGATGGTGCAGGCCGAGGTCGCCGACCGGCTCGCCGCGGCCCCCGGCTCGAAGGTGTACGGAGTGCCGTCCGTGAAGGCCAACTGGTACGCCGACGTGAAGCGCGCCGGATCCATCGGACGCAACGTCTTCTGGCCCGCGCCGAACGTCGACTCCGGGCTCGTCTCCCTGGTGCGCCGCGCCGAGCCGGTGAAGACCACCGCGTCCAAGCGTGAGGTCTTCGCCGTCGTCGACGCCGCCTTCGCGCAGCGCAGGAAGACGCTGCGGGCCGCCCTGTCCGGCTGGGCCGGGTCGGCCGCCGCCGCGGAGGCCGCCCTGGTCGCCGCCGGAGTCTCCCCCCAGGCGCGCGGCGAGGCCCTGACCGTGGAGGAGTTCGCGCGCATCGCCGAGCACAAGGAGGCCGCCGCGTGAGCGTGACGGTACGGGTCCCCGCGAAGGTCAACGTCCAGCTCGCCGTGGGCGCCGCCCGCCCCGACGGCTTCCACGACCTCGCCAACGTCTTCCTCGCCGTCGGCCTCTACGACGAGGTCACGGTCACGCCCGCCGACGAACTGCGGGTGACCTGCGAGGGCCCCGGCTCCGACCAGGTGCCCCTGGACCGTACGAACCTCGCCGCCCGCGCCGCCGAACTGCTGGCCGCGCGCCACGGCATCGCGCCCGACGTCCACCTCCACATCGCCAAGGACATCCCCGTCGCCGGCGGCATGGCGGGCGGCAGCGCGGACGGCGCCGCCGCGCTCGTGGCGTGCGACGCGCTGTGGGGGACGGACACGACCCGCGACGAGCTGCTCGACATCTGCGCGGAGCTCGGCAGCGACGTGCCGTTCAGCCTGGTCGGCGGGGCCGCGCTCGGCACCGGGCGCGGCGAGAAGCTGACGCCGCTGGAGGTCGGCGGCGCCTTCCACTGGGTGTTCGCCGTCGCCGACGGAGGGCTCTCCACGCCCGCCGTGTACCGCGAGTTCGACCGGCTCACCCCTGACGCACCCGCCCCCGAGGCGTCCCCGGCGCTGCTCGAAGCGCTGCGCACGGGCGACGCCGAAGCCCTCGCGGCCACGGTGAGCAACGACCTCCAGGCCGCCGCGCTCTCCCTCTTCCCCGCGCTCCACGACACCCTCGCGGCGGGCACGGCGGCGGGCGCCCTGGCCGCGCTGGTCTCCGGCTCGGGCCCGACGACGGCGTTCCTCACGGCCGACGCCACGTCCGCCCGCAAGGTGGCCGACGCGCTGACGGCCTCCGGCACCTGCCGCACGGCGCGTGCGGCGACGTCCCCGGCCCTGGGGGCCCGGATCGTCTAGTCGGCGCCGGTGGGCGCCCCGAAGGGGGCGCGGGGAACTGCGCGACCAGCCACGACGTACCCGCGGCGGACCCCGGACGCGGCGGAGCGCTCACATACTCACTCCCGGATCTGAGTACGCGCACGCTGACGCGCGGACGGCACGACACGCGACCGTACGTCCATGGGATCAAGCGTTCGCGAACTGGCCGAGAAGACGCCCGCCGGGCGTGACCGGTACATCGACCTGCTGCGGGTCGCCTCGCTCGGCACGGTCGTCGCCGGGCACTGGCTGATGGCCGCCGTCACCGTCGGCGACGACGGCCGCGCCGAGGTCGGCAACCTCCTCGCCGTCGTACCGCAACTCCAGCTCCTCACCTGGGCGTTGCAGATCATGCCGGTGTTCTTCTTCGTCGGCGGCTTCTCGCACGCCCTGTCGTACCGCTCGCTGAGCCGCGCCTCGAACGGCGGCTCGGTCTACTCGGCCTTCCTGCGTGCCCGCCTCCAGCGGCTGCTGCGCCCCACCATGGTCTTCATAGGCGTGTGGGGCGCGGGCGCGCTGATCCTGCAACTGGGCGGCCAGGGCGGCGGACTGCTCGACGTCGCACTCCGCCTCGTCGCCCAGCCGCTGTGGTTCATCGGCATCTACCTGGCGATGGTCGCCTTCACACCGCCGCTGCTGCGGCTGCACGAGCGGTGGGGCTGGGGGGCGTTCGGCGCGCTCGTGGCCGCCGCGGGCGCCGTCGACGTGGCCCGCTTCGCGTTCGGCGTGCCGTACCTGGAGTTCCTGAACTTCGCCTTCGTGTGGCTCGCGGTGCACCAGCTCGGATTCCTGCGCGCGGACGGAAAGCTGCGGCTGCCGTACGCCCTCGCGGGCACCGGCCTGGCCTGCGCCGCGCTCCTGGTCGCCCTCGGCCCTTATCCGCTCTCCATGGTCGGCATGCCCGGCGAGCGCGTCTCCAACATGGCCCCGCCCACCTTCGCCCTCCTCTGCCACGGCCTGTGGCTGGTCGGCGCGGTGGAGGCGCTGCGCGGCCCTGCGACGCGGTGGCTGGCACGGCCCCGGGTCTGGCGGGGCGTGGTGGCGGCCAACGGCATCTCCATGACGGCGTTCCTCTGGCACCTGACGGCGATGCTCGGGCTGTACGGGATGCTGCTCGCCCTCGGCGTCCCGCTCCCGGAGCCCGCGAGCGCCGCGTGGTGGGCGCAGGTCCCGCTGCGGATGGCGGCGGCCGCGGCCCTGACGGCGGCGCTGGTGGCGGCCTTCCGCCGCTTCGAACGCCCGGCGGCGGCGGAGCCGATCGCTCCCGGAACGGCCTCGGGCCCGGCGGCGGCGCTCGGCGTCACGCTCTGCCTCTTCGGGGTGCTCGGCCTGTCGATGGTCGGCTTCGGGGGCCTGCTGGAGGGGCGTACGGCGATGCTGGTGGCCGTCCACGTGACGGCACCGGCGGCGGTGGCGATGGCGCTGGTGGGGTGGCTGCTGGTGGAGCGGGCCGGGGGCCGGGTCAGAGTTCGTCGATGGCGTTGAGGTCGATGTCGATGCCGAAGGGCACGGAGATCTTGAGGCGGTCGTGATAGATGCCGGCCAGGGCGTACGTACCGGACACTGTGCCGAGTTCGTAGACCTGGACGACAGGGTGATCGTCCTGGCCCGCCATCTCCACCAGCCAGAAGTGGCGGATTCCGGCGGCGGCGTACTTGCGCGGCTTGGTGTCCCGATCGCGCGCCTCCGAGTCGGGGGAGACGACTTCCACGGCGAGAAGGACGTCGGCGGCGGCGAAGGAGGTCTGGTCGCGGCTCTTGACGGCTTCCTTGCGGACGACGGAGATGTCCGGCTCGGGGCCGTTGCGGCGGTCGAGGACGACGGTCATCTTCCGACTCACCCGCATCTCCGCCGGCACGCTGCTGCGGAGCCCGTTCACCAGCAGATCGATGGCGAGGCTGTGGAACAGGCGTTGCGGACTCACGAAGATCAAGCTCCCGTCGATCATCTCGGTGTGCGGCGGGAGGTCGGGCAGCGTGTGCAGGTCGTCCACGGTCCAGCCCTCCGGCGGCGGCACCGGCCATCGGGGCCCGGACACCGGCTCGGAGATCGGCTCGGCGGTCATGGTTCCTCCCATGGGCGGGATTCTTCGGCCTGCATCCCCACCGTAGCCCCCGTGTTCCGGACCCGTCATCACAAGGAGTGAGCGACCCGGTACCCACGGGCACCCGGCGGCCCGCCCCCCGGAGGCGACTACGCTGGAGAGTCGATCGATCCCCCCTGTCAGGAGAGAAATGGCCGTCAATCTGGTCAATGTCGAGGCAGTCAGCAAGGTGTACGGCACCCGTGCCCTGCTCGACGGCGTCTCACTCGGCGTGTCCGAGGGGGACCGGATCGGCGTCGTGGGGCGCAACGGCGACGGGAAGACCACCCTGATCCGGATGCTCGCCAAGCTGGAGGAGGCCGACACCGGCCGCGTCACGCACAACGGCGGGCTGCGCCTCGGCGTGCTGACCCAGCACGACTCGCTCGACCCCGCCGCCACCGTCCGGCACGAGGTCATCGGCGATCTCGCCGACCACGAGTGGGCGGGCAGCGCCAAGATCAGGGACGTGCTGACGGGGCTGTTCGGCGGGCTCGACATGGCCGGGTTCCCGCAGGGCCTGGACACCGTCATCGGCCCGCTCTCCGGCGGCGAGCGCCGCCGCATCGCGCTCGCCAAGCTGCTCATCGCCGAGCAGGACCTCATCGTCCTCGACGAGCCGACCAACCACCTCGACGTCGAAGGCATCTCGTGGCTGGCCGAGCACCTGCGCACGCGCCGCTCGGCGCTCGTCTGCGTCACCCACGACCGGTGGTTCCTGGACCAGGTGTGCACCCGCATGTGGGACGTGCAGCGCGGCTCCGTCTTCGAGTACGAGGGCGGCTACTCCGACTACGTCTTCGCCCGCGCCGAGCGTGAGCGCATCGCCGCCACCGAGGAGACCAAGCGGCAGAACCTCATGCGCAAGGAGCTGGCCTGGCTGCGCCGCGGCGCCCCGGCCCGCACCAGCAAGCCGAAGTTCCGCATCGAGGCCGCCAACGAACTGATCGCGGACGTGCCGCCGCCGCGCGACACCAGCGAGCTGATGAAGTTCGCGACGACGCGGCTCGGCAAGACCGTCTTCGACCTGGAGGACGTCTCCGTCCAGGCCGGACCGAAGCTGCTGCTCAAGCATCTGACCTGGCAGCTCGGCCCCGGCGACCGCATCGGCCTGGTCGGGGTGAACGGCGCGGGCAAGACCTCGCTGCTGCGCGCGATGGCCGACGCCGCCCGCAGCGAGGGCGAGGTGCAGCCCGCGGCCGGGAAGATCGTCGTGGGCAGGACGGTGAAGCTGGCCTACCTCTCGCAGGAGGTCGCCGAACTGAAGCCGACGCTGCGGGTGTTGGAGGCCGTGCAGCAGGTGCGCGAGCGCGTCGACCTCGGCAAGGGCCGGGAGATGACCGCGGGGCAGCTGTGCGAGACGTTCGGCTTCAGCAAGGAGAAGCAGTGGACGCCGGTCGGTGATCTCTCCGGTGGTGAGCGGCGCAGGCTCCAGCTGCTGCGGCTGCTGATGGACGAGCCGAACGTCCTCTTCCTCGACGAGCCGACCAACGACCTCGACATCGAGACGCTGACGCAGCTGGAAGACGTACTCGACGGATGGCCGGGCTCCATGGTCGTGATCTCCCACGACCGGTTCTTCGTCGAGCGCACCACGGACAAGGTGTTCGCGCTCCTCGGTGACGCCACGATGCGGATGCTGCCACGCGGCATCGACGAGTACCTGGAGCGGCGCCGCCGGATGGCCGACACCGCCGCAGCCTCCGCGCCCACGCCCGCCCCCGCGCAGAGCGCCACGAAGACGGTCTCCGCCGCCGACGCCCGCGCGGCGAAGAAGGAACTCCAGAAGATCGAGCGGCAACTGGACAAGGTCTCCGAGAAGGAGACCAAGTTGCACGCTCAGATCGCCGACAATGCCACGGACTTCGAAAAGGTGGCCAAACTGGACGCCGAGCTGCGCGAACTGATCGGTGAGCGCGAGGCGTTGGAGATGCGCTGGATGGAGCTCGCGGAAGACGCGTAAAGCTCCCGTGCAGCTCGCGTAACGGACGCATCACGGGCCGGTCCTCCCTTGGGAACAGGGGCAGGACCGGCCCCGTCCGGTAGGGGCTCCGGGTGATAGAAAGGCTGATCTGAGCACCATTTGGCGTGCCGAAAATCAGTGAAGGGGGAAGCGCTGATGACTCAGCCGCCCAACCAGCCGCCGCCCGGCGGCTTCGGAGCTCCGCAGGATCCGCCACCCGGCGGCACCCCGCAGCCCGGCTACGGCTACCCGCAGACTCCGCAAGCTCCGCAGACCCCGCCGCCCGCGGCGGACAACCCGTACGCACAGCCGGCGCAGCCCGGACCGTACGCGGGCCAGCCGCAGCAGCCGGGACCGTACGGCCAGCCGGCGCAGCCCGGTCCGTACGCGGGCCAGCCGCAGCAGCCGGGCCCTTACGGCCAGCCGCAGCAGCCGGGTCCCTACGGCCAGCCGACGCAGCCCGGCCCCTACGCGAGTCAGCCGCAGTACGGCTACCCGCCGCAGCAGCCGCCCACCCAGCCGCAGTTCCCGGCGGGCCCCGGCGCCCCCGGCGGCGGCAACGGCAAGCGCAACAAGCTCCTCGTGATAGCCGCCGCGGCCGTGGCCGCACTCCTCGTCGCGGGCGGCGTCACCTGGGCCGTCGTCGGCGGTGACGACGACGGCGGGAAGAAGCCCGAGGCGAAGAAGAAGGACCCGAAGCCCTCCGCCACCGCGCCCGCCAACCCGGGCACCGGCGACGGCGACGGCAACGAAGGCAAGGAAGACCTCAACGAAGGCCGCCGGCCCGGCGAGGCGAAGGTCCTCTGGTACAAGGAGGCGCCCAAGGTGCCCGGTTCCGGTGGCGACGCCCCGGGCATGTGGGTCGAGGGCGACACCGTGGTCAAGGCCGCGTACAAGGAACTCTTCGCCTACAACGTGCGGACCGGCAAAACCGCGTGGGACCCGATCAAGTTCCCGCAGAAGATCTGCGCGGCGACCCAGACGGCCACCGACGACGGCAAGATCGTCGTCGCCTTCAAGGACGGCACCAAGAGCAACGCCAAGTGCAACCAGCTCCAGGTCATCGACCTGAAGACCGGCGGCAAGGGCTGGGGCAAGCCGGTCAAGGAGGAGGGCATGTTCGACTTCTCCATGCAGAGCCACCTCGTCCTCGTCGGCGACACGCTGATGGTGGGCCGCGACCAGTCCGGCACGGCGCTGCGCATGAGCGACGGCAAGAAGCTCTTCGTCGCGGACAAGAAGGAAGAGGGCACCTGCTTCCCCCGCGGCTTCGCCGGCGGCGAGAAGCTGCTGATGGCGCTCTCCTGCGGCGCGGCAGGTCCCAAGGAGCACGACGAGCTCCAGCAGCTCGACCCGAAGACCGGCCGGGCCCTGTGGACCAAGAAGTTCCCCAAGGGCTGGACCATCGGCAACGTCTACTCGGTGAGCCCCACGGTCGTCTACCTCAAGAACGCCGACAAGGAGCAGTGGAACATCACCGTGCTGAAGGAGGACAGCGACGCGACCCGCTCCGAGGTCGACAGCGACGAGAGCTTCGCACCGGACTGCGGCAGTTCGATCCTCGACCGCGAGCTGGGCGGCTGCCTGGGCGCGACCGCCGACGACAAGTACCTCTACCTGCCGACCCTGGAGAAGGGCGGCGCCAACTCGATCGTCGCCATCAGCCTGGCCACCGGCAAGGAGGCCTGGCGCACCAAGTCGCCGCTGGACGAAACGATGCTGCCGATGAAGGCCGAGAGCGGCTCGCTCATCGCGTACGTCGAACCGTCGTACGACTCCGGCGGCCGCGTGGTCTCCATCGTGACGTCCGGTTCGCACAAGCCCAGGACCCTTCTCCAGCACCCGAAGGGCACCTCGCAGATCGAGAGCGGCTTCTACTCGAAGGACATCGACTACGTGGACGGGCGCTTCTACATCTCCACCACCAGCATCACGGGCAGCACCTCCGGCCAGGCGAAGCTGATGCTCGCCTACGGCAAGTGACCCCGCCCGCAGCCCCGTTCACCCTCATGTCCCTCAGCGTCCCCAAGGAATCGACGACCCCATGAGCCAGCCGCCCCAGCCGCCCCAGCAGCCGCCGAACGAACCCCCGCAGGGCGGTTTCGGCGCGCCCCAGGACCCCCCGCCCGGCGGTTTCGGTGCCCCGCAGGACCCTCCGCCCGGAGGCTTCGGCAAGGCCCCGGACCCGTCCTACGGCTACCCGCAGACCCCGCCGCCCGCCACGCCCCCGGCCCCCGCGGGACCGCCGCCGCAGGCCCCGCCGACGCCCCCGGCCGGCCAGCCGAACTACGGCTACCCTCAGGCTCCTCAGGCTCCTCAGGCTCCTCAGGCACCTCAGGCCCCGCAGGGCTACGGCTACCCGACGCAGCCCGCCCAGCCGCAGTACCAGCAGCCGCCGCAGTACCAGCAGCCCTCGTACCAGCAGGGCTACCAGCAGCCGCCCACCATGCCGATGCAGCCGCAGCCCGGTGGCTCCGGCTCCGGTGGCGGCAAGAAGTTCAGCGGCCAGATGGCGATCATCGTCGCGGCGGTCGTCGCGATCGCGCTGATCGTCGGCGGCGGCGTCTGGTACGCCTCCTCGTCGAAGGACGACGACTCCAAGAACACCGCCCAGGAGTCCGACGGCAAGGGCGGCGGGAAGGGCAAGGGCGGCAAGGGCGGCAGCACGCTGCCCGACGCGGGCCCGGCCAAGGAGAAGGCCCCGGCCGACCCCTCGGCCAAGGTGGTCATGCAGCTGCCGCAGCCGGCGATCCCCAAGGACCAGATCTGGCAGGTCCCCGGTTCGCTGCTGACCGACGACACCTACGTCAAGTCGGGCGTCGGCGAAGTGAACGGCTACGACCTCGACACCGGCAAGGAGAAGTGGTCGGTGCCGCTCTCCGGCCAGGTCTGCGCGATGTCGCGGGAGATGACCGAGGACGGCGTCGCCGCGGTGGTCACCGAAGAGGCCGAGCGGAACAAGAAGGGCGACTACGAGCAGTGCTCCAACGTCTCCGCGATCGACCTGAAGTCCGGCAAGAAGCTCTGGACCGAGAGCGTCGAGACGAACGGCGTGAAGGCGACGTTCAAGGAAGTCACCATCTCCGGCACCACGATCGCCGCCGGTGCGGGCACCAGTAGCGGCGGCGCCGCCTGGGACGTGACCGGCAAGTCCCTGTGGACGCCGAAGGTCGGCAAGTGCGAGGACGTCGGCTACGCCGGCGGCGACCAGCTGGTCGCGGTCCGCAAGTGCGGTACGTACGGCGACGAGAAGCTGAAGATCCAGCTCCTCGACCCGAAGACCGGCGACGACAAGTGGACGTACCCGCTGGCCGACGGCATCGACAACGCCAAGATCATCTCGACGAACCCGGTCGTCTTCGGCCAGGACACCACCGAGATCACCGCGAGCGGCGCCACGGACGTCTTCGCCCTCGGCGGCAACGGCAAGCTGCGGGCCAAGATCTCGCTGGAGGACGGCAAGTACGACCACGACTGCGGCGTCAACATGGTCAACGACTGCACGTCGATCACGGTCGGCAACGACCGGCTGTACGTCCCGACGCGCCAGCACGACGGCAGCGGCGAGAGCTACAACCGGACCAACGAGATCGTGTCGTTCTCGCTGGCCACCGGCAAGCCGACCAGTGACCGCGCCATGGCGGGCGACAACGGCGAGATCTTCCCGCTCCGCATGGACGGCGGCAACGTCATCGCGTACAAGGCGCACGGCTACCAGAAGGGCGCCCAGATCGTCTCGCTCGACGGCAAGACGATGAAGGAGACCAAGCTCCTGGAGACGCCCTCCTCGGAGTCGGTCACCAGCGCGATCAGCGGCATGGTCCCGAAGTCGAACGAACTGGTCTACGCCGACGGGCGTCTGTTCCTCGGCAAGCAGCTGCTGAGCAAGCCCTACTCGAAGGGCGAGAAGGAGTACGTCGCGCTCGGATTCGTCGCGAAGTAGTCCCGCGTTCCCGCACGGCGGCCGTCCCCTCGGAGCACGAGGGGGCGGCTGCCGTCGTCATCGCGCCGCCCAGTAACCCCAATCACCCCCGAATGGCAGGGATTTCGGCATTCCGGGCCGCATCTGGTGGGTAGGGGGCGCGCAACGTCGAACAAGCGTGTAGCTTCCGGGAGATGAAGGGCCGGGGGGCCTGGGGGAGGTGGGGGGTTGCTATGGGTGTGCGGCTCATGGTGGTCGACGATCACCGACTGCTCGCCGAGGCGCTCGCCTCGGCGCTGAAACTGCGCGGGCACCGGGTGCTCGCCGCGGCGGCGCCCGCAGCGGGGGCGGCGGAGCTGGTGATCAGCAGGGCCCCGGAGGTCTGCCTCCTGGGCACGGCCACGCCCGCCGAGCCGGGCATGTTCGACCCGGTGGCGCGGATCAAGCGGGAGCGCCCGCAGGTGGCGGTCGTGGTGCTCGGCCCGGTGCCCAGTCCGCGCGGGATCGCCGCGGCGTTCGCGGCGGGCGCCTCCGGATACGTACGCCATGACGAGCGCATAGAAGGAGTGGAGCGCGCCATCATGAAGGCGCGCGCCGGGGAGGCCGCCGTCGCGCCGCAGTTGCTGCAAGGAGCCTTCAGCGAGCTGCTGAATCCGGCCGCGCAGCCCGACGACGAGGGGCAGCGCCTGTTGCAGATGCTCACGCCCCGCGAGGTCGAGGTGCTCGTGCGGGTGGCGGACGGCGAGGACACCCGGCTGATCGCGGCCGGGATGGGGATAGCGCCGAGCACGGCGCGTACGCATGTGCAGCGGGTCCTGATGAAGCTGGGCGTCGGTTCACGCCTGGAGGCCGCCGCGCTCGCCGCGCGCACGGGCCTGCTGGACCGCGCCGAGCGGCCGGCACCGACGTACGCGGAGCCGACCGCCGACATCGAGGACGTGGCCGGGCGGACGGGACCCGAGTCACCGCGCTGAGCGGCACGGGGCGCCGCGTTCTGCGCCACGATCTTGACGAGACGGGGCGGCCACACCGGTCCCGCACACTGCGACGATTGACGAAGCTGTTTGCTTGTGGTTTGTTGTGTGCGGTTCTGTTTGGTGTGGGTGGTGAGGAGTCCCGGACGTGAAGAAGACCTCGACCCGGCTCGCCGACGGTCGTGAGCTCATCTACTACGACGTGCGCGACGACACGGTCCGCGACGCCGTCGACCGGCGCCCGCTCGGGCCCGTCTCCACGACGTCCGAGGTCCGTGAGGACCGCCTCCTCGGCGACGCGGTGGCCATCGCCTCGCACCGCCAGGGCCGCACCTACCACCCGCCGGCCGACGAGTGCCCCCTGTGCCCCTCCGCCGGGGGCCGGCTCACCGAGATCCCCGACTCCTCGTACGACGTCGTCGTCTTCGAGAACCGCTTCCCCTCGCTCGCGGGCGACGCGGGCCGCTGCGAGGTGGTCTGCTTCACCTCCGACCACGCCTCGTCCTTCGCGGACCTCACCCCCGAGCAGGCAGGCCTCGTCCTGGAGGCCTGGACCGACCGGACCGCCGAGCTCTCCCATCTGCCGTCCGTGGAGCAGGTGTTCTGCTTCGAGAACCGCGGCGCCGAGATCGGCGTGACCCTCGGCCACCCGCACGGGCAGATCTACGCCTATCCGTTCGTCACGCCCCGCACCGACCTGATGCTGCGCTCGCTCGCCGCGTTCAAGGAGGCCTCGGGCGGCCAGAACCTCTTCGACGACATCGTCGCCACGGAGAGCGCGGGCGAGCGGGTCGTCCTGGAGGGCGAGCACTGGGTGGCCTTCGTGCCCTACGCCGCCCATTGGCCCTACGAGGTGCACCTCTACCCCAAGCGCCGGGTACCCGACCTGCTCGGGCTCGACGAGGGGGCGCGCACGGAGTTCCCGCGGATCTATCTGGAACTCCTGAGGCGCTTCGACCGGATCTTCGGGCAGACCGAGAACCCGACCCCGTACATCGCCGCCTGGCACCAGGCGCCCTTCACGGCCCTGGAAGGACATGACGGGATCAACCGTGACGATTTCGCCCTCCACCTCGAACTTTTCACGATCCGCCGCACTTCGGGCAAGCTGAAGTTCCTCGCGGGTTCCGAATCCGGCATGAGCGTGTTCATCAACGACGTGCCGCCGGAAGCCGCGGCCGAGCGACTGCGAGAGGTAGCGAGTTCATGAGCGGTAAGTACCTGGTCACCGGTGGCGCGGGCTATGTCGGAAGCGTGGTGGCCCAGCACCTGATCGAGGCCGGCCACGAGGTGAGCGTCCTCGACAACCTCTCGACCGGCTTCCGCGAGGGCGTCCCCGCCGGCGCCGCCTTCATCGAGGGCGACATCCGCGACGCCGCCAAATGGCTGGACTCCTCCTTCGACGCCGTCCTGCACTTCGCCGCCTTCTCGCAGGTCGGCGAGTCCGTCGCCAAGCCCGAGAAGTACTGGGACAACAACGTCGGCGGCACCATGGCGCTGCTCGCCGCCATGCGCGACGCGGACGTGCGCAGGCTCGTCTTCTCCTCCACCGCCGCCACCTACGGCGAGCCCGTGAACACCCCCATCACGGAGACCGACCCGACCGCCCCCACCTCCCCCTACGGCGCCTCTAAGCTCGCCGTCGACCACATGATCACCGGCGAGGCCACCGCGCACGGCCTGGCCGCCGTCTCGCTGCGCTACTTCAACGTCGCGGGCGCCTACGGCGAGTTCGGCGAGCGCCACGACCCCGAGTCGCACCTCATCCCGCTGGTCCTCCAGGTCGCCCAGGGCACGCGCGAGGCGATCAGCGTCTACGGCGACGACTACCCCACCGACGACGGCACCTGCGTACGCGACTACATCCACGTCGCCGACCTCGCCGAGGCCCACCTCCTCGCCGTCCGGGCCGCCACCCCCGGCGAGCACCTCATCTGCAACCTCGGCAACGGCAACGGCTTCTCCGTGCGCCAGGTCATCGAGACCGTCCGCCAGGTCACCGGGCACCCCGTCCCCGAGGTGACGGCCCCGCGCCGCGACGGCGACCCGGCGGTGCTCGTCGCCTCCGCCGCCACCGCGCGCGAGAAGCTCGGCTGGCACCCGTCCCGCCCGGACCTCGCGGGCATCGTCGCCGACGCCTGGGCGTTCGCCCAGCGAAAGGGGTAGTTGTCGATGGCCACGGCAGCCGAAGTCGCCGCGCGGTTCGAGGAGTTGTACGGGTACGCGCCGGACGGGGTCTGGTCGGCCCCCGGCCGTGTCAACCTCATCGGCGAGTACACGGACTTCAACGAAGGCTTCGTGCTGCCGCTGGCCCTGCCGCACACCGCGGTCGCCGCAGTCTCCCGGCGCACCGACGGCGTCCTGCGCCTGCACTCCGCCGATCTCGACGCCCCGCTCGCCGAACTGCGCGTCGACGAGCTGACCCCGCTGTCCGACGGTGGCTGGGCCGCCTACCCCGCCGGGGTCGTCTGGGCGCTGCGGGACGCCGGACACCCCGTCACCGGCGCCGACCTGCACCTGGCGTCCACGGTCCCGACGGGAGCCGGACTGTCCTCGTCGGCCGCCCTGGAGGTCGTCACCGCGCTCGCCCTCGACGAGCTGTTCGGCCTCGGGCTGACCCGTCCCGAACTGGCCGTGCTCGCCCAGCGCGCCGAGAACGCCTTCGTCGGCGTCCCCTGCGGCGTCATGGACCAGACGGCGTCGGCCTGCTGCGCCGAGGGCCACGCCCTGCACCTGGACTGCCGCGACCTGTCCATACGCCAGGTCCCCTTCGACCTCGCGGCCGAGGGCCTGCGGCTCCTCGTCGTCGACACCCGGGTCAAGCACGCGCTCGGCGACGGCGCCTACGCCGAGCGCCGCGCCGGCTGCGAGGAAGGCGCCCGTACCCTCGGCGTCAGCCACCTGCGCGACATCGCGTACGAGGAACTGCCCGCCGCCCTTGACAAGTTGCCGGACGACAAGGTCCGCCGCTACGTCCGCCACATCGTCTCCGACGACCACCGCGTCGAGCGGGTCATCGGCCTCCTGGACGCCGGTGACGTCCGCGCGATCGGCCCCGTCCTCACCGAGGGCCACGCCTCGCTCCGCGACGACCTGCGCATCTCCTGCCCGGAGCTGGACCTGGTGGTGAGCACCGCGAACGCGGCGGGCGCGCTGGGTGCCCGGATGACCGGCGGCGGCTTCGGCGGCTCGGCGATCGTCCTGGTCGAGACGGACGACGCCGACCGGGTCACCGCGTCCGTCCTGGCGGCCTTCACCGCCGCGGGCTGCACGGCGCCCCGGGTCTTCCCGGCGGTGGCGTCGGCGGGGGCCCGCAGGGAAATCTGATTCCCGCCGAGCGGTCACACTTCCGCGGAGCGGCTCGTCATGGCAGTGAACAACCCCTTGGCCGGGGCGCGGACGCGCCCCGGCGCCTGCCAGCTGAGGAGCATCCTGATGTCCACCGCGCACGTCGTCGTCACCATCCTGGCCGCCGCGATGACCGGCTTCTCGGCCGCCTCGGTCTTCCTCCGCTCGAAGTGGGTCGTCCAGCCCATGGCCGACTACGGCATCCCCATGACGTGGCTGCCCTGGCTCGGCGCCGCCAAGGCCGCGGGCGCCGTCGGCCTGCTCGTCGGCCTGGCCGTGCCGTTCGTCGGGGTCGCGGCCGGCATCGCCCTCGTCCTGTACTTCACCGGAGCCGTGATCACCGTGGTGCGGGCCCGCTGGTACGCGCACATCCCCTTCCCCCTGGTGTACGCGGCGCCAGTCGTCGGCGCCCTGGCCCTCGGCGTCGCGTCGTGAGCCCGGCCAGGCCCTCAGACCAGCCGCTTGGTGAGCGTGAACTCCTTGACGCCCTCGGGGTAGTCGGGGATCACACACACCAGCTCGTACCCCTGGCCGCGGTAGAAACCCGGCGCCTGGAAGTCCCACGTCTCCACCCGCGAGGCCACGCAGCCCCGCTCCTCGCGGGCGACCCGCTCCGCCTCGGCGAGCAGCCGGGTGCCGAGGCCCGCGCCGCGGCAGCGGTCGTCGACCCAGAGGAGGTCCACATGCAGCCAGCGGCCCCAGGTGTGCCCGGCGAGACCGGCCACGAGATCACCCGCCGCGTCCAACGCCCAGAGCGCCAGCGGGAGTTCCTGGTCGTCGGCCGTGCCCCGCAGCGCGCGGAGCCGAGGGGAGGCCGCCGCGTTCGTCGCGGCGAGCCGCGAACGAAGCAGGGACAGCCGCTCTTTGTCGACTCCTGTCTCCATGCGAAACATACGGCTCACCATAAACGCGCCGGACAATCAGTTCTGCAAATCACCTTCCGCTCCCGGCGTGCGGCCCTACTCTGAAGAACAGTGCCGGTGGGGGCCGGCGCCGATCAGGGGGCGAGACAGTCGGGTACGACGCCCGGCATGGGGGTGGGCGCGGGCACGCGCGGCGGCGGCCGTGCGACCGCGGCGACCCCTGTCCCGGACGCCGTACCCGCGCGGATCGTTCCCCGACGTGTCCGACGGGGGTATCCCCTGCTCCTTGCGGGAGCGCGGGGAAGGGGGTTTCTGTGGTTCGTATCCGAGTCCTGGTCGTCGACGACCATCGCATCTTCGCCGAGTCGCTGGCCGCGGCGCTGGCGGCCGAGCCCGACGTGGAGGTGTCCGCGGCGGGCAGCGGGCCGGCCGCGCTGCGCTGCCTGGAGCGAGCGGTCGCCGAGGGCCGCAGATATGACGTGCTGCTGGTCGACGCCGACCTCGGCGCCACCGCGAGCGCCCTGCACGGCAGCCGGCCTGCGGTCCCCGTCCAGGACGGCAACGCCGAGGGGCTCGTCGACGGCATCTCCCTGGTCGCGGGCGTCCGCACGGGCCAGCCCGCCGTGCGCACCGTGGTGCTCGCCGAGAAGGACGACCCGCGCCGCGCGGCCCTCGCGCTCCAGGCCGGCGCCTGCGGCTGGGTCGCCAAGGACTGCTCGCTCTCGCGTCTGCTCACCGTCATCCGGGGCGTGCTCCGCGAGGAGACGCATCTGCCGCCCGCCCTGCTCACCGGCGTCCTGCGTGAGCTGACCGCCGCCCGCAAGCACCGCACCGAGTCCGAGCGCCTCGTGGAGTCTCTGACCCCGCGCGAGCGCGAGGTGCTGCGCTGCATGGTGGCGGGCCTGGGCAGGAAGGCCGTCGCCGAGCGCCTCTTCCTCTCCCCGCACACGGTGCGTACGCACATGCAGAACGTGCTCGGGAAGCTGGGCGTCCACTCCACGCTCGCGGCGGTCGCACTCGCCCGCCGGGCCGGTGTCGGCCCGGTCGACCTAACCGGGGATGTTGTCGAACGGGGCGGTCAACTGGCGTAGCAGGCCGGCCAGTTCGCCCCGCTGGGCGCGGGAGAGCTCGCCGAGGATCGCCCGCTCCTGCTCCAGGAGTCCGGCCAGGGCCTGGTCGGCGCGGTCCCGGCCCTCGGCGGTGAGGCGCACGAGCACGCCGCGCCGGTCGCTGGGATCGGGCAGGCGCTCGACGAGGCCCTTCTTCGCGAGGCGGTCGATGCGGTTCGTCATCGTCCCGGACGTCACGAGGGTCTGCGTCAGGAGCTGGCCGGGGGAGAGCTGATAGGGCGCGCCCGCGCGCCGCAGCGAGGTGAGGACGTCGAACTCCCACGGCTCCAGCTGATGCTCGGAGAAGGCGAGTCTGCGGGCCCGGTCCAGATGGCGCGCGAGCCTGCTCACGCGGCTGAGCACCTCGAGTGGCTCCACGTCGAGGTCCGGGCGCTCTCTGCGCCACGCCGCGACCAGCCGATCGACCTCGTCCTCCATGACGATCAGTGTAGGGGGTCTGTCGACGTGAAGTCTCTTGACGTCAAGATACTTGCGGGTGAGGATGACGGGGCGAGGGGTGTGAACACCTGCCGCCGCCGTCCATGAGGAGGCTCTCCATGTCCGCCGCCGCGACCGCCGCCACCTGGGATCCGCCGCAGTACCTGCGCCACTTCGACCACCGCGCCAGGCCCTTCACCGACCTGCTGGCCCGCGTCCCCGATCCGCCCCGCCCCGAGGGCCGCCCGCCACGCGTCGCCGACCTCGGGTGCGGGCCCGGCAACGTCATACGGCTGCTCGCCCGGCGCTGGCCCGACGCGCACGTCACCGGCTTCGACAACTCCCCGGACATGCTGGCCGAAGCCGAGCGGTACGCGGGACCCACGCCGGGCGGCGGCCGCCTGGACTTCGCCCCCGCCGACGCCACCGACTGGGCGCCGGACCCGGGAACGTACGACCTGATCGTCTCCAATGCCGCCCTGCAGTGGCTACCGGGCCACGCGGACTCCTTCCCCGCCTGGCTCCGCGCGCTCACGCCCGGCGGTACGTTCGCCTTCCAGGTGCCCGGCAACTTCGACGCCCCCAGCCATGTGCTGATGCGGGACCTGTGCGCGTCCGCGCGGTGGCGGGGGCGGCTCGGCGGGCGCCTGCGGCACGCGGACGCGGTGCTGACGCCCGGGGCGTATCTGGAGCGGCTGGCGGGGCTCGGCTGCGAGGTCGACGCGTGGGAGACGACGTACCTGCACGTACTGGAGGGCGAGGACCCGGTCCTGGACTGGGTCAAGGGGACGGGCCTGCGCCCGGTCCTGACGGCGCTCGCGGACGACGAGGAGGCGACGGAGGCCTTCCTGGGCGAGTACCGCGCCCTCCTGCGCGAGGCCTACCCGGCGACCCCCGGTGCCGGGGGCACGGTCTTCCCCTTCCGGCGGATCTTCGTGGTGGCGCGGACCGGGGGCGGACGCTGATGCTGGTGGCCGTCGACCACGTCCAGCTCGCCGCACCTCCGGGCAGCGAACCGGTCCTTCGTACGTACTACGTCGGCGTACTCGGCATGACGGAGACGCCCAAGCCGCCTGCCCTCGCGGCGCGCGGGGGTTGCTGGTTCGCGGCGGGCGGCGTACAGCTGCACCTGGGCGTCGAGGAGGACTTCAGGCCTGCCAGGAAGGCGCACCCGGGGCTGCGGGTGCGGGGCATCCAGGCGTACGCGGACCGGCTGGCCGCGCTCGGCGCGGAGGTGACGTGGGACGAGAACCTGCCGGGACACCGGCGGTTCTACTCGTGGGACCCGGTCGGGAACCGGCTCGAATTCCTCGAACCTCTGGCCTGACGTCGCTCTTTCGGGGCATCGCGTGGGGCTTTCGTGAGACCCGCGTCCACACTGAGGGAGGAGGTGCTGCCGATGAACCGGGCATTCGACTTGGACGAGGTTCTGTGGCGGGCGTGGAAGGCCATGGATCTCCCCGAGGGCTACCGCGCCGAGATCATCGAGGGAGCCATCGAGGTGTCGCCTACCGGTCGCCGTCGTCATCCGGTGCTGATCAACCGCCTCCGCCGGGCCCTGGAGGGCCACTTGCGGGGCAGTGGTCACGCGCCTTACCAGGACGGCAACGTCATCCACCGCCGCAAGGCATGGATTCCCGACCTCTTCGTAGCCCCCGAAGACCTCGACGAAGTCCCCGACGAAGAAGACCTCGGCGTCGACGCCTCCGGAGTCCCCATGGTCATCGAGGTCGTGTCACCCGGCCGCCGCAACATCGAGCGGGACCGGGTCCGCAAGCGCCGCGAGTACGCCCCCGCGGGCGTCCCCGTCTATGTGATCGTCGACGACTTCGACGAGGACGGCGCCGTCCACGTCCTGTCGCTGCCCGACCCGGAGAAGGCGACTTACGGAGAGACGCACCGCGTGCCCTACGGCACCGAAGCGGTCATTGCGAGCGGCCCCGCCAAGGGGTTCGCCATCGGCGAGGAGATCACGCGCAGCTGAACACGACCTCCCCGCCCGCCGGAGCCGTCAGCTCTTTCTGTGGCCTATCAGCCGCGGCTTCGGCTCCAGGCCGTCCAGGCCGTGCCACGCCAGGTTCACGAGGTGCGCCGCGACCTCCGCCTTCTTCGGCTTGCGGACGTCCAGCCACCACTGGCCCGTCAGCGCGACCATGCCGACCAGCGCCTGCGCGTACAGCGGCGCCAGCTTCTGGTCGAAGCCGCGGCCCTTGAACTCCTGGCCCAGGATGTCCTCCACCTGCGTGGCGATGTCGGAGATGAGGGAGGCGAAGGTGCCCGTGGACTGCGCCACGGGCGAGTCGCGGACCAGGATGCGGAAGCCGTCCGTGTACGTCTCGATGTAGTCGAGCAGGGCGAAGGCGGCCTGTTCGAGGAGCTCCCGCGGGTGCCCGGCGGTGAGCGCGCTCGTCACCATGTCCAGGAGCTGACGCATCTCCCGGTCCACCACCACGGCGTACAGACCCTCCTTGCCGCCGAAGTGCTCGTACACCACCGGCTTGGAGACCCCGGCCTTCGCCGCGATCTCCTCCACCGACGTGCCCTCGAAGCCCTTCGAGGCGAAGAGCGTGCGGCCGATGTCCAGCAACTGCTCCCGGCGCTCGGCACCCGTCATCCGGGTCCGGCGGGTGCGCCGGGGCTGCTTCTCTTTGCCGGCAGGGCTGGAATTGCTGGAGTCGGTCGCCACGTCGTCCATCATGCCGCGTCAGCGCCCTGGGGCTGTCGGCGGGAGTCGATGCGCGACTTGGACGGCCACCGCACGTCGTACGCCCAGCCGAGCCGCTCGCACCAGCGGATGATCCGCGCCGAGGAGTCGAGCTGGCCCTTCATCACGCCGTGCCGCGCGGACGTCGGGTCGGCGTGGTGCAGGTTGTGCCAGGACTCGCCGCACGACAGCACCGCGAGCCACCACACGTTGCCGGAGCGGTCACGGGACTTGAAGGGGCGCTTGCCGACCGCGTGACAGATGGAGTTGATCGACCACGTGACGTGGTGCAGCAGCGCCACACGCACCAGCGAGCCCCAGAAGAACGCCGTGAACGCGCCCCACCACGACATCGTCACCAGACCGCCCACCAGCGGCGGAATTGCCAGCGAGACGATCGTCCAGAACAGGAACTGCCGCGAGATCCGGCGGATCACCGGGTCCTTGACCAGGTCCGGCGCGTACTTCTCCTGCGAGGTCCGCTCCTCGTCGAACATCCAGCCGATGTGCGCCCACCACAGGCCCTTCATCAGGGCCGGGACCGTCTCACCGAAGCGCCACGGCGAGTGCGGGTCACCCTCCGCGTCCGAGAACTTGTGATGCTTGCGGTGGTCGGCCACCCAGCGCACCACCGGGCCCTCCACGGCCATCGAACCGGCGACCGCCAGCGCGATCCGCAGCGGCCGCTTGGCCTTGAAGGAGCCATGGGTGAAGTAGCGGTGGAAGCCGATCGTGATGCCGTGGCACCCCAGGTAGTACATGAAGACGAGCAGGCCGAGATCCAGCCAGCTCACCCCCCACCCCCACGCCAGCGGTACCGCCGCCAGCACGGCGAGGAAGGGGACGACGATGAACAGGAGCAGCGTCAGCTGTTCGACGGACCGCTTCTGCTCACCACCCAGCGTCGCGGGGGGAAGCGGTTCGGTGGAGGACGCGTCCCGCGGGGCGGGAGCGTCGTCGGTCACATCGGTCTCGGTGGGCGCATCGGAAGCTGTCGTCATGGGCACGTCCCCTGGGGGTCGAGGATCAAGGTAGGAGAGAAGGTGCACAGGTACGGGTACCGTTTCCTACGGTTCCGTAACCTACGGCGACGTAAGTATGGCAGCGCGGCGCGTCTCGGCAAGTGGCCGAAACTTCCGTGCCGCGGAGTGACACATATCCTTGGAACCGGTCGGACAGCGCGGTCCGCTCTGAATCTCCCCGGATCCTTACCGGGACCCCTCCCAGACGTGCTTCAAACACTGCAAGGAGCCGCACCTGTGAGCAGTGCCGACGACCAGGGCCGCCAGGCCACCCGTACAGCCAGCACCGAGCTGCGCGCCGACATCCGCCGCCTCGGCGACCTGCTGGGCGAGACCCTCGTACGCCAGGAGGGTCCCGAACTACTCGAACTGGTCGAGAAGGTCCGCCGCCTGACGCGCGAGGACGGCGAGGCCGCCGCCAAGCTGCTCGGCGGCACGGAACTGGAGACCGCGGCCAAGCTGGTCCGCGCCTTCTCCACGTACTTCCATCTGGCGAATGTCACGGAGCAGGTCCACCGCGGCCGCGAGCTGCGTGCCCGGCGCGCCGCCGAGGGCGGTCTCCTCGCCCGCACCGCGGACCGCCTCAAGGACGCCGACCCCGACCACCTGCGCCAGACCGTGCAGCACCTCAACGTGCGGCCCGTCTTCACCGCGCACCCCACCGAGGCCGCCCGCCGCTCGGTCCTCAACAAGCTCCGCCGCGTCGCCGAGCTCCTGGAGACCCCGGTCATCGACTCCGACCGGCGCCGCCACGACACCCGCCTGGCCGAGAACATCGACCTCGTCTGGCAGACCGACGAGCTGCGCGTGGTCCGCCCCGAGCCCGCCGACGAGGCCCGCAACGCCATCTACTACCTCGACGAGCTGCACGCCGGTGCCGTCGGGGACGTACTCGAAGACCTCACCGCCGAGCTGGAGCGCGTCGGCGTCCAGCTGCCCGAAGGCACCCGCCCCCTCAGCTTCGGCACCTGGATCGGCGGCGACCGCGACGGCAACCCCAACGTGACGCCCGCCGTCACCTGGGACGTCCTGATCCTCCAGCACGAGCACGGCATCAACGACGCGCTCGACATGATCGACGAGCTGCGCGGCTTCCTCTCCAACTCCATCCGCTACACCGGCGCCACCGACGAGCTGAAGGCCTCCCTCCAGGGCGACCTGGAGCGGCTGCCCGAGATCAGCCCCCGCTACAAGCGGCTCAACGCCGAGGAGCCGTACCGCCTCAAGGCCACCTGCATCCGGCAGAAGCTGGAGAACACCAAGCAGCGCCTCGCCAGGGGCACCGCCCACGAGCCCGGCCGCGACTACCTCGGCACGAGCGAGCTGCTGGACGACCTGACGCTCATCCAGACGTCGCTGCGCGAGCACAAGGGCGCCCTGTTCGCCGACGGCCGGATGAACCGCACCATCCGCACGCTCGCCGCCTTCGGCCTCCAGCTGGCCACCATGGACGTACGCGAGCACGCCGACGCCCACCACCACGCGCTCGGTCAGCTGTTCGACCGCCTCGGTGAGGAGTCCTGGCGCTACACGGACATGCCCCGCGAGTACCGCCAGAAGCTGCTCGCCAAGGAGCTCCGCTCCCGGCGCCCGCTCGCGCCGTCCCCGGCACCGCTCGACGCCGCCGGCGAGAAGACCCTCGGCGTCTTCCTCACCGTCAAGAAGGCCCTCGAAGTCTTCGGCCCCGAGGTCGTCGAGTCGTACATCATCTCGATGTGCCAGGGCGCCGACGACGTCTTCGCCGCCGCCGTCCTCGCCCGCGAGGCCGGTCTGATCGACCTGCACGGCGGCTGGGCGAAGATCGGCATCGTGCCGCTCCTGGAGACCACCGACGAGCTGCGCGCCGCCGACGTCATCCTCGACGAGATGCTCGCCGACCCGTCGTACCGCAGGCTGGTCGCGCTCCGCGGTGACGTGCAGGAGGTCATGCTCGGGTACTCCGACTCCTCCAAGTTCGGCGGCATCACCACGAGCCAGTGGGAGATCCACCGGGCGCAGCGGCGGCTGCGTGACGTCGCGCACCGGTACGGCGTACGGCTGCGCCTCTTCCACGGCCGCGGCGGCACCGTCGGCCGCGGCGGCGGCCCCTCGCACGACGCGATCCTCGCCCAGCCCTGGGGCACCCTGGAGGGCGAGATCAAGGTGACCGAGCAGGGCGAGGTCATCTCCGACAAGTACCTCGTGCCGTCCCTGGCCCGCGAGAACCTCGAACTGACCGTCGCGGCGACGCTCCAGGCCTCCGCCCTGCACACCGCGCCGCGCCAGTCCGACGAGGCCCTCGCCCGCTGGGACGCCGCCATGGACGTCGTCTCGGACGCCGCGCACTCCGCGTACCGGCGCCTGGTCGAGGACCCGGACCTGCCGACGTACTTCCTCGCGTCGACGCCGGTCGACCAGCTCGCCGACCTGCACCTCGGCTCCCGGCCGTCCCGCCGCCCCGGCTCGGGCGTCTCGCTCGACGGCCTGCGGGCCATCCCGTGGGTCTTCGGCTGGACCCAGTCCCGGCAGATCGTGCCCGGCTGGTTCGGTGTCGGCTCCGGCCTCAAGGCGCTGCGCGAGGCCGGTCTTGACACCGTGCTCGACGAGATGCACGAGCACTGGCACTTCTTCCGCAACTTCATCTCCAACGTCGAGATGACGCTCGCGAAGACGGACCTGAGGATCGCCAGGCACTACGTGGACACCCTCGTGCCGGACGAGCTCAAGCACGTCTTCGCCATGATCGAGGAAGAGCACGAGCTGACCGTCCGCGAGGTCCTGCGCGTCACGGGTGAAGACGAACTCCTCGGGTCGCACCCGGCGTTGCGGCAGACCTTCGCGATCCGCGATGCCTACCTGGACCCGATCTCGTATCTCCAGGTCGCGCTGCTCAAGCGGCAGCGGGACGCGGTGGCCGCCGGCCAGGAGTCCGATCCGTTGCTCGCGCGGGCGCTGCTTCTCACCGTGAACGGTGTGGCAGCGGGGTTGCGGAACACCGGCTGACGTTCTGCGGGCGCGTGGGGGCTGGTCGCGCAGTTCCCCGCGCCCCTTCGGGACGCTCCTCAGGAGTTGTACGTGCTCTGGGCGCGGTCGAGGCCCTCGATGATCAGGGCCTCGACCGCGTCGGCCGCCCTGTCCACGAGATAGTCCAGCTCCTTGCGCTCCGTCGACGAGAAGTCCTTCAGGACGAAGTCCGCGACCTGCATCCGCCCCGGCGGCCGCCCGATCCCGAACCGCACCCGGTGGTAGTCCGGACCCATCGCCTTCGTCATCGACTTCAGACCGTTGTGGCCGTTGTCGCCACCGCCCAGCTTCAGCCGCAGCGTGCCGTAGTCGATGTCCAGCTCGTCATGGACGGCGACGATGTGCTCCGTCGGCACCTTGTAGAAGTCACGCAGCGCCGTCACCGGACCACCCGAGACGTTCATGTACGACATGGGCTTCACCAGGATCACCCGGCGGCTCGCCGGACCCGGCGCCCCGATCCTGCCCTCCACCACCTGGGCCTGCGCCTTCGCGGCCCGCTTGAACTTGCCGCCCATGCGCTGCGCCAGCAGGTCGGCCACCATGAAACCCACGTTGTGGCGGTTCATGGCGTACTCGGGGCCGGGGTTGCCGAGGCCCGCGATCAGCCAGGGGGCGTTGGCGTCGGTCGTCACGTGCGTGTCTCCTTCATACGCGGCAGCCGCCGCCCCCGAAGGAGCGGCGGCTGCCGTGCCGGATGTGCGTCGCGAGGATCAGGCCTCGGCGGACGCGTCGCCCTCGGCACCCTCGGCCGGGGCCTCCTCGGCCTGCGCGGCCAGGACCTGGATGACGACCGCGTCCTCGTCGATCGCCAGCTTGGAGCCGGCGGGCAGCGGGATGTCCTTGGCGAGGATGGACGCACCGGCGTCCAGTCCCGCGATGGAGACGGTGACCTCGGTCGGGATGTGCGTCGCCTCGGCCTCGACCGGCAGCGTGTTCAGCACGTGCTCGAGCAGGTTGCTGCCCGGGGCCAGCTCGCCCTCGGTGTGGACCGGGATCTCGACCGTGACCTTCTCGCCGCTGCGCACGAGCAGCAGGTCGACGTGCTTCAGGATGCCCTGACGGAGGGCGTCACGCTGCACGGCCTTCGGGATGGCCAGCTGGGTCTTGCCGTCGACGTCCAGGGAGATCAGGACGTTCGGGGTACGCAGGGCGAGCAGCAGCTCGTGGCCCGGCAGGGTCAGGTGGACCGGGTCGGCACCGTGGCCGTAGAGGACGCCGGGAACCTTGTTCTCGCGGCGGACGCGGCGCGAAGCGCCCTTGCCGAACTCCGTACGGACCTCGGCGGAGATCTTGACCTCGGACATGTGCACTCCTCGTACAACAGGTGTCGGATGGGGTTACCCGGCCATACGACTGGCCTGCTACGAAGAGCGCGTCGATAACGGACCGCCCCACCAAAAAGGTGAGGCCTCCCTCGCCGAGCAACTTCAGCAGTCTACTCGGCCGGGAGGCCACACCCAAAAGGATCTTTACTGCTCCTCGAAGAGGCTCGTCACCGAACCGTCCTCGAAGACCTCGCGCACCGCGTTCGCGATCGTCGGCGCGATCGACAGCACCGTGATCTTGTCGAGCTCCAGCTCGCCCGGCGTCGGCAGCGTGTCCGTGAACACGAACTCGCTGACCTTCGAGTTCTTCAGGCGGTCGGCGGCCGGACCGGACAGCACACCGTGCGTCGCCGTCACGATGACGTCCTCCGCGCCGTGCGCGAACAGCGCGTCGGCGGCGGCGCAGATCGTGCCACCCGTGTCGATCATGTCGTCGACCAGGACGCACACGCGGCCCTGCACCTCACCGACGACCTCGTGGACGGTGACCTGGTTCGCGACGTCCTTGTCGCGGCGCTTGTGGACGATCGCCAGCGGCGCGCCCAGACGGTCGCACCAGCGGTCGGCGACGCGCACGCGGCCCGCGTCGGGGGAGACGACGGTCAGCTTCGTGCGGTCGACCTTCGCGCCCACGTAGTCCGCGAGGATCGGCAGCGCGAAGAGGTGGTCCACCGGGCCGTCGAAGAAGCCCTGGATCTGGTCCGTGTGCAGGTCGACCGTGAGGATGCGGTCCGCGCCCGCGGTCTTCATCAGGTCGGCGACCATGCGCGCCGAGATCGGTTCACGCCCGCGGTGCTTCTTGTCCTGGCGGGCGTAACCGTAGAACGGCACGATGACGGTGATGGAGCGGGCCGACGCGCGCTTCAGCGCGTCGATCATGATCAGCTGCTCCATGATCCACTTGTTGATCGGAGCGGTGTGGCTCTGGATCAAGAAGCAGTCGGCGCCACGCGCCGACTCCTGGTAGCGGACGTAGATCTCGCCGTTGGCGAAATCGAAGGCCTTCGTCGGCACGATGCCGACACCCAGCTTGTGTGCGACCTCCTCGGCCAACTCGGGGTGGGCGCGGCCGGAGAAGAGCATCAACTTCTTCTCGCCGGTCGTCTTGATCCCGGTCACAGCACTGTCTCCTCAGAGAGTTCTTCCCGCTGCCGTACTCACGCGTCCCGATGCGACGAGTCGGCCGAATGTGTGCACCTATCACGGTACGCCGTGTCAGGCGCACCTGTTTCCGGTCAGCTTGCGCCGTCCGCCTTCCGGGATGCCGCCTCGGCCGCCTTCGCGGCCGCGCTCCCCGGACGCTTGCGGGCCACCCAGCCCTCGATATTCCGCTGCTGGCCCCGGGCGACGGCCAGCGAACCCGCCGGCACGTCCTTCGTGATCACGGACCCGGCGGCGGTGTAGGCACCGTCCCCGACCGTGACAGGAGCCACAAACATGTTGTCCGAGCCGGTCCGGCAGTGGGACCCCACCGTGGTGTGGTGCTTCGCCTCGCCGTCGTAGTTCACGAAGACGCTCGCGGCGCCGATGTTGGAGTGCTCACCGATCGTCGCGTCACCCACGTACGACAGGTGCGGCACCTTCGAGCCGTCACCGATCGTCGCGTTCTTCATCTCCACATACGTACCCGCCTTGGCCCGCACTCCAAGCCGGGTGCCCGGCCGCAGATACGCGAACGGGCCGACGTTCGCCCGCTCCCCGATCTCCGCGCCGTTCGCGACGCTGTTGTCGACCCGGGCCCCCGGGCCCACCTTCGTGTCCGTCAGCCGCGTGTTCGGCCCCACCTCGGCGCCCTTGCCCAGATGCGTGGCGCCGTGCAGTTGCGTACCCGGGTGCACGACGGCGTCCCGCTCGAAGGTGACGGTCGCGTCGACCCACGTCGAGGCCGGGTCGACGACGGTGACGCCGTCGAGCATCGCCGCCGTGAGCAGCCGGTCGTTCAACGTCCGGCGGGCCTCGGCGAGTTGGACGCGGTTGTTGATGCCCGCGATCTCCTGGTGGTCCTCCGCGACCGACGCGCCGACCCGGTGCCCGGCCTCGCGCAGGATCCCCAGCACGTCCGTGAGGTACTCCTCGCCCTGGCTGTTGTCCGTGCGGACCTTGCCGAGGGCTTCCGCGAGCAGCCGGCCGTCGAAGGCGAAGACTCCGGAATTGATCTCGCGGATGGCGCGCTGCGACTCGGTGGCGTCCTTGTGCTCGACGATCGCGGTGACCGCGCCGTTCACGCCGTCGCGCACGATGCGGCCGTAGCCGGTCGCGTCCGGCACCTCGGCGGTCAGCACGGTCACGGCGTTGCCCTCGCCGGTGTGGGTGGCGGCGAGCTTCTGGAGCGTGGCGCCGGTCAGCAGCGGGGTGTCGCCGCAGACGACGATGACGGTGCCCTCTACGGAGCCGCCGAGCTCTTCGAGGCCGATGCGGACGGCGTGTCCCGTGCCGTTCTGCTCGGCCTGGTAGGCGGTGCGGACCTGCGGCGCGATGGCGCCGAGGTGCTCGCGGACCTGGTCGCTCTGGAAGCCGACGACGGTGACGAGCTGCTCGGGCGAGAGCGCGGAGGCGGCGTGCAGCACGTGCCCGATGAGGGAACGGCCGCTGATCTCGTGCAGGACCTTGGGCAGGTCCGACTTCATGCGGGTGCCCTCACCCGCTGCGAGGACGACGACGGCTGCCGGGCAGGTTGCGCTCACGGGGGTGCCCTTCGGCTTCGGATGGCTTGGGGTGCCTGGGTGGGGTGGACATCCGCAGGATACCGGGGCGTAGGGGGGCGGAAATGGGGGCGGGTCCTGACCGTGGCGGTCAGGACCCGACTAAAAGTGCAGCTCCCCCATCAGGATTCGAACCTGAACAGACGGTACCAAAAACCGCAGTGCTGCCTGATTACACCATGGGGGATGAAACTCGACTAAACCGGACATCCGGTCAGGTTGCCGAGTCGGCCCCCAACACTATGCCGTACCAAGGCCCTTCGACGCGACGGTGGAGATCGGCACTTTGCCCGGCGTGGATCACGGGCGGCTCGTCGGCACCGGGACCCGGCGGCTGGATCACCGCACCGGAAACTCACCGGAAAACCGGGGAGGAACGCCCGTACGCTGGAAGGCATGACCACGACGGGGGACGACCACACCGCGGCCTTGACCGGGCCGTGGTGGTGGGAGAGGCGGCTCGGGGCCGCGTTGGATGTGGGGCTCGCGGCGGTGTCCGCGGCGGAGTGCGGGGCCGAGGGGATCGCGTTCGCGAAGGACGCGGGGCTGCCGACGGCCGTGGGTGTCGGCTTCGGGGTGCTCGCGGGCTCCTCGCTGCTCTTCCGCCGCCGCTGGCCCGTCGCCGTGGTGCTGATAGCCATCGCGATCACGCCCGCCCAGATGGGCTTTCTGCTGACGATCGTCGGCCTGTACTCGCTGGCGGCCTCGGAGCTGCCGCGCCGGATCACGGGCGCGCTCGCGGCCATGTCGATGGCGGGGACGCTGATCGTCGCGCTGGTGCGGGCCAGCCGGGATCTCGCGGAGGAGGGGGCGCATCCGCCGATCGGCAGCGAGTTCGTGCCGTTCTTCGCGGTGGCCGCGGCGATCGGCGTCACGGCTCCGCCGGTGCTGCTCGGGCTGTATGTGGGGGCGCGGCGGCGGCTGATGGAGAGCCTGCGGGAGCGGGCGGACGATCTGGAGCGGGAGCTTCAGCTCCTTGCCGAGCGGGCGGAGGAGCGCGCGGAGTGGGCGCGGGGCGAGGAGCGGACGCGGATCGCCCGCGAGATGCACGACGTGGTGGCGCACCGGGTGAGTCTGATGGTGGTGCACGCGGCGGCGTTGCAGGCGGTGGCGAGGAAGGACCCGGAGAAGGCGGTGAAGAACGCGGCGCTGGTCGGTGACATGGGCCGGCAGGCGCTGACGGAGCTGCGGGAGATGCTCGGGGTACTGCGTACGGGCGACGGCGGCGGGCGCGCGCAGCCGGTGGAGCCGGTGCCGTTGGCCGCCGTGGGGTACGCGGCGGCGGCCGCGGCGTCCCGTGCGGTGGACGAGGACGGTCCGTGCCTGGCGGAGCTGGACGAGCTGGTGGGGCAGTCGCGGGCCGCGGGCATGGCGGTGGACCTGTCGGTGGAGGGGGAGCCGCGTGGCTATGCCGCCGATGTGGAGCAGACGGCGTACCGCGTGGTGCAGGAGGCGTTGACCAACGTCCACAAGCACGCGGCGGGCGCGAAGACGTATGTGCGGCTCGCGCACCGGGCTGCGGAGATCGCGATGCAGGTGGAGAACGAACCGCCGCCGGAGCCCGGCTCGACGACGGATGCGCGGCTGCCGAGCGGCGGCAACGGCCTGGTGGGCATGAAGGAGCGGGTCACGGGGCTCGGCGGAGTCTTCGTGTCGGGGCCGACGGACGGGGGCGGTTTCCGCGTGTCGGCGGTGTTGCCGGCGGCGGTTCCGGGGGTGGGGTAGGGGCGGTGCCGCGGGGCGCCTGGGGTGCGTCTTGGGGGCGGGGCCGCGGGGGTATGTCCGTGCTCGCCATCTTGGCGCGGGCGATTTGCTGCTTCGGGGCCCTTATGACCACCACTGTGCTCCGCGCGCACATACCCCCACGTCCCCTCGGGCCGACTGGCGACTGCGGGCCGGTGTCGGCTCATGGCCTCCCTCGGGCCCACGTTCGACTGCGGGCGCCGGGAACGGGCTCGTTGCGGACCGCTGGGGGTCAGGTTGCTGAGAGTCGGGTTGGCTGGGCGCCGGTGATCAGGGTGGCCAGGGCCTGGTCGAGGTGGGCGCCGAGGAACCAGTCGCCGCTGTGGTCGAGGCTGTACACGCGGCCGTCGGCGTCGATGGCGAGCAGCGCCTGGGTGTCCGTCTCCTCGCCGATGGGGCACACCTCGGAGTCGAGGGCGCGGCCGAGGTCACCGAGGGTGCGGGCGAGGTGGAGGCCGTACATCGGGTCGAGGTGGATGGTGGCCGGGGCTATCTGGCGGCCGGGGCCCTGCGGGGTGATGTGCAGCCCGCCGAATTCCGCCCAGGCCTCGACGGCGGCGGGGAAGACGGCGTGGCGGTGTCCGGCGGGTGAGGTGTGGCGGCGCAGGACGTCGGCCCAGATCTCGGCCTGCTTGATGTCCCAGTGTCCCGGCCGCCAGCCGGCCGCGCGCAGGGCGGCGTCGACGGGGACGGGGAAGCGGGTGCTGCCGCCCGCAGGGACGGCGGTGGCGGTGCTGTGGTCGGCGTGCATGGGGTGGCCCTTGTTCGGTCGGGGCGGTCGTGGCGGTCGGGGGGGGCGTGGACGGGCGACGGTCAGGCTCCGGTCGCCGTCGGGTCCACGACCCGTACGCCGAAGTGCGCCGTGAGGGCGGTACAGGAGCGGCAGAGCGGCGCGAAGGAGCCGTGCAGGGGGTCGCCGTCCTCGCGGATCCGGCGCGTGGTGAGTCTGGCGTGCTTGAGGGCCTTGCGGGCCTCGCCGTTGGTCATGGGCTTGCGCGCGGCCCGCTTGGAGCGGCTCGCGTCCGCCGCCGTGAGATGGCGCGAGATGAGGATGGCCTCGGCGCAGCGGCCGGTGAAGCGTTCGCGCTGGCCGCTGGTGAGGGTGTCGAGGAAGTCCTGGACGAGCGGGTGCAGCGCGGGTGGTTCCTCGCCGCGGCCCGCGGTGCAGGTGAGCGTGGTCTGGCCGCGTACGGAGAGCGCGGCGGCGACGGTCGGCAGGATGCCGTCGCGGCGCTGGCGCAGGATGGGCGCGAGGGCGGCGGTACTGCTCCAGCCGACGCGTGGGTCGCCGGAGGCGGCCGCCGCCTCGACGGCGGCGGATCTCGCCGTGGATGGCGTGGTGGCCGCCGTCGTGGACAGCGTCTGACCGGTCGTGCCGCTCTGTGCCGTGTGCATCGTGCTGTTGTCCCTCCCCCTGCTCGCGGCCGTCACCGCTGTGCCACGCCCCCGCGTCGCGGGGGACAGCCTGTCAAACGGGGCGGGTGATGCGGAAGCTGGGGCACTGCGACACGCCTGGCTTTGAAGCGGTTTCGCCGCACGGTGACCGTCCGGTGGCTGCTGGTCATGGAACCGGAGGCCCGGTGACCCGTGTCGTCCTTACGCATAGGCTGTGTCGGCACCCGCGGGACCGAGAATCCGCGGAACCAGCATTCGCAGAAGCAGAAGCAGAAGCAGAAGCAGAAGCAGCATCAGAACCTTCACAGTGCCGCAGGGGGCAACCGCCATGACGACAGGTCGGCTGGGGCAGCAGTCCGCGCCGCCGAACGCGGCCTACGCCGGGCAGGTCGTGCACTTCCCGGATCCGGTCCGCGCCGCCCGCCATCCCAGAGGGGTGCGGGTGGATGAGCGGGGCTATCCGGACTTCTCGGCCTACGCCCGGGCCGCCGCCGAGATCGCGGAGCCCCCGGAGGGCTTCGGTGTCGATGAACTGCGCCTGACGGACTACGTGTCGGCGAACGCGGCACTGGCCGCGGACGGCCATGACCTGTGGGACACGATTCCCGCCGTGGCGACTCCGCACGGCTGGACCTGGCACCACGTGCCGGGCAGCCGCAGGCTCGAGCTGGTGCCGGTCGAGGTGAAGGCGTTGCTCCGGCATCACGGCGGGATCGCGACGACGGCCGTGGATCACGAGAAGCGGGGGACGCGCCCGCTCCAGGAGACGCGGCCCGCGCACTTCGCCCTGCCGAAGACGTCGGTCGCGGTGACCGAGCAGCAGGTGCAGGGCGTCGAGGAGGACCTGGGGTACCGACTGCCGGGTGCCTACCGTTCGTTCCTGAAGGCTGCGGGCGGTTGCGCGCCGGTCGGCGCGGCGCTCGACGCCGAGTTGGGGCTGCTGGTGGACCAGCCGTTCTTCACGGTGCGCGACGAGGCCGCCGTCAATGACCTGGTGTACGTCAACAAGTGCCTGCGCGACCATCTCACCAAGGACTACCTGTGCGTCGGCTTCGTGCAGGGCGGGCTGCTCGCGGTGAAGGTCAAGGGCGAGCGAGCCGGTTCGGTGTGGTTCTGCGCGTACGACGACGTGCGCGACGTCTCGGAGGCGGCCGCGTGGCCGCCCGCGGAGCGCGTGCAGCGGTTGCTGCTGCCGTGCGGTGACGACTTCGACGCGTTCCTGGCCCGGCTCGCGGGCAATCCGCCGGAGCTGGAGACCGTGGCGAATCTGATGGTGGACGGCGGCTTCGCGCGCGCCGTTCCCGTGTCCTCGGCTGGGGAGTGACTAGGCGATGGTGACCTTCGCGCAGGCGCAGGAGCGCGCCGAAGAGTGGATCAACGGCGATGTGCCGGGCTACCAGCACCGCGAGGTGCGGGTGCGGGAGTTCGATCTCGGGTTCGTCGTCTGGGCCGAGGACCGCCAGGACGGTCCGGTGTCGGACGGCGGCGCCCAGCGGCTCGTCATCGCGCGGGACAGCGGCGAGGCCACGCTGTGGCCCTCGCTTCCCGTGGGTGAGGTGATCCGCCGGTACGAGGAGGAGTACGGCCTGCCGGACGCGGCACCGCAGGACGCGGCGCCGCCGCCTGTGGAGCGGGTCGACCTGAATCAGACGTCGTTCTTGCTGAGTCCTCCGGAGTGGCTCCAGGAGGCGGCGGACAAGATGGGCATCCCGGACCGCCGTTCGGGTACGTCCGCTGCGGATTCGGATTCGGATTCGGCTGCGGGTACGGGGGCGGGGGCCGGGGAGGCCTCCGGTGCCGGGAGTCCGGCGCCGCCGGCTCCCACGGACGCCGGGGCGCCCCTGCCTCCCGCCGCTCCCGGTGGCGGCACGCCGTGGCCCGAGGCCGGTGGTCAGGGCGATGACGACGAGCCCGCGTGGGACGACAGCCTGGCCGCCACGTCGGCGGGCACGCCCGCGGGGGCGACGCCGTGGGCCGGTACGGACACCAACGCCGACCCGGCCGAGGACCATTCGGTGCCGCTGCCCGCGACGGTGTTCTCGCCGCCGCTGTCCTCGCTGGGCGAGGACGACACCCCGCCGCCCGGTGTCGCGCCGGACGCCAAGACGGCGCTGATGCACGGCGGCAGCCATCTGCCCGCCACGGCGATCGCCCCGGCCCTGGACGGCCCGGCCACGCCCGCGCCGTCCGCTTACCGGCGGCTCCGCCCTCGCCCACCGGCGCGCCGACGCCTCCGCCGCCGGGGGGTGGCGCTTCGGCGTACGGCTATCCGCAGGGGCCCGGTGCGGCGGGGCCGCAGGGTGCGGTGGGTGTGCCCGGCGCTTCGGGCGCTTCGGGTGCTGTCGACGGCAACTCGCCGCAGCCGCCCGCTGGTTCGCCGGTTCCGCCGCCGGGGCCCGATGCTTCCGCGTACGGGTATCCGCAGGGTGCGCCGGGTGCCGCTGGGGTGAACGCGGCGCAGCCGTCCGCTGGTTCGCCGGTTCCGTCGGCGTCGGGGGCTGATGCTTCCGCGTATGGCTATCCGCAGGGTGCGCCCGTTGCGCCGGGTGCCGACGGCAACTCGCCGCAGCCGCCCGCTGGTTCGCCGGTTCCGCCGCCGGGGGCCGATGCCTCCGCGTACGGGTATCCGCAGGGGCCCGGTGTCGTCGGTGGGGCGACTCCGCCGCCGGTGGGGCCGCCCGGTGCGACGCCGCCGCCTCCGTCCGGGCCCGGCGCCCCCGGTACTCCTGCCGGTGGGTACGTCCCGACGCAGCTCGTCTCCTCCCTCGGCCCGGACGGACAGCCGTACCGCGCCGCGGCTCCCGGTGCGCCGCAGCCGCCTGGGCCCCCCGGGCCGCCCGGCGCGCCCGGTACGCCTCCCGGTGGTGTGCACCATGCCGCGACGATGTTCGCCGACCCGAGTCTCGGTGGTCCGGGTGGGATCAAGCCGCCGGGTGCGCCTCAGCCTCCCGGGGCGCCGCAGCCTCCTGGTCCGCCCGGTGCGCCGCAGCCTCCCGGGCCGCCCGGCGCGCCCGGTACGCCTCCCGGTGGTGTGCACCATGCCGCGACGATGTTCGCCGACCCGAGTCTCGGTGGTCCGGGTGGGATCAAGCCGCCGGGTGCGCCTCAGCCTCCCGGGGCGCCGCAGCCTCCTGGTCCGCCCGGTGCGCCGCAGCCTCCCGGGCCGCCCGGCGCGCCCGGTACGCCTCCCGGTGGTGTGCACCATGCCGCGACGATGTTCGCCGACCCGAGTCTCGGTGGTCCGGGTGGGACTGCCGCCGGGTGCGCCTCAGCCTCCCGGGGCGCCGCAGCCTCCTGGTCCGCCCGGTGCGCCGCAGCCTCCCGGGCCCCCCGGCGCGCCCGGTACGCCCGGTACGCCTCCCGGTGGTGTGCACCATGCCGCGACGATGTTCGCCGACCCGAGTCTCGGTGGTCCGGGTGGGATCAAGCCGCCCGGCGCGCCGCAGCCTCCGGGCCCTCCCGGCGCTCCCGGTGCCCCGCAGCCTCCCGGACCTCCCGGTGCTCCCGGCGCCCCCCAACCCCCCGGCCCCCCCGGCGGCGGCGTCCACCACGCCGCGACGATGCTGGCCGGTCCCGCGGTCGGCGGTCCGGGTGGGCCCGGCATGCCGCCGCCCCCCGCGCCCGTACAGCCCGGCCCGCCCGGACAGCCGTACGGCTACCCGCAGCCGCCCACCGGTCAGCCCACCGTGGGCCCCGGCTACCAGGCCGTGCTGCGCTACCGCGCGGCCGACGGCTCCGAGCAGCAGCTCATCCGCCGCTCGGCGCCCGGCACCCCGCACCCGGAGTGGCAGATCCTGCACGAGCTGCGCGGCATGAACGTGCCCCCGCAGCAGGTCCTGGAGCTCCACACCGAGCTGGAGTCCTGCGAGCTGCCGGGCGCGTACTGCGCCCGCATGATCCGCGAGACCTGGCCGCAGGCGCGGATCACGTCCATCGCCCCGTACGGCAGGGACCACGCGTCCCGCCAGCAGGGCATGCGGGAACTGATCGCGCACCAGGGAGAGTTGCACCAGGTCGCGGACGGCCCGGCGCGTCCGGCGCCCGTGCGCGTGCCGCTGCAGCAGCTGCCGCCCGCCCCGCCGATCCCGCCGGAGGGCGTGGCGCAGGAGCTGGCCGCGGCCTTCGGCCCGGGCGTGTTCCGCTTCGACCAGCGGGCGGTGTCGCGGCAGGGCGTGCCGGACATCGTGGCGCACACCCTCGTGGTGGCGGGCCTGCCCGTCGACTTCGGGCCGTTCTTTTGGGCGCAGGCCCAGCCGGGCCGGCCGGTGCCGACACTGGCGGAGCTCGCGCAGGAACGCGGGGTGCAGCCGGCGTCCGACGCGGGCTCGTACCTGGTGATGGGCAGCGACTTCGGGCGTGCGCTCTGCGTCCAGTACGGGACGGCGCACATCGTGGCGGTGCCGGTGGAGGCCGGCCCCGGCGGCGCCCCCGTACCGCCGCAGTTCGTGAACACGGGCCTGCCCGAGTTCGCGCGGTGCATGGCGCTGCTCGGCCGGATGTGGCGGCTGCGCTTCGGGCTCAACCAGGAACAGGCGGGCCGCTGGACCGTCGACTTCCAGAACCAGCTCGCGGCCCTGGACCCGGCGGCGCTCGCGTCGCCGGAGAGCTGGTGGTCGGTGCTCCTGGAGCAGATGTGGGACGGCCTGCTGTAGCGGGGCGGTACGGAGCCGGGGCGTGACCCGGCGGCGTACGGAAAAAGGCGCTCGACCTGTGCGACGGGTCGGGCGCCTTCTCACGTACGTGGCGAGGTGCTCGCCCATGTCTCGTCCATCTCTCGCCGTCTCGCGCCCATGTCTCGCCCATATGGACCTGGAGAGGGTGAACCGGCCGCTTGATTCCTCCTTCCGGCCGCGATTGCCGCATCCTTGACCTGTGGAGTGGGCGGAGTGTCGCGTTAGGGGTGCTTCCGTTGGATCCATCAAGATGTGCGCCCATCGTGCTCCACGCGCGAGGTACGTCGGAGAGGGGTTCCCAGGATGAGCAGCAGCGGTGCAACGTCGTCGCCGCACGGCTTCACCACCGTGCGCGGCCGCGGCTACCGTCCCCAGCAGGTGGAGGCGTACGCCGCCGGACTTTTCCAGGAACGGGACGAGGCGTGGGAGCGCGCCGCCCGGCTGACCGTCCTCGCCAAGAACATGGAGGCCGAGGCCGCCCACCTGCGCGAGGTGGTCTCCCGGCTCGCCCCGCAGACGTACGACAACCTCGGCGGGCGGGCCCGGCAGATCCTCACGCTCGGCGAGGAGGAGGCCGACGCCGTGCGGGAGGCGGCGCGGGCCGAGGCGCGGGCCGTCGCCGAGGAGGCCGGGGCCGCGGCACGTGAGGTGCGGGAGGCCGCCCGCGCGTACGCCGAAGAGGTGGGCGCGGAGACCGACGAATGGGTCGGGCAGCGGCTGCTGAAGGACCGCGCCACGGCGGACGAGGCCCGGATCTCCGCCCGGCGGGACGTGAAGGAGCGGCGCGGCGAGGCGCTCGCCGCCCTGCGGGAGATGCGCCGGCGGTGCCAGGAGCTGCTCGCCGAGCAGGAGAAGGAGCAGGCCGAGCGGTGGGAGGCGGCCGAGCGGGAGATCACCGAGCGGGAGGCGGCGTCGGAGGGACGTGACGCGGCGCGGATCGCCGCCGCCGAGGCGCGCCTTGCCGAGGTCGAACGGGCCTTCGCCGCGGCGGAGGAGGCGGCGCGGCACGGCCAGGAGGACGCGCAGGCGCGGGCCGCGGAGATCGTCGCGGGAGCGAGGCTGCGGGAGGAGCGGATCGCGCGGGAGACGGAGCGGGTCCTGCGGGAGCACGGCGAGGAGTGGGACGAGGTGCGGGCCCACATGGACCACGTACGCGGCAGCCTCGCGGCGCTCACGGGGCGGGCGCCGGCGGAGGATATCCCCTAGGGCGCTCCGTCGGGCTTTTGCCGTGTAGGGGACAACCGGTCGGGCTCGGGGGCCGGTTCACCGTGCCCGTCCCGATCGCCACCCGGCTCTTGCCCGTCGCCCGGGGTGCCGTCTTGGACCCCCTGTGACCCGTGTGTCTGCTGTGTCTGCTGTGACTCCTGTTCTTGTGGTTCCTGGAGGACCGGGAAGCGGCGCGGTGCCACGAAGAGCAGGACCAGCAGGGCCACTACGGCGGCGCACCCGGCGCCCACGTAGACCGCGTCGACCGCCGTGTCCACCGCCCGCCGCAGCCGCTCTGGGTCCGCCACCGAGCCGGGGTCGTCCAGGACGCGCGCCACCGAGTCGAGGGATCCGGAGCCGCCGAGCCGCGCGCTCAGCACGCCGTTGGCCACCGCGCCGAAGAGGGCGGCGCCCAGCGTCTGGCCGATCTGGCGGCAGAAGAGGATGGACGCGGTCGCCGTGCCGCGCTCGGCCCAGCCGACGGTGGACTGCACGCCGACGATCAGCGGCAGCTGGAAGAGGCCGAGCGCCGCGCCGAGGAGCAGCATGATCAGGGCCGGCTGCCAGGCCGCTCCGGGGTAGGGCAGCAGGGGGAAGGCGAGCAGGATCAGGGCCGCCGCCGAGATGCCGACGGCCGCGGTGTTCCGGAAGCCGATCCTGCGGTAGACGTGCTGGCTGAGCGCGGCGGTGACCGGCCAGCTCAGGATCATCACGGAGAGCACGAACCCGGCGGCGATCGGCGCGAGGCCGAGCACGGACTGGGCGTAGGTCGGCAGGAAGACCGTGGGGGCGACCATCAGCAGGCCGAGCGCGCCGAGGGCGAGGTTCACCGCGGCGATGGTGCGCCTGCGCCACACCCAGCCGGGAATGATCGGCTCCGCGGCCCGCCGCTCGATGAGGACGACGGCGCCCACCAGTGCGAGGCCGGTGGCGAAGAGGGCGAGGGAGGGCGCCGAGAGCCAGCCCCAGGCGACGCCGCCCTGGACGAGCGCGGTGAGCAGGACGCCGCCGCAGGCGAAGACGGCGAGCGCGCCGGGCCAGTCGACGCGGCCCCGCGCGAGCGTCTCGCGGGCCGGTTCGTGCAGGTGACGCACGATCAGCCAGAGGGCGACCGCGCCGATCGGCAGATTGATGAGGAAGATCCACCGCCAGTCCGCGTACGAGGCGATGAGGCCGCCGATGGCGGGGCCCGCGACCGCGGAGGTGGCCCACACGGTGGAGAGCTTCGCCTGGATCTTGGGGCGTTCCTTGAGCGGGTAGAGGTCGGCGGCGAGGGTCTGCACGGTGCCCTGGATGGCGCCGCCGCCCAGCCCCTGGACGACGCGGAAGGCGATGAGCGACTCCATGCTCCAGGCGAGGGCGCACAGCGCCGAGCCGAGCAGGAACAGCACGCTGCCCGCGATGAGCACGGGCTTGCGGCCGAAGGTGTCGGAGAGCTTGCCGTAGACGGGCAGGGTGACCGTGGCCGCGAGGAGGTAGCCGGAGAAGAGCCAGGAGAAGATCGGGAAGCCGCCGAGCGAGCCCACGATCTGCGGGACGGCGGTCGACACGATCGTGGAGTCGACGGCGGTCAGCGCCATGGCGAGCATCAGCGCGGCGACGACCGCGCCCCGCCCCCGTACCGCGCCCCGGCCCCGTATCGCGTCCTGCGTCCCCACGGCGATTCCTTCCCCCTGCACCGGTTGCTGCGGGCCACTTTCTCACCCGCCGGGGGGTGGGCGGCAGGGTGGCGCCGACCCTGAGGGGATCTCCACCGGCGGGTGGAGATCCCCTAGGGGAACCTCCGTACTTCGGACCGGGGAGGGTTCGTACCGCTGGAGGATGAGCGGGCCCTGACCGGTCTTTAGATTGGCTTTACGGCGCACCGCACGGTGGGGGTGGGGTTTTCCCCCGGATGAGACTGCGCTGAGCACCATCGCGCCGGAACCCATCGGCACACCAGACTTGTTCGTACGGCGAACACACCTGTTCTTCTCATGACCGACATAGGAGACTTACCGTGACAACGGCTGTGACCACACCCAGGCACGGGGGCACTGGAGGGCGTACGGCCGTGGCGGCACGGGCGCGCGACGTCGTGAAGGCGTACGGCTCCGGGGAGACCCGCGTCGTCGCGCTCGACGGGATCGACGTGGACATCGCCCGCGGGCAGTTCACCGCGATCATGGGCCCCTCCGGCTCCGGCAAGTCCACCCTGATGCACTGCCTCGCGGGCCTCGACACGGTGACGTCGGGGCAGATCTTCCTCGACGACACCGAGATCACCGGGCTCAAGGACAAGAAGCTCACGCGGTTGCGCCGGGACCGGATCGGCTTCATCTTCCAGGCGTTCAACCTGCTCCCGACGCTCAACGCCCTGGAGAACATCACGCTCCCGATGGACATAGCGGGCCGCAAGCCCGACCGCGCCTGGCTCGACCAGGTCGTGGAGACCGTCGGTCTCGCCGGGCGTCTCAAGCACCGCCCGACCGAGCTGTCCGGCGGCCAGCAGCAGCGCGTCGCGGTGGCCCGCGCGCTCGCCTCGCGGCCGGACATCATCTTCGGCGACGAGCCGACCGGAAACCTCGACTCCCGGGCCGGCGCGGAGGTGCTTGGCTTCCTGCGCCGGTCCGTGACCGACCTCGGCCAGACCATCGTGATGGTCACGCACGACCCGGTCGCCGCCTCGTACGCGGACCGGGTGCTGTATCTCGCCGACGGCCGGATCGTCGACGAGATGCACCACCCGACCGCCGACCAGGTCCTCGACCGCATGCTGCGTTTTTCTGGGGGACACCCCCAGACCCCCTCCTTCGACGCGCGGGGGCGCACGTCATGACCGTCCTCAAGACCTCGATGCGCAACTTCCTCGCGCACAAGGGCCGCATGGCGCTCTCCGCCGTGGCCGTCGTCCTGTCGGTGGCGTTCGTGTGCGGCACGCTCGTCTTCTCCGACACGATGAGCACCACCTTCGACAAGCTCTTCGCGGCGACCTCCGCCGATGTCACGGTCACCCCCAAGTCCGCCGGGGACGCGGGCGACGCGCCCCGCAGCGGCAAGCCCGAGTCGATGCCCGCCTCCGTGGTCGAGAAGGCCGGGAAGGTCGAGGGCGCCAAGGCCGCCGAGGGCGCCGTCAGCAGCCAGAGCGTGACCGTCGTCGATTCCGACGACAAGAACCTGAGCCCCAGCAACGGCGGCCCGACCATCGCGGGCAACTGGACGCGCAACGACCTGCGTTCGATGGACATCACCTCCGGTCACTCCCCGCGCGGGCCCACCGAGGTGATGGTCGACGCCGACACCGCCGACAAGCACGGCCTGAAGATCGGCGACGAGCTGCGCACCATCGCCGCCACCGGCGACCACACCGCGAAGATCTCCGGCATCGCCACCTTCAAGGTGACCAACCCCGGCGCCGCGATCGTCTACTTCGACACCGCCACCGCCCAGCGCGAACTCCTCGGCGCCACCGGCCGGTTCACGCACGTCAACCTCACCGCGGAAGCGGGCGTCAGCGACACCGCGCTGAAGGCGGAGGTCGCGACCGCCCTCGACAAGACCGCGTACGACATCAGGACGCAGAAGGAGACCGCGGACGAGAACCGCAAGGACGTCGGCAGCTTCCTCGACGTCATGAAGTACGCGATGCTCGGTTTCGCCGGGATCGCCTTCCTCGTCGGCATCTTCCTCATCATCAACACCTTCTCGATGCTGGTCGCCCAGCGCACCCGCGAGATCGGCCTGATGCGCGCCATCGGCTCCAGCCGGGGCCAGGTCAACCGCTCCGTGCTCGTCGAGGCGCTGCTGCTCGGCGTGTTCGGCTCCGTCCTCGGCGTCGGCGCGGGCATCGGCCTCGCCGTCGGCCTGATGAAGCTGATGTCCGGCATGGGCATGGAACTGTCCACCGGCGACCTCACCGTCGCCTGGACGACACCCGTGGTCGGCATGGCCCTCGGCATCGTCGTCACCGTCCTCGCCGCCTACCTCCCCGCGCGACGGGCCGGCAAGGTCTCCCCGATGGCCGCGCTGCGCGACGCGGGCACCCCGGCCGACGGCCGGGCCGGTGTCCCGCGCGCCGTCATCGGCCTGGTCCTCACCGGCGCCGGCGGCCTCGGTCTCTACGCCGCCGGGCAGGCCGACAAGGCCAAGGAGGGCTCGCTCCTCCTCGGCGGCGGCATCGTCCTGACCCTCGTCGGGTTCGTCGTCATCGGTCCGGTGCTCGCCTCCGGTGTCGTCCGCGTCCTCAGCGCGGTCCTGCTGCGGGCGTTCGGCCCGGTCGGGCGGCTGGCCGAGCGCAACGCCCTGCGCAACCCGCGCCGCACCGGCGCCACCGGCGCGGCCCTGATGATCGGCCTCGCGCTGGTCGCCTGCCTCTCCGTGGTCGGCTCCTCGATGGTCGCCTCCGCCACGGACGAGCTGGACAAGTCGGTCGGCGCGGACTTCATCGTCCAGTCCACCCAGCCCGGCGGCTTCATCACCCCGAAGGCCGCCGAGGCCCTGGAGAAGGCCGACCACATCGGCCACATCACCCGCTACCAGCAGATCAGGGCGGACCTGACGACCCCCGGCGGCAAGACCGCGGACGGCGTCGGCCTGAGCGCCGCCGACCCGACGTACGCCAAGGACCTGCGCCGCGAGACGGTCGCCGGTGAGTTGTCCGCCGCGTACGGGAAGAACGCCATGTCGGTCGGCGACGACTTCGCGAAGAAGTACGGCCTGAAGGTCGGCGACCAGCTGAAGGTCGCCTTCGAGCACGGGAAGACGGCCGAGCTGCGGCTCGCGGCGATCACCTCGGACGACAGCTCCGTCGACAAGGGCGCGATGTACACGAACATCACGACCCTGGAGAAGTACGTCCCGGCGGACCGGTTGCCGCAGAACGACATCATGTTCGCCACGGCCGCCAAGGGGCAGCAGGACGCCGCGTACCAGTCCCTGAAGGACTCCCTCAAGGCGTACCCGCAGTACGAGGTCATGGACCAGACCGACTTCAAGCAGACCCTGAAGGACCAGGTCGGCCAGATGCTGAACATGGTCTACGGCCTGCTCGGCCTCGCGATCATCGTGGCGATCCTCGGAGTGGTGAACACCCTCGCCCTCTCGGTGGTCGAGCGCACCCGTGAGATCGGCCTGATGCGCGCCATCGGCCTCTCGCGCCGCCAGCTGCGCCGCATGATCCGCCTGGAGTCGGTGGTCATCGCCGTCTTCGGCGCGCTGCTCGGCCTCGGCCTCGGGATGGGCTGGGGGGCGACGGCCCAGCAGCTGCTCGCCCTCGAAGGCCTGAAGGTCCTGGAGATCCCGTGGCCGACGATCATCGCGGTCTTCGTCGGATCGGCGTTCGTGGGCCTCTTCGCGGCGCTGGTCCCGGCCTTCCGGGCGGGCCGCATGAACGTCCTGAACGCGATCGCGACCGAGTAGCCACCGCTACGGGGGTGCGGGGGAAGCCGGCCCCGGGGGACACGTGTCCCCCGGGGCCGTCCGCCGTCTCAGGCCCTGCGCAGCAGCACGTAGCCGTAGGCGGTGTCCTCGGCGACGTACTCGGTGCCGGGGTGCAGCTTCTCGGCGTACGCGACCGGGTCCTTCGTCCAGCCGGAGCGGACGTCGAGCGCGATGTACCGGGGGACGACCGGGCGGGCCGAGCCGACCCAGAAGACGCGGGCGCGGGAGGTGAGCCTGCTGATGGGCCCTATGTTCGCCTCGACGGTGGCGCCGTCCGGGACCCGCTCCAGCATCCGCTCCACCGCCGCGACCTGCCCGCTCTTCTCGTACGTCTTCGCCTCGGTGAGGCCCGCGAGCGGCAGCGACGTCGTCAGGGCCAGCGCGGCGGCGGCCGCGCAGGCCGGCAGCCGGTCGGCGTACTCGCGCAGCCACCGCCGCCCGCCCCGGCGGAAGACGTCGACGGCGTCCACGAGGGCGAGCATCACCACCGGCATCAGGACGGCGCTGTAGTGCCAGTCGGTGCCCCAGTAGTGGTCGTCGCCGGACAGGAAGCGCCAGCCGAGGGTGGGCAGCGCGACCAGCAGCAGCGGCGAACGCAGGGCGAGCAGCCCGGTGGTGGGGATCAGCAGCCAGGCCAGGGTCCGCAGCTTGGTGTCGAGACCGCCGAACGCCCCGGCCGCCGCGCCGCCCTCCCCGACCTTGTCCCAGTAGTCGTACGCGCCCACCGAGTTGAAGGCAGGGATGATCAGGGTGAGCGTGACGACGGTGGCGACGGCCCCGAAGGCGGCGACGCCCAGGGCGTAGGGCACGGCCTTCGGCTGGACGCGGCGGGCCCGGACCGCCACCACCAGCGCGATGGCGGCGAGCGTCACCCCGAGGTCCTCCTTGACGAGGACCAGCGGCAGCGCCCACAGCAGCGCGGCCCGCCACCGCTGCCGCAGCAGGGCCTCCAGGGAGAACGCGATGAGCGGTACGGCGAAGCAGATCTCGTGGAAGTCGAAGTCGGCGGCGCGCTGGATGCCCCAGGACAGTCCGTACGCGACCCCCACCGCCAGTCCCGAGGCGCGGCCAAGGAGCCGGGTCGCGGCGCGCGTGACGGGGATCGCGGAGACGGCGAACAGCAGGGCCTGCGCGACGAGCAGCGTGACGGGGGAGGGGAAGAGGCGGTAGGCGGGCGCGAGGAGCGCGGTGACGGGGCTGAAGTGGTCGCCGAGGATGTTGGCGCCGGGCCCCTTGAGGTCGGCGACCGGCACCTGGAGGTGCGCGTAGGCCCGCACGGCCTGCTCGAAGATCCCGAGGTCCCAGGAGCGGCTCTCCATCCGGCGGTACCGGCTGACGGACACCACGGCGTAGGCGAGGAACAACGCCGCCGCGAGGAGATACGGGACGCGGTCCCAGACGCCGTGGCGCCCCGGGCGGGGGGCGGGCGGGGCCTGGTCCCGCGGCGGTATGAGCTCGTCGCCGCGCTCCAGGGCGGGGGCGTCGGGCTTGGCTCCGGGCATGGGGTGGCTTTCTGGTCGGCGAGGGGCGGGCAACCAGCCCCTCCGGCGTTCGAGGAGCGGGGTCCGGGGGGCGGAGCCCCGTGTCGGGGGCACGTGGGACCGTTTCCGTGTCATTGTGCGCCAGCGCGGGCCCCGGCTCACCCGGCGACCCCCGTGCCGGGCGCCGCCCCGCGCGGAGCGGGGCCGCGCCGCCCGCCCCGGAGTCGTACGCTGGAGGCCCCCGGCCCGTGCGACGTGCCGGGCGGTTCGCGTTGCCCACCCACTCCGGCTCACCCCGGTACCTGGACGGAAAGCCTTCCATGAGCCTGCACGGTCTGCTCGACGCTGTCGTCAAGGACGCGGCACTCGCCGAGGCGGTCAAGGCCGCCACCGACGGCAACCGCACGCACGTCGACCTGGTCGGCCCGCCCGCCGCGCGCCCGTTCGTGGTGGCGGCGCTGGCCCGCGAGTCCGGCCGCCCCGTCCTCGCCGTGACGGCCACGGGCCGCGAGGCGGAGGACCTCGCGGCGGCGCTGCGCACGATCCTGCCGCCGGACGGCGTCGTGGACTACCCGTCCTGGGAGACCCTCCCGCACGAGCGCCTCTCGCCCCGCTCCGACACGGTCGGCCGGCGCCTCGCGGTCCTGCGGCGCCTCGCGCACCCCCGCCCGGACGACCCCGAGACCGGCCCGGTCTCCGTCGTCGTCGCGCCGGTCCGCTCGGTGCTCCAGCCGCAGGTCAAGGGCCTCGGCGACCTGGAGCCCGTGGCGCTGCGCTCCGGTGAGACCACCGACCTGAACGCGGTCGTCGAGGCGCTCGCGGCAGCCGCGTACTCCCGGGTGGAACTGGTCGAGAAGCGCGGTGAGTTCGCCGTCCGCGGCGGCATCCTCGACGTGTTCCCGCCGACTGAGGAGCACCCGCTGCGCGTGGAGTTCTGGGGCGACGACGTCGAGGAGATCCGCTACTTCAAGATCGCCGACCAGCGCTCCCTGGAGGTCGCCGAGCACGGCCTGTGGGCGCCGCCCTGCCGCGAGCTGCTGCTCACCGACGACGTGCGGCAGCGGGCGGCGGCCCTCGCGGAGCAGCACCCGGAGCTGGGCGAGCTGCTCGGCAAGATCGCCGAGGGCATCGCCGTCGAGGGCATGGAGTCCCTGGCTCCGGTCCTGGTGGACGACATGGAGCTGCTGCTCGACGTCATGCCGAAGAACAGCATGGCCGTGGTCTGCGACCCGGAGCGGGTGCGCACCCGCGCGGCCGACCTGGTGGCCACCTCGCAGGAGTTCCTCCAGGCCAGCTGGGCGGCGACGGCCGGGGGCGGCGAGGCGCCGATCGACGTGGGCGCGGCTTCCCTGTGGGGCATCGCGGACGTCCGTGACCACGCGCGCGAGCTGGGCATGATGTGGTGGTCGGTGAGTCCCTTCGCCGCCGACGAGGAGCTGGACGACCAGACCCTGAAGCTCGGCATGCACGCCCCGGAGACCTACCGCGGCGACACCGCGAAGGCGCTCGCCGACACCAAGGGCTGGCTCGCCGACGGCTGGCGCACCGTCTACGTCACCGAGGGCCACGGCCCCGCCGCCCGCACCGTGGAGGTCCTCGGCGGCGAGGGCATCGCGGCCCGCCTGGACGGCGACCTCACCGAGCTGACGCCGTCGCTGGTGCACGTCTCCTGCGGCTCGATCGACTACGGCTTCGTCGACCCCGCGCTGAAGCTCGCCGTCCTCACGGAGACCGATCTCTCCGGCCAGAAGGCGGCGGGCAAGGACGGCCAGCGCATGCCGGCCCGCCGCCGCAAGACGATCGACCCGCTGACCCTGGAGGCCGGCGACTACATCGTCCACGAGCAGCACGGCGTCGGCCGCTACATCGAGATGGTGCAGCGCACCGTCCAGGGCGCCACCCGCGAGTACCTCGTCGTGGAGTACGCCCCCGCCAAGCGCGGCCAGCCCGGCGACCGGCTCTACATCCCCACCGACCAGCTGGAGCAGATCACCAAGTACGTCGGCGGCGAGGCCCCGACCCTGCACCGCCTGGGCGGCGCCGACTGGACCAAGACGAAGGCGCGTGCGAAGAAGGCGGTCAAGGAGATCGCCGCCGACCTCATCAAGCTCTACTCCGCCCGCATGGCCGCGCCCGGCCACGCCTTCGCCCCCGACACGCCCTGGCAGCGCGAGCTGGAGGACGCCTTCCCGTACATGGAGACGCCCGACCAGCTCACCACGATCGCCGAGGTCAAGGAGGACATGGAGAAGACGGTCCCGATGGACCGCCTGATCTGCGGCGACGTCGGCTACGGCAAGACGGAGATCGCGGTCCGCGCGGCCTTCAAGGCGGTGCAGGACGGCAAGCAGGTCGCGGTCCTGGTGCCCACGACGCTCCTGGTCCAGCAGCACTTCGGCACGTTCTCCGAGCGGTACTCCCAGTTCCCGGTCAACGTGCGGGCGCTCAGCCGCTTCCAGACGGAGACCGAGTCCAAGGCGACGCTCGAAGGCCTGCGGGACGGCTCGGTCGACATCGTCATCGGCACGCACCGCCTGTTCTCCTCCGAGACCAAGTTCAAGGACCTCGGCCTCGTCATCGTCGACGAGGAGCAGCGCTTCGGCGTCGAGCACAAGGAGCAGCTGAAGAAGCTCCGGGCCAACGTGGACGTGCTCACCATGTCCGCGACCCCCATCCCCCGTACGCTCGAAATGGCGGTCACCGGCATCCGCGAGATGTCGACGATCACCACGCCGCCCGAGGAACGCCACCCGGTCCTGACCTTCGTCGGTCCGTACGAGGAGAAGCAGATCGGCGCGGCGGTCCGCCGTGAACTGCTGCGCGAGGGCCAGGTCTTCTACATCCACAACCGCGTCGAGTCCATCGACCGCGCGGCGGCCAGGCTGCGCGAGATCGTGCCCGAGGCCCGCATCGCCACCGCGCACGGCCAGATGTCCGAACAGGCCCTGGAACAGGTCGTGGTCGACTTCTGGGAGAAGAAGTTCGACGTGCTCGTCTCGACGACCATCGTCGAGTCCGGCATCGACATCTCCAACGCCAACACCCTGATCGTGGAGCGCGGCGACAACTTCGGCCTCTCCCAGCTCCACCAGCTGCGCGGCCGCGTCGGCCGCGGCCGCGAGCGTGGCTACGCCTACTTCCTCTACCCGCCGGAGAAGCCGCTCACGGAGACCGCCCACGAGCGGCTCGCGACCATCGCCCAGCACACCGAGATGGGCGCGGGCATGTACGTGGCGATGAAGGACCTGGAGATCCGCGGCGCCGGCAACCTGCTGGGCGGCGAGCAGTCCGGGCACATCGCGGGCGTCGGCTTCGACCTGTACGTACGGATGGTCGGCGAGGCCGTGGCCGACTACCGCGCCTCGCTGGAGGGCGGGGTGGAGGAGGAGCCGCCCCTGGAGGTCAAGATCGAACTCCCGGTGGACGCGCACGTCCCGCACGACTACGCCCCCGGCGAGCGGCTGCGCCTCCAGGCCTACCGCGCCATCGCCTCCGCCAGCACGGAGGAGGACGTCAGGGCCGTACGCGAGGAACTCACCGACCGCTACGGCAAGTTGCCGGAGCCGGTGGAGAACCTCCTGCTGGTGGCGGGGCTGCGGATGCTCGCGCGCGCGTGCGGCGTCGGCGAGATCGTCCTCCAGGGCACCAACATCCGCTTCGCGCCGGTGGATCTGCGCGAGTCGCAGGAGCTGCGGCTCAAGCGGCTCTACCCCGGGACGGTCATCAAGGCGAACGCCCAGCAGATCCTGGTACCGCGCCCCAAGACCGCGAAGGTCGGCGGCAAGCCGCTGGTCGGCCGCGAACTGCTGGGCTGGGTGGGGGAGTTCCTCGCCTCGATTCTCGGGTCATAGCGGCCTCGGGCGTGCGCTGCCGTCAGGCGGCGCACGCCTCGGCTATCGACCGGCTGTTCTCGTAGAGGTGGTGCCGGGTGATCCGGCCGTCCTCCACGGTGAGCCGCAGCGCGAAGGGCCCCTCGAAGGACTTGCCCGTGGCCCGTACGGTGCCGGACAGGTGGCCCATCAGGACGGCGTCGGCGCCGTCCACCAGGAAGGTGTCGAGGGAGGCGCGGGCGTCCTCCGGGACGGTGTAAGCGGCCAGCTCCGCGGACTGGGCGGCGCATTCGGCGCCGGTGGAGCGCGGCCGTATCCACGGCACGCCGGGGTTCTCGGCCAGCATCCAGTCGACGTCGTCGGCGAAGAGCTCCACCATCCGCCCGGTGTCCCCGGCCAGGCGGGCCGCGAGGAACTCCGCCACGACGGCGCGGGTGTGCGCGGCGGTGCCGGCGGCGGGAGTCGGGGCGGTGGTGGCGTGCTCGGCGGTCATGGGGTTCTCCTCGGCTCCGGATCGGGCTGATGGCCTGATCCTGCCGGGGAGGCGGGGGAACGGTCGATTACCGCGGAGGTAATTCCCTGCGGGCCCGTTCCCGGGAGCCGACCGCGGGCCCGCCCCGGGAGCCACCTCAGTCCTTGTACAGCTGCTCGTCCTCGTCCCGGCACAGGCCGTGCGCGACGCCCATGATGCGGGAGGTCTGCTTCTTGGTCGTGCCGAGCCGGCGCGTGGACCTCGTGAACTGCTCGCCGAGGGCGGCGCCCCGGATGGTGCACAGCGCGTCGCCCTCCGCGACGAGCGCGTCGTCGGCGATGTGGTCGAGGTCCGGGTAGTGCTTGCGCAGCGTCTTCAGGTAGAAGGCGGCGGCCGGGCCCTTCAGGCCCCTTCCCCGAGGGCTGGCGGAGGCACTCGGCGCCGTCGGCGCGCCCGCTGCCGCCGAACTGCCCGCCGTCGCCGACGTGTTCGCGGACGGTGCGGAGGAGGTGTCGGACGAGCCGCAGGCCGTGGCGCCGACGGCGAGGGCGGCGAGCAAGAGGGCGAGCTGGGGCAGGCGCTGGTGCATGGATCTCCTGAAACGTGATTGATCAGCAGATATTACGGCTTCCGTCCCGCCGCTCCGGGCGGCGGAAGCAGACACGGTCCGCACCGCCCGGCAGCTACCGTGGAGGCCGCCAAGTCCGCCCAGGGGAGGGGAGAGCGCAGTGACGCTCAAGGTTGTGGGGCTGAGCCGGTTCCCGGTGAAATCGATGCTGGGTGAGGAGCACGACCGGCTGGAGTTCGACGCGCAAGGCGCGGTCGGCGACCGGCGGTGGGCCCTGCGTGACGCCGCAGGCAAGCTGGGCAGCGGGAAGAACACCCGGCGCTTCCGCCGTGTCCCGGGGCTCCTGGAGCACTACGCGGCGTACGACGGTGACGGCCTGCCCGTCATCACCGCACCGGACGGCGCGACACTGCGCCCCGGCGATCCGCGCATCCCCGAGCGCTTCGGCGACGGCGTCGAGCTGGTCCGTGAGGGCGAGAAGGGCCCGGAGAGCCACAAGGACGCCTCCGCCGTGTCCCTCATCGGCACGGCCTCGCTCCGCGCGCTCGGCGACCTGCTCGGTGACGCCGACCCCGTCGACGTACGGCGGCTGCGCAAGAACATCGTCGTGGAGACCGACGAACCCTGGATCGAGGAGAGCTGGGTCGGCCGCGAGATCGTCCTCGGCGGCGGCCGGGGCACGGAACCGCTGCGGCTGCGTGGCATCAAGCGCGTCACGCGCTGCGTCATGGTCACCCAGGCCCAGCCCGGCCTCCCCGTGGACAACCGCGTCCTCAAGACGCTCACCGCCGCGCGCGACATGTGCATCGGCATCCACACGGACGTCGTGACGCCCGCGCCGCTCGCCCTCGGCGACACGGTGGCCGTCCGGTGAACCGGCGCACCACCTCGGCCCTGCTCGCGCTGGCCGCCGTCCCCGCGCTGCTCACCGGCTGCGGCCTCGGCACCGGGGACACGGGGGAGGGCGGCGCCACGGGGGCCGGCGCCAAGGCGGGCTCCGCGCTGGCGGCCGTCGACACGCTCACGGTCAAGGGCCGCGCGCCCAAGACGGGTTATGACCGGGGCCGGTTCGGCAGTGCCTGGGCCGACACGGACTCCAACGGCTGCCCCACCAGGGACGACATACTGAAGCGGGACCTGACGGACGTCACGTATCAGCGCTCCGGTCAGGACGGGGAGTGCCGGGTCGTCTCGGGCAGGCTCGCCCCCGACCCGTACACCGGCAGGGACGTGACGTTCCGGCGCGGCCGCAGCCGGGTCGACATCGACCATCTCGTCGCGCTCTCGGACGCCTGGCAGAAGGGCGCCGCCCGGTGGGCGCCGGGCAAGCGCATCGCCTTCGCCAACGATCCGCTCAACCTCGTGGCGGTCGACGCGGGCCCCAACCGCAGCAAGGGCGACGGCGACACGGCGACCTGGCTGCCGCCGAACAAGGGCTACCGCTGTACGTATGTGGCCGGACAGGTGGCGGTGAAGAAGAAGTACGGGGTGTGGGTGACCGCGGCGGAACGGGACGCGATGAAGAAGGTCCTGTCGACCTGCCCGGCCGAGAACCTCCCGACCGGCACAGCCCCGACGGCTGCACCACCGCGCTTCCACGCCCGCTGACCCGGAGACGGTTTATGAAGTGGCCCTGAAGCGGCCCGGAAGCGGCCCGGAAGCGGCCCGGAAGCGGCCCTGAAAGGGGCGCGGGGAACTGCGCGACCAGCCCAAGACGAACCCGCAGACGGCCCCGAAGAGCCCCCCGCAGACGCCACCCCGCAAAAACGGCCCCGAAGCCACCCCGAAGCCACCCCACCGGAAACCCAATTCCGCCCACCCCGCGGGACGCGTACCGTGCGGCGCATGGACCTCAAGATCACCACCCTCGCCGAGCGCCCCGAACTCGCGGGCCCCCTCTGGAGCATGGCCGAGGACTGGCCGGAGTTCATCCTCCACGACCCGGTCGGCTGGTCACTGATCGGCCGCATCGTGGCGGACCTCCCCGAGTACGTCCTCGTCGCCACGGACGAGGACAGCACCAAGGTCGTGGCCCGCGCCTTCAGCGTGCCGCTCGCCCTGCGCCCCCGCGGGGAGCCCGCGCTGCCCGACGGCGGCTGGGACCAGGTCCTGCTGTGGGCCTTCTCCGACCTGCGGCACGGCAAGGAGCCGGACACGGTCAGCGCCATCGAGATAACCGTCGACGAGGCGGCGCGCGGCAAGGGCGTCTCCGCCCGGATGCTCGCCGCGATGCGGGACAACGCCCGCGCCCGCGGCTTCCGCGAGGTCGTCGCGCCCGTACGCCCCAACGCCAAGCACCTCGAACCGGCGACGCCCATCGACGAGTACGCCCACCGCACGCGCGAGGACGGCCTGCCCCACGACCCGTGGCTGCGGGTGCACGTCCGCGCGGGCGGCGTCATCGAGAAGGTCGCGCACGCCTCCATGACGGTGTCCGGGTCCACCGCGCAGTGGCGCGAGTGGACCGGGCTGCCCTTCGACAAGGAGGGGCCCGTCGAGGTGAAGGGCGCGCTGGTGCCGGTGCACTGCGAGCCGGAGCGCGGCTACGGCGTGTACGTCGAACCGAACGTGTGGGTCCGGCACACACTGTGACTCACAGCTTGTCGAGGTCGAGGACGTCGCCGGTCGGCGGCGTCGTCTTCACCGGCTTCTCGTAGTCGCCGAACGCCAGGGACTCGGTCTTGCCGCCCTCCTTCGTGTCGACCTTCAGCAGGTACGGCTTGCCCTCGGTGGCGACGTAGAGGGTGTACTTCGTCTTGCCGTCGCTCTCCGTCAGCTTGATCGCGGGTGTGCCGTCGACCGTGGTCGTACCGCCCCTGCGGGCCGCGGACTTGGTGCCCTTGAAGTCGGCGAGCAGGACGTCGAGGTCGCAGAACCCGGCGATCTCCTTGGCGTCGGCGCTCGTCGCCTTCGTCTTCACCCAGCGGTCGGCCATCATGTCCACCGCGGCCTGTACGTCGGCCTTGGGCTCCCCCTTGGTCTGGGCGCGCAGCAACTTCTCGTCGTACTTCATGTAGACGGTCTTGCCCGGGACGATCAGCTCGATCGAACCCTCTTTGTTCATGCCCATGGTGCCCGCGCACTTGCCCTTGGTGTCCATGGCCATGTCGAGCGAGATCAGCCCGGACGCCTCGTCCGTGACGTCGCCCTTGATGCTCAGGGACTTGGCGCCCGAGGTCGCGTCGACGGCCTTCTCGGCGATCTCGCCGCCGGACATGCCCGCGAAGGGCCCCTTCTCGCCCGCGCCGGCCTTGTCGTTCTCACTGCCGCAGGCGGTGAGTCCGGCCGTCGCGGCGGTGGCGAGGCAGACGGCGGCGATGGCGGTGCGGCGCAGGCGCAGGTGGTGACGCATGGGATCCCCCCAAGGGAAGTCGTTCGGTGGCAACATCACAGCAGATGTCTGTGAACCGAGTCAACACGAGTACATGTGAACCGTCGGTCAACAGCCGTGAAGCCTGCCGTGCGGATGATCGTCTGGATATGCTCGACCGCGCGCGACTGACCCCGCGCGACGAGGGGAGCTGCTGCATGAAGCCGCGGGACGACGCGACCGAGGTGACCGCCGCCGGGATCGCCCGGCTGGCCGGAGTGGGACGCGCCGCCGTCAGCAACTGGCGCCGCAGGCACGGGGACTTCCCCAAGCCCGTGGGTGGCACGGAGACCAGCCCCTCCTTCGCGCTCGCCGACGTCGAGCGCTGGCTGCGCGCCCAGGGCAAGCTCGTCGAGGTGCCGTTGCGTGAACGCGTCTGGCAGCAACTCGCCGGGCACCCCGCGGGACCCGTCACCGCCCTGCTGCACGCGGGCTGCGCCCTGCTCCTGGTCCGCGACCGGCCGCCGGCCTGGCTCGCGCTCGGCGCCGTGTCGGACGAACGGCTGGCCCAGCTCCTGCCCGCCGAGCTCGAAGACGTCGTGACCCAGCGGTTCGGGACGCGGCGCAGAAGGGCCGTACGCGTCCCCGACCCCGCCGAACTCCTGCCGTCCGTCCCGCTGTTGCGCGGCGTCGCGGAGCTGGCGGCCGAACTCGGCGCCCGGGGCGCGTACGAGTTCCTGCTCGGCCGGCAGACCGACGCCAACCCCCGCCAGTACACGCTGACCCCGGCGGGACCCGCCACCCTCATGGCCGAACTCGCCACGAGCACGGCCCCCGCGCGCACCGTCCTCGACCCCGCCTGCGGCACCGGCGCCCTGCTGCGCGCCGTCGCGCCCCGCCCCGACCAGTGCCTGTACGGCCAGGACAGCGTGCCCGAACTGGCCGCCCTCACCGCGCTGCGCCTCGCCCTGCACTCCGACGCGACCGTCCGCACGACGGCCGCCGACACCCTGCGCGCCGACGCCTACGACGAGCGCACGGCCGATGTCGTGCTCTGCCACCCGCCGTTCAACGAACGCAACTGGGGCCACGACGAACTGGCCTACGACACCCGCTGGGAGTACGGCTTCCCGGCCCGCGCCGAATCCGAACTGGCCTGGGTGCAGCACGCGTTGGCCCGGCTCGTCGACGGCGGCACCGCCGTCCTGCTGATGCCGCCCGCCGCCGCATCGCGCCGCTCGGGCCGCCGCATCCGCGCCGACCTGCTGCGGCGCGGCGCCCTGCGCGCCGTCATCGCGCTGTACCGGGGCGGCGCCGCCCTACAACCTCCCGCTGCACGTCTGGGTGCTGCGCAGGCCGGGCCCGGCCGTGCCGCCCGCCCCCGAACTGCTCCTCGTGGAGGCGGCCGGGGTGCCCGACACCGACGGCCGCGACAAGCAGCTCTGGCCCGCCGTGCAGGACGCCGTGCTCGACGCCTGGCACCGCTTCGACCGGCACGGCACGGTCGCGGAGCGCCCCGGCCTCGCCCGCTCGGTGCCGGTGCTCGAACTCCTCGACGACGAGGTCGACCTGGCCCCGGCCCGCCGGCTGCCGCCCCCGGCCGCGGGCGGCGGCACCACCGAACTCGCGACCGTGCGCAAGAGCCTCGGCGAGGCGCTGCGCCGGGCCGCGGACCTGACACCACCCCTGGCCCCGGAAGACCCCGCCCACCCCGCGGCCGCGGCCCGCCCGCCCCTGACCACCGTCGGCGAACTGGCCCGGGCAGGCGCCCTGACCCTGCACACCGGGACCGGCGCCGGGGGCGCGGGCGTCCCCGTCCTCACCGACCACGACGTCCTGACCGGGAGCGCGCCCTCCGGAGCCCCTCACGAGGGCGCCCCGGACGACACGGTGGTGCGCACCGAGCCCGGCGACGTCGTCGTCCCCGTCTTCGGCGGCGGAGCCGCGGCCCGCGTCGTCGACGAGGCCACCGCGGGCGCCGCGCTCGGCCGCGGCCTCACGCTGCTGCGCTCCGACCCGGCCGTGCTCGACCCGTGGTTCCTCGCGGGCTTCCTGCGCGGCACCGCCAACCACCGCCGGGCCAGCAGCTACGCCTCCACCGCCGCCCGGCTCGACGTCCGCCGCCTCCAGCTGCCGCGCCTGCCGCTCGCCGGGCAGCGCGGCTACAGCGAGCGGTTCCGGGAACTGGCCGCCTTCGAGGACGCCGTGCGCCTCGCGGGCCGGCTCGGCGAGCGGCTGGTGCGCGGCATGCACGACGGACTGACGGAGGGCACGCTTCCGCCGGAGTGAGGCGCTCCCCGCCGCACCGCCGTGACCAGTACGACAACGGTTCGGTACAACCCGGGACCGCTCCCCGGTGTCGGCCTATACGCTCGATCCGCGTTCGTTCGTCCTTCAGGTACCAGGAGCAGCCATGTCCGGCCACGGCTACGCGCCGCAGCAACCGCCGCCCCCCGCCGGGGGCTCACCGGTGACGCTGCGCGTGATGTTCGTAGTGCTCGCCGTCGTGACCTGCGGCCTGCTCGCGTGGGCGCCGCTGCTGCGGCTCGCGATCGTGACCCGCAAGGCGTACGACTGGGTCGTCTTCGCCGTCGTGACGGCGCTCGACGTCACCGGGCTCGTGCTGATCGGGGTGGACCCCGGCGAGGAGGAGTTCCAGGGCCCGGGCAACGCGGGCATGATCGTCCTGCTGTGCACACTGATGGCCGCCGTCGCCTACTACCTCTTCGCGGACATACGCCACTTCAGCCGCCTGCGGCAGCCCGCGTTCACCGCCTACGCACCGCCCCCGGCGCCGCCCGCCTACTACGGCTACCCGGCAGCGCCACCGCCCGTCCAGGAGACCCCGCCCGCGCCCCCCGCGCCCGCCCGCATCCACCAGGTCCGCGCCGAGCTCGACGAGCTGAGCGACTACCTGCGCAAGCAGCAGGGCGGCAACTGACCGTGACACCGGGTACCGGGACCGGCGGCCGGGCCAGCCGGGGCAGCAGGGTTGTCGCAGGCCGCTATGAACTCTCCACGCTCATCGGCCAGGGCGGCATGGGCCAGGTCTGGACGGCGTACGACCAGCGCCTCGACCGCCGCGTCGCCGTGAAGCTGCTGCGCCCCGACCGGGTCGCGGGCGCCGAGGCCGAGGAGCTGCGCCGCCGCTTCGTGCGCGAGTGCCGCGTCACCGCGCAGGTCGACCACCCCGGCCTGGTCACCGTCCACGACGCGGGCAGCGAACCCGCCGAGGACGGGGCCCTCTTCCTCGTCATGCAGTACGTCGACGGCGCCGACCTCGGCGACCACCTCGCCGAGCATGACCCCTACCCGTGGCAGTGGACCGTCGCCGTCGCCGCGCAGCTGTGCGCCGTGCTCTCCGCGGTGCACGCCGTGCCGATCGTCCACCGCGACCTCAAGCCGCGGAACGTGATGGTCAAGCAGGACGGCACGATCAGCGTCCTCGACCTCGGCATCGCCTCCGTGATGGACACCGACACCACCCGCCTCACCCACACCGGCTCCCCGATCGGCAGCCCCGCGTACATGGCCCCGGAGCAGGCGATGGGCGGCGCCGTCGGCCCGTACACCGACCTCTACGCACTCGGCGTGCTGATGCACGAACTGCTCAGCGGCGACGTGCCGTTCTCCGGCTCCACCGCCCTCGGCGTCCTGCACCGCCACCTCTACGAGCCGCCGCTGCCGGTGCGCCGGCTGCGCCCCGAGGTGCCCGAGGCCCTGGAGTCCCTCGTCCTGCGCCTGCTCGCCAAGGACCCCCAGCACCGCCCCGCCAGCGCCCAGCACGTCTACGAGGAACTGGCGCCGCTGCTGCCCGCCCGCGGCATCCCCTCGGGCCGCCCGCTCGACCCCACCCGGCCCTTCCTGCGCCCGCTCGCGCCCTGGCCGGACCGCGCCGCGACCCCCGCGCCCGCCCCCGACATGCCGCCGAGGCCGCCCGGTTCACCGCCCGGTTCGCCGCCCGGGCAGGACGTCGCCCGGGCCGTCGAGGACGTCCGGCGCCTCCTCGGCGAGGGCCGCATCACCCAGGCCGTGGACATCCTCGGCGCGATCCTGCCGGCCGCCGCCGCCGAACACGGCGAGCACTCACCCGTCGTCCGCACCCTGCGCAAGCAGTACGCCGCCACGCTCATGGACGACGGGCAGTACCGCCGCGCCCTGCCCGAGCTGCGGCGCCTCGCCGACGAGCGGGCCGCCGAGTCCGGCCACGCCGACCCGCACTCCCTCCAGTTCCGGTACGAGGCCGCGCAGTGCCTGGAGCAGCTCGGCGAACCGGCCGCGGCCCTCGCCGAGTACCGCGCGCTGCTCCCCTATTACGAGAACCACTACGCGACGGACGACCGCCGCCAGTCCCTGGAGATCCGCCGCCGCATCGGCCACCTGCTGCTCGCCCTCGGCGACCGGCCCGCCGCACACGACACCCTCGCGCGCCTCCTGCACGACGCGGAGCTGCTGCACGGACCCGGCCACCCGTTCCCCGCGGAGATCCGGCGGACCTTGCACTGGCTCGGACAGGTGCGCGGTTAGCGACGGGCAGGAGAGTGGCCTCGGGTGACCCCTGGTGCCCCAACTCCCGGCGAATCGTTGGTCGAATGGCTGGCCGAGAACACGGCCACTGCCTACCATCGATCACGCCGGACTTTGTGCACCGACGCACAAACTCGTAGCAGGGAGGCCCCACCTTGCACCGCCGCACCAGCCGTCGCACCGCGCTCGTCCTCTCCACCGCCGCGCTCGTCGCGGCCCCCCTCCTCACCGCCTGCGGCAGCGAGGCGCATCCCGGCGCCGCGGCCGTGGTCGGCGGCGACCGCATCACGGTCGCGCAGCTGGAGAGCCGGGTGAACGAGGTGCGCGACGCGCAGCGGGCCGCCGTCACCGACGACACGCAGTACGAGCAGGCCATCGCCAAGTCCGGCGGCCTCACCCGCAGCACGCTGCACACGATGGTGCTCGACAAGGTCCTGCACCGCGCGGCCACCGACGCCGGGGTGAGCGTGACGCGCCGCGACATCCAGCGGATGCGGGCGGGTCTGGAGCAGCAGGCGGGCGGCCGCAAGGCCCTGGAGCAGGGGTGGCTCCAGCAGTACGGCGTCGCCCCGGCCCGCCTCGACGACAGCCTGCGCACGGAGATCGAGGCGCAGAAGCTCGCGAAGAAGCTGGACGCGGACATGCAGTCGCCCGAGGGCCAGGCGGTCTTCTGGAAGGCCCTCACCGCGGCCTCCAAGAAGCTCGACGTCGACCTCAACCCGCGGTACGGCACCTGGGACGTCGACAAGAACAAGCGGGTGGACGCGAAGACGCCGTGGCTGCGCCAGGTCACCGACGCCGGGGGCGCCACGGGCTCCGGCTCCCCGGAGGCACCGCAGGCGTAGCCGCGGGCCGGGGCAGCGGCCGGGTCGGCGGGCTGGGTTACGTTCGAGAGGTGAACGACACCGATACCCCGCCCCCGGCCGACGCGTCCACCGGCCGCGTCATCCTGCTGACCACCAGCCACCGCGTCGCGCCCGGCCTGCTGTCCTGGCCCGCCTGGCAGGCCCTGCACGGCGCCGACGAGGTCCTGTGCGCCGACGCCGGCCACCCGCAGCTGCCGTATCTGCGCGAGGCGGGCGTCACCGTGACGCACGCCTCGCCGGCCGCCGATGAGCTGGTGGACGCCTGCGCGGGCGGCCGCACGGTCGTGGTCGTCGCCACCGCGGAGGGCGACCGCCCCCTCACCGACGGCCTCGCCCGCCTCGCCGGCTCGGGCCGCGTCGCGATGCCGGACCTGGAACTGCTCCCGGCCTCCTACGACCTGCCGGGCGCGCGCCTGCTCGACCTGGTGCAGGTCATGGACCAGATCCGCGTCGCCTGCCCGTGGTCCTCGCAGCAGACGCACAAGGGCCTGGCCAAGTACGCGATCGAGGAGGCGTACGAACTGGTCGAGGCGATCGAGGACGGCGACCGGGAGGAGCTGCGCGAGGAGCTGGGCGACGTACTGCTCCAGGTCGTCTTCCACGCGCGGATCGCCGAGGAGGGCGGCCCCGGCGAGGACGACGAACCCTTCTCCATCGACGATGTCGCGGGCGGCATCGTCGACAAGCTCATCCACCGCCACCCGCACGTGTTCGGCGACGACTCGGCGGACACCCCGGAGGACGTGAAGGCGCACTGGCTGCGCACGAAGGCGGTGGAGAAGCAGCGCTCGTCGGTGACGGAGGGCATCCCCCTCGGCCAGCCCGGCCTCGCCCTGGCCGCGAAACTGGCCTCGCGCGTCCGCACGGCGGGCCTCGACGTGGCGGTGCCGTCGGGGGAGGGCGTGGGGTACGAACTCCTCGCCCTGGCGCTGCGGGCCGAAGCGGACGGCGTCGATCCGGAGGCGGCGCTGCGGGCCGCCGCGCGGGCCTACCGCGACGCGGTGCGGGCGGCCGAGGGGGCGGGGGCTTAGTACCGTTGCGCGCCAAGGACGGCTTGACGCGTGGGGGCGTACGTGGAACCGGAGCGGGAGAAGCTGGCGGCCGAGGCCACGGCGGCCGTGGTGAACGCCCTGGACTCCGGGACACCGGTCGGGCTTGTGGCCCGGTTCCAGGAGCTGGTCCACCGCTCCAAGCACCGCGTCAGGGAGAGCGGCACGGCGGAGGATTGGCACGCCTGGCAGCGGGCGTCCGAGCTTTACGGGGACGACGTGTTGGGGTGGCGCCACCGGCTGCGCCTCCTGCTGCACATCGACGCGCCGTTCGCCGCCGAACTCAGGGCCCTGTTGGCCGAGTTCGAGCCGCCGGTGGTGGAGGAACGCCTCGGTACCGTCCACAACGCCGTCTCGGGCGGGTCGGCGGGGAGCGTCGTCCAGGCGGGGCACATCGGCGCCGTCACGGTCCAGGCACCGGCCTCCTCGCCCGCGCGGTAAGCCGCCGACGGCTGGCCGCGCGCCGACCGGCTCCGCCGCCTCGGCCTCGGCGTGCGCCCCACCCGCAGGCTCCTCGGCGCGACGGCGCTGCCTCCCTACGTCGCCAGGGACTGTGACGACGAGCTGTCCGTCCTCGTGAGGCAGGCCGCGCACCACGGCGGCCTCGTCATCGTCACGGGAGGGCCCCTGTCCGGAAAGACCTCGACGGCTTGGGCGGCCCTGCGGGCGAGCGTGGCCGGGGACTCCCGGGTCTTCGTCGCGGGCGGCGGAGCGGACCTGCGCGACCTCCCGGACCAGCTCCGTGGCCGCGACGCCACGGGCACCCACGTGGTGTGGCTGGACGACCTGGACGCCCATATCGAGGAGCCCGGCATCCCTGGCCTCCTCGCTCAGCTCACCCATGACCGCGTCGTCGTCCTGGCGACGATGCGGGACGAGGCGTACGACAGACACCGCTTCGGACACCACCCCGCCGCCCGCGTCCTCGGCATCGCCCGGACCGTCGAGGTCCCCGCCGAGTGGAGCGAGGCGGAGCTGGCGCGGCTCGCGGCGGCCGACGACCCCCGCCTCGCGGACGCCGTCCGCTGGCGCGGGAGCCTCGGCGTCACGGAGTTCCTCGCCCTCGGCCCGGACCTGTGGGAGGAGTGGCGCAGGGCGCGGCGCGCGGGGAGCCGCCTGCTCGGCCACCTCCTGGTGCGCGCCGCGATCGACCTCGCGCGGTGCGGGCTCACCCGGGGCGTCACGGCGAAGCTGCTGAGCCAGGTCAAGGACGAGTACGGCCAGGCGGCGGCCATCACGTCCGACGAGACCTTCGACGAGACCTTCGACGAGGCGCTCGCCTGGGCCACCGCGCCCCGGCACGGCGTGACCGCCCTGCTCGTACCGGGTGAGTGGCCCGGCACCTGGCGGCCGTACGGCTCGCTGATCGCGGACGCGGACCGCTCGGAACCGCCGGTGCCGGACCGTGTGTGGATCCGTGCGTACGAGGGTCTGGAGCCGCATGACGCCGCCGAGCTGGACGGCCTGGTGGCCGCCTTCCGTTCGGCCCTGGAGCCGCGCGCCGAGGGCGGGGACGCCCACGCCATGACGTGGCTCGGCCTGCTGGCGGAGCACGCGGGGGACACGGCGGCCGCCGAGGACTGGTTCCGGCAGGCGGCGGACCACGGCAGCTCCCGCGCCGCGGGCCGGCTGGGCCACCTCCTCGCCACCCGCGTCGCGTACGGGGAAGCTGTCCCCTACCTCACGGCCGCCGCCGACGCGGGCGAGACCGGGGCCGCCGCCCTCCTCGGACAGGTCCACCAGCACCTCGCGGTCCACTACTTCCGTATCGCTGAGGCTGAGGGCGACGTCTCGGCGACGCGTCGCCTGAAGGGACTGCTCCGCCCGACGGGCCGCCCCGGTGACGACGCCCTGGACCCGCACTTGGACTAGCGGCTTCCGCCCCGGGCCTGGCGGCGTGACCGCAGCCGCCTCCGCCCTCTTCGGGCACCTTGCGGTGCACTGCTTGCGTATCGCTGAGGCTGAGGGCGCGGCTTCCGTCCCGCACGGCGGCATGGCCGCTTTCCCTCCCCGGCCGGGTACCGTCCTCCACCGGCACCTCGCGGTGCACTGCTTCCGCATCGTCGATGCTGGGGGCGACGCCTCGGCCGCACGTCGCCTGAAGGGACTGCTCCGCCCGACGGGCCGCCCCGGGGACCACGCCCTGGACCCACACCTGGACTAGCGGCTTCCGCCCCGCATGACCGCTGCCGCCCCGGTCCAGCCCCCGGCCAAGGAGGAGTCACGTAGCCCCCGGGAGATACGGTCACCGCATGCACGACCAGCCGCCCGCGACCTGCCCCGCAGGAGCCACGCCCGCCCCCGGGGCGAGCCCGCAGCCCGAGCTCTTCACCTGGGAGTTCGCCACCGATCCTTACCCCGCCTACGCCTGGCTGCGCGAGAACTCCCCGGTGCACAGGACCACGCTGCCCAGCGGAGTCGAGGCCTGGCTGGTCACCCGGTACGCGGACGCGCGCCAGGCGCTCGCCGACCAGCGGCTCAGCAAGAATCCGGCCCACCACGACGAGCCCGCCCACGCCAAGGGCAAGACCGGCATCCCCGGCGAGCGCAAGGCCGAGCTGATGACGCATCTGCTCAACATCGACCCGCCGGACCACACCCGCCTGCGGCGCCTCGTCTCGAAGGCGTTCACCCCGCGCCGCGTCGCCGAGTTCGCACCGCGCGTGCGGGAGCTGACCGATCAGCTCATCGACGCCTTCGTGGCGAAGGGCGAGGCCGACCTCATCCACGAGTTCGCCTTCCCGCTCCCCATCTACGCCATCTGCGACCTGCTCGGCGTCCCCCGCGAGGACCAGGACGACTTCCGCGACTGGGCGGGCATGATGATCCGCCACGGCGGCGGCCCCCGCGGCGGCGTAGCCCGCTCGGTGAAGAAGATGCGCGGCTACCTCGCCGAGCTGATCCACCGCAAACGCCTCGACCCCGGCGACGACCTCATCTCCGGCCTCATCCGCGCCTCCGACCACGGCGAGCACCTCACGGAGAACGAGGCCGCCGCCATGGCCTTCATCCTCCTGTTCGCCGGATTCGAGACCACCGTCAACCTCATCGGCAACGGCATGTACGCCCTCCTCACCCACCCCGAGCAGCGCGCACGGCTCCAGAAGGCCCTGGCGGAGGGCGACACCGGCCTGCTGGAGACCGGCGTCGAGGAACTGCTCCGCTTCGACGGACCCGTGGAGCTGGCCACCTGGCGGTTCGCCACCGAGGCGCTGACCCTCGGCGGGCAGGACATCGCGGCCGGCGACCCCGTCCTCGTCGTGCTCGCCGCCGCCGACCGCGACCCCGAGCGGTTCGACCGGCCCGACACCCTCGACCTCGCGCGCCGCGACAACCAGCACCTCGGGTACGGCCACGGAATCCACTACTGCCTCGGCGCCCCGCTCGCCCGCCTGGAGGGCCAGACCGCGCTCGCGACGCTGCTCAGGCGCCTGCCCGACCTGCAACTCGCGGCCGACCCGGCCGATTTGCGGTGGCGTGGCGGGCTGATCATGCGGGGGCTGCGCACGCTGCCGGTGAAGTTCACAGACGCACAGAAAGAGGCACCGGAACGACCGGTTTCTGACGGCCCATCACAACTGTGATGTTGACGTGATCTCCGCTGCATCGACTTGTGACAAGCGTTCGAGTGCGGCTACGTTCACGTCGACTCGGGCACCCGGTGCCCAAGTCGCCGTAACAGTCTCCTGAAAGGCAACCGCATGCTCTCCGGCAATGGTCGTCACCGACGCCCCCGCCAGGCCCCGGCCCTCATCGTCGCGGCAGGAGTCACCGGATCCGCCATCGCCATCCCGCTGCTCGGAGCCACCAGCGCGAGCGCCGCCGAGACGGTGACGTGGGACAAGCTCGCCGAGTGCGAGAGCGGCGGCGCGTGGAGCGCCAACCCCGGGAACGGCTACTACGGAGGGCTCCAGCTCTCCGAGGACATGTGGGAGAAGCACGGCGGCCTCGACTACGCGCCGAGCGCCGACCAGGCCTCCAAGTCCCAGCAGATCGCCGTGGCCGAGAGGATCCTCGACGGGCAGGGCCCCGAGGCCTGGCCGAGCTGCGCCCCGATCGCCGGACTCACCGACGGCGGCGCGGCGGCCGACGTGGACCCGGGCGATCCGATCCCCCCGGAGCCCGCCGACTCGTCGGACAGGGACGACTCGAGCGACTCGAACGGTTCGACCGGTTCGACGGGGTCGGAGAAGTCGAAGGGCTCCCAGGACTCCGAGGGCTCGGGGGACTCCAAGGACTCCAAGGGCAAGGCCGCCGACAAGTCGTCGGACAAGGCCTCCGACGACGCGTCAGAAGGCCCCGGCTCCGCCGACGACGACGGCGACACGCCCGGTTCGGGCGACGCCTCCCGAGACAAGAATCACGAAAAGGGCGACAAGCAGGGCAACAGCGGCAACGGCGACAAGGGCGACAAGCGCCCGACGGACGGCAAGTCCGGGCGCGACGAAGCCCCTTCGGCCGGCACCCCCGGGTCGAAGGACCCGGCCGCCCCCTCCGACGACTCCACCTCCGGCCGTCACCGGGGCGACCACGCGGACGAGAGTCCCGCCTCCGGCAGCGGCGGCGACCGTCCGGGCCGGCACGCCTCGCGCGGCGGCGAGCGCACCGAGAAGGTCGCCGACGGGACGTACACGGTGCGTTCCGGTGACAACCTGTCGGCCATCGCGGACGACTTGGACGTCAAGGGCGGCTGGCACGAGCTGTACACCGAGAACAAGAAGACCGTCGGGGCCGACCCGGACCTCATTCTCCCCGGTCAGAGCCTCGATTTGGGCGAAAAGTAGGGGTAGTTGACGAACCGTCCACGGGGTGCTTCGCGCCGAATGTCGGTATTGGCGTAAGTGAGAGATGGGTCTCAGAAGCCCTGATCGCCTTTGAAATTCCGTGGATCGCGTGACTACCGTCGTCAACGCCCGCCACTGGTGGGCCCCGCCGGTCGGTACGCCGAATCCTGCCAACGGCCGGACGGGAACAGTCGTCGCTTCGAGCGCCGTAGGCAGGAGCGGGGGACCCAAGGTAAGCCGCCGGGTCCGCACGTCGAGCTCCGAGGAGGAGCGGGACGTACGGGACCGGCTAGGGGTGAAGTCGCACTCACGTGGTGCGGCCGGGCAACTTCACTGGCCCGAACCCGACAGCTCACCTCGCAGGCGTCGGTGAGGGGATCAACTCATGCTGTTTTCCAGCAAGGGCAAGCACCGCCGTCCGTCCAAGGCCACCCGTGTCGTCACGCTCGCCGGTGTCACCGGTGCCGCCGTGGCCGCCCCGCTGATGGCCGCCGGTTCGGCCTCCGCCGCCACCGGCCAGGAGTGGGACGCCGTCGCCCAGTGCGAGTCCGGCGGCAACTGGTCGATCAACACCGGCAACGGCTACCAGGGCGGCCTCCAGTTCTCGCCCTCCACCTGGGCCGCGTACGGCGGTACGAAGTACGCCCCGACCGCCGACAAGGCCTCCAAGGCCCAGCAGATCGAGATCGCCGAGAAGGTCCTCGCCGGCCAGGGCAAGGGCGCCTGGCCGCACTGCGGCGTCGGTCTCTCGGGCGCCGCGTACAACGGCGGCGGCCAGCAGCAGGCCCCGCAGCAGCAGGCCAAGCCGCAGCCGCAGAAGACGCAGCAGCAGGCCGCCCCGCAGCAGCAGGCCGCTCCGCAGCACAAGACGCAGCAGGCCCCGAAGCCGCAGCCCGCGCCGCAGACCGAGTCCAAGAAGACCGTCGAGACCCCGACCGGCAAGAAGGTCGAGAAGGGCGACGGCGAGTACAAGGTCAAGACCGGCGACACGCTGTCCAAGATCGCCGAGGCGCACGACGTCAAGGGCGGCTGGCAGAAGGTCTACAAGCTCAACGGCGACATCATCGACAACGCCGACTTCATCTACCCCGGCCAGCAGCTGCACCTCAGCTGACGGATCCGGTCACGGCCGTGCCTCGGCGGACGCACGGCCGTCCCGCCCCGTCCCCACGGGCTCCCCGCCCCGGTGCGCGTATCCCCGTACGCACCGGGGCGGGGCCATGTCCGCTGTTCGCTCCTAGCGAGCTACCGGCCAGTAGAAACGCGGGCTTCCATCCCGTTTCCCGGCCATTTGAGCCTTCCCCCGTCCCACGGGACGGGCGGTCGGCTGGCCTGGGGCCCGGAGCCGGTTAGGCTCAGGAGACGCGGGCCGAATCGGCCCGCGTAAACGCGTCACATCCCAGAAGGAGATGCTCGTGCCGTCCATCGACGTCGTCGTAGCCCGGGAAATCCTGGACTCCCGAGGCAACCCCACGGTCGAGGTCGAGGTCGGCCTCGACGACGGCAGCACCGGTCGTGCCGCCGTCCCGTCCGGTGCCTCCACCGGTGCCTTCGAGGCCATCGAACTCCGTGACGGTGACCCCAACCGTTACCAGGGCAAGGGTGTCGAGAAGGCCGTCCTCGCCGTCATCGAGCAGATCGGCCCGGAGCTCGTCGGCTACGACGCCACCGAGCAGCGCCTGATCGACCAGGCGATGTTCGACCTGGACGCCACCGACAACAAGGGCTCCCTCGGCGCCAACGCCATCCTCGGCGTCTCGCTCGCCGTCGCGCACGCCGCCTCCGAGGCCAGCGACCTGCCGCTGTTCCGCTACCTCGGCGGCCCGAACGCGCACCTGCTGCCCGTGCCGATGATGAACATCCTCAACGGCGGGTCGCACGCGGACTCCAACGTCGACATCCAGGAGTTCATGATCGCGCCGATCGGCGCCGAGTCGTTCTCCGAGGCGCTGCGCTGGGGCACCGAGGTCTACCACACGCTGAAGAAGGTCCTGAAGAGCAAGGGCCTGGCCACCGGCCTCGGCGACGAGGGCGGCTTCGCCCCGAACCTCGACTCCAACCGCGCCGCCCTCGACCTCATCCTGGAGGCCATCAAGGAGGCCGGCTACGTCCCCGGCGAGCAGATCGCGCTCGCCCTCGACGTCGCCGCGTCCGAGTTCTACAAGGACGGCACGTACCAGTTCGAGGGCAAGTCCCGCACGGCCGCCGAGATGACCGAGTACTACGAGGAGCTCGTCGCCTCGTACCCCCTCGTCTCCATCGAGGACCCGCTGTTCGAGGACGACTGGGCCGGCTGGAACGCCATCACCGAGAAGCTCGGCGACAAGGTGCAGCTGGTGGGCGACGACCTGTTCGTCACCAACCCCGAGCGCCTGGCCCGCGGCATCGAGGAGAACTCCGCCAACGCCCTGCTCGTCAAGGTCAACCAGATCGGCTCGCTGACCGAGACCCTGGACGCCGTCGAGATGGCCCAGCGCAACGGCTTCAAGTGCATGATGTCGCACCGCTCCGGCGAGACCGAGGACGTCACCATCGCCGACCTCGCCGTCGCCACCAACTGCGGCCAGATCAAGACCGGCGCCCCGGCCCGCTCCGAGCGCGTCGCCAAGTACAACCAGCTCCTGCGCATCGAGGAGATCCTCGACGACGCCGCGGTCTACGCCGGCCGCAGCGCGTTCCCGCGGTTTCGCTCTGCGAACCAGTAGGCACAGCGCTCTGCGAACCAGTAGGCACAGCGCTCTGCGAACCAGTAGGCACAACAAGGGCTGAGCTTTGTCCGAAGCTCACGTAGCCACGTAGTTGCGTACGTCCCCGCAGCCGGTCCCGTACCGTGTGCGGGGACGTACGTACGTGCAGGCGCAAGCTCTGGGGAGACGGAACCATGGCCAAGGCCGGGACCAAGGACCGGTTCTCCACCGCTACCCGCCTGCGGCTGCTCGGCGAGCAGACCGCGGAGCGGGTCTACCGCTCCCAGACCAAGCGCCAGGCGCGCCGCTCCCGGCTCACCGGCCGCGCGGCGCTCCTCGCGCTCGTGCTCTGCTCCCTGGTCGTCGCCCTCGCGTACCCGATAAGGCAGTACGTCTCGCAGCGCGCCGAGATCGACGACCTGCGCCGGCAGCAGGCCGAGCACCGGGCCGACGTCGAGAAGCTGCGCGACGAGAAGGCCCGCTGGCAGGACGACGCGTACGCGCAGCAGCAGATCCGCGACCGCCTGCACTATGTGCTGCCGGGCGAGACCGGGTTCACGGTGATCGACCCCGCCGCGGCCAGGAGCCGGCGCGCGGACCAGGGGGCGGTCGCACGCCCCTGGTACTCGAACGTCTGGGAACGCGTCGACAAAGCTGACAAGGCCGAGATGGCCGATAAGGCTGACAGGGCCGACAGGGCCCCGTGAGACCGACCGTTCCGACGACTGACCCACTGATGGAAAGACAGGCATGGACACGCCCCCGCCGACCACTGAGCGCACCGAGCCGACCGACGCCGACGTCGAGGCCTTCAAACAGCAGCTCGGCCGCCCGCCGCGCGGCCTGCGGGCCATCGCGCACCGCTGCCCCTGCGGTCAGCCGGACGTCGTCGAGACGGCGCCGCGCCTCCCGGACGGGACGCCGTTCCCGACCACGTACTACCTGACGTGCCCGAGGGCCGCGTCCGCGATCGGCACCCTTGAGGCCAACGGCGTCATGAAGGAGATGTCGGAGCGGCTCACGACCGACCCCGAGCTGGCCGCCGCCTACCGCGCGGCCCACGAGGACTACATCGCGCGCCGCGACGCCATCGAGGTCCTGGAGGGCTTCCCGAGCGCGGGCGGCATGCCGGACCGCGTGAAGTGCCTGCACGTCCTGGTCGGCCACTCCCTGGCCGCCGGGCCCGGCGTGAACCCGCTCGGCGACGAGGCCATCGCGATGCTGCCCGAGTGGTGGGCCAAGGGGCCCTGCGTCACGCCGTGCGCGCCCGAGGGGGACGGGTGACCCGCGTCGCCGCCATCGACTGCGGCACGAACTCGATCCGCCTCCTGGTGGCGGACGCCGACCCGGCCACGGGCGCGCTCGTCGACCTGGACCGGCGGATGAGGATCGTCCGCCTCGGCCAGGGCGTGGACCGGACCGGCCGCCTCGCCCCCGAGGCCCTTGAGCGCACCTTCGCGGCCTGCCGCGAGTACGCCGAGGCCATCAAGACGCACGGCGCCGAGCGCGTCCGCTTCGTGGCCACCTCCGCCTCCCGTGACGCGGAGAACCGCGACGTGTTCGTCCAGGGCATCCTGGACATCCTGGGCGTCGAGCCGGAGGTCATCACCGGCGCGCAGGAGGCGGAGTTCTCCTTCACCGGCGCGACCAAGGAGCTGGCGGGCCGCGACGACCTGGCCAAGCCCTATCTGGTCGTGGACATCGGCGGCGGCTCCACGGAGTTCGTGGTCGGCACGGACGAGGTCCTCGCCGCCCGCTCGGTGGACGTCGGCTGCGTCCGCATGACCGAGCGCCACCTCGTGCACGACGGCGTCGTCGCGGACCCGCCGACCCGCGAGCAGTTCGCCGCCGTCCGCGCGGACATCGAGGCGGCCCTGGACCTCGCCGAGCGCACGGTGCCGCTCAAGGACGCGCGCACCCTCGTCGGCCTCGCGGGCTCGGTCACCACCCTCGCCGCGATCGAGCTCGGCCTCGACACCTACGACGGCCGCGCGATCCACCACACCCGGCTCCCGTACGAGCGGGTGGCCGCCATCACGGAGCGCCTGATGACGGCCACGCACGCCGAGCGCGCGGCGATCCCGGCGATGCACGCGGGCCGCGTCGACGTCATCGCGTCGGGCGCCCTCGTACTGCTCGCGATCATGGACAGGACCGGCGCCGAGGAGGTCGTCGTGAGCGAACACGACATCCTCGACGGCATCGCCTACAAGGCGGCGGAAGAGGTCGAGGAGCAGCGGCGGAGCGCTCCCGGCCCGGCCTGAGCCCCGTACCCGCGGCATCGGCGCGCCCCCGGTCTCTGACGAGGCTGGGGGCGCGCCGTGTCTTCGGGCGGACGATGCGCGTCGGCCGCCCCGCCGTGGGCGGTGGGGTCCGCCCACTAGGCCGCGCTGCCGCCGCCGAGCAGGCCGCCGAGCAGACCGCCGACGGTACCGAGAAGCGAGCCGAGGACGGGGAGCTGGTTGGTGGGCTGTTCGTTGTTGTTCTTGGGCAGGGTGTGGTTGCCGAGCATGTCGTGGTCACGTCGGTCGTCGTCACGTCGGTTGTCGTCACGCGGGTCGTCGTCACGCGGGTCGTCATCACGTGTGTGGTTGCCGAGCATGTCGTCGTCGAGCATGCCGTCGCCGAGGGGGTCGTCGCCCGAGGTGTCGTTGCCGAGGATGTCGTTGCCGAGCGGTTCGGGGTCGTCGGCGTGGGACTGTGCGGTGCCCGCCGGCGTGTTCGCGGGCGTGTGGTGCTCGGCGGCGGCCGTGCCCGCGCTGCCGAGGGTGGCCGCGGCGACGAACGTCGCCGTGACGAGTGCGGTGCGGATGCGCATGAGGCTCCTTTGCGAACGGATGGACTCCCCCTGACATCCATTCACCCGGGCATCCCCCGCGACCGCATCTGATCAGCGGCCATCCGGCGGCCCGCCTTTCGGCGACGGGCTGTCGGAAAAAGTTCGTGAAGTTCTTCACAAGGAATTGGCCATCTGCGGGCGAGGTTCGGGGCCACCGAGCCGCCGAAAAGGTCATTCCCGGGCTCCCGGCCGGGTGGCCCGCGTGTGTCGGGCGGGTGGCCCGCGGGTGACGCGGGCGACTGGTCCACCCCGGCGGCAGGCCCGGACCGGCAGCTCACAAGGGGTGGGCAACGACTCGCGTGGTGCGGTGGTTCCCCTGGGGCGCCATGACCTCGGTCACGTGGGCGGCGAAGTGTAGCAGAGCCCCCCGGCATGCTTGTGAAGGGGCGCACGAGCGACCCCCGCCGGACGGGTGGATACTCGATGGCATGAGCACCACGGAGCGTCCCAGGATCCTCGTAGTAGGCGGTGGGTACGTAGGCCTGTACGCAGCTCGGCGCATCCTCAAGAAGATGCGCTACGGAGAGGCGACCGTCACGGTCGTCGACCCCCGGTCGTACATGACCTACCAGCCCTTCCTCCCCGAAGCCGCCGCCGGCAGCATCTCGCCGCGGCACGTCGTCGTCCCGCTGCGACGCGTGCTGCCCAAGGCAGAGGTTCTCACCGGCCGGGTCACCACCATCGACCAGGACCGCAAGGTCGCCACGATCGCCCCCCTCGTGGGTGAGGCGTACGAGCTGCCTTTCGACTACCTCGTCATCGCGATGGGCGCGGTCTCCCGCACCTTCCCGATCCCCGGCCTCGCCGAGCAGGGCATCGGCATGAAGGGCATCGAGGAGGCCATCGGCCTGCGCAACCACGTCCTCGAGCAGTTGGACAAGGCCGACTCCACGACGGATGAGGAGGTCCGCCGCAAGGCGCTGACCTTCGTCTTCGTCGGCGGTGGCTTCGCGGGTGCGGAGACCATCGGCGAGGTCGAGGACATGGCCCGCGACGCGGCCAAGTACTACAACAACGTGAAGCGCGAGGACATGCGCTTCGTGCTGGTCGACGCCGCCGACAAGATCCTCCCCGAGGTCGGCCCCAAGCTCGGCCAGTACGGCAAGGAGCACCTGGAGAGCCGCGGCGTCGAGGTCTACCTCTCGACGTCGATGGACTCCTGCGTGGACGGCCACGTGGTCCTGAAGAACGGCCTGGAGGTCGACTCCAGCACGATCGTGTGGACCGCGGGCGTCAAGCCGAACCCGGCGCTGACCCGCTTCGGTCTGCCGCTCGGCCCGCGCGGCCACGTGGACACCCAGACCACGCTCCAGGTGCAGGGCACGGACTACATCTGGGCCGCGGGCGACAACGCCCAGGTGCCGGACCTCGTCGGCCGCAAGGCGGGCAACGAGAACGCCTGGTGCCCGCCGAACGCCCAGCACGCGCTGCGTCAGGCGAAGGTCCTCGGCGACAACGTGATCTCCGGCATGCGGGGCTTCCCGCAGAAGGAGTACAGCCACGCCAACAAGGGTGCGGTCGCCGGTCTCGGCCTGCACAAGGGCGTCGCGATGATCGTCATGGGCAAGATGAAGATCAAGCTCAAGGGCCGTCTCGCCTGGTACATGCACCGCGCGTACCACGGCATGGCGATGCCGACGTTCAACCGCAAGATCCGCGTCTTCGCGGACTGGACGCTCGGTATGTTCCTCAAGCGCGAGGTCGTCTCCCTCGGTGCTCTGGAAGCGCCTCGCGAGGAGTTCTACGAGGCCGCCAAGCCGGCCCCGAAGCCGCAGGTCGCGGCCGAGCCCGCCCCGGCGGTCAAGGCCGAGGAGAAGGCCAAGGCCTCCTGACCTCGCGTCACTGATCCACCCCGAAGGGGGCCGCCCGCCATCCGTGGTGCGGGCGGCCCCCTTCGGCGTACCCGGACACCGGGCGGCGCGGATCCGGGCCGAGATAGGTGCCTGTGGCACCTGTTTTGCCGTTCCATGACACGGCGATGGGACTGCGCACGGGGTTCTTCGGTGTTTACGTGGTGTCGGACCGATCCCGGGTCGTCGTCACGGAGGTGTGCGCCATGCAGAACGCCGCACTGCGGCTGAAGAGTCTCGCCGAGCAGCTGATGGGAGCCCCGCTGCCGGTACGGATCCGCGGCTGGGACGGTTCGGAGGCCGGGCCTCCGGGCGCCTCCACCCTCGTCGTACGCAACCGCCGCGCCCTGCGCCACCTCCTGTGGAAGCCGGGCGAACTGGGCCTCGCCCGCGCCTGGGTGGCCGGTGACCTGGACGTCGACGGGGATCTCTACGAGACGCTGGACAAGATGGCGGAGTTCATCTGGGAGCGCGGCGAGGACGCGCCGGGCCTGCGGCAGGCGCTGCGCGACCCGCGGGTCCGCTCCGCCGCCCGCTCGCTGTTCGCCCTCTCGGCGCCCTTCCTGCCGCCCGCGCCGCCGCCGGAGGAGATGCGCAGACACGGCCGCCTCCACCTGCACACCAAGGGCAGCGACCGGCGCGCCATCAGCCACCACTACGACGTGGGCAACGACTTCTACGAGCTCGTCCTCGGCCCCTCGATGGTCTACTCCTGCGCCTACTGGGCCTCGCCCGACTCCACCCTGAAGGACGCCCAGCGCGACAAGCTCGAACTCATCTGCCGGAAGCTGGCGCTGCGGCCCGGCATGCGCCTGCTGGACGTCGGCTGCGGCTGGGGTTCCATGGCGATCCACGCGGCCCGCGAGCACGGCGTCACCGTCGTCGGCGTCACGCTCTCCCAGGAGCAGGCCGCGTACGCCAGGAAGCGCATCGCCGAGGAGGGCCTCACCGACCGGATCGAGATCCGCGTCCAGGACTACCGGGACGTGCGCGACGGACCGTACGACGCCATCTCCTCCATCGGCATGGCCGAACACGTCGGCTCCGAGCGCTACCTGGAGTACGCGCACACCCTGTACGCCCTGCTGAAGCCGGGCGCACGGCTGCTCAACCACCAGATCGCGCGCCGGCCGCGGGCCGACGAATCGGCGTACTCGGTGGACGAGTTCATCGACGCGTACGTCTTCCCGGACGGGGAGCTCGCGCCGGTCGGGACCACGGTCGGGCTCCTGGAGCGGGCCGGGTTCGAGGTGCGCGACGTGGAGGCCATCCGCGAGCACTACGCGCTGACCCTGCGCCGCTGGGTCGCCAACCTGGAGGCGCGGTGGCCCGAGGCCCAGCGCCTCACCTCGCCCGGCCGTGCCCGCGTCTGGCGGCTCTACATGGCCGCCTCCGCGCTCGCCTTCGAGCACAACCGCATCGGCGTCAACCAGGTCCTCGCGGTGAGGACGCCTGAGATCGGCGCCTCGGGGATGCCGCTGCGGGCCCGGGAGTGGCGCGCGTCGTAGCCGCGTGTACGTACGTGAAAGGGGCCCCGGCGGTGATCCGCCGGGGCCCCTTTTCGCGTACCGCCGCTACTCGGCCTTGATGGCCATCAGCGGGTTCAGCTTGGCCGCGCTGCGGGCCGGCCACATCGCCGCGAGGACACCGACCAGGGCCGCGATCCCGAGGAAGATCACGATCCGGCCGAGCGGGATCTCCATGGAGTACGTGGAGACGCTGTTCGAGATGGTGCCGCCCGCGACCCAGCCCATGAAGAGGCCGAGACCGATGCCGAGCACCGCGCCGAACAGGGAGATGATGACCGCCTCCAGACGCACCATCTGCTTGACCTTCGCGCGGTCCAGGCCGATGGCCCGCAACATGCCGATCTCGTGCTTCCGCTCGAAGACCGACATCGCGAGGGTGTTGATGACGCCGAGGACGGCGATCAGGACGGCCATGGCCAGCAGGCCGTAGAGCATGTTCAGCATCATGTTGATGGAACCGGCCACCGCGTTGCTGATCGCGTCCTTGTCCTGGACGGTGATGGCGGGGTTCTCGCCGAGGGCCTTGACGATGGCGTCCTCGGACTTGTCCGAGGTGCCGTCCTTCATCTTCACGAGGACCTGCTTGTCGACGATCTTCGTCAGGTGCGGGTCGACGAGGGAGGTCGGCGCGAAGAGTCCGTTGAGCATCTCGTTGCCCTCGTAGACACCGGCGACCTTCAGCCGGACCTTCTTGCCGTCGTCGTCGAACTTCAGCGGGAGGGTGTCGCCCGCCTTGAGGCCCTTGTCCTTGGCGGTGTCCGTGTCGACGAGCACGCCACCGGACTTCAGGCCGGCCACCGAGCCGCTGGTGAAGTCCAGGCCGACCAGCTCGCCGAAGGTCTTCGGGTCGACGCCGGAGATGGAGACGAAGCCGCCGTCGGCCTCGCCGTAGGTGCTGCGCAGCGGGGTGGTCGCCGCGACGTCCGGGATCTTGTCCAGCTTCTCGCGGACCTCGGGGGTCAGCGGCTGGAAGTTCGCCATGGAGACGCTGTAGTCGGCCTTCATGGCGCCGGCGGCCATCTTGTTGATGGCGGTGCTCATCGAGGTGGCGACCACGGTCATCGCCGTGATGAGGGTCAGACCGATCATCAGCGCCGCGGCCGTGGACGCCGTACGGCGCGGGTTGCGCAGCGAGTTGAGGCGCGAGAGCTTGCCGGTGACGCCGAACGGCTTCAGGAGCGGGGCCGAGGCGGCGATGAACGGGCGGGACAGCAGCGGCGTGAGGACGATGACGCCGACGAGCATGACGCCCGCGCCGCCCGACTTCACGTAGTTGTCCTTCATGAAGAGCATCACCGCGCCGAGCGCGACGATGACCGAGCCGATGGTGTTGCGGACCACCAGGCCGCGCATGGTCGGCGTCGCGTGGACGCTGTTCATCGCGGCGACCGGCGGGATCTTCGCGGCGCGGCGGCCCGGCAGCCAGGCGGCCAGCATGGTCACGACGACACCGATGAGCAGCGCCACGAGGATCGTGGTCGGGGCGATGACGAGCGGCCCGTCGGGCAGCGAGGCACCGGCGGAGTTCATCAGGGACTCCAGGCCGACCGCCACGCCGATGCCGAGCGCGAATCCGGTGACGGCGGCGATCACGCCGACCAGGAAGGCCTCGATCAGCACGGAGCGCGTCACCTGGCGGCGCGAGGCGCCGACGGCCCGCATCAGCGCGAGCTCCTTGGTGCGCTGGGCGACCAGCATGGTGAAGGTGTTGGCGATGATGAAGATGCCGACGAAGAGCGCGATACCGGCGAAGATCAGCAGGACCTGGCTCATCGAGCTGGTCTGCTCCTCGATCATGCTGTCCTGCTGCGCCTTGAGTTCACCGCCCGTCATCGTCGAGGACTCCTCGGGCAGGATCTTCTCGACCGCGCTCTCCAGGGCCGCCTCGGAGGCGCCCGCGGCCGCCTTCACGTCGATCTCGTCGTACTGGTTCTTGTTGAGCGCCTTGAACGCGGTCTTGTTGTCGAACAGGACCAGGCTGCCGCCCGCGACGACACTGCCCTCGTCGGTGTCGAAGACGCCGCTGACCTTCGCGGTGCGCACCGGGCCGTCGGTGGAGAGGCGGACGGTGTCGCCCACCGTGTAGCCGGTGCGTCCCGCGGTGCGGGAGTCCAGGGCGATCTGACCGGCGGACTTCGGGGCGGCGCCCTCGGTGAAGTCGTAGCGCGGGTCCTTGCCGCCCTTGCCCGGGAAGTAGTTGGCGCCGGTGGTGCCCCACTCGCCGCCCACCAGCTTGCCGTCCTTGTCGGCGAGGGCGGTGAAGCCGGAGACGGCGCCGATCGCGGAGTCGGCGCCGGGCAGCTCCCCGGCCTTCTTCAGGAGGGCTTCGGTCAGCTCGGGCTTCTGCTTCGGGCCCCCCTGACTGTCGCCGGAGTTGCTGCTGTTGGAGGTGATGGCGACGGAGACGTGGTCGAAGCTCTTCGCCGACTTGTTCTTGTAGGCGTTGCCGAAGGTGTCGGTGAAGACCAGGGTGCCGGAGACGAAGGCGACGCCGAGCATGACGGCGAGCACGGTCATGAGCAGCCTGGCCTTGTGCGCGAGCACGTTGCGCAGGGCGGTACGGAACATGGGTGTGAGTCCTGGTGAGGGGGGTCTGTGAGCCCGAAGGGGGAGCGCCCCGGAGGGGCGCGGGGAACTGCGCGACCAGCCACATGCGGCCCGCAGGCGAGGAACGAGGCGACCGGACGCCTAGCTGGTCCGCCCCTTGGCGTCGAAGTGCTTCATCCGGTCGAGCACGCCCTCGGCGCTGGGCCGCAGCATCTCGTCCACGACCCGCCCGTCCGCGAGGAAGATCACGCGGTCCGCGTACGACGCGGCCACCGGGTCGTGGGTGACCATCACGACGGTCTGGCCGAGGTCCCGCACGGAGTTGCGCAGGAAGCCGAGGACCTCCGCGCCCGAGCGCGAGTCGAGGTTTCCGGTCGGCTCGTCACCGAAGATGATCTCGGGCTGCGAGGCGAGCGCACGGGCCACGGCCACGCGCTGCTGCTGGCCGCCGGAGAGCTCGGTGGGCCGGTGGCTGAGCCGTCCGGAGAGGCCGACCATCTCGATGACCTGCTCCAGCCACGCCTTGTCGGGCTTGCGGCCCGCGATGTCCATGGGGAGCGTGATGTTCTCCAGGGCGGTCAGCGTCGGCAGCAGGTTGAACGCCTGGAAGATGAAGCCGATCTTGTCGCGGCGGAGCTTCGTGAGCTGCTTGTCCTTGAGCGTGGACAGCTCCGTCTCACCGAGGCGCACCGAACCGGAGCTGAAGCTGTCCAGGCCCGCGACGCAGTGCATCAGCGTCGACTTGCCGGAACCGGAGGGACCCATGATCGCGGTGAACTCGCCCTGCCCGAAGTCGACGGAGACGTGGTCCAGGGCGACCACCTGGGTCTCACCCTGTCCGTACACCTTGGAGAGGTCCGTGGCGCGCGCGGCCACTGCGGTGGCGCGGGTGGCGAAGGGGGTGGTGGTCACGGGACGGTGCTCCTGTCGGGACGACGAGTGGGGACGTACTCCATCGTCGCGGCCGATCGGCGCCCTGGAGTCAGCCGCTGTTCCGGTTCCAGGGGCCCTCTCCAGTCGGACCCGGGAGCCTCTTGTCATACCTGGGGATGACGGACGTCCCTGAGATCCGCGGCCCGGGACGGGAACGGGCGGGAGGCTAAATTCCGTCATTCCGCGCAGAGGCCCATGAGACCGGCCGGAGACATGGAAAGGCCTCCGGCAAGTACCAATGGACCGTACCGGCGGCTGATGCTCCCTCAGACGTCAATAAAATAAGACAACATCGAGCCGTCCCTCCGCTGTTCGGGGGATGCCTCCCGATAGGGTCGAATCCTTGATGCGGGGCCCACGGCCTGCCCGGATGGTGGAATGCAGACACGGCGAGCTTAAACCTCGCTGCCCCTCGGGGGCGTGCCGGTTCGAGTCCGGCTCCGGGCACCTCCGCCATCTCGCGAGGGCGGGGCGCCCGGCGGGCGTGCGGCAAGTGCCTGATGCAACGTCAAGTCCCTTACGTGATCAAGACATTCGTACCGTGTTGAAGCGGGCGGCGATGTGCAGATCCGTCTCGATCGCCGCCGCCGTCGCGCGCAGCGCGGGCAGCAGGGCGTCGCGGGTCCGGGAGAGCGGGTCCGTGCCCGCGTGCTGCGCGACGTTCACGGCGGCGACCACCCGCCCGGCCGCGTCCCTGACCGGCACGGCCACCGAGCGCAGCCCGTCCTCCAGCTCCTGGTCGGCGGTGGCGTGGCCCTCGGCGGCGGCGCGGTCGAGGACGCGGGCCAGCTCGCCGGGGTCGGTCACGGTGCGCGGGGTCAGGGCGCGGGGCGGCGCGGCCGTCAGCAGGCGCTCGCGCTCGTCCGCGGGGAGCCCGGCGAGCAGCACCCGGCCCATGGCGGTGGCGTACGCGGGAAAGCGGGTGCCGACCGTGATGTGGACGCTCATGACGCGCACGGTGGCCGCCCGCGCGACGTAGCGGATGTCCGTGCCGTCCAGGACCGTCGCCGAGGCCGACTGCCGCACCCGGTCGGCCAGCTCGCGCAGGTGCGGCTCGGCCAGCTCGGCGAAGGTGAGCCCGGACAGGGCCGCGTGGCCGAGCTCCAGGATGCGGGGGAGCGGACGGAACAGGCGGCCGTCGTGAGCCGCGTACCCCGCCTGCTCCAGGGTGTGCAGACAGCGTCGCGCGGTGGCCCTCGGCAGGCCCGTGGCCTCGGCGAGCGCGGTGAGCGGCAGCCCTTCGCCGCGGGCCCCGCCGAGGGCGCGCAGGACGGCGAGGCCGCGGGCCAGGGACTGGAGGAAGCCGGGGCCGAGTTCGTCCTTGGCGGCGGCGGGGTCGGTGGCTTCGCGGGCGGGCGCCCGGCCGTCGGCGTCCGGTGGCGCGTCCGTGCCCGACAGGCCCGCCAACTGCTCCGCCTCCGCGCGCAGCCGCGGCAGCACCGCCGCCGCCAGGCCCTGTGCCGTGTGCCTGCTGGTGTGGCTCACCGCCGACAGGGCGTACCGCACCCGCCCCGCGGCGTCGCGCACCGGGACCGCCACGGCGATCAGGCCCGGCTCGATCAGCTGGTCGTCCAGGGCCCAGCCGCTCCGGCGGGCGTGCGCCACGCGGTCCGCGAGCTCCGGGACAGCCGGCGGGCGCCGGGCCGGGCGGCAGTGCCGGATAGGCCTCGTGGGCGGGTAAGCGGCCACGCGCGCCCGCCAGGCGGCCCACCGCTCCTCGTCCCACGCGTCCGCGAAGAGCGCGCCGGGGGCGCAGCGCTCGGGCGGCAGCAGGTCTCCGATGCGGAAGGCCACCGACATGGCACGGCGCCGCGCGGCCTGCGTCACGAAGCGCACCCCGTCGCCGTCGGGCACCGCGAGCGACACCGACTCGTCGAGCTCGTCCGCGAGCCGGGCGGTGCGCGCGGCGACCTCGCCGGTCAGGCCGCTCGCCGCGAGGTAGGCGTTGCCGAGCTCCATGAGGCGCGGGGCGAGGTGGAGCTCCTGGCCGCGCGGGCGTACGTAGCCGAGCCGGGCCAGGGTCGTCACCACCCGGTCGACCGTGGAGCGGGCCAGGCCGGTGGCGCGGGCCAGGTCGCCGGCCCGCAGCTGTCCCGGCTCCGCCGCCGCGAGCGCGCGCAGGACGGCCAGACCGCGCTCCAGGGGGCGTACGGACTCTTCCGGCATCACTGCTCCTCGCACAACCGTTGACAGCGCACGGACACGGCCCGAGACTCCCGTCAGCACATTATGAACGAAAGTTCACCAGGCGAACAAGCTGATGAGGGGCCAGGGATGCGCACCACCGTCGGAATCATCGGGGCCGGACCGGCCGGGCTGCTGCTCGCCCGCCTCCTGCACAACGCGGGCATCGACTCCGTCGTCCTGGAGAGCCGCGACCGCGCCTACGTGGAGCGGCGCCAGCGCGCCGGGATCCTGGAGCAGGGCACCGTCGACGTGCTGCGCGAGGCGGGCGCCGGGGACCGCATGGACCGCGAGGGCCTCCCGCACGACGGCATCGAGCTGCGCTTCGACCGCCGCAGGCACCGCGTCGACCTCCCCGCGCTGACCGGCGGCAAGTCCGTCACCGTCTACGCCCAGACCGAGGTCTGCAAGGACCTCATCGCGCTCCGGCTCGGCGAGGGCGGCCCCCTGCTCTTCGAGGCGGAGGCACTGGCCGTGGAGGGCGCTGAGACGGACAGTCCCCGGATCCGCTACCGCCACCAGGGCCGCGAGTCCGTCCTGGAGTGCGACTACGTGGTGGGCTGCGACGGCTTCTGGGGCGTGGCCCGCAAGGCGGTGCCCGAGGCGCTCTCCCGTGTCTTCGAGCGCACGTACCCCTTCGGCTGGCTCGGCATCCTCGCCGACGTGCCGCCCTCACACGACGAACTGGTGTACGCCCGCCACGACCGCGGCTTCGCCCTGCTCTCCATGCGTTCGCCGAGCGTCACGCGCGCGTACCTCCAGGTTCCCGACGGCACGGACGCCGCCGACTGGGCCGACGAGGAGATCTGGGACGAGCTGGACCGCCGCCTGGAGACCGACGACCCCGCCTGGACCCTGCGCCGTGGCCCCGTCACCGCCAAGTCCGTCACGCCCATGCGCAGCTACGTCCACGAGCCTATGCGCCACGGCCGGCTCTTCCTCGCCGGGGACGCCGCGCACATCGTCCCGCCGACCGGCGCGAAGGGCCTCAACCTCGCGGTCGGGGACGTCGTCACGTTCGCCCGCGCCCTGGTCCTGCTCCGCGAGAAGGGCGACCCCAGCCGTCTCGACGCGTACTCCGAGACCTGCCTGCGCCGCGTCTGGCAGGCCGAGCGCTTCTCGTACGCGATGACGACGCTGCTGCACCGCGCTCCCGACGCCACCCCCTTCGACGATCGCGTCCAGCTCGCCGCGCTCGACCGGATCACCACGACCCGCTCCGCCGAGACCGACCTGGCGGAGGCCTACACCGGATTCCCCTTCGACGAGCCGCAGTAGTCCGACGAGCCACAGCAGGAAGAGAGGCGCAACGTGACCCCTCCCGCCCCCGAACGCACCTTCAGATCCGTCGCACCCGTCCTCGCCCTGTGCTGGCTCGTCGTCTTCTTCGACGGCATGGACGTCAACATCTACGGCGCCGTCATGCCGCACCTCCTCGACGACGAGGGCTTCGGCTTCAGCACCTCCACCGCCGGGACCATCGGCTCCTGGACCACCTTCGGCATGCTGATCGGCGCCCTCGGCTGCGGCACCCTCACCGACTGGGCCGGGCGCAAGCCCATGGTGACCGGCAGCGTCGTCCTCTTCTCGCTGGGCTCCGCGCTGTGCGCGCTCGCGCCGAGCGCCGCCTTCTTCGGCGCCGGCCGCTTCGTCTCCGGGCTCGGCCTCGGCGGGCTGATGCCGATCGGGCTCGCGATCGTCGCCGAGTTCGCGCCGCCGCGCAGGGCCGCGCTCGCCACCGGCCTGATGATGACCTCGTACCACGCGGGCGGCATGGCGGCGACGGGCCTCGGGCTCGCGCTCGGGCCGGACCACGGCTGGCGCGTCGTCTTCTGGACCGGCGTGATCCCCGCGCTCGTCGCCGTCCCGCTCGTCGTCACATGGCTGCCCGAATCGCCCGGGGTGCTCCTCGCCAAGGGCCGCGCGGCCGAGGCCGAGGCGGTCGCCGCCCGTTACCGCCTGCCGTCCCCGATCCTCGCCGAAGCCCCCGAGGCCGGGGCGAGGGGCCGCTTCGCCGCCGTCGCCGCGCTCTTCGCGCCCGGCCGGCGCCTGGCCACCCCGCTGCTGTGGACCGCCTCCTTCGCCGGGCTCCTCCTCGTCTACGGCGTCTCCACCTGGCTCCCGGAGCTGATGCGGGCCTCCGGCTACTCCCTGTCCTCCTCCGTCACCTTCCTGATGGTGATCAACGCGGGCGGCATCGTCGGCATGCTCGTCGCAGGACGCACCGCCGACCGCTTCGGGGCCGTCAAGGTCTCGGCGGTCTGGTTCCTGCTCACCGCCTGCGGCGCCTTCCTGCTCAAGGCGCAGCTGCCGCTCGGTGTCGCCTACGCCGTCGTCTTCGTCACCGGCATCTGGCTCTTCTCCGCCCAGGTCATGGTGTACGCGGCGACCCCCTCGGTCTACGGTCCCGCGCAGCGCGCCACCGGCCTTGGCTGGGTCACCGGCGTCGGGCGCACCGGCGCGGTCGTCGGGCCATGGCTCGGCGGCGCGGTGGTCGCGGGCGGCAACGCCTCGCTCGGCTTCACCACCTTCGCGGTCGCCGCCGTCCTCGGCGCGGCGGCCATCTCGCTGGTGCCACTCGTGCGGCGGAACGATTCCGATCCGGGAACAGTGCGGGCCACTCCGCGCGTTCTCGGTCACGAAGGGGGAAAGATCCTCCCCAAGCACTAGGACCATCCTTTTGCCTACGCATTACTCTTGAGGCAAAGCCACGCACGGTGGCCATGGAGGAGTGAAATGAGGAGCAGCAACCCGGTCTTCTCGCGACGGGGGTTCAGCCGCGACAACGGCTACGCCGGCTTCGGCGCGCAGCCGCAGGCCGGGGGACCCGCAGCCGCGACCCAGACCCAGGGCAACCCGTACGCGCAGGGCAACCCCTACGCCACCAATCCGTACGCCCAGCAGGACGTGCAGCACGGCGTGCCCCAGGCGCCCGTAAGCACCGCGGGCCGCATGACGATGGACGACGTCGTCATGCGCACCGCCACCACGCTCGGCACGCTGCTGGTCACGGCGGCGCTCGCCTGGGCGCTGCTGCCGGTCGACGAAGCCAACATGGGCAAGTCGTACGGCATCGCGATCGGCGCCGGTCTCGCCGCGATGGTGCTCGGCCTGGTGCAGGCCTTCAAGCGCAAGGCCTCGCCCGCGCTGATCCTGGCGTACGCCGCGCTGGAGGGCGTCTTCCTCGGCGTCATCTCCAGCGTCGTCGACAACCACATCGCGGACGGCGCGGCCATGCAGGCCGTGCTCGGCACGATGGCGGTCTTCGTCGGCGTCCTAGTGGCGTACAAGGCGGGCTGGATCCGCGTCAACCGTCGCTTCTACGGCTTCGTGATGGCCGCGGCGATGGGCTTCCTGCTGCTGACCGCCGTGAACCTGCTGTTCGCCGTCTTCGGCGGCGGTGACGGCCTCGGCTTCCGCAGCGGCGGCCTCGGCATCGTCTTCGGCATCGTCGGCATCCTGCTCGGCGCCTGCTTCCTCGCCCTGGACTTCAAGCAGGTCGAGGACGGCATCGCGTACGGCGCGCCGAAGGACGAGGCCTGGCTCGCGGCGTTCGGCCTGACGATGACGCTCGTCTGGATCTACCTCGAGTTCCTGCGCCTGATCGCGATCCTTCAGGGCAACGACTGAGGCAGGCCGCTCAGCGGTTGAACAACTGGACAACGCCCGAAGGGCCCGCGGACCGGAACCGGTCCGCGGGTCGCCGGGCTCGGGTCGGGGCGGTGCTGGGGGTCAGCGGGTGCGGGCGGCCCGGGTCGTACTCATCGCTTTCGCATGGCCGTACGCGAGGTTGTGCTCGGCACGCAGCCAGCTGACCTTCTCCTCGAAGCGGAAGAGGGAAGGGCCTTCGTCCACGGCGCGCAGCCAGTCGGAGATCTCACGACCGGTGCACTCGGGGATGCGGGCGATCAGGTTGCGGTGGGTCTCCTCGGAGAAGACTTGTGACATCGGCGCCTCCGGACGCGTCGCGATGTGTTCCGTCCTTCACGCCACCGTGCCTGAGGCCGTCGGCGTTGGCAACAGTCCCGGAAAGGCACATAAGGTCGCGGGGTGCTCGATACGAAGCCTTTGACGGCCGCAGTGGACCATTTCGCCGACCGCCTGCGGGCCGCGCCGCAGGGAAGCGTAGGCCACTCGCAGGCCCGGCGCCCCGCCGCGCGAGATGCCGGACGCGGGGATGTTCGCCGCCGCCGACCAGATCACCGTCGCGGGGCGGGATCTGGCCCTCGTACTGGAGGATCCGGCCGAACTGGCGCGGGTGCTCGAACTCGTGGAGGAGGCGCAGAAGCGGGCCGGGGTCTAGGAAGAACCCCGGCTCGGCGCGGAGCGCGTCAGACGGAGGCGATGACGCGGTCGGCGAGGATGTAGACGTTCTCGGTGCCGCATTCGAAGGTCAGGGCGTAGGCGCCCGAGATGCCGGAGCCGCCGAGCAGGACCGGGGCGTGGCCCTCGCGCAGGGCGCCCGCGAGCTGCTCCGCCGTCTCGCGGTGGCCCGGGGTCATGCAGAGCGTGGTGCCGTCCGCGAAGACGTACACGTCCAGGGTGCCCAGCGGGCCGGGGCGGACGTCGGCGAGGGCGGTGCGGGCACCGGCCAGCTCTTCGAGGCGGGCCACGGTGCGCTCGTGGTCGCCGTACCCCTCGGCGGCGGGCGTCTGCACCGGCACGAAGTCCGGGTGCGAGGGGTGCCGGCGGCGGGCCGCCGCCAACTCCGGCGAGTCCCCGGCGAATTCGTCGGCGGACGGATCGGCGAAGGGCTCGATCACCGGCTCCAGGCTGTCCGCCTCAAGACCCGTGAAGTCGGCCTGGCGCGGCAGGAACAGCTCGTCGGCGATGCCGTCGGGAATGCCCGGCAGGCCGTGCAGCAGGGTCGGCGCGTCCGAGTCCTCACGTGCTTCCTGGGCGGCCCAGAAGGCGCGGGCCTCGGCGAGTTCCCGCTCCCGCTCCTCGGCGAGCGCCTCGGCCACCGCCGTGCGTATCTCGTCGGCGTCCACGGCGGTGCGGGCGCCCGGCACCGTGGGGTGCGGGCGGTCGGCGGCACGGCTGTCGGCCGGCTCGGTGCGCAGGACGATGAGCTCGGCGAGCTCGGCGAGCTGCTTGCGCAGGCCGCGCACGGCGTGCAGGGCGGCGGCGCCCACGGCCGTGGCAGCGGCCGTGGAGAGCAGCAAGGCAAGAGGCATGGCGCTCACTGACGTACTCCCGGTTTCAAGTCGACCCCCGACTTCCTACATCAGCTTGAAGCCTGCACGATCCACCTGTCAGTGCATAACGTCACGAAATGGACAGGTCTTTGGGCCTGGTGGGGTGGATGGATCTCCTGTGACCTGGGCATATGCGTCTCCCCCAGGAGATAGGTCACATCCTGGGGGAGATTGGGTCACGGAATGATGCAGAGACGGAGCGTCAGGGGCGCGAACTCTGCGTCAGCGATTCGGGCGCTCTCGGGGTCAGCTGAGGCGCTCGATGACCATCGCCATGCCCTGGCCGCCGCCGACGCACATCGTCTCCAGGCCGAACTGCTTGTCGTGGAACTGGAGGGAGTTGATGAGCGTGCCGGTGATGCGGGCGCCCGTCATGCCGAAGGGGTGGCCGACCGCGATGGCGCCGCCGTTGACGTTCAGCTTGTCGAGCGGGATGTTCAGGTCGCGGTAGCTCGGGATCACCTGGGCGGCGAAGGCCTCGTTGATCTCGACGAGGTCGATGTCGTCGATGGTGAGTCCGGCGCGGCGCAGGGCCTGCTTCGACGCCTCGACCGGGCCGAGGCCCATGATCTCGGGGGACAGGCCGGTGACGCCGGTGGAGACGATGCGGGCGAGCGGGGTCAGGCCCAGCTCGCGGGCCTTGGTGTCGCTCATGATCACCAGGGCGGCGGCGCCGTCGTTCAGGGGGCAGCAGTTGCCGGCGGTGACCATGCCGTCGGGGCGGAAGACGGGCTTGAGGCCCTGGACGCCCTCGTACGTGACGCCGGCGCGCGGGCCGTCGTCCTTGCTGACGACCGTGCCGTCGGGGGTGGTGACCGGGGTGATCTCCCGCTCCCAGAAGCCGTTCTTGATGGCCTCTTCGGCGAGGTTCTGCGAGCGGACGCCGAACTCGTCCATGTCCTGGCGGGTGACGCCCTTGGCGCGGGCGAGGTTCTCGGCGGTCTGGCCCATCGCGATGTACGCGTCCGGGATCAGGCCGTCCTCGCGCGGGTCGTGCCAGTCGGTGCCGGTCTGCTCGGCGCGGGCCGCGGTGCGGGCCTCGGCGTCGGCGAAGAGGGGGTTGTGGGTGTCGGGAAGGCCGTCGCTGGTGCCCTTGACGCTGCGCGACACCATCTCCACGCCCGCCGAGATGAAGACGTCGCCCTCGCCCGCCTTGATGGCGTGCAGGGCCATGCGGCTCGTCTGGAGGGAGGAGGAGCAGTAGCGGGTGACGGTGCAGCCGGGCAGGTGGTCCATGCCCATCTGCACGGCGACGATGCGGCCGAGGTTGTGGCCCTGCTCGCCGCCGGGGAGGCCGCAGCCGAGCATCAGGTCGTCGATGTCCTTCGGGTCCAGCTCGGGGACCTTGGCGAGGGCGGCCTCGATGATCGTGGCGGTCAGGTCGTCCGGGCGCAGATCCTTCAGTGAGCCCTTGAAGGCGCGGCCGATCGGGGTGCGGGCGGTGGAGACGATCACGGCTTCGGGCATCACGGCGCTCCAGTGGCGAGGGAGGGGCAGGACTCCTTGGGAAGTTACCTGCACGTAGAGGTGATCGTCAGGGGGTGGGGACTGTGACGAGGGACGCATTTCTAAGCGGTTGCTCAGGCCGCGGGGCCCTGGGCGGGAGGGGGTGCGTGTTCTGGTGCGGGTGGGTTGTGGCCGGGCGCGCAGTTCCCCGCGCCCCTGGCGGGGCGGGGGCGAGGGCGGTGTTGGGTGTGCCCCTTTAGGGGCGCGGGGAACTGCGCGGCCAGCCCCCACCGGCCCGCGGCGAGAGACGCACCCCGCCCTCGCTCACCGCGGCAGCGGAGACGGCTCCGGGGCGTGGATGCGGCGTCGGCGGCGGCGCTTGAGGAGGGCCCACGGCCCTCGGGGGCCCGCCGGCATCGCCGCGGTGACCTCCGTGCCGCCCTCCGCCGCCGCCTGGGCCGCCGCCCGGGCCACCGGCAGGAAACCCTCGCGCCGCGAGATGTCGGGACGCTCCTCCTCGGGCCACAGGCCGAGCGCCGCGCAGAGCGTGGGAAGCATCGCCATGGCCGCCGTCGCGTACCCCTCCGCCGAGGGGTGGTAGTTGTCGGGACCGAACAGCTCCCGGGGGTTCGCCGCGAACTCCGGGCCGAGCAGATCACCCAGCGACACCGTCCGCCCGCCCTGCTCGACCACCCCGATCGTCTGCGCCGCGGCCAGCTGCCGCGAGACCCGGCGCGCCAGCCACCGCAAGGGCTGGTAGACGTTCTCCACCGTGCCGAGATCGGGGCACGTGCCGACCACCACCTCCGCCCCCGCCGTCCGCAGCCGCCGCACCGCCGAGGAGAGGTGCCGCACCGACCGCGTCGGCGGCATCCGGTGCGTCACGTCATTCGCGCCGATCATGATGACGCAGACGTCCGGCAGCCACGACGGGTCGGAGAGGACCAGCGTCACCTGCCGGTCCAGGTCGTCCGACTGGGCGCCGGGCAGCGCCACGTTCCGCAGGTCGACGGGCCGCTCCGCCACCGCCGAGAGTCCGGCGGCGAGCAGCGCCCCGGGCGTCTGCCTGGCCCGGTGCACGCCCTGCCCCGCCGCCGTGGAGTCGCCGAGCATCGCGAACCGTACCGGTTCGGACCAGTCGGAACGGCCGGAGTTCTCCGCGTACGACCTGCCGTAGCGGCCGTCGGCCCGGGGCGGAGCCGTATGCGCCCCGCCGCCCACGGTCCGCTTCGCCAGCTGCACCTCGGCAAGGACCACGCCGATCGTCGCGGCCCCGATCAGCCCGATGCCTCCGCCGCCGTACGCCGCCCCCGCGGCGATCCGCCGTGCCACCCTCGCCCGCGACATGCCCCGCAGCCACCTCCTCCAGCCGAATCGCCGTACAGCCGTACATCCAGTCATTGCCCCGTAAGCACGGTCGGCCAATCGCGAGCGGAGGTGAACGGATGAGGCGGAGCCTTAGGCTGACCGCACCAATTCGTCGCACTACATCGCAGCCCGGAGACAACGGTGCAATTCCACGACTCGATGATCAGCCTCGTCGGCAACACCCCGCTCGTGAGGCTCAACAACGTGACCGCGGGGATCCAGGCGACCGTCCTGGCCAAGGTCGAGTACTTCAACCCCGGCGGGTCCGTGAAGGACCGCATCGCCCTGCGCATGATCGAGGCGGCCGAGCAGAGCGGGGAGCTGCAGCCCGGCGGGACCATCGTCGAGCCGACGTCCGGCAACACCGGCGTCGGGCTCGCCATCGTGGCCCAGCAGAAGGGCTACAAGTGCATCTTCGTCTGCCCGGACAAGGTGTCCCTCGACAAGATCAACGTGCTGCGCGCGTACGGCGCCGACGTGGTGGTCTGCCCGACCGCCGTCGATCCCGAGCACCCGGATTCGTACTACAACGTCTCCGACCGCCTCGTATGCGAGACGCCCGGCGCCTGGAAGCCCGACCAGTACAGCAACCCGAACAACCCCCTCTCCCACTACCACTCCACCGGCCCCGAGCTGTGGGAGCAGACGGAAGGGAAGATCACCCACTTCGTCACGGGCATCGGGACCGGCGGCACCATCTCCGGCACGGGCAACTACCTCAAGGAGGTCTCCGGCGGCCGCGTGAAGGTCGTCGGCGCCGACCCCGAGGGGTCCGTGTACTCCGGCGGCTCCGGGCGGCCGTACCTCGTCGAGGGCGTCGGTGAGGACTTCTGGCCGACGGCGTACGACCGGCACGTGACGGACGAGATCATCGCGGTGTCCGACAAGGACTCCTTCCAGATGACGCGGCGCCTGGCCAAGGAGGAGGGCCTGCTCGTCGGCGGCTCCTGCGGCATGGCGGTCGTCGCGGCGCTGCGGGTCGCGGAGCGGCTCGGCCCGGACGACGTCGTCGTCGTGCTGCTGCCCGACTCCGGACGCGGCTACATGAGCAAGATCTTCAGCGACGAGTGGATGAACGACTACGGCTTCCTCGAGCAGGCCGGGGACGCGCCGCGCGTCGGCGACGTGCTGCGCCGCAAGGAAGGCGGCGCGCTGCCCTCGCTGGTGCACATGCACCCCGAGGAGACCGTCGGCGAGGCCATCGAGGTGCTGCGCGAGTACGGCGTCTCGCAGATGCCGATCGTGAAGCCGGGCGCCGGTCACCCCGACGTGATGGCCGCCGAGGTCATCGGCTCCGTCGTCGAACGCGAGCTGCTCGACGCCCTGTTCACGCAGCGCGCCTCGCTCGGCGACCCGCTGGAGAAGCACATGTCGGACCCGCTGCCGCAGGTCGGCTCCGGTGAGCCGGTGGCCGACCTGATGTCGGTGCTCGGCGGCGCGGACGCGGCGATCGTCCTGGTCGAGGGCAAGCCGACGGGCGTCGTCAGCCGCCAGGACCTGCTGGCGTTCCTCGCGGAGCAGCAGGGGCAGTAGAGAGCAGGAGAGGGCAGGAGGGGCGGCAGGCCGCGGCGGGTGACCGCCGTCGGCCGGACTTCGCGGAAGTGGTACGCGTGCGACATGTCGGCGCAGCACCCGCTTAACACTGCTCCGGCACATTGGTGGTTGTCGGCGTCAGGAACTCCGGAGCGGCTCCCGGACCTCCACGGACGCCTGGACGCGGCCTGGCCCTGACCCGGTGCGCGTCCCTCGCGGGGACCGCCGTCGTCCCGCCCCCTGGGGAGACCCGGGGGTGCGGCGGTCCCCGCGATCGACCCCTACGAGGCGCTCTCGCGGACCGGGGAAGCGGCCCCGGCCGCACTCCGGAGCGGCGCGGGCGCCCCCGGCAGCAGCAGCCAGGAACGCGCGCGGGCCAGGTCACGCAGCTCCTCGTCCCCGCCGACGACCGCGGCCGAGCCGGTGCTGCTCAGCATGGGCACGTCGGAGACGTGATCGCCGTAGGCGACGCAGTGGCCCGGGGCGGTGCGGTACGCGCTCGCCACCAGCCGCACGGCTTCCGCCTTGGCCCGGCCGATCATCGGGGGGCGGATGAGCCTGCCGGTGTAGCGGCCCCGGGTGATCTCCGGTGGGGTGCACCACGTTTCGTCGGTGCCGAGGTACGCGGCGATGGGTTCGAGGCAGGCGGGAAAGGAACCGGAGACCAACACCACCACGTCGCCGTCCGACTGGTGGCGGCGCAGGGCGGCGAGCGCGTGCTCGTTGAAGAAACCGCCGTGGCGCAGCTCGGCGGCGAACCACTCCCGGGCCAGGCGTGACACCGTGGCGGCGCTCGCGCCCCGGAAGTTCTCGAAGTACGCCCGGTTGGTCTCCTCCCGGGGCACGCCGATGGCGGTCATCGCTTTCAGGCGCCGACGACGCTGCTCGTACACATGGGGTGCGTGGCCTTGGGCCGTCAGGTAGTGGCGCAGGAAACGGAACAGTGTCGTGTCGGTCGTCAGAGTGCCGTCGACATCGAAGAACGCGATCCGGGTGTGTCTCATCAGGCTCTCGGCAGCAGGGGCTTCGGACACGGACTTCGGCGGTGTGGGAGACGGCGGCCGACGCCGGGGGTCGTGTCCGGCCGCCGTCTCCCTCTCCTCCGCCTGCTCTCAGGCGTCGACGCCCTTGGAGCGGAGGAGCTCTACGGTCCCGGCGACCGTGCCGGCCTCCTGGAGTTCCTCGTCGGTGACCTGCACGCCGTAGCGCCGGGTGAGGTCGACGGCGACCTCCACGAGGACGAGGGAGTCGAAGCCGAGAAGGTCGAACCGGGTGTCACTGGTGGTGCCCTCGGGGGCTTCGTATCCGGCCGCCAGGAGGTCGAGGAGCTGGTCGGACAGGGGCTGCGTCTGCGTGGTCATGTCGTGTCGCCGATCTGTGAGTACGTAAGGCTCTGTGAGTACGTAAGGCTCTGTGAGTACGTGAGGATCTGTGAGTACGTGAGGAGCGGGCCGCTGTGCGGCTCGCCTCAGCCGACGGTGAGACCGTCCGGCCAGGTCAGTGCCACCGAACCCCAGGTCAGTCCGCCGCCGAAGGCGGTGAGCAGAACGCGTGAGCCCGGGGTGAGCCGGCCGGCGGCCGTCGCGTCGGCCAGGGCGAGCGGGATGGAGGCGGCCGAGGTGTTCCCGACCTGGTCGATGTTGATGACGGCCCGGTCCTCGGGGATGTCGAGCTGGCGGGCGAGCGCTTTGAGGATGCGTACGTTGGCCTGGTGACCGACCAGGTGGTCGACCTGGTCGGTGCTCCAGCCGATCCGGTCGAGCAGCGAGGTGGCCGAGTGCTGCATCCGGGTCACGGCGGCCGTGAACACCTTCTTGCCCTGCATCGTGAAGTAGGGGTCGCCCAGCTCCGGGTCGTCGGGGTTGGCCCGCTGCCGGGAGCCTCCCGCGGGGATGCGGATGAGGTCCGCCTGGCTTCCGTCGGCCCCGAGGTCCACGCCGAGCAGGACACCGGGCCGCTCCGCGTCGCGGGTCGCCGCCAGGACGACGGCGCCGGCCCCGTCGCCGAAGATGACGGAGGTCGTGCGGTCGGTGGGGTTGAGGATCGTCGAGTAGGTCTCGGCACCGATGACCAGGACGCGTTCGGCCTGGCCGGCGATGATCTGGGCGGATGCCGTGGCCAGCGCGTACAGGAATCCCGAGCACACGCCCGCGATGTCGTAGGCGGCGGCCGTGCCCAGCTGGAGGCGGGCGGCGACCGCGGGGGCGGTGGCCGGGCAGGGGTGGTCCGGGGTGGTCGTCGCGAGGACCACCGCGTCCACCGCGCCCGGCTCGGGCCGCAGCCCGGCGGACATCAGTGCCCGGAGCCCGGCCTCGACGGCCAGATCGCCGGTGGAAGTGCCGGGCGAGGCCCAGTGCCGGGCCCGGATGCCCGTCCGGGTGGTGATCCATTCGTCGTCGGTGTCCAGGCGGGCGGCCAGTTCGTCGTTGGTGATGCGGCGGGGCGGCAGGTGGCTGCCAAGGCCGATGACGGCGGCGGCCGGTTGCTGGTGGTGCGCCATGTGCTCGTTACCTCCGAGGTGCGGCGGTGGTCAGGGGAGAAGGTGAGCGACGTTGCAGGTCAAACGCATCCCTGCGGCCGTCGCGACGATCTGCCCTGTGCGCCAGACGCCCTGCGGAGTGGGCAGTTTGTTTGTTCTGACCAGCTCCGCGTGGAAGCGCCCGTCGTCGCTCCCGGCCCCGGGCGCCGGGGTGATGGTGGTGCTGCGCATCCACAAGGTGTTGGACGTGGCACGGTCGAGGCCGTCCAGCCGGTACAGAAGGATCTGGCCGAGCTGGAGCGCGGAGGTGAACAGGTCGATCATCGTCGCCGGGAGGGCGGCACGGCGCGTGCCGCCGGGGTCGGTGGTGATGCTGAGCTCCGCGCTCGCCGTGTGCGCCTCGACGTCGGCCTCGATACCGGTGAGGAACTGGTGGCGGCCGAGGTGGGACGCACCGTAGGGGGCGTCGTTCCAGGGGCCGGGGAGATCTTCCGGACGGGCGTAGAAGCCCTCGGTCCGCGAGGTGGGCGCGGTCGCGGCGTGTTCGACCACCACACGCACGGTCATCGAGCCGATGGTGCAGTCCATGGCGGTGAGGCGGCGGCGCAGGGCGGCGATGTCGTTCGTGGAGTGGTGGACCGCGCGGACGGCGAAGGAACCGAGGTTCTCCTCGTCCGGTGTGCCGCCTGCCTTGATGGCCAGGGACCGGATCAGGAACGGTCCGGTGGGCGGCAGCTCGAAGACGTGGGCGGCGTAGAGGCCGGTGAGCTGGGCGGCGAGGACCATGGCGTCGATGGTCGACAGGTGCGGCCGCTGGTGGGTGTCGCCTTTGCGGGACCACGTGCCGGGTATGCCGATCGCGGCCGTGGCGTCGATGCGTCCGGGTGCTTCGTGCGTGGCGTCCCGGATGGTGATGTCGGTGAGTGCCTGAGTGACGCGCTTGAAGCCCTCCCCGAAGAAGCGTCCCTCACGGCTCCCCAGCTCATCGTCCGCGGAGCTGATGCGGAGAATGTCCGATGTAGCTGTACTCTGCATGAAATTTTCCCCCTGTGTGACTCCTCGCCCCCGGCGAGAAGGTGTTTCGTCGGCCGCCCCGTCCCGCGGCGGCTTCGCCGCGGGACGGGAAGGACTCAGTGGTCGTCGGCGAGCTGAGCCGCGAAGACGCCGTGGTGGAAGTAGGCCCACAGCTCGGCGATCAAGCCCTGCTCGTTGAGACGGTATACATGGATGCCCGCCCAGTTGACGGGCTTTCCTTCGGTGCTGACGACCGCGCCGCGCCACGAGACGGCGGTCTGGCCGCCGGTGGTGTAGGCGTCGATCGGCGTGATGCCGAGGAAGGGGTCGAAGCGCGGGATCACGTTGCGGAGCTTGGTCCGGATGGCCTCGCGGCCCCGGATCGGCTCGCTGCCGACCGGGTCGTGGAAGATCCCGTCCTCGGCGAAGGCCTCGGCCCACAGGTCGGCGTCCGCGGCCTGGGAGCCGGCGTAGAACTGGTGGACGGCCTTGGGCATGGCGGGGAACGTCATGGGTGGTGCACTCCTGAATCGATCCTGGATCAATGGGGAAGAGGCGGCGGTCGCCGCATGCCGACGACGAGGTCGGCAGGTCTCAGGTGGTGGACAGGGCGAGCCGGCGCGCACCGCCGGCCAGGGCGTCAGCGGTGAGGACCGCGGCGACGCGCCGGTCGGGACGGACCAGCAAGGCGGCCGCGCCCTGCGGCCACATCGCCCGGACCCGCGGATGGTGTTCATCCAGGGGCACGGTGTCGAGCATGCCGACGGGCGGGCATCCGAGCAGCTCCGTGTGGCCGCCGGCGAGGTCGCGCGCCCGTGCGAGGAAGGACGGGTGAGCGACGAGCAGCGTGCTGAGCGTGGCGTCCGTGCCCGCGGGCAGCAGATCGACCGGCCCGGTGGTCTCCCGTACGGCGGTGGGCACGCGGGTGCCCTTCTCCAGCCGGTAGGCGCCGGGCAGGTCCGGGGCGTCGGGGGCGGGATGGTGCGGGTAGAGCTGGCTCCAGCGGGGAGCATGCCTGGTCAGCGCCTGCCGCAGCGTCTCCTCGTCCGCCGTGCCACCGGCTGTGCGCATCCGCTGGACCAGGGGCAGGACGTCGGCGGCCGCGATCGCCTCGGCCGCGGCTTCCCGCCGTTCGGACTCGTAGCCCGCCATGTCGGCGGCGGTGTCGTGGCGTATCGCGTACACGATGCGCCAGGCCAGGTCGAGCACGTCACCGATGCCCAGGTTGAGGCCCTGGCCCCCGGCCGGGGCGTTGAGGTGGGCGGCGTCCCCGGCCAGGGCGACACGGCCCTCGGCCATGCGTGAGGCGATGCGTTCCTGCACGGTGTACTGGGCCACCCGCGCCACCTGCTTCAGCCGCAGCCTGTCACCGAAGCCGAGGGCGTCCACGAGGGTGGCGACCTGGTCCGCGGTGACCTGGGCGTCCTTGTCCAGGGCGAGCATCATGTCGGCCGGACCGGCGACGCGTACCTGCCCCGAGGGCAAGGGAGCGAGGGTGACCATTCCGGCGCGGCCCACGTAGATGCCCGTCTCCGGCTCGGTCGCCGGCAGGAGAGGGGTGCCTTCGACGAGGAGGTAACTGGCGGGCGCGTGGCGGCCTTCCAGGGACGAGCCGAGCCGCGCGCGTACCTGGCTGCCGGCGCCGTCGCACCCGATCAGATACCGGCACCGCACCAGGGAAGGCCCGCCGGCCCCGTTGAGCCGCACTGTCAGCGGCTCGTCCGGTGACTCGTCCGGCGAGTGGTCCGGCGACCGGTCCCCGCCGGAGTGCCCCAGGTACGTGGTGCCGTGGCGGAAGAGGACGCCGCTGTCGCGGGCCGCTTCCTCCAGAAGCTCCTCATAGACGGGTTGCGGCAGATTGAGATAGCCGTCGACGGTGCTGTCCAGGCCGGTCAACGGGCCGTGGTAGGACCCCTGGTGGGTGTGGAAGGAGATGCGCTCCAGCGCCAGGCCCTTCTCCCGCACCTCGGTCAGCAGGCCGAGCGCGTCGAGGAACTCCAGGGTGGGCGCATGCAGGGTGATGGCCCGCGTCCGCCGGTCACGGCTGGTGCTCCGCTCCACGACGAGTACCCGCAGCCCCGCCTGGCGCAGTACCAGGGCCAGGGCGAGGCCGGTCGGGCCCGCGCCGACCACGAGGACGTCGGTTTCCTGAGGGGGCATGAAAATCGCTACTTCTCTCGGAACGGGTCGGCCTCAGCGCCGGCCGGCCAGCGGGGCCGGCGGCTCCGCTTCGGTGGTGGGCAAGGGGGCGTCCGGCACGGCTTCCACGGTGGCCTTGGGTTTCCGGGGCCAGGTGGCTCCGAGGACCGAACCGAGGACGATCGCACCGCCGAGCAGCTGGAGCGGGGCGAGTGTCTCGCCGGCGATGAGCCAGCCGAAGAAGCCCGCGCTGACGGGGCCCAGCAGAGGCAGGGGGGCCGACAGGGAGATGGGAAGCGCCTGGAGGCCGGAGAGCAGCAGGTAGTAGGCGAGCGCCGAGCAGCCGAACGCGACCCAGGCGAGACCGCCGAGCTGCGACAGGGTGATGGAGGGCGGCGCGCCCTCGGCGAGGAGCGCGATGGGCAGGAGGACGGCGCTGCCGCCGAGCAGGGTCCAGGAGGCGAAGGTGATACCGCCGATCCCTTCGGGCCGTCCCCAGCGACGGGAGAGGACACTGCCGAGCCCGAGGCTGAGGGCCGAGCCGAGACCGGCCACGACACCGAGGGCGTCGAGACTGCTGTCCCCGCGGAACACCAGCAGGGCGACGCCGCAGACGCCGATGACCGCGGCCACGTACTGCACGGGCCGGATCCGTTCCCTGAGCACCGGAACGGCGAAGCCGATGGCGAAGAGCGTGGACAGGGCGCCGATGGTGGCGGAGACGCCACTGGACAGCCGCTGCGCCGAGACGAACAGGAGCCCGAAGAAGAACCCGATGTTCAGGGCGCCCACCACGAGACTGCGCCACCACCACGTGCCCTTGGGCAGGGCGGGCTTGAGGGCGAGCAGGAGCAGCCCGGCCGGGGCGGCGCGCAGGACCGCGTCCCAGTAGGGGCTGGGCGGCAGGTACTGGGCGACGAGATAGGAGGTGCCGCCGAGCGTGGGGCCGAGCGCCGTGCGCAGCAGCAACTTGTTTTGATTCATGACAGCTCGTTCCGAGGCGTTGATGCGCGAGGTCAGGCGGTGAACGCCTCGTGGATGGCGTAGCTGTCCTCATACATGCGATAGCCGACGATCCGGCCGTCGACGACGGTGAAGTGCAGCGCGTAGCTGTTGGTGAACTTCTTGCCCGTGGCGAGGACCCCGAAGACGCAGGTGGCGAAGACGACGGCGTGCTCGCCTTCGGTCACCCGGCCCGTGAGGGCGAAGGACTCCGGGGGCGTGAGGACTTGGCCGAAGAGCCCGAAGAACTCGGCGATCTCTTCCTTGGTGGACCTGCTGCCGGCCCACGGGACGTTGGGGGCGCCCGCGACGGTGAAGTCCACCTCGTCGGCGAACAGGTCGAGCAGGGCCGACTGATTTCCGCTTCCGAAGGCCTCGAAAAAGGCATCGACGGTGTCGGCGGTCGACTTCAGGGTGTCGGTGGACATGGTGGTCCTCTCTTCTCTCGTATCTCTCGTACGTGGGTCGGGTCGTGAGACGGCGGGGCGGGGTCCCCGGGGCTCAGACGCCGAGGGCCTCGCGGCCGGCCAGGACGACGGCCGTGTGCCGGGCGACGCGGCCGCCCAGGTACTCGGCGGTGGCGATGTCGGCCTTGTGCACGTCGTCCGCGGGGAGGTCCGCCGGGGTGGTGGCCGCGGCGCCGTTGAAGTAGCCGAGGCGGTTGAGGTCGTTCTCGCTCTCGGTGCTGGTGTGCCAGCCCGGGTGCAGGCCGAGGTTCACCCAGTTCATCTGGTGCTGGGCGCCGAGGGTGGCGAAGTAGCCGAGCGTGGAGTGCTTGTCCCCGGCCTTGCAGGCGGCGTTGGTGAAGCCGGCGCCGATCTTGTCGCGCCAGGTGAGGGCGGCCCAGCGCTTGCTGGTCGACTCGGCGAAGGCGTGGAACTTGCCGGCCGCCGAACCCATGTAGGTCGGCGAGCCGAAGATGATCGCGTCCGCCGAGTCGAGCACGCCCCACTGCTCGTCGGTGATGGTGTCGACGCGGATCAGCGTGACCTCGGCCCCCGCGTCGGTCGCGCCGGCCCCGACGGCCTTCGCCAGTACGTCGGTGTGTCCGTAACCGGAGTAATAGGCGATGGCGATGCTCGGCTTTTTGGGCATGACGAAGCTCCTTCTGTTCATGGTGAGTTGAAAGGTGATTGCGAGGCGGGTGAGGGCGGGAACGGCGTCCTACGCGGCCGCGGGCACGCGCTCGGTCTCCATGCGGAAGTCCTGCTTGCCGTAGTCCTGCCAGGCCAGTTCGATGGCCTCTTCGGTGCTCATCACCGGCTTGAGGTCGAAGATGCCCGCGATGGTCTCCAGGCGTTCGTGCATGGTGCCGCTGACCACGTGGTACGGGATCTCGAGCTCGTCGAGGGTCTGGAGCAGCATCGTGTCGATGGTGGCGCGGAAGCGCTCATTCATCGGGCGGTGTCCGTCGGCCGCGATGGGCAGCTCGTGCTGGAGGTGTACGTACGCGTCGTAGGTGTCCTTGACGTGCTGCTTGAGGGCGTACCCGTACTGGTCCACCACCTTGCCGAAGAAGCGCATCTCCTCGGTGAGTTCGACGGCCCGGCCGCCTTCGAGGCCTGCCGTGTCGTTCGGGTTCATGCCGTGGATGACACGGCCCGCGCCGTACAGCCACTCCTGGAGCGATGAACCGTCCGAGATGAAGTGGTCGCCGAGCAGCGCCTCCTGGACCGCGCGCCCGGTGTGCCGACGCAGCATCAGCTGAAGGAACTCATCCGGGGTCACTTCCGAGAGCTTCTTGCCGGGGAACGTCTCCGGCAGGATCTCGCGGATCGTCCTCGCCAGCGTCCGCGGGACGCCGGTGTAGCGCGAAAGCGCCATCACGGTGGACGTCTTGCCGGCGGAGTAGGTACCGGAGATCGAGATCTTCATTCTGGGCAACCCTTCGACTGCGAAGCCTGGTCCGTCTTGAAACCGGGAAAGGGAAACCCACGGGCACGACGGCCCGTCGAAAGCACCCCCCCTGGTGCACGGCCGGAGGGAAGCCCTCCAACCTGTTGGTTGGATCATGGCACATCGCTGTGGGCAGTGCCAACCAACTAGTTGGCTGAATGCTGGCACGGCTCCGCGCGAATGTCCAACCAACTAGTTGGGTGCGGGTACTCTGGGGTGCATGGCACGGGACACAGGCAAGACCAAGCGCCTGCTCATGGACGCAGCGCGTGCGGAGTTCGCGGAGTACGGCATCGCGGGAGCGCGCGTCAATCGGATCGCGGAACAGGCGGGGGTCAACAAAGAGCGGATCTACGGGCACTTCGGCAACAAGGAAGGCCTGTTCAACGCGGTGCTCGGCGAGGCGATGGCCGAGCTGGCGCAGGCCGTGCGCCCCGGCGAGGGGCCGGCCGGGGAGTACGTGGGGCGCGTCTTCGACTATCACAGTCAGGACCCGACGCTGCTGCGGCTGCTCATGTTCGAGGCGCTCTACTACGGAGACCGGCTGGCCGACAGGGAATCCAGCCGGGCCGCCTGGTACGCGAGCGCGTCCGAGTCCTTGCGGGACTCCACCGGCTACACCTCGGAGCAGGCGGCCCAGCTGCTGCTCACGCTGATCGGCCTGGGCGCGTGGCCGGTCGCCATGCCCCAACTGGCCCGCCTGGCCCTGGACAAGCAGGAGGACTGCACGGGGGCGCGGGGCAGCCTGCGGGACTTCCTCGTCGCCTTCACCGAACGGGCCATGGCGGGGACGGACACGACGGGTACGACGAGTACGGGGGCGGAGGTCGGAAGCTGATCCGGCCCTGAGGGCGGCCTGAGGTCAGTCCGGGCGAGGGTGGGTCAGTCGTCCCACTCCGAGTCGCGGTTCTTGCGGCGGCCGAAGGGGGCGCCCTTGACGGCGTGCACCGCGTTCACGCCGAAGATGCCCGCCCACGTCACGACGAGGCCGGTCAGGCCGGCGTTGACCACGCCGATCGCGGAGAGCGGGACGGCGAGGATCAGCGAGATCACCCCGAAGCCGAACCGCTCGCTCCACGAGTCCAGCGGGCTGCCGGACGGCGAGCGGGCGCCGCGCGCGACGACCATCTGCTGCTCGGCCAGGTGACGGCGCATGCGGCGGTCGATCGTGCCGTCCAGGCGCTGCTCGACCTTCCCGAGGAAGGAGTCGACCAGGGCGGAGTCGTACTCCTCGCCGAGTTCTCTGCGGGCGTGCAGAGTGGCGTCGAGTTCCTTCTTGAGTTCGGCGTCACGGGCTTCCATACCGGTCAACGTTACGGCGCCGGTGCCTCGTCGGCGCTGGGGCTAGCCCCCCTTTCCGGCTGGGGGCCGTCCCCCGGGGCCACGGCGCCGCGCCCGGCCAGCGTCCAGTACAGCACCGCGGGCACCACGAGCCCCACGATCCACGAGATGTCGGCGCCGCCCAGCGGCTCGACGAGCGGGCCCGTGTAGAAGTGCGTGACGAGGAAGGGCAGTTGGGCGAGGAGTCCGATGCCGTAGACGGCGAGGGCGTCCGGGCGCCAGGCGCCGTAGCGGCCGTGCGGGTCGAAGAGCGCCGGGATGTCGTAGCGCTCGCGGGAGATCAGGTAGTAGTCGACGAGGTTGATCGCCGACCACGGCGTGAAGAAGGTCAGCAGGAACAGCAGGAAGTCCTTGAAGGACGTCAGGAAGCTGTCCTTGCCCAGCAGCGCGACCGCCGTGCCCGCCACCATGATGACCGCGATGTACGCGGAGCGCCCGCGCGGCCCGAGCACCTTCAGGCCGCGGAAGCCGCTGATGCTCGTGACCATCGACATGAAGCCGCCGTAGGTGTTGAGCACGTTGATCGTCAGCTTGCCGAGCGCGATCACGAAGTACAGGAACGAGGCGATCAGGCCGGTGCCGCCGAGGCCGACGACATAGCCGACCTGGTTGTCGAGGAAGGCGTCCCCCGCGCTCGCCGCCACCAGCACGCCGAACGTCATCGACCACTGCGAGCCGATCGCCGACCCCGACAGGGTCCACCAGAACGTGGCCTTCGCCGAGGTCGTACGCGGCAGATAGCGCGAGTAGTCGGCGACGTACGGCCCGAAGGCGAGCTGCCAGGACGCCGAGAGCGAGACGGCGAGCAGGAACATCGGCAGGTCGAAGCGGGCGTCACCCAGCAGGGCGGAGACGTCCACGCGGTCGACGAGGCGGACGCCGAGGTAGACGAACGCCAGCGCGCAGATGACGGACGCGACCCGGCCGAGCGCGTGGATGACGCGGTAGCCGACCGCCGCCATGACCGCCGTGACGGCGGCGAAGAGCACGATGCCGGTGGTGTCGTCGGTGTGCGTCAGCTCGGCCGTGGCCTGTCCGGCGAGGACGCTGCCGCTCGCGAAGAACCCGACGTACATGAGGATGACGAGCAGCAGCGGGACGACCGCGCCCTTCACGCCGAACTGCGCGCGGGACTGGATCATCTGGGGCAGGCCGAGCTTCGGTCCCTGCGCCGAGTGCAGGGCCATCACCGCGCCGCCCAGCAGGTTGCCGAGGACGAGACCGGCCAGCGACCACACCACGTCGCCGCCGAAGACGACCGCGAGGGCGCCCGTGACGACCGCGGTGATCTGGAGGTTGGCGCCGAGCCAGAGCGTGAACTGACTGAACGCCGTGCCGTGCCGTTCGTCGTCCGGGACGACGTCGATGGAGCGCCGCTCCACCAGGTCCTCAGCTGCCATGACGGCCGCCTTCCGCGCTCGGGAGCCTTGCTCGGCTGTATATCGTCATGCAGAGTTCTTGCTGACTGAATAGGTTGTCAATGGTTCGGCGTGAATCACCGGTGACAAGGAACGGCATGAGTGACAGTCCTGCGGCACGGCTCCAAGTGCTCTTCGAGGGGCACCGACTCACGCCCACGCAGCGCCGCATCGCGCACTGCATGGTGCGGCGGGCGGCGGACGTCCCCTTCCTCTCCAGCGTCGAGCTGGCGGAACTGGCCGGCGTGAGCCAGCCCTCCGTGACCCGGTTCGCCGTCGCGCTCGGCTTCGACGGCTACCCCGCGCTGCGCAAACACCTGCGGGACGTGGTGCCCGCCGAGGCGGCCGCCGGGGACTCCCTCAACGAGTACCAGCAGGCGGTCGAGGCGGAGATCGCGAACCTCCGGCATCTCGCGGAGGCGCTCGCGGACCCGGGGCCGGTCGAGCGGGCGGGCCGGCTCCTCGCCGCCTCCCGTCCCCTGCCCGTCCTCGGCCTGCGGGCCGCCGCCTCCCAGGCGTACGGCTTCTCGTACTTCGCCGCGAAGGTCCACCCCGACGTACGCCTCCTCGACGAGGGCGGCACGATGCTCACCGACCGCATCGACGCGGCGGTCCGCGCGGGCGCCACGGCGCTTCTCTGCTTCGCGCTGCCGCGCCACCCCCGGGAGGTCGTCGACGCGCTGGCCCACGCGAGGGAGACGGGCCTGACGGTGGTCACGGTGGCGGACTCGCCGTTCGCCCCGGTGGCGACGTACTCCCACATCCTGCTCCCGGCGGCCGTCGGCACGGGCCTCGCCTTCGACACGGCCTGCGCGCCGATGCTGCTCGGCCGGGTCCTGCTGGAGGCCATGTGCGACGGCCTCCCGGACGCGCAGGCGCGGCTGGAGGAGTTCGACGCGGGGGCGGTGGCACGGGGGTTGTTCGTGGAGTGAGGTGTGCCTGCGGGCGGGGCCCGGGTGCGTTGTGCCGTGCGTCCCGCGGGTTCAGGCCCGCGGGTTCACGTCCGCGGGTTCAGGCGGTCTTGATGGATCCGCCGTCGATGACGTGGTCGGCGCCCGTGGTCGCGGCGGCGAGTGGCGACGAGAGGTAGGCGACGAGGGCGGCGACCTCCTCCGGTTCGACCAGCCGGTCGATGACCATGCCCGTCGCCGACGGCAGACCCGCCAGCAGGTCGGCGTGCGGGATGCCCATGGCCGCGGCCAGCTCGGCGCCGTAGCCGGACGGGCTCTCCCACATGTCGGTGCGGACCGGACCCGGCGAGACGGTGTTCACCCGCACTCCCTTCGGGCCGAACTCGTGGACGATGGCCTTGCCGAACGCGGTCAGCGCGGCCTTGGCCGTCGTATAGGCGAGGGGACCGCCGTGCGGGACACGGGCGCCCACGGACGAGACGTTGACGATCGCGCCGCGAGCGGCCAGCAGGGCGGGCAGGGCCGCGCGGGTGACGCGGACGGTGGCGAAGAAGTTCAGGTCCACCACCTGCGCCCACTGCGCGTCCGTCACATCGAGGAAGCCGCCGCTCAGGCCGCCGTCACCACCGCCGACGTTGTTGACCAGGATGTCGATGCCGCCCAGCTCGGCCGTGGCGTCGGCGACGAGGCGCTCGGCGCCGGCGGGGTCGGACAGGTCCACCGCCACCGGGTGCGCACCGGCCGCGCGAAGCTCCGGCGCGGCCGTCCGGGCCGCCGCGACGACCCGGACGCCCTCGGCGCTCAGGGCCCGGACGACGGCCAGTCCGATGCCACGGCTGGCGCCCGTGACCAGGGCGGTCTTGCCGTTGAGTTGCAGGTCCATGGTGTTCCCCCCAGAAAGAAAAGCATCTGTCACGTAGCGCTCAACATAGAACCTGCGACAGTGATGACGCAAGTAGTAGTTGACCGGCCACATGGACGTACGATTGCCGCGATTGCTGCGGAGGCACCGTGTTCGCCACGTGCTCCGCCCGACGCCGACCAGAAGGGCCCGTACCCGCATGGCGCTGCCCCCCTCCGCCAAACCGCTGCGCGCCGACGCCGAGCGAACGGTCCGCGCGATCCTCGAAGCCGCCGAGCGGGTCCTGTCCGCGAACCCGGCGGCGCCGATGGAGCAGATCGCCGAGGCCGCCGGGGTCGCCCGCACCACCGTGCACCGGCGGTTCGCCTCACGGGAGGCCCTGATCACGGCACTGGCCGCCTGGGCGACCCAGCGGTTCCACGACGCCGTCGAAGCCGCCAGGCCGGACACCGCGCCGCCCGCCGTCGCGCTCTACCAGGCCACCGCGAACGTGCTGCGCGTGAAGATCGGCTGGGGCTTCGCCATGAACGCCCTGCCCACCGACGCACCCGAGGTCGCCCGCGTGCACGCCGCCGTGCAGGCCCAGTGCGAGCGGTTGTTCGGCCGCCTCCGTGACGCCGGTGTGCTGCGGCCCGGCACCGACCCGGACTGGGCGCGGCGGGTGTACTACGCGCTCATCCACGAAGCGGCGACGGAGGCACCGGAGACGGACGCGGCCGTGGACGCCCTGGCCACGCGGGTGGTCGACACGTTGCTGCGGGGCGTGGGGGCCTGAGGGCTGCCCGGCCGCGACACCCGTTCCCCGGGCCGCTGAACGCCGCCGGTGGCCGCTTTCTCACGGACTCCTCAGATTCCGCCGCTATCCTCCCCCGCCGAAGCGGCGCGACGGGAAGCGTGACGGCAGGCATAGGAGGCGACATGGGACGCGGCGGACATGGCCTGGCGAGGGTGCCGGTCGTCGTACGGGCGGGGGCGGCGCCCCTGTGGTGGCTGGGTGTGCTCGCCGCCGGGGGCGGCGCCGTGCCGGAGGGGATCACCGGGCGGCGTATCGGCGCGCTCGCCGGGGCCGCGCTGTTCCTCGTGACGGCCGCCGTCGTCGCGTACGCCCGCGGGAAGCGCTACGACGCCCTCGCCCGCGAGGCCACCCGTGCCGGCAAGCACGACGTGCTCCAGAGCCGTGCCGTGACCGTGCGCAACTGGCGGCGCGGGCACCGGTGGTGGCTCGTCGCCGCCTTTCTCGCCGCGCTCGGCAGCGCCTTCCTGGTGCCCGTGGCCGGCGGCGCCGTCCTCACGGGCGCGGGCGCCGGCCTGTGGCTGAAGGCGGCGCGGCTCGGCCGCCGCGAGCAGGACGGCGACGTACTCCTGTGGGTGCGCGTCGACTGGCTCGGGCGCGGCGCGGGCGCCCCTGGGGCAAGGCCGTCCGGGCCTACCGCACCACGGGCCCGGCGGCGGGCGACGCCGCGCCGGGCGGGGCCCGCCGCCGCACCGTCGCCGCCGCGGGCGCGCGGCGCTGAGCGTCACTCCTCGCCGCGGGCCTTCAGGACCGCCTTGTTGACCGCCCACAGCCCGACGCCGATGGCGATGAGGATCCCCGCGCGGATGTAGACCTCCGCCGGGCGGTCGGCGAGCGGGCTCGCGAGGACCAGGGCCGTGACCGCGCCGAGGACCGGCAGGAACGTCGGGGTGCGGAAGTGGGCGTGGTCCACGCGGTCGCGGCGCAGCACCAGCACCGCCACGTTGACCACCGCGAAGACGCACAGCAGCAGGAACGCCGTGGTGTCACCGAGCCCCTCGATCTCACCCGTCGACACCAGGCCGATCGCGAGCAGCGAGACGAAGACGATGCCGACGACCGGGGTGCGGCGCTTGGCGAGCACGCGGCCCATGGCACGCGGCAGGATGCGTTCGTTGGCCATGCCGTAGCAGAGCCGCGAGGCCATCATGATGTTGATCAGCGCCGAGTTGGTGACCGCGAACAGCGCGATGAGCGCGAAGAGTTTGTGCGGGAAGTCGACGCCGCCCGCCTTGACGACCTCCAGGAGCGGGCCGCTGGAGCCTTCGAGCGTCTTGTGGTCGACGAGGAGGGACGAGACCAGCGCCACCAGGATGTAGATGGTGCCCGTCACCGCGACGCCGATGAAGATCGCGCGCGGGAAGGTGCGCACCGGGTCCTTCGTCTCCTCGGCCATGTTCACCGAGTCCTCGAAGCCCACGAAGGCGAAGAAGCCGAGCGCCGTCGCGCCCAGGACGCTGGTCATCAGGGCGTACCCGGTGCCTCCCCCCGCCTCGAACTCGGTGAGGCGGGAGGGCTCGCCGTCCCCGGTCAGCACGGCGTACGCGCCGATCCCGAGGATGATCGCGAGGCCGGTCAGTTCGACGAGGGTCAGGACCACGTTCGTCTTCACGGACTCCGAGACGCCCCGCAGGTTCAGCGCGGCGAGCAGCACGATGAAGGTGATCGCGATGAGCGTCGGCGGCAGCGCGTCGCCCGTCAGCTCGGCGAGGTAGTCACCGCTGAAGGCGCGGGCCGCGGCGCTCGCCGAGGAGAGCCCCGAGCACATCACCATGAAGGCGATGATGAAGGTGAGGAACGGCGTCTTGAACGCCTTCTGGGTGTAGAGCGCGGCCCCCGCCGCCTTCGGGTACTTGCCGACCAGTTCGACGTACGACGCCGCCGTCAGGATCGCCACGACGAAGCCGATCGCGAACGGCAGCCACAGCGCGCCGCCGACCTTCCCCGCGACCTTGCCGGTGGTGGCGTAGATGCCCGTGCCGAGGATGTCGCCGATCACGAAGAGGATCAGCAGCTTGGGTCCGATGGCCCGGTGCAGCGTGCCCTCCTCCGCGGGCGGTGGAGCGGTGCTGGGTGTGCCGGGTGCCGTCACTGGAGCCTCCCCCGAGACCGGGAACACGTCTGGAGGGAGGGTCTGCCCGTGAGCCACGTCACTATGCGCGAGTTGAGGAACCTCAGAGCATGGGAACCACCCACCACTCACCGGGCATGCTCAGAGGTACCGCAGCGCGTCCCGTTCCGAGCCGCCGCCCGACTCCGCGACGATCTCGTCGAGGGTCTGCGGCTCGCGCGCGGCGGCGAAGCGCACCTCGTCGCCGTGCAGGGCGAAGCCGTAAATGCCGGGCCTGACAAGGCTGTTGTACGAATAGTGCTGCGCGAAATAGTAGGCGCCGGTGTCCAGGGCGGCGATGTGGTCGCCCTGTTCGAGCAGGGGCAGCGGCCGGTTCTCGGCGAGCAGGTCGCCCGCGAAGCAGGCCGGTCCCGCGACGTCCTGGCCGACGGCGGGCCCGGTCTTGGGGCGGCCCTTGGTGTCGTACGCGGCGATCCGCAGCGGCCACGACAGCGGCGCGTACACCGTCCGGGTCGCCACCTGCACGCCCGCGTGGGTCACCGCGACGGGCCTGCCGCCCGCCTTCTTCGCGTACTCGACGCGGGCGAGGAGTGTGCCGTGCTTGGCAAGGAGCGACCGGCCGAACTCGGTGACCAGGCCGTACCGCCCGTCGAGCAGCCCCGGCACCCGCGCCTTGAGGCGGCGTGCGTACTGCGCGTGCGTCGGGCTCTCCTCGTCGGAGCCGAAGTCGACGGGCAGGCCGCCGCCGATGTCGATCGTGTCGATCTGCCGCCGCCCGGCACGTTCGTTGACCTCCTCGGCCAGTTCGTACGTCGCTTGGACCCCGCGCACCATCATCTCCAGGGGCATGCCCTGCGAACCGGAGTGCGCGTGCAGGCGGGTCAGCCACGGCCGGTCGAGGAAGGCCTGGATCACCCACTGCCGCGCGCCCTCGTCGAGCAGCGGTACGCCGAACTTGGAGGTGGCCGTCGCCGTCGACAGGGCGCCGATCGAGCCGCCGCCGATCTGCGGGTTCACGCGCAGCCCGACGGGGGAGGCGGTCGGCGCCGACTGGACGAGGGCGTCCAGACGGGCCAGCTCCTGCGGGTTGTCGGCGTTGACGGCGATGCCGAGCGCGAGGGCCTGGCGCAGTTCCGCCGGGCTCTTGGCGGGGGAGTCCAGAACGGTGTCGGCGGGCGTGACACCGGCGGCCCGCGCGAGAGCCAGCTCGCCGGGGCTCGCCACCTCGGCGCCGATGCCCGCCGCGCGCAGCAGTCGCAGGACGGGGACGAGCGGGGTGGCCTTCACCGCGAAGGCGTGCAGGACGGGGGTGCCGGGCGGGGTGACCGCCTCGAAGGCGGCGCGCAGGGCGGCGGCGCTCGCGCGGATGCGGCGATGTCGAGCAGGCCGACGACGGGCGCGGCGGGCCCGACGACGCCCTGCTCGACGGCGGCGCGGACGGCCTGGTCGCGGCGGTCGGCGCGGTCGGCGGCGGAGGTGGTGCCGGGCGCGGTGGCCGAGGTGGTGCCGGGTGCGGCGGCCGCGCGGAGGTCCTGCGTCTGCTGCTCGCCATCCTCGTCATGGGCCATGCGATCCAGCCAATCATCCGGGGCGGGGCCCTCGCTGGCGTACTCGCGCATCCGTTCGCTATTGACTAGCTCTATTCAGCCCATCAGGATGTGAATAACAAGGTCACAGTCGGCAGAGCCACGACAGTCACAGCAGCTTCACGCGAGGAGGCACCGCCCCATGTCAGGACCCCGCCCCGTACGAGCGCCGCGCGGCACGGAACTCAGCGCCCTGGGATGGCAGCAGGAGGCCGCCCTGCGCATGCTCCAGAACAACCTCGACCCCGAGGTCGCCGAGCACCCCGACAAGCTCGTCGTCTACGGCGGCACCGGCAAGGCCGCCCGCGACTGGCGCTCCTTCGACGCGATGGTCCGCACGCTGAAGACCCTGAAGCAGGACGAGACGATGCTCGTCCAGTCCGGCCGCCCCGTCGGCGTCATGCAGACCCACGAGTGGGCGCCGCGCGTCCTGATCGCCAACTCCAACCTGGTCGGCGACTGGGCGAACTGGGAGGAGTTCCGCCGCCTGGAGCAGCTCGGCCTGACCATGTACGGCCAGATGACGGCCGGTTCGTGGATCTACATCGGTACGCAGGGCATCCTCCAGGGCACCTACGAGACGTTCGCGGCGGTGGCGGCCAAGAAGTTCAACGGCACCCTCGCCGGGACGATCACCCTCACCGCCGGCCTCGGCGGTATGGGCGGCGCCCAGCCGCTCGCCGTCACCATGAACGACGGCGTCGCGATCTGTGTCGACTGCGACCCGCGCGCCATCGAGCGCCGCATCGAGCACAAGTACCTGGACGTGCGGGCCGACTCCCTGGAGCACGCGCTCCAGCTCGCCGTCGAGGCCCGCGACCAGCGCAGGCCGCTCTCCATCGGCCTGCTCGGCAACGCCGCCGACCTGCTGCCGCGCATGCTCGCCGAGTCCGCGCCCATCGACATCGTGACGGACCAGACCTCCGCCCACGACCCGCTGTCGTACCTCCCGGTGGGCGTCGACTTCGACGACATGCAGACGTACGCGGCGAAGGACCCGGCGGGCTTCACCACCCGCGCCCGTGAGTCCATGGCGCGGCACGTCGAGGCCATGGTCGGCTTCATGGACGCGGGCGCCGAGGTCTTCGACTACGGCAACTCGATCCGGGGTGAGGCCCAACTCGCGGGCTACGAGCGCGCCTTCGCCTTCCCCGGCTTCGTCCCCGCCTACATCCGCCCCCTCTTCTGCGAGGGCAAGGGCCCCTTCCGCTGGGCGGCGCTGTCCGGCGAGGCCTCCGACATCCACAAGACGGACAAGGCGCTCCTCGACCTCTTCCCGGAGAACGAGTCCCTGCACCGCTGGATCAAGATGGCCGGCGAGCACGTCCACTTCCAGGGCCTCCCGGCCCGCATCTGCTGGCTCGGCTACGGCGAGCGCGACAAGGCGGGCGAGCGCTTCAACGACATGGTGGCGTCCGGCGAGCTCCAGGCGCCGCTGGCCATCGGCCGCGACCACCTGGACTGCGGCTCCGTCGCCTCCCCGTACCGCGAGACGGAGGCCATGCTCGACGGCTCCGACGCGATCGCCGACTGGCCGCTCCTGAACGCCATGGTGAACGTCGCCTCGGGCGCCAGCTGGGTCTCGCTCCACCACGGCGGCGGCGTCGGCATGGGCCGCTCCATCCACGCGGGCCAGGTCTCGGTCGCCGACGGCACGAAGCTCGCGGGCGAGAAGATCCGCCGCGTCCTCACCAACGACCCCGGCATGGGCGTCATCCGGCACGTGGACGCCGGGTACGACAGCGCGGAGTCCGTGGCGGACGAGAAGGGCGTGCGGGTTCCGATGCGGGAGGGTGACGGCGCGTGAGCGAGCAGGCCGCCGCGCCGTCGTTCCAGGAGATGTGGCGGGACCTGGCCCCCATCGGGCGGGACGCCGGCTCCCGTGGCTACCGCCGCTACGCCTGGACCGGGGCCGACGCCGACTGCCGCGCCTGGTTCAAGTCCCAGGCGCAGACCCGCGGTCTGACGTACGAGCTGGACCGCAACGGCAACCAGTGGGCGTGGCTGGGCGACCCGGCCGCCGGGGACGCCGTGGTCACCGGCTCGCACCTGGACTCCGTACCCGACGGCGGCGCCTTCGACGGCCCCCTCGGCGTCGTCTCGTCCTTCGCGGCACTGGACGAACTCCGCTCACGCCGGGCGCGGTTCACCAAGCCCCTCGCCGTCGTCAACTTCGGCGACGAGGAGGGCGCCCGCTTCGGCCTGGCCTGCGTGGGCTCCCGCCTCACCGCCGGGCAGCTCACCATCGAGGCGGCGCACAAGCTGCGGGACGGCGACGGCGTGTCCCTCCCACAGGCGATGGAGGCGGCGGGCTACGACCCGTACGGCATCGGCCCCGACCCCGAACGCCTGGCCCGCATCGGCGCGTTCGTGGAGCTGCACGTCGAGCAGGGCCGCGCCCTGGACCTCACGGGCGACCCCGTCGGCATCGCGTCCGCCATCTGGCCGCACGGCCGCTGGCGCTTCGACTTCCGGGGCGAGGCCAACCACGCGGGCACGACCCGCCTGGCGGACCGCAGGGACCCGATGCTCACGTACGCGGAGACGGTCCTCGCCGCCCGCCGCGAGGCCGAACTCGCGGGCGCGGTCGCCACGTTCGGCAAGATCTCCGTCGAGCCGAACGGCGTCAACGCCATCCCGTCCCTGGTACGCGGCTGGCTGGACTCCCGCGCCGCCGACCAGCCGACCCTCGACACGGTCGTCACGGGCGTCGAGAAGGCCGCCCGGGAGTACGCCGAGCGGCACGGCATCGACCTCGACGTCGTACGCGAGTCCTTCACGCCGGTGGTGGAGTTCGAGGACGCGTTGCGCGACGAGCTGGCCAGGATCCTCGGCAAGGAGGCCGACCGGCCGATTCCGGTCCTCGGTACGGGCGCGGGCCACGACGCGGGTATTTTGTCCGGCTCCATCCCGACCGCCATGCTGTTCGTACGGAACCCCACGGGCGTCTCGCACTCCCCGGCCGAGTACGCCGCCGAGGACGACTGCCTGGCCGGGGTGACCGCACTGGCCGACGTACTGGAAGGGCTGGCGTGCAGGTGACGACGTACTGGATGGAGCACGCCTGGCTCGGCACGCACGTCGAGCCGGGCGTGGCGGTGGAGGTGACGGGCGAGCGGATCACGGCCGTCCGCAAGGACGTCGCGGCGCCCCCACCGGGTGCCACGGTCCTGCGCGGCCTGACGCTCCCGGGCCTCGCCAACGCCCACTCGCACGCTTTCCACCGGGCGCTGCGCGGCACCGTCCAGGTCGGCTCCGGCACGTTCTGGACATGGCGCGAGGTCATGTACGGGGTGGCGGACCGCCTGACGCCCGAGAGCTACCACGCGCTCGCGCGGGCGGTGTACGCGGAGATGGCGCTGGCGGGCATCACGACGGTGGGGGAGTTCCACTACCTCCACCACGGGCCGGGCGGCATCCCCTACGCCGATCCCAACGCGATGGGCGAGGCGCTGATCCAGGCGGCGGCGGACGCGGGCGTACGGATCACGCTCCTGGACACGGCGTACGTGGCCTCCGGAGTGCTCTCCGCGACGCGGGGCAAGGCGCCCGACCGCCATCAGCTGCGCTTCTCCGACGGCACGGCGCAGGCGTGGGCGGAGCGGGCCTCGGCGCTCAAGGACCGCCCGCACGCCCGGATCGGGGCGGCGATCCACTCCGTACGGGCGGTGCCGGCCGCGCAGCTGGGCACGGTCGCCCAGTGGGCGGCGGAGCGGCAGGCACCCCTGCACGTCCACCTCTCCGAGCAGACGGCGGAGAACGACGCCTGCCAGGCGGTGCACGGCTGCACGCCCACGCAGCTCCTCGCCGACCACGGTGTCCTCGGCCCGCGCACCACGGGCGTCCACAACACGCACCTCACGGAGGAGGACATCGGGCTGCTCGGCGGCACGACGACGGGCACGTGCATGTGCCCGACGACGGAACGCGACCTGGCGGACGGCATCGGCCCCGCCGTCGCCCTGGAGCGGGCGGGCAGCCCCCTGTCGCTCGGCAGCGACAGCCACGCGGTGATCGACCTCTTCGAAGAGGCCCGAGCGATGGAACTGAACGAACGCCTCCGCTCACACACCCGAGGCCACTGGACGGCGGCCGCGCTGCTGCGTGCGGCGACGGCCACGGGGCACGCGGCGCTCGGCTGGCCCGACGCGGGCGCCATCGAACCGGGCGCCCTGGCGGACCTCACCACCGTCGCCCTCGACACGGTCCGCACGGCGGGCCCGGTGCCGCGCCTGGCCGCCGAGACGGCGGTCTTCGCGGCGACGGCGGCGGACGTCCGGCATGTGGTGGCCGGCGGCCGGGTCGTCGTACGGGACGGGGCGCACGCGGTGGTTCCGGACGTGCCGGGGGCGTTGGCGGAGGCGGTGGCGGCGCTGAGAGATTGACCGGCCCCCCAAGGCCGCCGCCTTGCCCGCTTTCCCAGCCCCTCCGGCGTTTGAGGAGCGGGGTCCGGGGCGGAGCCCCGGTTTCGGGAAGGGGCGGGCTTGGGGAAGGAACTCGCTCGAACCCCCGCCCTCCCCCATGGAGCACCCCATGACCACCACCGTCGTCACCAACATCGCGAGCCTCGTCACCAACGACCCCGCCCAGGGCGACGGCAGCCCCCTGGGCCTGCTCACGGACGCCGCCGTCGTCCTGGACGGCGGGACCATCGCCTGGGTGGGCCCGGCGGCGAAGGCCCCGGCGGCGGACACGGTGCACGACGCCGACGGCCGCGCCGCGATCCCCGGCTTCGTCGACTCCCACTCCCACCTCGTCTTCGCGGGCGACCGCACGCAGGAGTTCAACGCCCGCATGTCGGGCCGCGCCTACTCCGCGGGCGGCATCCGTACGACGGTGGCGGCGACGCGCGCGGCAACGGACGCGGAGCTGGAGGCGAACGTCGTCCATTACCTCCGGGAGGCACTCCGCCAGGGCACGACGACCTTCGAGACGAAGTCGGGCTACGGGTTGACGACGGAGGACGAGTCCCGCGCCCTGCGGATCGCGGCGGCCCACACGGACGAGGTCACGTTCCTCGGCGCGCACATCGTCTCCCCCGACTACGCGGAGGACCCTGCGGCGTATGTCGGACTGGTCACCGGCGAGATGCTGGACGCCTGCGCCCCGCACGCCCGCTGGATCGACGTCTTCTGCGAGAAGGGCGCGTTCGACGGCGACCAGGCCCGCGCGATCCTCACGGCGGGCAAGGCGAAGGGCCTGCACCCCCGCATCCACGCGAACCAGCTGTCGTACGGCCCCGGGGTCCAACTGGCGGTGGAACTGGACGCGGCGTCGGCGGACCACTGCACGCATCTGACGGACGCGGACGTGGACGCCCTGGCCCAGGGCAACACGGTGGCGACGCTCCTGCCGGGCGCGGAGTTCTCCACCCGGGCCGAGTGGCCGGACGCCCGCCGCCTCCTGGACGCGGGCGCCACGGTGGCCCTCTCCACGGACTGCAACCCGGGTTCGTCCTTCACGTCCTCGGTCCCGTTCTGCATCGCCCTGGCCGTACGGGACATGGGCATGACCCCGGACGAGGCGATCTGGTCGGCGACGGCGGGCGGCGCGGCGGCGCTGCGGCGCGACGACGTGGGCGTACTCCGCGAGGGCGCCCGCGCGGACCTCGCCCTGCTGGACGCCCCGAGCCATGTGCACTTGGCGTATCGGCCGGGGGTGCCGTTGGTCAGTGGGGTGTGGCAGCGGGGCGTGCGGGTGTCCTGAGGGGGGGGTGACTTCCGAAGCCGTGGTCAGGAGGGTGTCGTCGGCGTGGGCCCCAGGGCCCGCATCGCGACGTCGATCGCGGTGGCCAGGCGTGCGGGGTCGTGGCCGGCGCGTTCCCGTACCCGCAGCCCGAGGACCGTGGTGAACAGCAGTTCCACGGCGGCGTCGACGTCGAGATCGGCGGGCAGTTCGCCCTTGCGCCGCCCCTGGAGCAGCAGCGAGCGCAGTGCCTGCCGGGTGACCTCGAAGGCGGCTTCGGTCCGCTGACTGACCTGGTCGTCCGTGGTGCCGAGTTCGGTGGCGGTGTTGACCACGAAGCAGCCTCGACCGGGCTCGCCGTCGGGCGGGCAGGTGACCAGCCACAGCATCCAGTCCCGCAGCACGTGCCGGATCGGCCGGCTGTCGGCATCGAGCAGCCGCTCGGCCTGAGCGGACTCCGTGGCCCGGTAGTGGTCGAGCGCGCGCAAGAACAGCGTGTGCTTGTCGGTGAACGTCCGGTACAGGCTGCTGGGCGTGAGTTTGAGCTCGTCGCCCAGATCACGCACCGAGGTGGCGTGGTAGCCGCGTCGCCAGAACAGCTCGGTCGCTCTGACGACCGCGTCCTGCTCATCGAACTGTCGGGGGCGTGCCATGGCCCCACTCTACCGAACTTGTGGAGCGATCGCTCCCATACTATGGTCCTCCTTCGTATGGGAGCGAACGCTCCCAAACGAACGGAGGAGACACCGGTGACGACCGCAGAACAGTCCGCCGCCCTGGCGAGCGCCTCGCAGACACCAAGAAAAGATCACTGGCTGGCGGTCAGCGCAGTGGCCCTGGGAACGTTCCTGCTGGTGACCGCCGAGCAACTGCCGATCGGCCTGCTGACCTCCGTGGGGTCGGCGCTGTCGGTCTCCGAAGGGACCGCCGGGCTCATGGTGACGGTGCCCAGCCTGGTCGCCGCGGTCGCGGCACCCGTGGTTCCGGTACTCGTCGGCGCACTGGACCGCAGGCTCCTGCTGCTCGGGCTGATGGCCTTGATGACCCTCGCCAACGTGGCATCGGCCATGGCGCCGAACTTCACCGTCCTGGTCTCCTCCCGGGTGCTGGTCGGGGTGGCGATCGGTGGCTTCTGGGCCATCGCCAGCGGCCTGGCCGTCCGGCTCGTGTCCACCGAGAACGTGCCACGTGCCACTGCGATCGTCTTCGGTGGCGTCGGAGCCGCGAACGTGTTCGGCGTCCCGCTCGGCACCCTGATCGGTGAACTCACCGGCTGGCGCGTCGCCTTCGCGTCGATGAGCGGCCTGGCTCTCATCGCGCTGATCGCCCTGCTGGCCGTGCTCCCGTCGCTGGCCGCCCCGCAGGCCATCGGGCTGCGTCTCCTGGCTGAGCAGTTCCGCAACCCCGGCGTGCGCATCGGCATCATCGCGACGGTCCTCATCGTTTTCGGCCACTTCGCGGCCTATACCTTCGTGAGCCCGACACTTCAGGAGCTGTCGGGCATCGACGAGCGACTCGTCGGTCCGCTGCTGTTCGGCTTCGGCACGGCAGGCATGATCGGCAACTTTGTCGCCGGCGCCGCGCTGGCGCGCAGGGTGCACCGGAGCGTGCTGATCACCGCCGTGTCCCTTGCGGTCGCGATGCCGCTCTTCCTGCTGCTGGGCCGGACGACGGTCGGCGGTGTCCTCTTGCTGATCGTCTGGGGTCTGGCGTACGGCGGCGTGTCGGTCGGCCTGCAGACCTGGATGATCAAGGCGGCCCCGCAGGCGGTGGAAGCGGCCTCCTCCCTGTGGGTGGCGGTGTTCAACCTGTCGATCGGCCTCGGCGCGCTGGCCGGTGGCCTGATCGTGGACGCGTTCACCCTCCAGGGCGTCCTGTGGCTCGGCGGCGCCTGCGCCCTGGCGGCCGCACTGGCGGTCTGGAGCGCCCGCGCCGACGAGAACCTGCGCTGACCTGGATCCGCGCGCCACGCGGGCAGTGTTCCTGTCAGGCGGTCAGCTCACCTGTGGTGACGGCGGAGACGAAGGGGCTCCACGCGGCCGCCGGGATCACCAGGACGGACCCGTCCGTGACCTTGGAGTCGCGGACGGGGACGACACCGGGGAGGCCGTCGGCGACCTCGACGCATTCGCCTCCGGAGCCGTTGCTGTAGGAGCTCTTGCGCCAGTGCGTCGAGCTCAAGTCAATGTTGCTGGTCGCCATTTCGGTAATCCTCTGCGGCTGCCTCGATCAGGGCCAGGGACGCCTCCGGTGGCAGTGCGGCGGCCCTGAGCAGATCGTACGACCTTCGGTAGTCCTTCACGAGCCGCGGGTAGTCGATGAGTTGGCCGCTGTGGAGACCCTCGGTGTACACGACGGGAGGGGCGTCCGGGAAGGTCATGGTCCTGGTCATGCCCATCATGAACGGGTGTGCCGCCGTCGTTTCCGGGAGGATCTGCAGAACGCCCTGCACGGACCGGACCACCGTCAGGATGTGCCTCAGCTGTGCCGACATCTCCTGCGGAGCCAGAAGGGGCTTGCGGACGAGCTGCTCGTGCAGGATGACCCAGAAGGCCGGACGCTCTTCGCGCTGCCACAGCTCCGCCCGCTTTATGCGGGCGTTGACCTGCTTCTCCACGGTTTCCGGCGGCAGCCACGGCAGGGATGTCCGTACGACGCTCTCTGCGTAGGTCCGCGTCTGCAACAGTCCGGGGACAAGCATGGGCGCCCAGTCCTCAATGGACTCCGCGTACCGCTCCATCTCCGCCACATCCGCGAAGTACTCCGCATGCCCACCCTGCCGAGCCTTGCGCGCATCTTCACAGCGGCGCTGGAAAAAGCCGTCCGTCCCGAGCCGTTCGTCCACGTGCTGGGCCAGATCCAGCGGCATCCGACGCTCACCGCGCTCGATCTGGCTGAGGAAGGAGATACCCCGGTAGCTGCCCTCGGCCAGCCGTTCGAGCGTGAGGCCCGCGGCCTCCCTCTTGAAGCGCAACTCCGCGCCGTAGAAGGCCGGCACGCTCACCGACGCGTCGGGATCCTTACGAGGGGGCACAACTCACCACCGCCATTCGCCAGTTACTCAGCGCAACCCAAACCCCTGTCACGCTACGCCGCCCCACGCCACTGTGTGACCGCAACGTCACACACCGCACCGGAAGGCGTACCCCCATGTACGACCCAGAGCCCTCCACCGCCCCCGACTTCGAGACCTCCCTGCTCGCCGTCCCCAAGGCCGTACCCGAACTGCGCCGCGCCCTGGACGCGTACGGCCCGCACCCCGACCTCGCCCTCTGCGCCAGTGAGCTGCTCAGCAACGTCATCCGGCACCTCGGCGAAGGCACCCCCGTCACCGTGAGGATCACCGGCGGCGGTGCGGGGCGGATCCGCGTGGCGGTCACGGACCCCGACCCCCGCGTGCTGCCCGTGATGCGCAACGCCACCGGGGACGAGGAGGCGGGGCGCGGCCTGGCCCTGCTGGACGCCGTCTCGCTGCGCTGGGGCGTCGAGCAGGGGGCCGACAGCAAGACCGTCTGGTGCGAGCTGGGGAAGGGGCGGGCCCGAAGGGCCGGGTCCTAGGCGCCCGGCGCTTCGACCGGGAGGCCGCGGTCGAGCGCGGCGGCGGCCAGGCGCTTGTCGTACGTGACGAACGCCGTGAGCGCGTGTTCCAGGTACTCGGCGCTCGCCAGGTGGATCGCGTCCAGGCTGCGGAGGTGGCGGGCCGGGAACATGCCGGCCGCCCGCAGCACGGGATCCGTGACGCGGATGCGGAGCAGCCGGTCGAGCAACGCCTCGGCGGCGTCACCCACTTCAGGATCCGCTCCGGCCCGCACCAGCGTACGGAACACCTCGGTTTGCGACAGTGCCGAGGTCACATGGCCCTCCGCCGCCCTGGCGGCCAGGAAGGTGCGCAATGCGTCCGTCTCGGCCTCCCGCAGGACGAGCTTGAGCAGGGCGCAGGAGTCGAGGTAGATCACCGGTCCTCTTCCTCGCGCATCCGCAACAGGACTTCGGACAGCTTCGAGGAGGCTCCCGGGTGGGCGGCCAGAGGCTCCCAGTCGCCGAGCCCGCGCGCCGAAGCCGCGTTGTCCGGGTCGACGGTTCCGGTGCGGACCAGGTCTTCCATGACGCGCTGTTCCGGGTCCGGAGGTCCGAGCACCGCGATCAGGCGGCCGTTGCGAGTGATCTCCACGCGCTCGCCCGCGGCGACACGGTCGATGAGTTCACTGGCGTGCTGCTGGAGCTGGCGGATGGGTACGCGGGTGGTCATACGCCCACGCTACGACCGGAGTGCGGCAGTCACCATCGATGTGCGTCGCTCTCACTCGAACGACGTCGTGAGCCGGAGACAGATGGGGATGTGATCCTGGGCGCATGAAGACCATCGGCCTCATCGGCGGCATGAGCTGGGAGTCCAGCGCCGAGTACTACCGACTGCTCAACGAACTCGTACGCGAACGCCTCGGCGGCCTGCACTCCGCCCGCTGCGTCCTGCACTCCGTGGACTTCGCGGAGATCGAGCGGTTGCAGGTCGCGGGGGAGTGGGAGCGGGCCGGTGACGTGCTCGCCGCCGCCGGGAAGGGACTTGAGGCGGCGGGCGCCGAACTCGTACTCATCTGCACCAACACCATGCACAAGGTCGCCGGGCAGGTGGCGGACGCCATCGCCGTGCCGCTGCTGCACCTCGGCGATGCCACCGCCGAAGCCGTACGCGCGGCCGGGCTGCGCACGGTCGGGCTGCTCGGCACCGCGTTCACCATGGAGCAGGACTTCTACCGGGAGCGGCTGGCGGGGCACGGCCTGGAGGTGCTCGTGCCCGACGAGGTGGGGCGGGCCGTCGTCCACCGGGTTATTTATGAGGAGTTGTGCCTCGGGGTCGTGCGTGACGAGTCCCGCGTGGCTTATCAGGAGGTCATCGGAGGGCTCGTACGCCGGGGCGCCGAGGGCGTGATCCTCGGCTGTACGGAGATCGAGCTGCTGATCCGGCAGGAGCACAGCCCCGTGCCGGTCTTCCCGACGACCCGGCTGCACGCCCAGGCGGCGGTCGAGGCGGCGTTGGCCGTGGCCAGGTGAGAGGACGACTGTGGGGCCCGCCCCTTCAAGAGGCGGGCCCCACAGGACCGTTGAGGCGCCCGGCGGCGCCGCGCGGGCTCACTCCTCGACCGTCAGTCCCTTGCGGAGCTTGACGAGGGTGCGTGACAGCAGTCGCGACACGTGCATCTGGGAGATGCCGAGCTCCTCGCCGATCTCGGACTGCGTCATGTTGGCGACGAAACGCAGGGAGAGGATCTTGCGGTCGCGCGGCGGCAGTTCGGCGATCAGCGGCTTCAACGACTCGACGTACTCGATGCCTTCGAGGCCGTGGTCCTCGTAGCCGATCCGGTCCGAGAGCGCGCCCTCGGAGTCGTCCTCCTCCGGCTGGGCGTCCAGGGAACTCGCCGTGTAGGCGTTGGACGCGGCCATGCCCTCGACGACCTCGTCGTTGGTGATCCCGAGGCGCTCGGCGAGTTCACCCACCGTCGGGGCCCGATCGAGCTTCTGGGCGAGTTCGTCGCCCGCCTTGGCGAGGTCGAGCCGGAGTTCCTGGAGGCGGCGCGGGACCCGCACCGACCAGCTGGTGTCGCGGAAGAAGCGCTTGATCTCACCGACGATCGTCGGCATCGCGAAGGTGGGGAACTCCACACCGCGGCTGAGTTCGAAGCGGTCGATGGCCTTGATGAGGCCGATCGTGCCGACCTGGATGATGTCCTCCATCGGCTCGCTGCGGGAGCGGAACCGGGAGGCCGCGAACTTCACCAGGGCGAGGTTGAGCTCGACCAGTGTGTTGCGGACGTACGCGTGTTCGTGTGTGCCTTCTTCGAGCGATTCGAGGCGCTCGAAAAGGGTCTTGGACAGGGCCCTCGCGTCCAGCGGCCCCACTTCGGCGTACGGCGGGATCTCGGGGAGGTCGTGCAGCCCTTCGAGGGTTTCCGAAGCCGCTTCCGGGGCAGGCTGCGGCTCACGGGCGGGGTCCGGGATCGTGGTGGCGGAGTGGGACGGCGGGGGTGTCGACGTCGCTTGGTCAGTACGCGATTCGTCGAGCCGGGGTGACATGGTGTCCTCCATCGTTCTCGGCATATGGCTGCCGATGCCAATACGTGCACTGCGGTGTGCGGCGCCTCCAAAGCCGTCCGTGTCGATTGCTGTCTCTTCTACCCCTACCCGCTTCCGCGCTTCGGTCGCAAGTGCGTTTGGCGGTGAAATGTCCGATTTCGGGGGGATGTTCGGCTACCCCGAACCGCAAGGAGGGCGTAATGTTCAGGGGCGTCATCAACAGCTACGACGGTCGGAAGAGAGAGACGGCATGGACCGCGGCACGGTCGGCAGTGCGCACAGGGGCCGGCTTCTGGTCGAAGTGAGAACGGCGGATGCGAGCGCCGTCGTGACTCCGGCGGGTGAGCTGGATCACCACACCGCCGATCTCTTGCGAGAACCGCTGGAAAGCTGTCTCGCGGACGGCTATTCAAGGCTCGTCGTCGATTGCTCGCGTCTTGAGTTCTGTGATTCCACGGGGCTCAATGTGCTGCTCGGAGCCCGGCTCAAGGCCGAGGCCGCGGGGGGCGGAGTCCATCTGGCCGGGATGCTGCCGGTGGTGGCCCGGGTCTTTGAGATCACCGGTGCGGAGGCCGTCTTCACAGTGCACGAGACGCTCGAAGCAGCCCTGGAGAACTGAGGCTATGACGGCCGCACGCGAAAGTTACGCTTCAGTTGTCCCGGTGTGATCAAGGCGTTACCAGCGTCACACGGACCGTCCCGAACAAGTGGGTGTTCTCACGGTTCGACCGGGCAGGAGAGACCTGGACCCGTCCTCTGTCAGAACGGCAAGCAGCCGATGTCCCCTACTCGTCCCACGACCCCTATCTGTCCAGAGTCCTCTGCGTGTCCAGAGTGCTCAGTCATCTTGTCGGTGAGGTGAAGCGCTGATGAGCACCACCCGGCCTTATTCGCCGGGCGACCGTGGCCCGGAGTCCGAGGCCGCCGTCGCGGACGCTCCCGCGGACCGGGCTTCCGGGGCGCCCACGGCTCGCCAGGTCCGCCGGCTGAGCCTGGACGGCGCGAGCGGCATCGTCCCCCTCGCCCGGGACTACACGCGTGAGGCGCTGCACGCGTGGGGCTGGCTGCCCGCGGAGGGGGCCGAGCGGAGAGCCGCCGCCGAGGACGTCCTGCTCGTCGTCTCCGAGCTGGTCACCAACGCCTGCCTGCACGCCGAGGGCCCCGACGAGCTGTGGCTCTCCTGTGACGGGAAAGTGCTGCGCATCGAGGTCTCCGACCGCGGCGCGGGCCAGCCCGCGCCCCGGACCCCGCACCGCGCCGGACGGCCCGGCGGACACGGCATGTTCATCGTCCAGCGGCTCTGCCTCGACTGGGGTGTCGTACGCACGCCCGGGGGCGTCGGCAAGACGGTCTGGGCGGAGCTGGGAGCGCCCGCCTAGCGCCCGCCCGCCCGCGGTCCGCCCAGGGCCGCGGCGTTACCCACGGTTCGCACACGCGCCGGATCACCACGATCCGGCGCGTCCTTTGTCTTCCCTCGGCAAGGCCCCGGGCGTACCTTGAGCGCCCAATCTGATGTGCCGTCAGTAATGCGTCGGTCCAGCGTTACTCCGCACCGCGGCACGCCACGACGACCGGCATGAGGGGATCACGAGGTGTCGTACAAGAAATCGGCCGCACTCGCGCTTGCCACCGCCCTGGCCGGCGGCTCGGCGGTGCTCATGGCCGCCCCTGCCGCCCAGGCCACCGTCCAGGACGTCAACTACCAGTGCAAGACGCCGATCGGGAACAAGGGCGCGGTCTCGCCGATCGACATCAAGAGCGTCAAGAGCGGCGGCGGCTACAAGCTCACGATGTCCTTCCAGAAGGGCGTCTCGTCCAGCCCCGTCGAACTCGGCAAGGGCGCGATGAAGCCAAGCGCCGTGATCAAGGTCGGCGGCGCCGACAGCGGCACCGTGCCGGTCTCCGGTGCGCCGAACGCCGAGGCGATCCCCGCCAACACCCCCATCAAGATCAGCGACCTGTCGGGCACGTACACGCCGAAGAAGAGCGGCAAGGTCACCTTCACCGCCGGTGTCCTCACGATCAAGGCGCTCGGTACGACCACCACGTGTACGCCGTCCAACAACCCGAAGCCCTCCCTGGAACTGGACGTCAAGGGCTCGGGCGGCTCCGGGTCCGACTCCGGCTCCGGTTCCAGTGCCGGTTCTGATTCCGACACGGGCCTCGACGCCGGCTCCGGTGGCACGACCGGCGGTTCCGACGGCTCCGCCACCGGCGGCAGCGAGCTCCCGCAGACCGGCCCCGCGGACTCCGCGATCGCGCTCGGCACCCTCGGCGGCACCGTGCTGCTCGCGGGCGCGGCCGGCGCGCTCTGGCTGACCCGCAGGAACCAGGCGGCGCGCTCGCGGTAGCCCGCGCCCGACAGCCCGGACCGCCGAAACCAGGCCAGGAGCCGCCGATGCCGCCGAAGCCGTCCATGCCGCCGAAGCAGCCCATGCCGCTCATGCCGCTCATGCCGGCCTCCGCACGTGCCGCCGTGGTGTGCGCCGCCGCCCTCCTGCTGGCGGCAGCGGCCCCCGCGCACGCGGACGGCGGTGGCTCGCCTGCCTGGTCCGTCGCGCCGTCCACCGGGAGCGGCACGCGCCCCGTGCAGGACGGCCGGCCCGCCTTCTACGCCGAGGGTGCCCCGGGCACGGTGCTCCAGGACACCGTCGCCGTCACCAACCCGGGGCCGAAGCCCCGCACGGTGTCCCTGCGGGGCGCGGACGCGGGCGCGGACGCCGGTGCCGACAACGGCAAGGACACGGGGGCGTGGATCCGCTTCGCGCAGCGGCAGGTGAAGGTGCCGCCGCGCACCCGCGCCGAGGTGCCGTTCACCGTGGCGGTCCCCGAGGACGCGGTGCCCGGCGACCACCCCGGGGTGATCGTCGCGAGCGGCGGCGGGCGCACGGTGGGCGTACGGCTGCACCTGCGGGTCGGCGGGCCCACGCTCCCGGCGCTCACCGTGGAGCGCGTCCGGATCGACCAGGGCGCGGGGCGCATCACGTACGACCTGGTCAACCGCGGCAACACCGTGCTGAAACCGAAGCTCGCGGTCCACGCCGACGGTGTCTTCGGCACGCTCCTGGACCGCCCGGCGCGGCCGCTGCCGGTCGAACTGCTGCCGGGGCGCCGCGTCTCCCTGAGCGAGCCCTGGCCGGACATCCCCGCCCTCGACGCGGCGGACGTACGGCTGACGGCGACGGCGACGGTCCCCGGCGGTACCCGTACCCGTGCCCGCGACACCGCCACGGCGTCGGCGCGGTTCGTGCCGTGGGGCGCGGTGGTGGGCGGGGCCGCCGCGCTGCTCGCCGTGGCGGGCGGCGCGCTCCATCTCGTACGCGGACGCGGACGCGACGCCCGGGTGCCGGAACCGGAATCCGGCGCGGAGCGGGAGCGCGGGCAAGGGCCGGACACCGCGCGGGAGTTGGCGGCGGCGGGGACGGGAGAGGAACTGTGAACGGCAAGCGGAACGGAAGGCGGAACGGCAGGCGCAATGGCAAGCGGAACGGGAAGGCCTGGTTGTGGGCCGTCGTCGGTCTGGCGCTGCTCGGCTCCGCCCTGCTGCCGCAGGCACCCGTGGCGGCAGCGGACGAGCCCACCGTGACGCTCTCCGCCGCCCAGGCGGGCAAGGGCGGTTCCGTCACCGTCAAGGGCGCGGGCTGGCGGCCCCGAGCCCTGCTGATGATGCTGATCTGCGGGCAGTCCGCGCCCGGCAGGGGAGTCGTCGGCGGCACCAACTCGTGCGCCAACGCCGAGGGCCGCGCCGTCACCACCGGCGAGGACGGCACCTTCCGCAAGAAGCTGCCCGTCGCCGAGCCGCCCGAGCCCTGCCCCTGCGTCGTGCACGTCGCCACGGTGACCGGTGAGAAGGCGCGGGCCGACACCGTCTTCAAGGTCGCGGGCCACCCCGTGAAGCCGCTGCCCGAGCGGAGCGGCGGCGGGCGGCTCTCCGTCCTGACGGACACCCGTATGGAAGGCTCCGGCTCCCTGCTGACCTGGTTCGGCGCCCCGCCGCGGCGCACGCTCGTCTTCACCGTGGGCAACGTCGGCCCGGCGCCCGTCAAGGACCCCGTCTTCCAGGTCGGCACCTCGCACGGCGTGTTCGCGCCGCAGTGGGAGGAGCAGCAGTGGCGCGGCACCGTCGCGCCCGGCAAGAAGGCGCGGATCGAGCTGCCGGTGGAACTGTCGGCGGGCGCGCACGGCGACTACCTGGTCTCGCTGAAGTTCGGCGGGAAGGTCCTCGCCGAGCAGCCGTGGGGGGTGGGCCGCCCCTGGGGCGTCACCGTCTTCTGGCTCCTGCTCGGCCTCGTCGTGCCCGCGGCCGTGTTCCGCCTCGGCATGGCGGTCGTCGACCGGCTGCGGCCCCGCCGACGGCGTGCCGGTGGCCGGCACCGTACCGGGCGGGTCGCCGAACTCGCGGACCGGCTCCCGAAGTTGAGGCTTTCGCAGAGCGCGGTCGCGGCCGACGAGCAGGCCCGCGCGCCACGCGTCGCCCGTTCCCCGGGGGGATCGGGCGGGCACGGCCCCGGCCAGGCGGAGCGGACGACCGCTCTGCCGTGGTTCACCCCCGACACAGACCCCGGCGCGCCTGCGGGCCGGCTCTCCGCACCGTCCGACAACAGTCCGACGAAGGGAAACACGTGATCACGCATCGACGGAGAGCGGGCGCGGCCTCGGTCGCGCTCCTGCTCGGCGGAGCGGGTGTCCTGTTCACCGCGGGACCGGCGCAGGCCGCGGAAGTCGCTTACCAGACGGAGTGCGTCCCGCCGGCGATCTCCGGGCTGCCGCCCGTGCAGGGCACCACGAAGGTGGAGATCACTGCGCCCGCCACGGCGAAGGTGGGCGACGAGGTCGAGGTCGTGTGGAAGACGACGCAGGCGGCGTCGAAGAACCCGGACGTCCTGGACCTGGACCAGGACACGGTGAAGCCGAGCGGCACCATCAAGGTGGGCGGCGGTCAGAGCGGTGACCTCAAGGTCGAGGGGGAGCGGAAGAATCCGCCGATCAAGAAGAACAGCCCGATGATCCTGTCCGACATGAAGGGCAAGCTGAAACTGACGGCGGCGGGTGAGGTGACGCTGACGCCGGACGCGTACGCCATCAATGTGAGCAAGCCGATCTCGACGGACACGAAGTGCGCGCCGAAGGAGCGGGTGGGGGCGGGCGCGACGATCAAGGTGACGGGTGGGTCGTCCGGCGGTACGGGGGGTAGTGGCGGTACCGGGGGCTCTGGCGGTACGGGTGGGAGCGCGAGCGGTGGTGGCAACGCCGGCGGGGCCTCCGGTGGGGGCGGGGACGGCCAGACCGACTTCCCCGGCAAGGAGGTCCAGACGCCCTACCAGTGCAAGACGCCGATCGGTGACAAGGAAGCCACCTCGCCGGTCCAGATCAACGCCAAGAAGGACGGCGGCGGCTATGGCCTGACCGTGCAGTTCAAGAAGTCCGTGATGGACAGCCCGGCGGACATCCCCGCCGGCTCCGTGAAGCCGTCCATGGAGGTCAGGCTCGGCGGCGCGGACAAGGGCACGGTGCATGTCGAGGGCCCGGCCAACAAGGACCCCTTCAAGTCCGGCGCGCCCATCACCATCCCCGACCTCACCGGCACCTACAAGCCGGGGGCGGACGGCAAGGCGACGCTCTCGCCGGGCGTCCTGACCGTGAAGGCGCTGGGTACGACGACGACCTGCACGCCCGCCAAGAGCGAGGTCTCCCTGGAACTGGACACGAAGGCCCAGCCGGGCGGGGCGTCCGGGGGGACGGCTACCGGGGGCACGGGGGCGGCTGGCGGAACCGGAGGCTCAGCCTCTGGCGGCGGCCTCGCGGAGACCGGAGCGGAGAACAACGGCGCCCTGCGGGCCCTGGGCCTCGTCGCCGGCACGGTGATTCTCCTGGGCGGCGCGGTCTTCACGTTCCTGCCGAGGCGGAGGCGGGGCTTGAGATAACCCTGCGGGGTGGTGTGCGCCCCGCCAGGGGCGCGGGGAACTGCGCGAGCAACTGTCGGACGGCCTGCAGTTGCCGTGGGGGCTGTCTGGGGCAGATGCGTTTGCGGGGTTTTGTCGGTCGGCCGCCGCGGGCTGTTCGTGGCTGGGCGCGCAGTTCCCCGCGCCCCTTTGGGGGGTTGGTGAGGGGCGCGGGGAACTGCGCGAGCAACCCAGGCCGACCCGCACCCGCCCCCGAACCGCCGGAGGCACTACGCATGCCCCCGTAGCCAGCGGAGCGTCATGCGGGCCAGGCCCGGAGCCTTGAGGAGTTGGCCCCCGTGGGCGGCGCCCCGGGCCGTCCGTACCGTCACGTCCCGCTGACCCGCCCGCCGCTGCGTGGCCGCCAGTTCCACGGAGTGCCCCCGCGGCACGAAGTCACCCGCCGAGTGGATCAGCAGCAGCGGAGCGTCATCCGTACCGGACGCGTGGGTCTTGACGGCCAGGTCGTCCCACCGCTCCCAGCAGCGCAGCCCGCCGAGATCGGGAGCGCACCCGGCGAGCCGCTCCGTGGCCTTCCGCAGCGCCCGCCGCTCGGCCGGCGCACCCGGCACGCCCCCGTCCGCCCACGCCCGGTAGGGCGAGGCCACCGGGGACAGCGCCACCACCCCCCGCACCCGCGAACGCCCCTCCCCGTACGCACCGGCCTGCAAGGCCAGATGCCCGCCCGCCGACGAGCCGAGCACCAGCGGCCGCTCCCCGCGCTCCCGCTCCCCGACCCACCGCAGCGCCGCGAGCACGTCGTCGCGCTGCGCGGGCCACGCCGCGTCGGACGTAAGCCGGTAGTCGGTGTCGTAGACGGTGAAGCCGCGGTCCGCGAACCACCGTGCCCGGCCGCTCCAGTCGGTGTCCCGCGCCCACGAGCCCCCGTGCACGATCACCAGGGCGGGCCGGCGCGGGGACGGGCTCCCGTACACGGTGATGTTCTGACGCTCGTGGGGGCCGTACGAGAAGAGCCGGCCGGACGGCGGCCGGGGAGCCGCCTCGGCGGCGACGTGGGGCGAGAGCAGCGCCCCGCAGAGGGCGAGGGGCAGCAAGGTACGGCGCATGGGCCAGATGCTCCACCTGCGGGCGCACAGGAGCATGCAGAAACGCGAAGGGCCACCGCACCGGGTGGTGTGGCGGCCCTTCGTTCGGTTCAGGGGGGCCTGAACGGGCGTACGTCAGTTGACGGAACCCATCAGCTGCTTGACCTTCTTGCGGGAGCTCCAGATACCGAGGCCCGCGATGACCGCGATGATCGCCTCGACGGCCACGGCCCCCGAGTTGTTCAGATCGACGCCGAGCTGCGGCGAGGTGAGCAGACCCGTCACGGAGTCGCCCGCGGTGACCGCGAGGAACCAGACACCCATCATCTGGGCGCTGTACTTCTCCGGGGCCATCTTCGTGGTGAGCGACAGGCCGACCGGGGAGAGGCACAGCTCGCCGACGGTCTGGATGAAGTAGATCGCGACCAGCCACATCGGGCTGACCCGGCCGCCGTTGGCGGCGGTGTCGATCAGCGGGATGAGGAAGACGGCGAAGGAGATGCCGATGAGCGTGAGGCTGGAGGCGAACTTGACCGCCGTGCTCGGCTCCTTGCCCCGCTTGTTCAGCCACAGCCACGCCGAGGCGACCACGGGGGCGAGCGCCATGATGAAGATCGGGTTCAGCGACTGGTACCAGGAGGTCGGGAAGTCGAACCCGAGGAGGTGGTTCGTCGTGGCGGTCTTGCCGAAGATCGACAGGGTGGAGCCGTTCTGGTCGTAGATCATCCAGAAGACGGCGGCGACCACGAAGAACCAGATGTAGCCGGACAGCTTCGACTGCTCCAGCTGCGACAGCTCCTTGTCGCGCTTCATACGGGCCAGGACGGCGATCGGGATCACCAGACCGGCGATGATCAGCGGCATCAGCGCCCAGTCGGCGAAGTTCCCGGTGACGCCCATCAGCGTGTAGAGCGCGGCGGCGACGATCAGCCAGATCAGGCCGGTACGCAGGGCGGAGGCGCGCTGCTCCGGCGTGGCGGGCTGCGAGATCACGCTGCTCTGCGCGCTCAGGTGGCGCGAGCCGATCATGAACTGGGCGAGGCCGAGGGCCATGCCGGCCGCGGCGAGCGCGAAGCCGAGGTGCCAGTCGACGCTCTCGCCGACCGTGCCGATGGTCAGCGGGGCGAGGAAGGCGCCGAGGTTGATGCCGATGTAGAAGAGCGTGAAGCCACCGTCACGGCGCGGGTCCTTCGGACCGTCGTAGAGGTGGCCGACCATCACGGAGATGTTCGCCTTCAGCAGGCCGGAGCCGAGCGCGACGAGCGCGAGGCCGGCGAAGAAGGACGCCGAGTTCGGCAGCGCGAGCGTGATGTGGCCGAGGATGACGACGGAGGCACCGATGATGACCGTCTTGCGCGGACCCCAGAAGCGGTCGGCCATCCAGCCGCCGGGCAGGGCGAGCAGGTAGACCATCGACATGTAGACGGAGTAGATCGCCGTCGCCGTCGTGGCACTCATGTTCATGCCGCCGGGGGCGATCAGGTACAGCGGGAGAAGTGCCTTCATGCCGTAGAAGCTGTAACGCTCCCACATCTCGGTCATGAAGAGTGTGGCCAGTCCGCGGGGGTGGCCGAAGAAGGTCTTCTCGGTGCCAGGGGTACTGGCGGAGTCCTTCGTCAGGCTGGACGCCATGGGTCGATCCTCGTGGGTTCGGGACGCGCGGCAGGAGCGTGTGCGCGCCCGGTGGGGGGCGGTCGGCACCGTTGTCGCGCGGTCCAACCCCACGCCCAGGGGAGATTCACACCCTGGTGGAGGGAGCGAGGGACGGCGACTCCGGGATCCACACCCTGGGCGCAACCTCGCGCGCAGGGCCCGACCACAGGTCATTCCTTTCAAGGCTGGCCGAAGCCGGCCCGCACATAAAAGAGACCTAAGGCGCGCACAGCGGGCCAAAGGTCCTTGAGTAGTGCATCAGGCGTTGGGTCACCATACGACACCACAGGGAGGCATATGGAAGGACTTGAGAGATGGATCACAGGTTTCGACGCAACCAACAGCACACATTCAAAGGTGTTTCTTAGTTTCGCGTCCCATAGGCGCAGGCCCGCGCCACCACTGTGCGATCAACGCACAGCCCTTGTCCACCGCGGACTACCATCACCCCATGACCCGTGTACTGCTCGCCGAGGACGACGCGTCCATCTCGGAGCCGCTGGCCCGCGCCCTGCGCAGGGAGGGTTACGAGGTCGAAGTGCGCGAGGACGGCCCGACCGCCCTCGACGCCGGACTTCAGGGCGGCGTCGATCTTGTCGTGCTCGATCTCGGGCTGCCCGGCATGGACGGCCTGGAGGTCGCCCGCCGGCTGCGCGCGGACGGGCTCACGGTGCCGATCCTCATCCTCACCGCGCGCGCCGACGAGGTGGACACCGTCGTCGGTCTGGACGCGGGCGCCGACGACTACGTGACCAAGCCGTTCCGCCTCGCGGAGCTGCTGGCCCGGGTGCGGGCCCTGTTGCGGCGCGGGGCCACGGAGCACAAGGAGGCGCCGTCCACGCACGGCGTACGGATCGACGTCGAGTCGCACCGGGCCTGGATGGGTGAGGAGGAACTCCAGCTCACGGCAAAGGAGTTCGACCTCCTCCGGGTCCTCGTGCGTGACGCGGGCCGGGTCGTCACGCGCGACCAGCTGATGCGGGAGGTCTGGGACACGACGTGGTGGTCGTCCACCAAGACCCTGGACATGCACATCTCCTGGCTCCGCAAGAAGCTCGGCGACGACGCAGCGAATCCGCGGTACATCGCGACGGTGCGGGGCGTGGGTTTCCGCTTCGAGAAGAGCTGAGCCCCGTAGGGGGCGCGGGGAACTGCGCGAGCAAGCGAGGCAGCCCCGCACCCGCCCGCGAGCCGGCCCGGGGCAGACGGGTCTGCGGCTGCGGCGAGAACGGGGCCTAGGCCCAGCCCCCGTAAGGGGCGTGGGGAACTGCGCGCTCAGCCGAGTCCGACCCGCACCCGCCCGTGACACCGCCGGAGGCAGACGCGTCTGCGTGGTTCCGGTCGGTCAGCCGCCGCAGGCCGTCCGTGGCTGGTCGCGCAGTTCCCCGCGCCCCTAGGGGGGCGGCCACCCCGCGGCCACCACCCGCACCCCCGGACGGCCCCCGATCCGCGACACTGAGTGAATGCGCCGCCGACTGATCAACTCCACCCTCGCCGTCGTCCTCGTCGTGATCGCCGTCTTCGGCGTCAGCCTCGTCATCGTCGAGACCAGGACGATCAGCAGCAGCGCCCAGGAGCGCGTGGACTCCGAGGCCATGCGCCTCGCCAGCATCGTCGACAGCCGGCTGATCAGCCAGGAGCGGATCAGCGCCGCCATCCTGCGCGACCAGGTCGCCACCGCCCGCTACGCCCGCATCGACATGCCCGGCCGCGCCCCCATCGAGATCGGCAAGCGGCCCACCGGCGACGTGATCAGCGCCACCCGCCCCGGCGAGCAGGGCGAACAGGTCACCGTCCAGGAACCGAAGGACGCCGTCACCCGCGAGGTCGGCCGCACCCTGCTGATCATCGCCGCCGTGGCCCTGCTCGCGATCATCGCCGCGGTGCTCCTCGCCGTCCGTCAGGCCAACCGCCTGACCTCCCCGCTCACCGACCTCGCCGAGACCGCCGAGCGCCTCGGCTCCGGAGACTCCCGCCCCCGCCACAAGCGGTACGGAGTACCGGAGCTGGACCGCGTCGCCGACGTCCTGGACGCCTCCGCCGACCGCATCGGCCGCATGCTGACCGCCGAGCGGCGCCTGGCCGCCGACGCCTCCCACCAGCTGCGGACCCCGCTGACCGCCCTGTCCATGCGCCTGGAGGAGATCACCGTCACCGACGAGCTGGACACGGTGAAGGAGGAGGCGACCATCGCGCTGGCGCAGGTGGAGCGGCTCACCGACGTCGTGGAGCGGCTGCTCACCAACTCCCGCGACCCCCGTACCGGCTCCGCCGTCGCCTTCGACCTGGACGAGGTCATCAAGCAGCAGCTGGAGGAGTGGCGCCCCGCCTACCGCAGCGCTGGCCGCGCCATCGTCAGCTCGGGCAAGCGGCACCTGGAGGCGGTGGGCACGCCGGGCGCGGTCGCACAGGTCCTGGCGGCCTTGATCGAGAACTCCCTGATGCACGGCGGCGGCACGGTCGCCCTGCGCACCCGCGTCACCGGCAACCAGGCCGTCATCGAGGTCACGGACGAGGGCCCCGGCGTGCCGCCCGACCTCGGGGCGCGGATCTTCGAGCGGACCATCAGCGGCCGCAACTCCACCGGCATCGGCCTCGCCGTGGCCCGGGACCTGGCCGAGGCGGACGGCGGCCGCCTGGAGATGCTCCAGACGAAGCCGCCGGTCTTCGGCCTCTTCCTGTCGCGTACGCCGGTGTCGAAGACGGAGGCGGCGGCGGAGACGGTCAGGTGAGCGTCAGCCGGTGCGCCGCGCCACGGGCCGCTCGTCCGGCTCCCCGCGCAGCGGCTCCTTCTCCAGGAACGATTCCGCATGCGCGACGGCCTCGCGCGCGGGCAGCGCCTTGAACACCCACGTGCGGTAGGACCAGAAGCGGAAGAGCGTGGCGATGCCCATGCCGAGGAACTTGAAGAAGTTGGCCGCGAGCCTGCCGTCCCAGCCGAACCAGTACGTCGCGGCGTAGAGCACGCCGTTCTCGATCACCAGGCCGACCGAGCTGAACAGCAGGAACAGCGTGAGTTCCTTGGTACGGCCACTCTTGTCACGGTCCCGGTACGTGAAGTAACGGAAGCCCACGTAGTTGAAGACGATGGCGACGACCGTCGCGATCACGCTCGCGCGCACGACGTGCAGATCCGTGACATGGCGTACGAGGTTGAAGACAGCGAAGTTGACCAGTGTGCCGACCGCCCCCACGGCCCCGAACTTGGCGATCTCGCGCCATAGCTGGTCCAGTCGTCCCCGAAGTGCGCCCCGTTCCGTCATGGTGGTCGCCCCAGCCCCCGTCGGTTCGTAACGGGGCGGCATGCCCCGGCTCGTGTACGTGCCGACGGATTGGTGTTTCGGTCGTGTCGACCCAGCCATGCTAACCAGCGGGCCTTTCCGGCGCGCGCGGGCGTCCGGACGCCGTGGCGGCACCGTGCCGGGAGGCGTCGGGGCGCCCTTGGCCCCTGCGGTTCCGGGGTGGCCGGAAGCGGCCGATACCCTGGGGGTGTGACGTTCCCGGTAGTCGGCATGGTCGGCGGCGGTCAGCTCGCCCGCATGACCCACGAGGCGGGCATCCCCCTCGGCCTGAAATTCAAGCTCCTCAGTGACACCCCGCTGGATTCCGCGGCGCAGGTCGTCGGCGATGTCGTCATCGGCGACTATCGCGACCTGGACACGCTGCGTGACTTCGCGCGGGGCTGCGACGTGATCACCTTCGATCACGAACACGTACCCACCGAGCACCTCAGGGCCCTGGAGGCGGACGGCATCCCCGTCCGTCCGGGGCCCGACGCGTTGGTGCACGCCCAGGACAAGGGCGTGATGCGCGAGAAGCTCATGGAGATCGGCGTGCCGTGCCCGCGCCACCGGATCGTGGAGGACCCGGCCGACGTGGCCGCCTTCGCGGCCGAGGGCGACGGCTTCCCGGTCATCCTGAAGACGGTGCGTGGCGGATACGACGGGAAGGGGGTGTGGTTCGTGCGTTCCGTCGAGGACGCGGCGGAACCCTTCCGGGCCGGCGTCCCGGTGCTCGCCGAGGAGAAGGTCGACTTCGTACGCGAACTGGCGGCGAACGTCGTCCGCTCGCCGCACGGCCAGGCCGTCGCCTACCCCGTGGTCGAGTCCCAGCAGGTCGACGGCGTGTGCGACACGGTGATCGCCCCCGCACCCGGCCTCTCGGAGGAACTCGCGGGCCGGGCCCAGGAGTTGGCCCTCGGTGTCGCGAAGGAACTGGGCGTGGTGGGCCACCTCGCCGTCGAGCTCTTCGAGACGGCCGACGGACGCATCCTGGTCAACGAACTGGCGATGCGCCCGCACAACTCCGGCCACTGGACGCAGGACGGCGCGATCACCTCGCAGTTCGCCAACCACGTGCGCGCGGTCCTCGACCTGCCGCTCGGCGACCCGCGCCCGCGCGCCAAGTGGACCGTCATGGCCAACGTGCTGGGCGGCGACTACCCCGACATGTACGCCGCGTACCTGCACTGCATGGCCCGCGACCCGCAGCTCAAGATCCACATGTACGGAAAGGACGTGAAGCCCGGCCGCAAGGTCGGCCACGTCAACACCTACGGCGACGACCTGGACGAGGTCCTCGACCGCGCCCGCCACGCAGCCGGCTACCTCAGAGGGACGATCACCGAATGAGCTCTTCCGTCACCCCCGTCATCGGCATCGTCATGGGCTCCGACTCGGACTGGCCCGTCATGGAGGCCGCCGCCAAGGCCCTGGACGAGTTCGAGGTGGCCTACGAGGTCGACGTCGTCTCCGCGCACCGCATGCCGCGCGAGATGATCGCGTACGGCGAGCAGGCGGCCGACCGCGGCCTGAAGGCGATCATCGCTGGCGCGGGCGGCGCCGCCCACCTGCCCGGCATGCTGGCGTCCGTGACGCCGCTGCCGGTGATCGGCGTGCCGGTCCCGCTGAAGTACCTCGACGGCATGGACAGCCTCCTGTCCATCGTGCAGATGCCCGCCGGTGTCCCGGTGGCGACGGTCTCCGTCGGCGGCGCGCGCAACGCCGGCCTGCTCGCGGCCCGGATCCTCGCGGCCCACGACGCCGAACTCCTGTCCCGTATGCGGGAGTTCCAGCAGGATCTGAACGACCAGGCGACGGAGAAGGGCAAGCGGCTGCGCACCAAGGTCGAGGGAGCGGGTTCCGGATTCGGCTTCGGTTCGGGAAAGTGATCGCATGACACCCCCCGACGAAGCACCCGCCCCGCACGGCGAGGCGCGCGCCCTGCTCGCCGAGTTCCCGGTCGTCGACGGCCACAACGACCTGCCGTGGGCCCTGCGCGAGAAGGCGGGCTACGACCTCGACCGCCTCGACATCGCCGCCGACCAGACGGGCCACCTGCACACCGACATCGCCCGGCTGCGCGCCGGCGGTGTCGGCGCGCAGTTCTGGTCGGTGTACGTCCGCACGGACCTGGCCGGTGACGCGGCGGTCAGCGCCACGCTCGAACAGATCGACTGCGTCGAGCAGTTGCTGTCCCGCCACCCCGCGGACCTGGCCCGCGCACTGACGGCGGCGGACATGGAGAAGGCCCGCTCCGAGGGCCGTATCGCCTCCCTGATGGGCGCCGAGGGCGGCCACTCCATCAACAACTCCCTCGCCACGCTGCGGGCGCTGCACACGCTCGGCGTGCGCTACATGACGCTCACGCACAACGACAACATCGCGTGGGCGGACTCGGCGACGGACGAGCCGGGCGTCGGCGGCCTGTCGCCCTTCGGCCACGAGGTCGTACGCGAGATGAACCGCGTCGGCATGCTGGTCGACCTCTCCCACGTGGCGGCGACGACGATGCGGGCGGCCCTGGACACCTCGGTGGCGCCGGTGATCTTCTCGCACTCGTCGGCGCGGGCGGTGTGCGACCACCCGCGCAACATCCCGGACGACGTCCTGGAGCGGCTGCCCGCCAATGGCGGCGTGGCGATGGTGACGTTCGTACCGAAGTTCGTCCTCCAGGCGGCGGTCGACTGGACGGCGGCCGCCGACGAGAACATGCGCGCGCACGGCTTCCACCACCTCGACACGACGCCGGAGGCGATGAAGGTCCACGAGGCCTTCGAGGAGTCGACGCCGCGCCCGGTCGCGACGACGGCTACGGTCGCCGACCACCTCGACCACATGCGCGAGGTCGCGGGCATCGACCACATCGGCATCGGCGGCGACTACGACGGCACGGCGTTCACGCCCGACGGCCTGGACGACGTGGCGGGCTACCCGAACCTGATCGCCGAGCTGCTCGGCCGCGGCTGGTCCAAGGCCGACCTCGCCAAGCTGACCTGGCAGAACGCGGTACGGGTGCTGGGCGCCGCCGAGGACGTGGCGAGGGACGTACAGGCCCGCAGGGGCCCGTCCGTCGCCACGCTGGAGCAGCTGGACGGCTAGAACCGGACCAGCGGCCAGAGCACACGGCCCGAGCGGCCCCGCGTCACTTGCGCCAGAACACGTGGTGCGTCACGCCGCTCGGGCTGGGCACGACGTCCAGGTGGTACCGGTCGAGCAGCTCGTCCGGCGACTTCCACAGGCGTACGCCGGAGCCGAGCCGCACCGGCGAGACCACCACGTGCAGGGTGTCGACGAGGCCGGCGTCGAGGAATTCCCGGATGGTGGTCGCCCCGCCGCCCAGCCGGACGTCCTTGCCGCCCGCCGCCTCCCGCGCCCGCGCGAGGACCGTGGCCGGGTCGCCGTCGACGAAGTGGAACGTCGTGTCGGAGAGCGTGAAAGACGGCCGCTCGTGGTGCGTCATGACGAACACCGGGGTGTGGAACGGCGGCTCGTCGCCCCACCAGCCGCGCCACTCGTGGTCGGTCCAGGGCCCGCGCTGGGGCCCGAACTTGTTGCGGCCCATGATCTCCGCGCCGATGTTCCGCGCGAAGTCACGCGTGAAGTAGTCGTCGAGGCCGCGGCCGCCGCCCGGATCGGTGCGATTGGGCCAGCTCGCCGTGGCCCCCGCCCAGGCGAACATCTCACCGGGATCGGCGTGCCCGAAGGGCCGCTCCAGGCACTGGCCCTCACCGGCACCGAACCCGTCGCTGGAGACGGTGAAGTTCTGCACCCGCACCAGCTGTTCCGGCTGTTTCATGTGTCCCTCCCATGTCATCGACGACAGGAAGGACCGCCGGGGCCACGGAAACTCATCGCTGTGGACGGACGAATTCCCGTGGCCGGCCGGAACTACGGCAGGTTCCGCGCCATCACGATGCGCTGGACCTGGTTCGTGCCCTCGTAGATCTGCGTGATCTTCGCGTCGCGCATCATGCGCTCGACGGGGTAGTCACGGGTGTAGCCGTAGCCGCCGAGGAGCTGGACGGCGTCCGTGGTGACCTCCATCGCGACGTCCGAGGCGAAGCACTTGGCGGCGGCGCCCTGGAAGGTCAGGTCCCTTTCTCCACCTCCGGCGGCAACGCGCTCCGACTTGGCGGCCGCCGCGTACGTCAGCTGGCGCGCGGCCTCGATCTTCATCGCCATGTCGGCGAGCATGAACTGGATGCCCTGGAAGTCGGCGATCGGCTTCCCGAACTGCTTGCGCTCCTGGACGTAGCCCTTGGCGTAGTCGAGGGCGCCCTGCGCGATGCCGAGGGCCTGCGCCGCGATGGTGATGCGGGTGTGGTCCAGGGTCTTCATCGCGGTCGCGAAGCCGGTGCCTTCCTCGCCGATCATGCGGTCGGCGGGGATGCGGACGTTGTCGAGGTAGACCTCGCGCGTGGGGGAGCCCTTGATGCCGAGCTTCTTCTCCGGGGCGCCGAAGGAGACGCCCTCGTCACCCTTCTCGACGACGAAGGCGCTGATGCCCTTCGAGCGCTTGGTCGGGTCGGTGACGGCCATGACCGTGTAGTACTCGGAGACGCCCGCGTTGGTGATCCAGCGCTTCACGCCGTTGAGGACGTAGCCGTCGCCGTCGCGGACCGCCTTCGTCTTCATGCCGGCGGCGTCCGAACCCGCGTCCGGCTCGCTCAGGCAGTACGAGAACATGCCCTCGCCCTTGGCGAGCGGCGTCATGTACCTCTTCTTCAGCTCCTCGGAGCCGGAGAGGATGACGGGCAGCGAGCCGAGCTTGTTCACGGCCGGGATGAGGGAGGAGCTGGCGCAGACGCGGGCCACTTCCTCGATCACGATGACGGTCGCCAGGGCGTCGGCGCCCGCGCCGCCGTAGCTCTCGGGGACGTGCACGGCGTGCAGGTCGTTCGCGACCAGCGCGTCGAGGGCCTCCTGCGGGAAGCGGGCCTCCTCGTCCACCGCGGCGGCGAACGGCGCGATCTTCGCCTCGGCCAGCGAACGGATCGCGTCCCGGAGCATGTCGTGCTCCTCGGACGGGCGGTACAGGTCGAAATCAGCCGATCCGGCCAAGGTCTCTCACGCTCCAAGGATGCTAATTACCGTTAAGTAACCCAAATTTTAGTGGTGTCGCCCGTGCGGTGGATACGTGAGCTTGGCGACAGCGGGAAATGTGCCCGGTGAGAGGCCTGTCGACGCCCGACTATGCTCGGTCAACGCACGGCAGCAGCAAGCCCCCGCAGACCGTCTGGAGCACCGCATGGCCCTCAAGATCACCGTGATCGGCACCGGCTATCTCGGCGCCACGCACGCCGCGGCCATGGCCGAACTCGGCTTCGAGGTCCTCGGTCTCGACGTGGTGAGCGAGAAGGTCGAGATGCTCCAGCGGGGCGAGGTCCCGATGTACGAGCCCGGCCTGGAGGAGCTGCTGCGCAAGCACGTCGCGGGCATCGAGGGCTCCAGCGGGCGGCTGCGCTTCACGACGGACCCGGCGGCGGCCGCGGACTTCGGCGACGTCCACTTCATCTGCGTGAACACCCCGCAGAAGCACGGCGAGTACGCCTGCGACATGTCGTACGTCGACACCGCGCTGGAGTCCCTCGCCAAGCACCTCACCAAGGCGTCGCTGGTCGTCGGCAAGTCCACCGTGCCGGTCGGCAGCGCGGACCGGCTCGCCGCCCGCCTCGCCGAGCTGGCCCCCGCGGGCGACGAGGTCGAGCTGGCGTGGAACCCCGAGTTCCTGCGCGAGGGCTTCGCCGTGCAGGACACGCTGCACCCGGACCGCATCGTGGTCGGCGTACGCAGTGAGCGCGCCGAGAAGCTGCTGCGCGAGGTCTACGCGACGCCGATCGCCGAGGGCTCGCCCTTCGTCGTCACCGACTTCCCGACGGCGGAGCTGGTCAAGACCTCGGCGAACTCCTTCCTCGCCACGAAGATCTCCTTCATCAACGCCATGGCCGAGGTCTGCGAGGCGGCCGGCGGTGACGTCGTACAGCTCGCGGAGGCCCTCGGTCACGACGACCGGATCGGCAAGAAGTTCCTCCGGGCCGGAATCGGCTTCGGCGGCGGCTGCCTGCCCAAGGACATCCGCGCGTTCATGGCGCGGGCGGGCGAGCTGGGCGCCGACCAGGCCCTGACGTTCCTGCGCGAGATCGACTCGATCAACATGCGCCGGCGCGGCCAGATGGTCGAGATGGCCCGCGAGGCGCTGGGCGGCGGCTCCTTCCTCGGCAAGCGGGTCGCGGTGCTCGGTGCCACGTTCAAGCCGGACTCCGACGACGTCCGCGACTCCCCGGCGCTCAACGTCGCCGGGCAGATCCACCTCCAGGGCGGCCAGGTCACGGTGTACGACCCCAAGGGCATGGTGAACGCCCGCCGCCTCTTCCCCACCCTCGGCTACGCGGACTCGGCGATGGACGCGGTGCGCGGCGCGGACGTCGTGCTGCACCTCACGGAGTGGCGCGAGTTCCGCGAGCTCGACCCGGCGGCGCTCGCCTCCGTGGCGACGACCCCGGTCATCCTCGACGGCCGCAACGCCCTCGACCCGCAGGCCTGGCGGGCGGCGGGCTGGACCTACCGCGCCATGGGCAGGCCCGCGGCCTGAGACGGGCGCGGGGCACCACAGAGGCTAGGAAGACGTGCCGGGTGCCGCCTTGCGGGCCCGGTACGCCCGCATCTTCGCGCGCGCCCCGCACACGCCCATGTCACACCACCGGCTCCGGCCCGCCGGGCTGCGGTCGTAGTAGGCCCAGTGGCAGGTGACCGCCTCGCACGCCTTGAGGCGCAGCCACGTCCCGGCGGTGAGCGCCTCCGCGATCGCCGAGGCCACCCGCGCGGTGAGCGTCGGGCCGTCCGCGGGGACGAGTGACGCGGCGCCCGTCGCGCCGTCCACCTCCACCAGCAGCGGCCCCTGGGCCAGCAGTTCGCTCAGCTCCCGTACCGGCCCGTGCGCCGGGTGTCCGGCGTGCGCGAGGCACGCCGCCCGCAGGGATTCCCGCAGTTCGCGCGCCGCGTCCACGTCCTGCGGGGCGAGCCCGAAGGCACCGCGCCCCGACTCGGTGTCCAGGGCGTCCGCGCCGCTCGCCAAGTCCAGCGTGTTCACCAGCTCCTGGACCAGCGCGAGCCCTCCCGGCGCCGGCGCTCTGTCGTTCATGGTTGCGACGTTACCTCTTCTGCGGGAGCATGAAGTAACCGTTACCTGTTGGTGCCATCATCCGGTAATTCGCGGCAACCTCTGGAGGAACCATGGCTCTCGCCAAGCTCGGCGTCGTCGTCCTCGACTGCGCCGACCCGCTCGCCCTCGCGGAGTTCTATGCCGCGGTCGTCGGCGGCACCCCGACCCCGGCCGACGACACCTGGGTCGACCTCAAGGGGCACGACGGCACCCCCCTGGCCTTCCAGCGGGCCCCCGGCCACGTACCGCCGAAGTGGCCCGCGCCCGACGGGTCGCAGCAGTTCCACCTGGACCTCACAGTGGACGACATGGACGCCGCCGAGGAACAGGTCCTCGCCCTCGGCGCCACGGCCCTCGACGCGGCCGACCGGGACCGCAACTGGCGGGTTTACGCCGACCCGGCCGGGCACCCGTTCTGCCTCTGCGCCTGCTGAGACACCCGCGCCCTGCCGGGAATCCCGTCGAGAAGGAGGAGTCATGACCGACCAGCACGACGCCGCCGCCCCCATCGCCCGCCTGCGCAACGTCGTCCTCGACTGTCCGCGCCCGCGTGAACTGGCCGAGTTCTACGCCCAGGTCATCGGCGGCACCATCGAGGAGGACGGGGACTGGGTCGACCTCGTGGCCCCGGGCCGCGTCAAGGTGTCGTTCCAGCGGGTGAGCGACCTGCGCCCGCCCGAGTGGCCCCGCTCCGACGTCAACGCCCAGCAGCTCCACCTGGACCTCGACGCCGGCCGCACCACCGAGGAGCTCGACGCCGCCGAGAAGAAGGTGCTCGCCCTCGGCGCGCGACCCCTCGACCTGGACGACGACGGCGGCAAGCGCGACTTCCGCGTGTACGCCGACCCGGCCGGGCACCCGTTCTGCCTCTGCAAGATCCCCTGACCGCGGCCCGGGTGACCGTGACCCGGCTGGTCAGCCGTCCAGGCGCTCTATCCGCGCCGTGGACGCCGTCCTGCGCTCCCGCGTGGCCCGGGCCGTGAAGTCCGCGCCGCGCAGGGCGCGTTGGAAGTTGCCCCAGGTGAGCAGCGCCACGTCGGCCTCGGGCCAGCCGCGGTCCAGGAGCGCCGCGATCAGCTGCGGATAGTCCGACGGGTCGACGAGATCCTCCGGGTGCACCTCAGGGGTGTCGTACATCCCCGCGATGCCGACGCACTCCGGCCCCGCGACCCGGCGCACGTGATCGAGATGGTCCGCCACCTCGCGCGCCGAGGAACCCGTGCGGTCGGCGGCCAGCGGCACCATGCACAGGCCCTTGTGCTCGCCCACCTCCGCGAGCAGCTCGTCCGAGAGGTTGTCCGGGTGGTCGCGCAGGGCAGCGGCACCGGAGCGGGTGAAGATCACCGGAGCCTTGGAGATGGCCAGGACCCGCCGCACGGTCGCCTCGGACGCGCCGGACAGGTCCGCGAGGATCCCGAGCCGGTTCATCTCCCGCACGACCTCCTCGCCGAACGCGGTCAGCCCCTCGGCGCCCGCCCACGACGTACCGCAGAGGGTCACCGCGCACAGACCCAGGCTGTGCAGCCCGCGCAGGGCCCCCAGCGAGTCGCCGAGCGCGGTGCCGCGGGCGGGACCGATCAGCGTGGCCATGCGGCCGCAGTTGCGGGCGTCGGTGGTCTCCGAGGCGTCACGGGCGAGCCGCAGCCACTCGGGATGGTTACCGACGACGTGTTTGACCAGGTCGATCTGTTCGAGGGTGGTCCGCACGACCTGGTCGGTGCCGAGCCGCTCGGGCACCCGCACGGACCACAGCTGCGCCCCGACGCGGCCCGCGCGCAGCCGCGGCAGATCGCTCTCCAGGCCGCTGTCGCCCGTCTCGAAGTCGTACCAGGGCAGGTCGCGCAGGGTTCCCGGCAGACCGCTGTACCCGTCGGCGACGGGGTGTGCGGCGAGCAGGGCGTGGGCCCGCTCCAGCGGGTCGGCGGCCTCCGCCGCCTCGGGGCCGTGACCGGGCTCCCGCTCGGGAAGCGGCTCGGTACGGGGGTCGGGCCGGGCGGGGGACTGGTCGAGCTCCCCCGCCTCGGCGGTGGCGTTGATCTCGTCCTGTAGGTCTGCCATGGCAGGGCTCCGGACGTCGACGGTGGCAGGTTCGGACCACCGTGGCATGCCGGAGCCGGGGTTTCCCGCCGGGCGGGCCGTTCGGGGGACGGGGCCGCCGCCCGGCCCCCGAGCCGTGGTTCAGCCGGAGACCGTGACCTTGTCGTCGTTGTTCAGCTGGTTGACCAGCTGCTTGACCTTGGCCTTGTCCCACAGGACGTTGCCGCCCGACATGCCGGCGATCGGCATGTTCATCGACTTGCCGTCGCCGCCGGTGACGCCCTTCATCGCCCAGAACATGGACGCCACGTCCATCAGGCCCATGTCCTTGTCGACGATCAGCGTGTCCAGGCCCGCGCCCATCGTGGGGTAGAGCTTGAACGGGTTCATGACCGTCCCCGGCGTCGCCGCCTGGTTGGCGAGGGCCGCGAGGAACTTCTGCTGGTTCTTCGTGCGGTCCAGGTCGCTGCCCGGCAGCGCGTAGCGGGTGCGGACGAAGGCGAGGGCCTGCTCGCCGTCGAGCGTCTGCTTGCCCGCCTCGAAGTCGGCGCCGGACTTCTTGTCCTTGAAGCCCTTGGGAATGTCCATCTCGACGCCGCCGACCGCGTCCACGATCTTCGCGAAGCCGCCGAAGCCGATCTCGGCGTAGTGGTCGATGCGCAGGCCGGTGTTGTACTCGACGGTGCGGACGAGCAGCTCGGGACCGTCCTCCGCGTACGCGGCGTTCAGCTTCGTCTGGCGGCCCTGGTTGGGGTAGAGCTTGCCGGACTCCGCGCCCTTGAAGGAGGGGATCGTGACGTTCGAGTCGCGGGGCAGCGAGATCATCGTGTTCCCGCCGTCGTCCGCGACGTGCAGGATCATCATCGAGTCGGTGCGCTTGCCGTCGGCCGAGCCCGTGTGCAGCCGCTTCTTCTCCTCGGCCGACATGCCCTCGCGGCTGTCGGAGCCGACGATCAGGTAGTTCGTGCCCGCGCCGCCCTCGGGCCGCTCGATGACCTTGGAGAGGTCGACCTCGCGCTTGAGCTTGCCGTCCGCCCAGAAGTACGTCGCCACGGTCGTCACGAGCAGTACGGATACGAGGGTGATCGAGCCGATCTTGATGCGGCGCCGCCAGTTCGGCGCGGCGCGCGGGCCGCGCGGCGGGCGTCCGGCACCGCCCTGGCCGCCGTCGCCCGTGGCGGGCCGGCCGTAGACCTGCCCGGTGTTGTAGCCGCTGTCGTAGCTCTGGCCGTGGCCACCCTGGCGCGGGGTGCGCGGCTCGAAGACCTCGTCGCGGGCGTCGCCGTACGGCTGTCCGTCCCCGTACCCGTCGTCGTACGCGGGCTGCTGCGGCACACCGCCCGGCGGCGGTCCGGCGGGGCGGGCGGGGCCGCCGCGCTGGACATGCCGCATCACGCGGGCGCCGTCGGGCTGAGGGTTCCCGCTGCCGCGGCCATATCCACGGCCGCCCGCCTGATCGTCTGGCCAATCGCTCATGTGGCCCAGTGTGCAGTGCGAGGGCGCGCGGCTTACAGGGCGGTCGGGATTTCGGGCCAGGGCTGTTGCAGAGCTGATGCAAAGCGGCCGGGGAAGGGGTGCGGGCGCGCCCGGCATAGGGTGGAGGGCATGACAGATCAGGCCCCCCGTTCGGAATCGGGTATACCGGGCAAGCCGACCTCGGCCTCCCGCACCACGCTCAGCCACATCATGACCCACAACGACACCAACCTCCTCGGCACGGTGCACGGCGGCGTGATCATGAAACTCGTGGACGACGCGGCGGGGGCCGTCGCCGGACGCCACTCGGGCGGGCCCGCCGTCACCGCCTCCATGGACGAGATGGTCTTCCTGGAGCCGGTCAGAGTAGGAGATCTCGTCCATGTGAAGGCCCAGGTCAACTGGACCGGACGCAGCTCCATGGAGGTCGGCGTGCGAGTCCTGGCCGAGCGGTGGAACGAGTCGACGCCCGCCCAGCAGGTCGGCTCCGCCTATCTCGTCTTCGCCGCGGTCGACGCCGACGGCAAGCCCCGCACGGTGCCCCCGGTCCTCCCGGAGACCGACCGCGACCGCCGCCGCTACCAGGAGGCCCAGATCCGCCGCACGCACCGCCTCGCCCGGCGCCGCGCGATCAAGGAGCTGCGGGAGGCCCGCGCGGCGGAGGGCTTCGACGACTGAGGCCCCTGCGGCACCGGTCAAGGACAGGTGACGGTCAGGGGTGTCAGGGGCGTCAGGGACAGACGACCTGGTCGCCGGTGACGGCCCCGAACTCGCCCTCCAGCTCGTCCTCCGCCCGCACCGGCCGCACCGCCTTGAAGTCCGTCCCCGCGATCACCTTCAGCACCGCCCCCTGCCCGTCGACCGTGCGCATCTCGCAGCCCGGCAGGGCCGTCGCGAGGGCCTTCGCGGAGCGGTCCCAGCGGGGGTCGTAGGCGACGACGGTCCGCGCCGCCGGCGCCGTCCGCGCGGTCGGCACGTTCCCCGGCAGGCCGGTCGTGCGGAAGCCGGTGGCCCGCAGCCCGGTGTCGACGCGCTTGCCGAGCCCCGGCACCGCCGTGCCGTTGTCGACCTGCACCTGGATCTGCTGGGGCGAGACGTCCACCAGCGCGACCCTGGACTTGTTGCGGTGCGGGGCCAGCGGGCGGTCCTCGCGCAGCGCGTCGAACAGCTTGCGGGATTTCGTCGGGTGCCACTTCAGCGTCGCGCCGATGCCCGGCAGGGTCTGCCCCTCGGGACTCAGCGGCACGGTCGTGAACTCCGAGGACGACGGCGAGAAGCCCCGCATCGCCCGGCCGAGGTCCAGCATGTCGCTCGTGCCGAAGCCCTTGTCCGCCCGGACCGAGCCGAGCAGCGTCTGCGTCACGTCGCGGAACTTGACCGGATTGAGCAGGACGCCGCTGCTGGTCGCCTTCGCGATGAGCGCCGCGAGGAACCGCTGCTGGCGCTTCATCCGGCCGAGGTCGGAGGCCCCGTCGACGTACCGCGACCGCACGTACTGGAGCGCCTCGCCGCCGTTCATGGCGTGCGTGCCGACCGCGAGGTTCAGGCCCGTGTGCGAGTCCTGGAGCGGGCGCGACGTGCAGATCTCCACGCCGCCGAGGACGTCCACGGTCTTGATGAAGCTGGTGAAGTCGACCTCCAGGTAGTGGTCGATCTTGACCTTCGTCATGTGCTCGACGGTCCGCACCGTGAGGTTCGGCCCGCCCTCCGCGTACGCCGCGTTGATCTTGCCGGGGTGCGTGCGGTGCTGCTTGCCGCTGTTCTGGTCGGTGTGCTCGGGCAGCTCGGCGTACGAGTCCCGCGGCAGGCTCACGACGCTGGCGCGGTCCCGGTCCTCCGAGATGTGCACGATCATGATCGTGTCCGTGCAGTGGCAGGGGGCGCCGCCGAGGCGGTACTTCTCCTTCTCCTCCGGAGTGATCTTGTCGCGGCCGTCGGTGCCGACGAGCAGCACGTTCATGCCGTTGCCCGAAGCGGGCCGGTTCTTCATGTCCCTGAAGGCATCGACCCGCTTGATCCCGGTGTCGAGACCGGTGACCACGGAGTGCCCGATGCCGGCCGCGACGAGCACCGCCACGGAGCACGCGGTCGCCATCCGCATGGCCCAGCGCGGCCGCCGCTTCGCCCGCCCGGCCGGCCCGCGGTCGGGCGGTCTGTGGCCCTGCGGGTGCGGGCGGCGCGGCGCGGGAGCGGGGGAGCGGGGCGGTGTGGGCACGTGGGGGAACACCTCCGCGGAGACGGACCTGGCTCGGGGCGGGCGACGGACGACGGACGACGGGCGACGGATCCGGGGACCCGAGAAACGTAAGCCCATACGAAATGCGGCCCGGGGCAACGACCCGGACGGCGCGCGTCCGTGTCCCCCATTCGCGGTAACGTGGCGCGTGATGAACGCGAAGTCTGAGGCACAGCCTCCCGCCGTGTCCGTGATCATGCCCGTCCTCAACGAGGAGCGGCACCTGCGCGAGGCCGTCCACGCGATCCTGCGCCAGGAATACGCGGGTGAGATGGAGGTAGTGGTCGCGCTCGGCCCCTCCACCGACCGCACGGACGAGATCGCCGCCGAGCTGGTCCGCGAGGATCCGCGGGTGCATACGGTCCCCAACCCCACGGGGCGTACGCCGGCCGCGCTGAACGCCGCGATCAAGGCCTCACGTCACCCGATCGTGGTGCGCGTGGACGGCCACGCCGCGCTCTCGCCGGGCTACATCACGACGGCCGTCCGGCTCCTGGAGGAGACCGGCGCGATGAACGTCGGCGGCATCATGCACGCCGAGGGCCAGAACGACTGGGAGCACGCGGTCGCCGCCGCCATGACGTCGAAGATCGGCGTGGGCAACGCCGCCTTCCACACCGGCGGCGCGGCCCAGCAGGCCGAGACGGTCTACCTGGGCGTCTTCCGCCGCGAGGCCCTGGAGCAACAGGGCGGGTACAACGAGGAGTTCATCCGCGCCCAGGACTGGGAGCTGAACTTCCGCATCCGCGAGGCGGGCGGCCTGATCTGGTTCTCGCCCGATCTGCTGGTGTCGTACCGCCCGCGGCCGAGCGTGAAGGCCCTCGCCAAGCAGTACAAGGACTACGGCCGCTGGCGCCACGTCGTCGCCCGCTACCACGAGGGGTCCATCAACCTCCGCTACCTCGCGCCGCCGACCGCTCTCTGCGCGATCGCGGCGGGCATCGTCGTCGGCGCGGCGCTCACGCCGTGGGGCTTCGTGATCCCCGGCGGCTACCTCGCGGCGATCGTCGCGGGCTCCGTCCCCGCGGGCAAGGGCCTGCCGCTGAAGGCCCGCCTCCAGATACCGGTGGCGCTCGCGACCATGCACATGTCGTGGGGCTGGGGCTTCCTCACCAGCCCCCGCTCGCTGGCGAAGAAGGTCATCGCCTCGCGCCGCCCGGCCGTCCTGGGGGAGACCCAGGAGGCCTGAGAGCTGAGCCGCGTACGCGAAGGGGCCCGGCGCACCGCCGGGCCCCTTCGCGCATGCGGGGGCGGGTCACCAGGTGAAGTCGGGGTTCACCTTCATGCACGCCTTCTTGTCGGACCCGCTGAGCGCGTCCGCGGAGTCCGGCGTCCTGTCGTCCTTCTTCTTCGGCTTGGGCGGCATCTCGCCCTCGCGCCAGTCGGCGCCGACGACCAGCGTCACCCCGGAGACGTCCGTCGACTTCTTCGCCGAACTCAGCGGCAGACCCAGCGCCTTGGCGACCCGCTGGGCATCGCCCTCCAGGTCGACGCTGGGGTAGCGGACGACCGTCCTGCCCTCGGTCAGCGCCGTCGTCATGTCCGGCGTCGCCTTCTTGAAGCCCTTCGCGGCCAGGATCTGCGCCACCGTGCTCGCCCGGCCGGTGGCCGGGGGCTCGCTGACGGTGCGCGTGCCGTTCTGCACCTGGACCGCGATCCGGTCGTCGTCGGCGGCCGGGTCGTCGGACGCCTTCTCCTTGGCGGGCTTCTTCTTGCCCTTGCCGTCCAGCGGGATGTCGTCGCGGACCAGCCGGAAGAGCTGCTCCGCGTCGCCGGGCTTGGGGACGACGCGTGCGCCCACGTAGTCGAACGGCATGGTCGTCATCGTCGTACGCGAGGGCGAGACCTTCTTGAGCTCGTTGCCGAGGTCGTACAGCTTCTTGATGGTGCCGAGGCCGTCGTCGACGTTCAGCGCCTTCGTCGCCTTGTCGGCGAGCTTGCGCAGCTGGTTCGGGCTCGTCAGGCCGGTGTTCTCACGGAGCTTGCGGACCAGCGCGTTCATGTACATGTGCTGGGCCTTGGCGCGGCCTATGTCGGTGCCGTCCTCGAAGCCGTAGCGGGTGCGCAGCCACTGCAGGGCCTGCTCGCCCTGGACCTCCGTGGTGCCCTTCTTCAGCTTCAGGCCCGAGCCCTTGCCCCGGCTGTCGCGCGAGTGGATGTTCTTGTCGACGCAGACCGGTACGCCGCCGATGGCGTCCGCCATGGAGACCACGCCCGCGAAGTCGACCATCATGTAGTGGTCGATGTGGATGTTGGTGAGCTTCTCCCAGGTGGCGACGGTGCAGCCGGGGCCGCCGCGGCCCAGCGACTGGTTCGTCATGGTGCGCGGGCCGGACTCGGGGTAGACCTTGCCGTCGTCGGGGTCGGTGCACTTGGGGATGGTGAGCAGCGTGTCCCGCGGCATGCTGATCACCGACATGTTGCTGCGGTCCGCCGAGAGGTGGAGCAGCATCTGCACGTCGGCGAGCGGCGGTGCGCCGAAGGTGTCCTTGGCGCCGCCGAGCTTCTGGTTCTCCTTGGAGTCCCGCGCGTCCGAGCCGATGAGGAGGATGTTCAGCGGTGTCTGGCCCGCGGCGTTGGGCGTGGGCTCGGGGGCCCGGTGCTCGCCGAGGTTCAGGTCGTCCGTCTCGATATTGCCGTTGAGGTGCTGGTAGTAGAGGTAGCCGGCGCCGGCCGTGCCGAGTATCAGGACCGACAGGACCGTCGCCGACCAGCGCAGGACGCGGCGCTTGCGGCGCCGCGGACGGCCTTTGCCGCCCGAGCCGCGCCGGCGCCGGTGGCCGGGGGGCCGTCCGGCGTCGCCCTGCTGTGCGCCGTCGTCCCAGCCGTGATCACTTGCGTGCGGGACGCGTGACCGCGCCCCCTCCTTACGCACGCTGTTCTGCCTCATCCCCAGCCCCTCCCCGCCCCGTTCCCGAACTGCTGCCGCAACGCGGCGCCTTGGCGCATTGTTAGACGCGAAACGACCGCTTCAGGTCACTTGGCGCACACAGTCTTGTCGGCTTCGACTTTCTGGATCCCCTCCGGCGCCTTCTTCGGCGGGGCGATGGGCACCCCCGCGCCCGCGAAGTCGCCGCCCAGCGTCAGCTTCATGGCAGGGAGTCCCTGTGCGTTCTTCTCGCTCTTGCCCGGCTTCAGGGCGGCGGCGGGCAGCCCCATGATGTCGGCGAGCCGACGGGCCTGGTCCGCCTGGTCCGGGCCGTACTCCAGGGTCGTCTTCTTGATGACCGAGGGCGCGTTCCCCTGCTGGCTGGACTTGAGCACGCCCTCGTTGTTCTGCAGCCACGTGAGAGTCGTCTGGGCGGCGCCGGTCTTGCCGCTGCCGTTGAAGATGTCGACCCGCACCTCGGAGGCGTCGGCCTTGGGGCCCTTGAGACGGGCGGCCACCGCGGCCTTCTCCTTCTTCTCCTTCTTCTTCACCTCGGTCAGCGACTGGTCGGCCCGCATCATCGCGAAGAGGGGGTCGGCCTTGGCCGGGTTGAGCACGACCGTGGTGTGGACCTTCTCGTTCGGGTTGTCGACGACCGGCACCGTGGCGAAGGTCAGGTTCTTCATGTCGAGCTTGCCGAGCTCCATGCCGAGGTCACGCAGCTTCATGATGTTCGCGATCGTGGAGTCGACGGTGAGGGCCTTGGTGCCGGCCTCCGCCAGGGAGAACATCTTCTTCGGGCTGGTGAGGGTGTCGCTCGACTTCAGCTTGCGCATCAGCGAGCTGAGGAACTGCTGCTGCAACTCGATGCGGCTCAGGTCGCCGCCGTTGCCCACGGCGTGCCGCGTCCGCACGTACGCGAGCGCCTGCTCGCCCTCGATCACGTGCTTGCCCTTGGACAGCTTCAGATGCGACTTGGGGTCGTCGATGTCCTTGGCGAGGCAGACCTCCACGCCGCCCACGGCACTGGAGAGCGTCTTGACCGCGTTGAAGTCGGCCACCATGAAGTGGTCGAGCTTTATCCCCGTGATCTTCGTGACCGTGCGCATCGTGCAGCTCGGCGTGCGGTCGTTCTGGCCGAGGCTCTCGTTGAAGCGGGCGTTCCTCGTGCCCTGGATCGTCTTCTTGCTGCCGTCCTCCATCGTGGTGGGGCAGTCCGGGATGTCCGTGATCATGTCGCGCGGGATGCTCAACGCGGTCGCGTTCGTACGGTCCTTGGAGACGTGCAGCAGGATCGTGGTGTCCGCGTGGCCGAGGCTGCCCTCGTCGCCGTAGCCCTTGTTCCCGTCGCCGCTGCGCTTGTCGGTGCCGACGACCAGGATGTTGATGGCCCGGTCCTTGCTGAAGCCGCCGGTGCCGGCGCCGTCGTCGTTGATCGACGTGATGTTGTCGTTGAGGTGCTGGTAGTACAGGTAACCGCCGACGCAGCCCGTGACGAGCAGGAACGCCAGCGTGCCGCCGGTCCACACCATGGCCTTCTTGCCCGCGGACTTCTTCGGCTTCTGCTTGCGCCTGCCGCCGGTCGGCTCCGGCTCCTTGACCCGGCGCCTGCGCTGGCCCGGCACCTCGCGGCGCTCGTCGCGCTCTCCCGGACGCGGGCGCTGGCGGTCGCGCCCCGGCGCGGAGCGGCCTCGGGCTCCTTGGCGGGACGCGGCTCTGCGGGGCCCCGGTACCGTCGAGGGTCCTTGCCCTGTGGAAGGGCTCAGTCGCAGCTCGTAATCACCGGTGTCCGGGTTGAGCACCCACTGGTCTGCGGGATCGATGTTCTCCGCCCGCCCACGGCCTTGCGCGTCCACGGTTGTTTGCGTCCTCCGTCGGGGCCACGCGGCGCCTCATCCCCCTCAAGAAGGCGCTCGGTCAGTCGTTCCAGCGGTGCGAGGCCTTCAGGGCCCGGCGCACCGGAGCGCTCACACTATCCGCCCAGTTCAGCGCCGGACGACGCCGGTGACAAATTCCACTCCCCTACAACTGGGCAATCCGCCCAATTTCTTATGGGCCGGCCGCATTCCCTTGGGCATCGCTTTACTCGCAGGCGGCTTCCGCCGCCGTGTTGCCCCGGAATGTCGGTGCGGGAGACGGCGTATGTGAAGGATCGTCGGGCTTCCCGTCACTGTCTTCACTGTCGTCACTGTCTGAATGGTCCGGATCCCCCCGGTACGCCTGATCCTGGCTCGGCGCCGATTCCCGGGGGTTCCGGGCCCGCTCCGGGATCACCGCGACCGGGCTGTCGGTGCGAAGGCGCGTGAAGAGCTGCTCCGCCGCCGGTTCGACCAGCTCGTCGCGGTTCGCGTCGTAGGTGTACGACTGCCGCGGGACGGTGAGGAACTGCACCCGTTCCGTGGGGATATTGCGCATGCCGCGCACGAGTTCGTACAGACCGCGCAGGCTGGCGAGCGCGGGGTCGGTGGTCAGCGACGAAGTGGCCGCGTCGAGTACGGGGTAGAGCTTCGACGGATTCAGCAGGACGTCGTTGCTCTGCACCTTGTTGACGAGCGCGCCGAGGAATTCCTGCTGGCGGTCCATGCGCTCGGTGTCGCTGCCGGTGCCGAGGCTCTTGCGGGCGCGCACGTACCCCAGTGCCTGTTCGCCGTCGAGGGTCTGCGGGCCGGGGGCGAGCCGCACATGCGCGTCGTCGTCATCGATCGGCGCCTTGAGGCACACCTCCACGCCGTCGACCGCGTCGACCATGTCCTTGAACCCCGCGAAGTCCACGACCATGTGGTGGTCGACGCGGATCCCGGTGAGCTTCTCGACGGTACGGATCGTGCAGGCCGTCCCGCCCACCTCGAACGCCGAGTTGAACTGGGCGAACTGGGCCCGCGTCCGCGAGCCGTCGGGCCGTCGGCAGCCGGGGACGTCCACCATCAGGTCACGCGGGATCGACACCGCGGTCGCGCTCTGCCGGTCGGCGGCCAGGTGCAGCAGGATCGTGGTGTCCGAGCGCTGCGTGCCCCGGTCCCTGCCGTACTTGCGGTTGTCGCCGGCGCGCGTGTCGGAGCCGATGAGCAGGATGTTCTGCGCGTCGTGCACCAGCGGCGCCGGCCGCTCCCTGTCGTAGCGGGCGAGTTCGGCGGCGGCGTCGGTGTCCTTCGTGATGTTGCCGTTGAGCTTCTGGTACGCCGCCCACCCCGCGCCGCCCGCGCCGAGCACCAGCACGGCGGCCCCGAGCGCCACACCCCGCAGCCAGCGCCGCCGCCGGCGCACCACGCCCTCCCCGGTGGGGCTCGCCCCCGTCCCGGGTCCGTACGTGGCCTTGGGCTCCCATGCCGCGCCCGCGGTGTCGGTCACGTGTACGTCCACCCCTCACGGCTGCGTCGGTGCGTGCTACGTCCCTTACGACCATGGACCGACGCGGCGCCGGTGGCCTCTGGGTCCGTCCCCCACGTAGGCCGAAGGAGTGACCCCCACCCGGCCACACAAGCCCGCCGGACGCGACCCGCCCCCGCCAAGGGGCGCGGGGAACTGCGCGCCCAGCCACGACGAACCGGCAGCCGAAAACCAGCCCGCGAGGCGTCACCGCACGGTGACAGTCACCCGCTCATCCTCGACCCGCTTCTCCAGCCCCCCCTCCGCAAGCTGATCGAGATGCCGGCACAGCACCACCGACCCGCCCACCGCCAGCGCCGCATACAACCCGCAGCTCAGCCCCTCCCAGGTCCCGTACGACAGCCCGGAAAGCACCCGGGACCCGGCCGTGACACCGAGCCGCCCGGCATCGGCACGGGCCCGCTCCACCACTCCCGCGCCGGACAGCTCCGCCCCGCCGACCGCGAGGGCAGGCGCGTCCGGATCGACGGGCGCGTACGGCGCGAACCGGTCCCCCTGGCCCGGCACCTCCACCGCGTAGTCGGCGAAGCTCCCCGGCGGCTGCGGAAACCGCCCGCCGAGCGGCCGCAGCGCGAGCGCGACCCGCTCCCCGGAACAGGCACGCGCCGCCTCCAACGTGTCCGGACCGCTGACGACGAGATCCGCCGCGGCCGGGTCACCACCCACGTCCGCGACCACGCCCACCGACGAACAGGCGAGCAGCCACACGGCCGTCTGCCAGTGCGCGGGCAGCAACAGCACGGCCCGGTCACCCGGTTCGGCGGCGAGATCGCCCTGGAGCAGATTGGCGGTCTTGGCCACCCAATTGGCGAAGGTGGCCACGGACAATTCCACGCGCTCGCCCGTGGCGTCGTCGTAGAAGGTGACCAGAGGACGGCCGGGATCCGCGGCGAGCGCGGATCGCAGCAGGTCGGCAGGGGTGCGGTCGTTGGCGTTCACGGGCGCAAGGGTACGCGGGCACCCGCACGGCCCCCGGCGTGGCGGGGAGAGCGGACCACCGGTTCGGCCGCTCAGGGGCGACGACCCGTCAATTCCCGGATGGACAGATATGTTCCGGTATGCCGACGATCAGACGTATGCGTGGATTCCTTGCTTCCTCGATCGGCGTCACCTGCGCGGCCGCCCTGGCCCTGCCCCTCGCCCTGCCGTCGTCCGCCGCCCGGGCCACGACGCCCGCCGCCCCGCCCGCTGCCGAAGGCATCCCCGGCAGCACCCAGTCCCTGCCGCTCGCCCCGCTCGCCTCCGACCGCTCGTCCGGCCCGGACGAGCGGGAACAGGGCCTGACCCGGCGCGACGTCCGCCCGTTCGCCCTGGTGGGGGTCGTCTGGGACGACCCGGCCGACGAGTTGCGCGGCACCGTCCAGGTCCGCACCCGCGCCAGCGGCACCACCACCTGGTCCGGCTGGCAGAGCGTGGAGACGCACAACCACGAACACGCGGCCGACCCCGAGACCTTGGAGCGCGGCACCGGCAAGGTCCGCGGCTCCACCGCCCCCCTGTGGGTCGGCAACTCCGACGGCGTGGAGATCCGCGTACGGGCGGAGTACGACCGGCATGGCGACCAGGCCTCCGGCCGCGGCCTGCTCCCCGAGGGGCTCCGCCTCGAACTGGTCGATCCGGGCGACGAGCCGCCACCGCGCGGCGGCCAGACCGAGGCACCGGCCCTCACCCCCGCCGTGACCGTCGAGTCGGCCGCCGCCTCGGCCGTCAACGCGGACCTCGCACCGATGGAAGCCGCCGTGATCCCGGAGCTGACCAAGCAACAGACGGAGGACGAGCTGCTCGCCGGCCGCGGCGCCCCCGAAGTGGCCGGTCAGGCCCGGCCCTACATCGGCCCGCGCCCGCGCATCATCACGCGCAAGGGCTGGGGCGCTGACGAGCGGATCCGCGAGAAGGAATTCGCGTACACCCAGACGGTGAAGGCCGCCTTCGTGCACCACAGCGCGTCCGGCAACAATTACCGCTGCTCACAGGCCGGATCCGTACTCCGCAGCATCTACCGCTACCACGTCAAGAGCAGTGGCTGGCGTGACTTCGGCTACAACTTCGCGATCGACAAGTGCGGAAACATCTACGAAGGACGCGCCGGAGGTGTGGCCAAGCCGGTCCTCGGGGCCCACACTCTCGGTTTCAACGCGAACAGCACGGGCATCGCCGTCCTCGGCACCTACAGCAGCGCCAATCCGCCGAAGGCGGCCGTGAACGCCATCGCCCGGCTGGCCGCGTGGAAGCTCGGCCTGCACGGCGCCGACCCCAGTGGTACCACCAGCTTGCAGTCCGGCGGCGGCAACCTGTACAAGAAAGGCACGAACGTCAAACTTAGGGTGATCTCAGGGCATCGTGACGGATACGCCACGGAATGTCCCGGTAAGCAGCTGTACGCAAAGCTCGGCACGGCCCGGTCCTCCGCGGCCCGCTACCAGGGGCGCTGAAGCCCGGTCGCACTGTACGAACTGCACGATCTGCACATCCGTCTGCATACACTGGCCGGCCGAAACTCAAGTTCGGCCGGCCCCAGCAGGAAGCAGAGACGACAGGTGACAGAAGCGATCCTCCTGGTCGGCGGCAAAGGAACCCGGCTGCGGCCGCTCACGGTCCACACCCCGAAGCCGATGGTCCCGGCGGCGGGCGTCCCGTTCCTCACGCATCAACTGGCGCGGGCCCGCGCGGCGGGCGTGGAACACATCGTTCTCGCCACCTCCTACCTCGCCGAGGTCTTCGAGCCGTACTTCGGCGACGGCTCCGCGCTCGGCCTCCACATCGAGTACGTCACGGAGACCGAGCCCCTGGGCACCGGCGGCGCGATCCGCAATGTGGCGTCCCGTCTGCGCTCGGCTCCCGACGACCCGGTCCTGATCTTCAACGGCGACATCCTCACCGGCCTCGACATCCGGGCTCTGGTCGACACCCACGAGACGTCCGGCGCCGACGTCTCCCTGCATCTGACCCGGGTCGCGGACCCGAGGGCGTACGGCCTGGTCCCGACCGATCCGACCGGGCGTGTCACGGCCTTCCTGGAGAAGCCGCAGACCCCGGAGGAGATCGTCACCGACCAGATCAACGCGGGTGCGTACGTCTTCCGCCGCTCGGTCATCGACACGATCCCGGCGGGCCGCCCCGTCTCGGTCGAACGAGAGACCTTCCCCGACCTCCTCTCCTCGGGCGCCCACCTCCAGGGCATGGTCGACTCCACCTACTGGCTGGACCTCGGTACGCCCCAGGCGTTCGTACGCGGCTCGGCGGACCTCGTCCTCGGCCGCGCGCCCTCCCCGGCGGTGCCCGGACGCCGCGGTGAGAGCCTCGTCCTGCCCACCGCCCGCGTCGCCCCGGACGCCAAGCTCACCGGCGGCACGGTCGTCGGCGAGAACGCCCGGGTGGGCGAGGGCGCGCGGATCTCCGGCAGCACGATCCTGTCCGGCGCGGTCGTCGAACCGGGCGCGGTGATCACCGACTCCCTCGTCGGCGAGGACGCCCGTGTCGGGGCGCGCACGGCGCTCCGCGGGGCGGTCGTCGGCGACGGAGCGAGCGTCGGCGCCGACAACGAACTGCGCGAAGGCGTACGCGTCTGGTGCGGGGCCACGCTCCCGGCGGGCGCGGTCCGCTTCTCCTCCGACCAGTGACGCCCCGGCGACGGCGGGCGTCGCCTACCCTCATAAAGATGTCGTCCCGTTTCACCCCGCGCCCCACCCGCACCACCGTGCGCGGCGGCGAGACGGCCGTGCCGTCCGGCGTCCCCCGCCAGAGCGCGGCGCCGCCGCTCACCCGTTCCTGGCGGCCGCCGTTCCCCCTGGACCTGGGCGCGACCCTCGGCCCCCTGCGGCGCGGCCCCGGTGACCCCACCTTCCGGATGACCCCGGACGGCTCGGTCTGGCGCGCGAGCCGCACGCCCGAGGGTCCCGGCACCCTGCGCGTCGCGCTCCGCTCCGGCGCGGTGGAGGCCGAGGCCTGGGGCCCGGGCGCGGCCTGGTTCCTCGACCGCCTCCCGACCCTCCTCGGCGAGTCGGACGACCCCGCTGCCTTCGCACCCCGCCACCGCCTGGTCGCCGCGACGGCCCGCCGCCGCCCCGGCCTGCGTCTGGTGCGCACGGGGCTGATCCTCGAATCCCTGATCCCCTCGATCCTGGAACAGAAGATCACCGCGGACGAGGCCTACCGCGCCTGGCGCCTCCTGGTCCGCGGCCACGGCGAGCCGGCGCCCGGCCCCACCCCCCGGATGTACGTGATGCCGGACCCCCGCACCTGGTCCCTGATCCCTTCGTGGGAGTGGCACAAGGCGGGCGTCGACAACAAGCGGGCGTCGACGATCCTGCGCGCGGTGAAGGTGGCCCGCCGCATGGAGGAGGCGTCCACGATGGAGCCGCTCCAGGCCCAGGCCCGCCTGGAGCTGATCCCCGGCATCGGCCCCTGGACCTCGGCCGAGACGGTTCAGCGCAGCAACGGCGCCCCCGACGCGGTCACGGTCGGCGACCTCCACCTCCCCGGCATCATCGGCCACGCCCTGGCGGACGACCGCGACGCGGACGACGAAACGATGCTGCGCCTCCTGACCCCCTACAAGGGCCAACGCCACCGAGCAGCCCGCCTCATCCTCCTGAGCGGCCACACCCCACCCCGCAGAGCCCCACGCATGCGCAAAACAGACATCGCCCTACTCTGAGCCGCACCGCCCCGTCAGGGGCGCGACCAGCCACACCCCAACCGGCACCCGAAAACCGGCCCGCAGCAGCCCCCACCCAACGCCCCCGCCCGGCCCCTCACCGAACAGCGATAAAGCCCCCCACATCCCGCTCCCCCCGAGCGGGAGGCGCCCCCGCCGGGTGCCCCACAGCCACCGCCCCCATCGGCTCCCATCCCCCCGGCAACTCAAGAACCTCCCGCACGACATCCCGACAGAACATCGTCGAAGAGACCCAGGCCGACCCAAGCCGCTCCCCGGCCAACGCCACGAGAAAGTTCTGCACCCCGGCCCCCGCCGCGACCACGAACATGTCCCGCTCGGCCCCGTCCCGCCGCGCGTCCCCGTACGTATGGGAACCGTCCATCACCATGCACGGCACGACCAGCAGCGGCGCCTTGCGCAACACGTCCCCGCGCCGCACCCGCTTGGCGATGGACTCCTCGGACTTCCCGTCCCGCCGCAGATCCGCGATCCACGCGTCCCGCATCGCGTCCAGCAACGCACTCCGCGCCGCCGCGGACTCCAGCAGCACGAACCGCCACGGCGTCGTGTGATGCGGCGCCGGCGCGGTGACCGCCGCGGCGACGGCGCGCCGCACGGCCCCGGGATCGACCTCCTGGTCCGTGAACTCCCGCACGGTCCGCCGCAGCGCCACCGCTTCCCGCACCGCTTCGGACGTCCCGAGCCGGAACATGTCGTCCCGCGCGTCACGCACCAAGGCCCGCGCCCCGGCGTCGGGGGCGGAGTCACCGACCACGGCATGCCCCAGCCCCCGCACGACGGCGACCGGCAGCCCCGCGGCCTTGCCCTTGACGAGGTCCCCCGCGGCGGCCAGCTCGTCGCCCGTGGCGACAACGGTCGCGCTCAGCGGATTGCCGTACGCGTCCACCCCGCCCCGCAGATCATCGAGCACCCGCACCCCCGCCGCCCCGATGGCGACATCGGTGAGCCCGGCGCGCCAAGGCCGCCCGAACGTATCCGTGACGATGACGCCGACCTCGACCCCCAGCGCTTCGCGCACCCCGTCCCGCACGGCGCGAGCGGAGGCGTCGGGATCCTCGGGCAGCAGCAACACCGTCCCTGACGGAGTGTTCGACGCGTCGACACCGGCCGCGGCCATCACGAGCCCCTGGCGGTTCTCCACGATCCGCAGGGTCCCGCGCCGCGCGACGACCCGCACGGCCTCCGCGTCGATGGCCGCCTCGCGGTCGCTCGCCTCGACGATCCGCCCCTCGGCCTTGCTGACGATCTTCGACGTGACGAGCAGGACGTCACCGTCGGCGAGCCCCGGTTCGGCGGCCGCGATCAGCTTGGCGAGGTCGTCGCCTTCCCGCACCTCGGGCAGCCCGGGGACGGCCCACACCCGGAAGGACGGTGAGGTCACGCCCGTACCTCCGAGGCGAGCGCGAGGGCCTCCCGGGCCATCTCGGCCGTGGCGTCGACGCCGGTCATCATCAGTGGAATGGCCCGGCAGCGGATCCCGGCGCTCTCCACCCGCTCCACCACGCCCGCGTCGACGCTGTCGACCAGCCACCCGTCGAGCAGCCCGCTGCCGTAGTGCTCGGCGACGGCGGCGGCATTGGTCTCCACGCCGACGGCGGCCAGCACCTTGTCGGCCATGCCCCGCACCGGTGAGTCGCCGACGATGGGGGAGAGCCCGACGACCGGCACGCCCGCCTCGGCGATCGCCTCGCGGATGCCGGGCACGGCGAGGATGGTCCCGACGCTGACGACGGGGTTGGACGGCGGGAAGAGGATGACGTCGGCCTCGGCGATGGCTTCGAGGACGCCGGGCGCGGGCTTGGCCTGCTCGGCGCCGACCGGCACGACGGCGTGCGCGTCCACGGAGGCACGCAGCCGCACCCAGTACTCCTGGAAGTGCACGGCCTTCTGCTCGCCGTCGATCGTGACGGCGACGTGGGTCTCGACGCGGTCGTCGGACATGGGGATGAGCCGCACCCCGGGCTGCCACCGCTCGCAGAGCGCCTGCGTGACGGCGCTGAGCGGATATCCGGCGCCCAGCATCTGGGTCCGCACGATGTGTGTCGCGAAGTCCCGGTCGCCGAGCCCGAACCACTCGGGCCCGACGCCGTAGGCCGCGAGCTCTTCCTTGACCTTGAACGTCTCGTCCGTACGTCCCCAGCCCTGTTCTTCGTTGATGCCGCCGCCGAGCGTGTACATCACGGTGTCCAGGTCGGGGCAGACCTTCAGCCCGAACAGGTGAATGTCGTCACCGGTGTTGCCGATGACCGTGATGTCCGCGTCGGGCGCGGCCTTCTTGAGCCCGCGGAGAAAACGGGCGCCGCCGATGCCGCCGGCCAGAACCACAATGCGCATGCGCCCAGCATGTCAGGCGAGTACGACAGTGCGTCAGGCGGTCACGACATCCTCTGTGATGTCGCCGGTGCCACCGGTGCCGTGGGCGGCGCACTGGGCCGAGTGCATCGGCATCTCGGTCAGGCCGGGGTAGTAGATGTGCAGGCTGACGGCCGGTTCGAGGGAGTCGTTGACGACTTCGTGGACGTAACCCGGCGCGAAGACGCGCTGCGCGCCCGCTTCGAGCGCCCGCGTGCCCCGCTCGGTGTGCTCCGTCAACGCACCTTCGAGGAGCGTGAGTACGCCGGAAGAGGGACCGTGGTCGTGCAGACCGCTGCCCTGTCCGGGCACCCAGGAGAGCAGCCAGACCTCGTAGCCGGGCCCGGTGCGCAGGCGGTGGTACCAGCGGCTGGTGGCGTCGTACTCGACGAGGTGTTCCCACTGGGAGCGGTCGGCGGCGATGGCGCGGGCGAGGCCGACGAACTCGGCCACGGTGGCGGGGTGCTCGCGGGCGGGCTGCAGGAGGTGCGGGACTTCGAGGATGTCGCCGGCGATCTGGAGGTCGCTGTCGCTGTTCATCGTGCGGTGGTTCCTCAACGTAAGAGAGCTGGGGTGTCGCGAAGGATGGGTGGAGCGCGGGGAAGCAGATGAAGCGGGGAAAACAGATGGAGAGGGAGAGCAGTCGGGCGGTCACGGAGGTGACGCCGGAGAAGCGGCTCGACAGCTGGATGAACTCAACAGCTGGAGCAGGAACAGCAACAGCGCGCGTGGGCAGCACCGATGGACCCGCTGGTGCGGGTCATCGAAAGAGCCAGGTTCGCGAGCATGCCCACCAGGACACCCGCTTACACCTCCGCTGTCAACTCCATGTCCGAAATGTGGGACATGTTTCACCTCATCCGGTTGTTCGGTTAGGCGAAAGGTTTGTGCACCGGGTGCACGGGACACATGGCGCAGCAACCGGCAGGCAAACCTCGCCGTCCTCCTTGGTGGGAAGCGGGTCGCCGACGGGGTAGTGGTTTATCCCGATTTGAACACTTTCCGCATAGCCTTGGTTCCGCAGAGTGAATAAGGGGCCCAATAGCAGATCTCGGCTTGACTGGCCCGGATCAGCACACTTGTAATTTCACTCGTGTCGTTCAGCCGAAATCGGTAACGGCAGCACCACGGGGACGCACAGACAGACGAGGGGCGCAGATGACCGAGCTGGTTCAGGAACTGCTGGTCGAGGACGCGGACGAGGAACTCGGCTGGCAGGAGCGCGCGCTGTGCGCCCAGACCGACCCCGAGTCCTTCTTCCCTGAGAAGGGCGGCTCCACCCGCGAGGCCAAGAAGGTCTGTCTCGCCTGTGAGGTCCGCTCAGAATGCCTTGAATACGCACTCGCCAACGACGAACGCTTCGGAATCTGGGGCGGTCTGTCGGAGCGTGAGCGCCGCCGACTGAAGAAGGCAGCGGTGTGACCGAAGAAGACCGCGGTGTGACCGGACGCGCTCGCGCGCCGGAGCCGCCCCGCCAATTCGGCACACACCTCCCTCAACCAATGCGCAACGAACGGCCCGTCGCCCGTGGGTTATCCACAGGCGGCGGGCCGTCCTGGTGCCAGCCGTTAGTGTGGGGCCCCGTCCGATACGCCCCGGCGCCCCCGCAGGGCGCAGGCGTCCACCGCAGTCCATCGAACCGGGGCCCGTACCTCGATGTCCGTGCACAGCCATCCGGCAGCCCATCACGACGCTGCCGCCGGGTTCGACCCGACCCGCCCTCCTGAGTTCCCGCGGCACGTCGTGACTGCCGTCCTCGTCTCCCACGACGGCGCCCGCTGGCTGCCCGACGCCCTGGCCGGGCTGCTCGGCCAGGAGCGTCCGGTGCAGCAGGCCGTGGCCGCGGACACCGGCAGCGCGGACGACTCCGCCCGGCTGGTCACCGAGGCCCTCGGCGCCGACCGCGTGCTGCACCTCGCCCGGCGCTCCGGCTTCGGCACCGCCGTCGACGAGGCGGTCCGCACCGCCCAGGTGCTGACCCTCGAGGACCTGCCGTACCTGAAGCGCCCCAGCGGCTGGGACCCGGTGAGCCGGTCCTGGCGCGACGAGGCGTACGACATGCCGGACCTGCCGCACGGCGAGCCTGTGCAGTGGCTGTGGCTGCTCCACGACGACTGCGCGCCCGAGCCCGAGGCCCTCGCCGAACTGCTGCGCGCCGTCGAGAACGAACACGAGCTCGGCAAGGACGTCGCCGTCGTCGGCCCCAAGCTCCGCGGCTGGTACGACCGCAGGCAACTCCTCGAAGTCGGCGTCTCCATCGCCAACAGCGGCCGCCGCTGGACCGGCCTCGACCGCCGCGAGCAGGACCAGGGCCAGCACGACCACGTGCGGCCCGTCCTCTCCGTCTCCACCGCCGGCATGCTGATCCGCCGCGACGTCTACGAACAACTCGGTGGCTTCGACCGCTTCCTGCCGCTGATGCGCGACGACGTCGACCTGTGCTGGCGCGCGCACTCCGCGGGGCACCGCGTCCTCGTCGCCCCCGACGCCGTCGTCCGGCACGCCGAGGCGTCCTCCCGCGAGCGCCGCACCGTCGACTGCGTGGGCCGCACGGCGACGTCACCGCACCGCGTGGACAAGGCGGGCGCCGCATACACCCTGCTCGTCAACGCCCGCTCGGCCGTGCTGCCGTGGATCCTCTTCCGGCTCGTCCTCGGCACGCTCCTGCGCACCGTCACGTATCTGCTCGGCAAGGCGCCCGGACAGGCGCTCGACGAGATCGCCGGCCTCCTGGTGACACTGCTGCGCCCCGGGCGGATCCTCGCCGCCCGCAAGCAGCGCGGCAAGCCGGTGCCCGACGCGGGGGAGATGCGGGCCCTGTTCCCGCCGCCCGGCGCCACGGTGCGCGCCACCGTCGAACAGGCCGCGGGCGGCCTCGTCGGCCGCTCCGACGCGGACGCGCCCGCGGGCGCGGGGCGCCACGGCGCCGTCGAGTCGGGACCCGGCGGCGACGACGCGGACTTCCTGGAGATCGAGCAGTTCGCCCGCCTCAAGCGCATCGCCCGCAAACCGGGCCCGGTGCTCTTCGTCGTCCTCCTGTTCGTCTCGCTCATCGCCTGCCGCGCCCTGCTCGGCAGCGGCGCGCTCGCGGGCGGCGCGCTGCTGCCCGCGCCCGCCGACTCCTCCGGCCTGTGGTCGCGCTATCTGGACGGCTGGCACCCCGTCGGCACGGGCGGCACCCAGACCGCGCCGCCCTACCTCGCGCTCCTCGCCGGGCTGTCCACACTGCTGTTCGGCTCCACCGGGCTCGCGGTCACCGTGCTGCTCGTCGGCTCCGTACCGCTGGCCGGCTTCGCCGCGTACTTCGCCTCGCGCCCGCTCGTCACCTCGCGCCTGCTGCGCGCCTGGGCCTCCGTCGCGTACGCCTTCCTGCCCGCCGCCACCGGTGCGCTCGCGGGCGGCCGCATCGGCACCGGCGTCCTCGCCGTCCTGATGCCGCTCATCGCGCGCGCGGGCGTCGCCGCCGCGGGCCTGACGGCCACCGGAAGCGGGCGCGGGACCTGGCGCGCCACGTGGGCGTACGCCCTGCTGCTGACCCTCGCCACGGCCTTCACGCCGATCGTCTGGCCGATCGCCCTGGTGCTCGGCCTCGCCCTCCTCGCGCTGCGCTTCCGCGACATCACCGCGTACGGCCTGCGGTTCCTCGCCGCGCTCGGCACGCCGCTGCTCGTCCTCGCCCCGTGGTCGCTGACGCTGCTGCCCTTCGGCTTCTTCAAGGAAGCGGGCCTGGAGTTCGGTGACGGCTCCGCCACCGCGCTCGACCTGCTCGGCGCGGACCCCGGCGGCCCCGGCACCGTGGACGGACTGCTGCTCATCGGCATCGTCCTCGCCGCGCTCGGCGCCCTGCTGCGCGCCGAGCGGCAGCTCGCCGTCCGTACCGCCTGGGCGGCCGCCCTGGTCTCCCTGGTCTTCGCCGTCCTGGCGAACGGCTCGGCGTGGGCCGGCCCCGCCACCCTCGGCTACGGCATCGCGCTCCTGGCCGCCGCCGCGCTCGGCGCCGACGGGGCACGCGCGCGTGTCGCCGAGCAGAGCTTCGGCTGGCGCCAGCCGGTGGCCGCGCTCATCGCGTTCGCCGCGGCCGCGGGGCCGCTGCTCGTCGCCGCCGGATGGATGATCCGCGGCGCCGACGGCCCTCTGGAGCGGCGCGATCCGGTGCAGGTGCCGGCCTTCGTCGCGGAGGAGAGCGGCACGCAGGACCAGGCCCGCACCCTCGTCCTCGACAGCGACTCGGCGGCCGCGGTCTCCTACACGCTCGTCCGCGGATCCGGCGCCCGCCTCGGTGACGCCGAACTGACCGCGGCGGCCACCACCGACGACCGGCTCGACAAGATCGTCGCCCGGCTCGTCGCGGGCTCCGGCGCCGACCAGGCCGACCAGCTCGGCGGCTACGCCGTGCGCTACATCCTCGTACGCGAGGGAGCGCCCCGTCAGATGAGCCGCACCCTGGACGCGACGCCGGGCCTGACCCGGCTCAGCCAGGAGGACGGCAGCGCCCTGTGGCGCGTGGACCGGCAGGTCTCCCGTGCCGCCATCGTCCTCAAGAACGGCGACCCGGAGCCCGTCGCCGCGGGCCCCGTCGAACTGCACACGAAGATCCCCTCGGGCGAAGAGGGCCGCGTGCTGCGGCTCGCCGACTCCGCGGCCCCCGGCTGGACGGCGACCCTCGACGGCCGTCCGCTGCCCCGCACCACGCTCGACGGCTGGGCGCAGGGCTTCGAACTGCCCACCACCGGCGGCCGCCTGGACGTCACCTTCGAAGCCCCCGTGAGCCACACCGCCTGGCTGTGGACGCAAGGAGCGCTCGCCGTCGTCCTCGTGGTGCTCGCCCTGCCCGGCCGGCGCCGCGACGTCGACGACGACCTCCCCGAAGAGCCCCTCGTCCCCGCCCAGGCGGTCGAGGGCGAGGGCCGCAGGGCGCGCAGGCTGCGGGCCCAGAGCGAGCAGGCCGCGCAGGAGGCGGGCCAGGACGCGCCGCCTACCGCCGCCGATGAGCCCCTCGCCGCCGTCCCGCAGCAGCAGTCACCGGCACAGTCCTACGCGGATGGGCAGGCACCCGCCCGCACGGGCGCCGAGTACGGCACGTACGGCGGCGATCAGCAGTACCAGGGCGGCCAGTACCCGGCCGGTGCCTACGAACAGCCGCGGTACGAGCCGGAGGCCTACCAGAACGGCCAGTACGACCCGTACGCCTCCTACGGGGCGGTCGGCGGGGCCTACGGAGGGGACCAGCAGCAGTACGGCGGGTCCTACGGAGAGGCGCCGTACGAGCAGCACCCCCCGATGCCGCCGGCGCCCCCGCGGCCGCCCCACGGCACCGACAGTGAGCGCCCCGACGGGAGCCAGCAGTGAACCGCACCACCCAGTCCCTGATCGCCGTGGTCGTCGCGCTCGGCGCCGTCACCGGATACGCCGCGTCCAGCGCCCCCGGCGGCACGGACGACGACGGCGCCAAGGCCGCCGCCCGGCTGCCCGTGGAGCGCACCAGCCTGCTCTGCCCGGCACCCAGCGCCCCCGACCTCGCCGAGACCTCGTACACCGCCTTCACCCCGAAGCCGAGCGGCTCCGAAGGCGGCGGCAAGGCGGAACTGCTGCCCGTCACCAAGCAGTTGTCGGACGTGCCCCAAGAGGGCGCCAAGGACAAGAAGGCCAAGCCCTTCCTGACCCAGCGCAAGCCGGGCGTGGCGGTCGGCGGCGAGGAGTCGGGCGCCGAGGCCCCCGTGCTCATCGGCACCGCCGACGGCGCGCTCGCCCCCGGCTGGACCGTGCAGCAGACCACGACGTACTCCGCGGGCAGCGGCCGTGGCGCGCAGGGCACCAACTGCACCGCGCCCGACACGGACTTCTGGTTCCCGGGCACGAGCACCGCCAAGGGCCGCAGCGACTACATCCACCTGACGAACCCCGACGACTCCGCGGCCGTCGTCGACGTGGAGCTCTTCGGCCCGGACGGCGAGGTCACCTCCCCGGTGGGCGAGGCGATCCAGGTCCAGCCGCACTCCAGCGTCCCGGTGCTGCTGTCCACGCTCGCCGACAAGGAGTACACGAACCTCACGATGCACGTGACGGCGCGCAGCGGCCGGGTCGCCGCCGCCGTGCAGTCCTCCGACGACAAGATCGGCGGTGACTGGCTGCCGGCCTCCGCCGACCCGGCCCCCGCAGCGGTCCTGCCCGGCATCCCGAAGGACGCCACGTCGGTGCGCCTGGTGGCCTTCGCGCCCGGCTCCGACGACGCCGACCTGAAGGTCCAGCTGGCCTCGCCGACCGGCACCCTTACTCCCGCCGGGCACGAGAACCTGCACGTCAAGGCGGGCATGACGGCCGCCGTGGACCTCGGGGACGTCACCAAGGGGGAGGCCGGTTCGCTGCTGCTCTCGCCGAGTGACAAGGCGGTCCCTGTGGTCGCGGCGCTGCGCGTCACCCGCGGCAAGGGCAGCGAGAAGGAGACGGCGTTCATCCCGGCGACGGACGCGGTCGGCACGCGCGCGACGGTCGCCGACAACCGTGCCAAGGGCTCCACGCTCTCCCTGGTGGCCCCGGAGGAGACGGCCAAGGTGAAGGTCACGGCCTCGGCGGGCACGGAGGGCGGCTCGCCGGCCACGAAGACGTACACGGTCAAGGGCGGCACGACCCTGGAGGTCGGGCAGCCGCCGGTGCCGGCCGGCCTCAAGGGTGCGTACGCCCTGACCGTGGAGCCGGTGTCCGGCGGCCAGGTCTACGGCTCGCGGATGCTGGCCCTGCCCGAGGACGGCATCCCGATGTTCACGATCCAGACGCTGCCGGACGACCGCGGATCGGTCGCTGTCCCGGAGGCGGAACGCGATCTGGCGGTCCTGCAGAAGTAACCGGCGAGGTGGCGGGAGCCGGCGTCAGTCCTCGTCGCCGTAGCGCGGATCGACCGACTCCGGGGAGAGGCCGAGCAGATCGGCGACCTGCTCGACGACGACCTCGTGCACCAGGGCGGCGCGCTCGTCGCGCCCCTTGGTGCGGATCTCGACCGGCCGCCGGTAGATGATCACGCGGGCCGGCTTCCCCTCGGACGCGGAGAGGGAACCACCGAGCGGCACCGCCTCGTCCTGCCACTCCCCGTCGGCTCCGCCGGGGCCACCCAGGGGCGGTACCTCAAGGACCAGGAACTCGACCTCCGCGAGCTGGGGCCAGCGCCGCTCGAGCCGCTCCACGGAGTCCTGCACGAGGTCCGTGAAGGCCTCGGCGCGGCTCGCGGAGAGCGGTACCTGCGGCGGCGCCACGGGACCGCGCATGCCCCTGCCGTGGCGGTCGCGGCGGCGGGGCCTCGGTTCTGCGGAACGGGGCTGTACGGGGTCGTCCATCACTGATGAAGCGTAGTCCCCGGGATCGGCCTTATCGGGCGCTGCGCGGCATGTCGCTTCCTGACCGTTCCGGACGAGTTTGGACTCGATTCCGTATCTCTCCTGGACCGTCGAGCGCGCGCCACATGACGTGATTCACGCCATGTGGTGACCGGATTCAACACCACCCGCCCCTGGAGTCACAGGCGTCTGCGCAGGTCAACGCGGTGCCGTCGCGGCACGCCGACGCGGGGACCACGGCACGACACGGTGGAGTGACCTCATGGAGAGTCGTCGCGGCCCGCTCAAGAGTGCGGTACCGTCCAACGTCGTGAGCCCTGTACGTCGCTGTTCGCGCACCGCTTGCGGCCGTCCCGCCGTCGCGACGCTGACGTACGTCTACGCCGACTCGACCGCGGTCCTCGGCCCCCTCGCCACGTACGCCGAACCCCACTGCTACGACCTGTGCGCCGAGCACTCCGAGCGCCTCACCGCGCCCCGCGGCTGGGAGGTCGTCCGGCTCGCCGACGCCTCCGCCCCGCCCCGCCCCTCGGGCGACGACCTCGAAGCGCTCGCCAACGCCGTGCGTGAGGCGGCCCGGCCCCAGGAGCGCGCGGCCGAGGGCGGTGGCACACGCAGGACGGACCCGATGGAGGTCGCGCGGCGCGGCCACCTCCGCGTGCTGCGTTCCCCCGAGTCCTGAAGGCCGACGTCCTCAAGGCCGGCCTCTTGGTCGCCGTAGTCCTGAAGGCCGTAGCCCTTGAGGCCGCCCGAAGCGGAGCCTGACGCCCCTTCACCGGATCCTCTCCTTCCCGCACGTTGACGCCCGTTCACCGAGGCCATGACGATTTCGCCACCCCATAGCCCGGGAGGCGTTCCGTGTACGTGCAGCAACTGGAGCCCGTGGCCGACTCGCTCGGCCTGTCCGCACTCGTCGCGACCCTGCCCCTCCTGACCGTTCTCGTCCTTCTCGGCGCCGTCCGCATGAAGGCCCACCGGGCAGGCCTCATCGGCCTCGCGGTCGCCGTCCTCGTCGCCTGGCTCGCGTACGGCATGCCGCTCGGCCAGACCGCCTCCAGCGCCGTGCAAGGAGCCCTCTTCGGGCTTTTCCCCATCCTGTGGATCGTCGTCAACGCCCTGTGGGTGTACCGCATGACGGTCCGCACCCGGCACTTCGACATCCTGCGCCGCTCCTTCGGACGCCTCTCCGACGACCCGCGCATCCAGGCCCTCGTCGTGGCCTTCTGCTTCGGCGCGCTCCTGGAGGCCCTCGCGGGCTTCGGGGCGCCCGTCGCGATCAGCGCGGTCATGCTCGTCGCCCTCGGCTTCGATCCGGTGCGCGCCGCGGTCGTCGCCCTCGTGGCCAACACCGCGCCCGTGGCCTTCGGCGCCATGGGCACGCCCGTGGTGACGCTCGCCCAGGTGACGGGCCTCCCCCCTGGACACCGTCGCCACCGTCGTCGGCCGCCAGACCCCGCTGCTCGCCCTGGTCGTCCCACTGCTCCTGGTGTGGCTCGTGGACGGGCGGCGCGGGCTGCGCGAGACCTGGGTACCGGCGCTCGCGTGCGGGTTCGCGTTCGCCGCCGCCCAGTTCGCGGCCTCCAACCACGTCTCCGCGCAACTCGCCGACATCGGGGCGGCCCTGGCGGGCGCGGGCGCGCTGATGGCCGTGCCGCACGCCCGACGGCCCGCCGCCGAGCCCGTACGCGCCGCGGTCCTCACCGGCGTACGCAGCGACGACCTCGACCACCACGACCCGCGCCCCGAGGTGCTGCGCGCCTACGCCCCCTACGCCCTCATCGTCGCCGTCTTCTCCCTCGCCCAGATACCGGCCGTCAAGGACCTCCTCACGAAGGCGACGCGGACCTTCGACTGGCCCTTCCTGAACGTGGCCGACCCCTCGGGGGACCCGGTCGGCGGCAACGTCTTCTCGCTGCCGCTCGTGGCGACCGGCGGGACGCTCGTGCTGCTGGCCGGGGTCGGCACGGCGGCGGTCATCGGGGTGCACGCGCGCGTGGCGGTACGGGAATGGGCGGCCACCGTCCACGAGTTGCGCTTCGCGATCCTCACCGTGACGTCCGTGCTCGCCCTCGCGTACGTCATGAACCTCTCCGGACAGGCCGCCACGATCGGGCACTACGTGGCCGCCGCGGGCGCGGGCCTCGCCTTCCTCTCGCCGGTGCTCGGCTGGTTCGGCGTCGCGGTGACCGGCTCCGACACCTCCGCCAACGCCCTCTTCGGCGCCCTCCAGGTGACGGCGGCCCAGCAGTCCGGGCTCTCGCCGGAGCTGCTCGCGGCCGCCAACAGCTCGGGCGGGGTCCTCGGCAAGATGATCTCCCCGCAGAACCTGACCATCGCGTGCGCCGCCGTCGGCCTCGCGGGCAAAGAGGGGGATCTGCTGCGCAAGGTGCTGCCGTGGAGCCTCGGACTGCTCCTGGTGATGTGCCTGATCGTGGTCGGGCAGAGCACGGCCGTGCTCGGCTGGATGCTTCCTTGACGGGGGCGGGGCTGTGGCTCGGTGCCCGCTCTCCGTTCGTTGTCGGTCGTTGCGGGTAGTTTGGGACGACCGACGTGGGGTGACCGACGTACCGACGTAACTCGCAGAGCTTGTAGAGAGGGTTGGCCGTGACTGCTGATCTGTCCCAGATCGTGAAGGCGTACGACGTTCGCGGGGTGGTCCCGGATCAGTGGGACGAGTCGCTGGCCGAGCTGTTCGGGGCGGCTTTCGCGCAGGTCACGGCGGCGGACGCGATCGTGGTCGGCCATGACATGCGCCCCTCCTCGCCGGGGCTCTCGCGGGCCTTCGCGCGCGGGGCGGCGGCGCGTGGCGTGGACGTCACGGAGATCGGCCTCTGCTCGACGGACCAGCTGTACTACGCCTCGGGCGCGCTGAACCTGCCGGGCGCGATGTTCACCGCCTCGCACAACCCCGCCCAGTACAACGGCATCAAGATGTGCCGCGCGGGCGCGGCTCCGGTCGGCCAGGACACCGGACTCGCGGAGATCCGCGCCCTGGTGGAGGGCTGGTCCGAGACCGGCGCCCCCGAGCCCGCGGCGACCCCCGGCACCCTCACGCAGCGCGACACCCTCACCGACTACGCCGCGCACCTGCGCGGCCTGGTCGACCTGAGGGCCAACCGCAGCCTGAAGGTCGTCGTCGACGCGGGCAACGGCATGGGCGGGCACACGGTCCCCACCGTCTTCGAGGGTCTGCCCCTGGAGCTCGTGCCGATGTACTTCGAGCTGGACGGCACCTTCCCCAACCACGAGGCCAACCCGCTCGACCCGGCGAACATCGTGGACCTCCAGGAGCGCGTGCGCGCCGAGGGCGCCGACCTGGGCATCGCCTTCGACGGCGACGCGGACCGCTGCTTCGTCGTCGACGAGAACGGCGCCCCGGTCTCCCCGTCGGCCATCACCGCCCTGGTCGCCTCCCGCGAACTCGCCAAGCACGGCGGCTCCGGCACGGTCATCCACAACCTCATCACCTCCTGGTCGGTCCCGGAGGTCGTCAAGGAGAACGGCGGCACGCCCGTGCGCACGCGCGTGGGCCACTCCTTCATCAAGGCGGAGATGGCCAGGACCGGCGCGATCTTCGGCGGCGAGCACTCCGCGCACTACTACTTCAAGGACTTCTGGAACGCGGACACGGGCATGCTCGCCGCCCTCCACGTCCTCGCGGCCCTCGCCGAGCAGGACGGCCCGCTCTCCGGCCTCGTCGCGCAGTACGACCGCTACGCCGGCTCCGGCGAGATCAACTCCACGGTCGACGACCAGACCGCCCGCCTGGCAGCCATCAAGACGGCGTACGAGGGACAGGACGGGGTCGCCCTGGACGAGCTGGACGGCCTGACGGTCACCGCCGCCGACTGGTGGTTCAACGTCCGCGCCTCCAACACCGAGCCGCTCCTGCGGCTGAACGTGGAGGCCAGGGACGAGGCCACCATGGCCAAGGTCCGCGACGAGGCGCTGGCCATCATCCGCGGCTGACGGCCACCCGGGCCGCCTGCCACGGAGGTAGGCTGACCAGGCCGCGTACGGCGAGGCGGCACCGCGGGATCCCGTACCGCGGGAGCGCGGTCCACCGCCTCGCACCACCGCGAAAACCTCACCACATCAGCTCGAAGGGACCCACCCCATGGCGCTCGAAGCCGGCCTCCTGGAGATCCTCGCCTGCCCGGCCTGCCACGCCCCGCTCAAGGAGACGGACAGCGAGCTGATCTGCACGGCGGACGCCAAGGAGTGCGGCCTCGCCTACCCCGTCCGCGACGGCATCCCCGTACTGCTGGTCGACGAGGCCCGCCGCCCCGCGTAACGGCACCCGCCCCGGCACGACCCAGCAGCGCGCAGGAAGCCGCGCACGGCGATCGGAGGCCCCTCCCCATGCTCGACGAGTCCTTGCTCGACGACCCCGAGGCGCTGGCCCGCGCCGACCGCCGCGGACTGCTGCGCGGCGCGGCCGAGGCGGGCGCCCGGGTCCGCACAGCGGTCCGGCACGCCGCCGAGGTAACCTGACGGAACTGAAGCCCGACGGCCGCCCCCGCGCCATCCTGATCGCGGGACCGGGCACCGCCGTCGTCTGCGTCGCCGACCTGCTCGACGGCCTCGCGGGCGCCGCCTGCCCCGTCATCCGCCTCGCCCCGACCGGCGTCGCCCCCGCCGCGGGCGCCCTGCGCTGGGCACTGCCCGGCTGGGTGGGACCGGTGGACCTGCTGCTCATCGCCACCCCGGACGGCTCCGAACCGGGCCTGACGCTCCTCGCCGAGCAGGCGTACCGCCGCGGTTGCACGGTTGTCGCCGTCGCCCCCGTGCGCACCCCCCTCGCGGAGAGCGTGGCGGGCAGCCACGGCCTCACCGTGCCCCTGGCCGCCTCGCCCTACGGCGCGTACGAGGGCGCGCACGACGAAGCCACCAGGGAGACCGCCTCGTACGAGGCACGCCGCGTCGAGGACGAAGCCGCGCCCGGCGCCCCGTGCACCCTGTGGGCCCTGCTCGTCCCGCTCCTCGTCCTCCTGGACCGCACCGGCCTGATCACCGCCCCGGTCGACACCCTCCAGAAGGTCGCCGACCGCCTCGACCGCGTCGCGGAACGCTGCGGCCCGGCCATCGCGACGTACAGCAACCCCGCCAAGACACTCGCCGCCGAGCTGGCCGACGCGCTCCCGCTCATCTGGACCGAGGGCCAGTCCGCGGGGGCCGCGGGCCGCCGCTTCGCCGCCACCCTCGCCGAGCTGGCCGGGCACGCGGCGCTCGCCGCCGAGCTGCCGAGGCCCTGCCCGCTCACGGCGCCCTCCTGGCGGGCAACCCCGCGGGCGGCGACGACACCGACGACTTCTTCCGCGACCGCGTCGACGACCAGCGGCCCTGCGCGCCCGCGTGGTGCTGCTCCGCGACCGCCCGGCGGACCTGGGCGGCCTCACCGCGGCGCCCGCGGCCCGCGAACTGGCGCACGGCCACGACGTCGCGCTCAGCGAACTGGAACCGGAGGCGGCCGACGAACTGGAAGCGCTCGCGGAGCTGATCGCCGTCACGGATTTCGCCGCCGTTTACCTGGCGCTCGCCTCCGGGGGCCGATCATGACCGCTCAGGCCGCACCCCCGCCGACCGGACCGGCGGCAGTTCAGCACTCGCGTACGCAGTAAAGGAGAACCCCTCCGTGGACCGCCTCAGCAACACCATCCGCCCCTACGCCTGGGGTTCCACCACCGCCATCGCGGAGCTCCTCGGCGTCGAGCCGAGCGGTGAGCCGCAGGCCGAGATGTGGATGGGCGCCCACCCGGGCGCGCCCTCGCGCACCGAGCGGGGCGCGCTCAACGCGGTCATCGAGGCGGACCCGGAGCGCGAGCTCGGCCCGGAGGCGGTCGCCAAGTTCGGCCCGCGCCTGCCCTTCCTCCTCAAGATCCTCGCCGCGGGCGCCCCGCTCTCGCTCCAGGTGCACCCCGATCTCGCCCAGGCGAAGGAGGGTTACGCGGACGAGGAGAGCAGGGGCGTCCCCATGGACGCCCCGAACCGCAACTACAAGGACGCCAACCACAAGCCCGAACTGATATGCGCCCTCACGGCGTTCGACGGCCTGTGCGGCTTCCGCGCCCCCGCCGAGACCGCCGACCTCCTGGAGACCCTCGGCGTCGACTCCCTCAAGCCGTACGTCGACCTGCTCCGCGCCCACCCCGAGGACGCCGCCCTGCGCGAGGTCCTGACGGCCGTACTGACCGCCGATCCCGAACAGATGGCCGAGACGGTCGCCGAGGTCACGGGCGCCGCGCAGCGCCTCGGCGGCCCCTACGCCCCGTACGCCGGCATCGCCCACCACTACCCGGGCGACCCGGGCGTCATCGCCGCGATGCTCCTCAACCACGTACGACTCCAGCCCGGCGAGGCCCTGTTCCTCGGCGCCGGCGTCCCGCACGCCTACCTCGACGGCCTCGGCGTCGAGATCATGGCCAACTCCGACAACGTCCTGCGCTGCGGACTGACCCCCAAACACGTCGACGTACCCGAACTCCTGCGCATCGTCCGCTTCGAGGCGACCGATCCCGGCGTCCTGCGCCCCGAGGCGTCCCCCGCCGACGAAGAGGTCTACGAAACCCCGATCGACGAATTCCGCCTCTCCCGCTTCACGCTGCCGGAGGGCGCCGCCCCGCACGACCTCACCGCCGCCACCCCGCAGATCCTGCTCTGCACTGCGGGTTCGGTCCGCGCGGGCGAACTGCCCCTGACGCCCGGCCAGTCCGGGTTCGTCCCCGCCGGAGAAAAGGTCGAAGTGTCCGGAGTGGGCACGGTTTTCCGGGCCACTGTGGTGGCCTGACGCAACAGCACCCTCCCGTGCTGCAACAATGACCCACCGCAAAGGACGGGCAAAGCGGCCGGGCAGCGCACCGGAGCACTGCCCGCCCGCGATGGCCGACCACACACGAAGGCGAAGGGACCCCCGGCACTTATGAGCGCGTCAGGCGGAACAAAGGCGATTGTCGCGGCACTCGCCGCGAACCTCGCGATCGCGGTGGCGAAATTCGTCGCGTTCATCTTCAGTGGCTCCTCGTCGATGCTCGCCGAGAGCGTCCACTCACTCGCCGACTCCGGCAACCAGGGGCTGCTGCTAGTCGGCGGCAAGAAGGCCCAGCGCGAGGCGACCCCGCAACACCCCTTCGGCTACGGCCGCGAGCGCTACATCTACGCCTTCCTCGTCTCGATCGTCCTCTTCTCGGTCGGCGGCATGTTCGCGATCTACGAGGGCTACGAGAAGATCAAGCACCCGCACGACATCGAGCACTGGTACTGGCCGGTCGGCGTCCTGGTCTTCGCGATCATCGCCGAGACCTTCTCCTTCCGGACCGCCATCAAGGAGTCCAACCAGCTGCGCGGCAAGCTCACCTGGACGCAGTTCGTGCGCCGCGCGAAGGCCCCCGAGCTGCCGGTCGTCCTCCTGGAGGACCTCGGCGCGCTGGTCGGCCTGATCCTCGCCCTCTGCGGCGTCGGCCTGGCCCTCGCCACCGGAGAGGGCGTCTGGGACGGCATCGGCACGCTCTGCATCGGCGTCCTGCTCATCGCCATCGCGATCATCCTCGCGGCGGAGACCAAGTCCCTGCTGCTCGGCGAGGCCGCGGGCACGGAGGAGGTCGCCAAGATCGAGAAGGCCCTGGTCGACGGCGACACGGTCACCAAGGTCATCCACATGCGCACGCTCCACCTCGGCCCCGAGGAACTTCTCGTCGCCGCCAAGATCGCCGTCCAGCACGACGACACCGCCACGGAGGTGGCGACCGCGATCAACGCCGCCGAGGAGCGCATTCGCGCGGCGGTCCCGATCGCCCGCGTGATCTACCTGGAACCGGACATCTACAGCGAGCCGACAGCGACAGACGGCACCAGCCCGACGAGGACGCCTGGCGGTATGGACAGCCACTGAGTTCCCGCCCGCACGGCGTATGCACGGATGCGCCCACGCAGGCCGATGGGGCCCCGCACCGAATATGGTGCGGGGCCCCATCGGCGTCCGTGCGCGGTATCGAAGGGCTTGCCCCCTCGGTGTCCGTGCGTGCTCTCGAAGGGCTCGCGCGCGTCGATGAGCGCCGGGCCGACGGACGGAACGGCACACGCCCGCCGGCCCCACGTAGGCGCTTCCCGCGCGGACGGGTGCGTATGGGCCGCTGGGTGCATACGCCAATGGGCCTGCGAACAGCCGTACGGCACCCGGTACACCGACGGAGCCACACGTTGCAACAACCCCCCAGAGGCTGGAGGTGCGGGCTGTCGACGCCACGCGACTCCCACCGAGGCCGAGCGAGCGTCACAGACGTACGAGGGACTCACCGACGTACGAGAAGCCCCGCGTACGCCGAGCCCGTCGGCATACGAGGCCCGCCCCCCGACAACGCCCCGGAAGGAAGCCCCGCCACCCCCGCTACCGCACCTCGCGCAGCACCTCGAGGATCGCGGCGTCGTCCGGGGCCGCCTCCAGCCGCCCCCGGAAGCCCGTGTCCATCAGCTTCCGCGACAGCAGCGCGAGAATCCGCAGGTGCTCGTCCCCGGCGGCCGCCTCCGGTACGGAGATCATGAAGATCAGCCTGGCCTTCGTCCCGTCCAGGGAACCCCACTCGATGCCCTCCGCCGAGCGTGCGAACCCGACGACCGGGGCCAGCACCGCGTCGGTCTTCGCGTGCGGGATGGCGATCTCCTCGCCGAGCCCGGTGGTGCCCTGCGCCTCGCGCCGCAGCGCGGTGCGCACCAGCTCCTCCACGTCGTCGACCTTGCCCGTGGTGGCGAGGAGCGCGGCCATCTCGCGGATCGCGGCCTCCTTGTCCCGGGCCTCCAGCTGGACCTTCACGGTCCGTTCGGTGAGGTAACCGGAGAGAACCTCCCCCGCCGGGGCCTCCGTAGCGGCAGCGGCGGCGGGACCCTCAGCCCCGGAAGCCCCGGAAGCCCCGGAAGCCGCTGCGGACGCATCCGCTCCCGGAGCGGCACCCGCCATCCCCACCGACGCCCCCGCCAGGGAAGCCGCGCCGCCCACCGCACTCCCCGAAGCCGCCCCGACCCCCGCGAACACCGGCTCGGGACCACCACCCGGCCCACCGGCCACACCCGCCCCACGCCGCTTGCGCCCGCCGAGGTCGATGAGCGTCACCGTGGTCAACGCGGTGACGACCGCGCCGACGGCCACGGCCACGAAGAACATCGGTACACCGCCAATGGCACCCAGCACCGCCACGATCGGCCCCCCGTGCGGCACCGCGTCCTCCACACCCGCCATACCGGCGACGGCTCCTGCGACCGCGCCGCCGAGCATGTTGGCCGGGATGACCTGCGCAGGCCGCGCCGCAGCGAACGGAATCGCCCCCTCCGAGATTCCGAACATCCCCATGAACAGCGAGGCCATCCCGGTCTCGCGCTCCTGCTCCGAGTAGAGCCGCCGCCGGATCAGTGTGGCGAGCCCCTGCCCGAGCGGCATCACGGGGATGGCGGCGGCGCACATGCCCATCACGGTCTGGTTGCCGGTCGCGATGAGCCCCGTACCGAAGAGGAACGCGGTCTTGTTGACCGGCCCGCCCATGTCGAACGCGATCATGAGCCCGAGGACCGCGCCCAGCAGGATCGCACTGGCCCCGGTCATACCGCTGAGCCAGTCGGTCAGGTGCTCGAAGACCCACGAGATCGGCTTGCCGATGACGTAGATGAAGAACAGCCCGAGCGCTGTCGTCGCGACGATCGGGATCACGATGATCGGCATGATCGGCCGGACGAACTTCGGGACCTGGACCTTCTTGATCCACACCACCAGATAACCGGCCAGGAACCCGGTCACGATGGCGCCGATGAAACCGGCTCCCGCCTTCGAGTCGTACAGCTCACCCGTGTTGGCGATCCACCCGCCGATCATGCCCGGCACCAGCGCCGGCCGGTCCCCGATGGCGTACGCGATGTATCCCGACAGGATCGGCACCATCAGCGTGAAGCCGATGACCCCGATGGCGTTGACGTGCGCCCAGAAGGTCCCCTCCGGGATCACATAGCCCTTGGACGTGGCGTCACCGCCCAGCGCCAGCGAGATGGCGATCAGCAGTCCACCGACCACCACGAACGGGATCATGTACGAGACGCCGTTCATCAGCGCCTTGTACGCGACGCTCCGCTCCCGCCCGCCCCCACTCCCCGCGGCAGACCCAGCAGACGCAGCAGACACGGCAGAACCACCACCACCGCCCCCCTGCACAGGCGCGCTCCGCACCCGCTCGATCAGCCGCTCCGGGTGGCTGATGCCCTCGGCCACCCCGACGGAGACCACCCGCTTACCCGCGAAGCGACTGCGGTCCACGTCCTTGTCGGCCGCGATGATGACGCCGTCGGCGTCTCTGACATCGTTGTCAGACAGTACGTTCTCGGCCCCGATGGAGCCCTGCGTCTCCACCTTCATGTCGATCCCGAGGCTCTCCGCGGCCTGCGAGAGCTTCTCCGCCGCCATGTAGGTGTGGGCGATGCCGGTCGGACAAGCGGTCACCGCGAGCAGCTTCAGCCGTCGCTGTCCGCTGGTGTCCCCGCCCGTGGGAGGGTCGGCCGGACTGGTCACGTGGGTCTCCTCATGCCTTTACCGATGTACCGAACAAGATCGCGCACATGTTCCCGATCTCAAGGCATCCTGCAACACGTGAGCGCAGGATCAAAAGCGCAAACGTCCCATAACGTCCGGTCTGGCGGCCTATCCACCGGTGATGCCGTGCCCGGAGGCGGGCTGGGGTTCGCTGGGCCGACCGGTGTAGCTTTGTGGGTGAGCCAGACGTCGCTGCTGATGGCGGTCGGGCGGTCCACGCACGGACCGGCCGAGGGAGAGAGGGCCTCCGACGGACTGCGCTGCGCGCGCCGGTGCACCCTTGTACCCGACGCCGCAGGTCAGCCATGCCCACCCTCGACCAACCCCACGAGGAGCAGCTCACTCATGACGACTGCCACCAACGGCCAGGACTTCAAGGTCGCCGACCTCTCCCTCGCCGCGTTCGGCCGCAAGGAGATCACCCTCGCCGAGCACGAGATGCCCGGCCTGATGGCGATCCGCAAGGAGTACGCCGCCGGCCAGCCGCTCGCCGGCGCCCGCGTCACCGGCTCCCTGCACATGACCGTGCAGACCGCCGTGCTCATCGAGACCCTGGTCGCCCTCGGCGCCGAGGTCCGCTGGGCCTCCTGCAACATCTTCTCCACCCAGGACCACGCCGCCGCGGCCATCGCCGTCGGCCCGAACGGCACCCCGGACAACCCCCAGGGCGTCCCGGTCTTCGCCTGGAAGGGCGAGACCCTGGAGGAGTACTGGTGGTGCACGGAGCAGGCCCTGACCTGGCCGAACACCCCCACCGGCGGCCCGAACATGATCCTGGACGACGGCGGCGACGCCACGCTCCTGGTCCACAAGGGCGTCGAGTACGAGAAGGACGGCAAGGTCCCGTCCGTCGACACCGCCGAGAACGACGAGCACCGCGTCATCCTGGAGCTCCTCAACCGCACCATCACCGACGGCTCGCAGAAGTGGACCCAGCTCGCCTCGGAGATCCGCGGCGTGACCGAGGAGACCACGACCGGTGTGCACCGGCTGTACGAGATGCACCGTGACGGCACGCTGCTGTTCCCGGCGATCAACGTGAACGACGCCGTGACGAAGTCGAAGTTCGACAACAAGTACGGCTGCCGCCACTCGCTCATCGACGGCATCAACCGCGCCACGGACGTCCTCATCGGCGGCAAGACCGCCGTTGTCTGCGGCTACGGCGACGTGGGCAAGGGCTGCGCGGAGTCCCTGCGCGGCCAGGGCGCCCGCGTGATCGTCACCGAGATCGACCCGATCTGCGCGCTCCAGGCGGCGATGGACGGTTACCAGGTCACGACGCTGGACGAGGTCGTCGACAAGGCCGACATCTTCATCACCACGACCGGCAACAAGGACATCATCATGGCCTCGGACATGGCCAAGATGAAGCACCAGGCGATCGTGGGCAACATCGGCCACTTCGACAACGAGATCGACATGGCCGGCCTCGCCGCCATCCCCGGCATCGTCAAGGACGAGGTCAAGCCGCAGGTCCACACCTGGACGTTCCCCGATGGCAAGGTCCTGATCGTGCTGTCCGAGGGCCGCCTGCTCAACCTGGGCAACGCGACCGGCCACCCGTCCTTCGTGATGTCCAACTCGTTCGCGGACCAGACCCTGGCCCAGATCGAGCTGTTCACCAAGCAGGAGGAGTACCCGACCGACGTCTACGTGCTCCCCAAGCACCTGGACGAGAAGGTCGCCCGCCTCCACCTCGACTCGCTCGGCGTGAAGCTCACGACGCTCCGCCCCGAGCAGGCCGCGTACATCGGCGTCGAGGTCGAGGGCCCGTTCAAGCCCGACCACTACCGCTACTGACAGCCGACCGGCCGCCGGTCAGCCAGCACCCTCCAGCAGGCCCTCGCCCCCGCGGCGGGGGCCTGCCCCCTTTCTCACCGCAGGGGGCACCTCACCGCAGGGACGCGGCCCGCAGCGGGTGGCCTCACCGCAAGCACGCGCCTCACCGCAGGACGGTGATTCCCACGGCCGGGACGCGCCTCACCACAGGGACGGCGACCCCCACGGCAGGCGTGCGACTCTCATCGAAGGGAAGCGACCCACCCCGCGGAAAGCACTCCTCCCGGCGGAAGCCACTTCTCCCCACGGAAGCCACCTCTCGCCACCTCCCTTCGCAGGACCACTTCTCCCGCAGGAAACCGACCGACCGAGGACCAGGACCCAGCCCATGCCCCGCGGCCGATATTCGCTCCACGATCCGCACGATCACACCCCCCTCGGCGAAGAACACTTCCACTGCGCACCCGGCCCCTCCGGCTGGCGCTATGTCGCCCAGCGAACCGCCCCCTCCGGCACCCCCGCAGGCTCCGTCGACCTCGCACTCGACGACCGGGGCCGCCCCATCCGCCTCGAACTGCACGCGGGCGACTGGCAGGTACGCGCCGCCGCCCTCAACGGCGTCACATGGGTCCGCACCGACCCCACCGGCGCACACGCCACCGAGGACAACGCACCCGCCCACACCTTCACCGGCACATCCCCCGCCTTCCTCGTCTCGACGGCCCGGCTACTGCGCCTGACCCCCGCCTCCCCCGCGACCCGCGTCCGCCTGGTCGCCTTCACGGACCCGGTCCTCGCCCCCCGCACTCTCGACCAGTCCTGGGCCCTGCTGAAAAGCGAAGCACACGCCACTGACAACGGCCCGCTGATCGTGGACGAATACCAGGTCACAGCCCTGGACACCGGCGAACAGCACGCGGTCCACATCACCGGCGACGTCGTCCTCGCGGCCCCCGGCATCGAGCTGGAGCACCTCGAAACCCCGCCCTCGACCTTTACCTGACGCCGTCCGCCCACCCCTGCGCATGCCTCGACCGGCTAAGCAGGCGGCACGAACCCCGTGGCAGGAGGCACGCCCTCATCGCCACCACGCGGCCCCGCCGGCGGCACGGCACCGGGAGCGGGGGAGCGCGACGGGAGCGGTGCGGTCCCATCGCCGCCGTACGCAGGTCCGTGGCCAGGCACATGGCTGTAGCCGGGCCCGGGCCGGAACCCCGCACCAGGTCCCGCACCCGGCTCTGCAGCGCCACTCCCGGCAGACCCACCGAAGGTCCGCCGCGCGTCCCGCGCCTGCCGCTCGTGCACCACAGCCGCCAGATACGCGGCCGGCGGCACACCCGGTGGCACCGGAGCCCCCGTACGCTCCGCCAGATCCCGGGCAAGACGCTCCGCCATCGCCCAGCCCACCTGCGGATCCAACTGCCCCATCCGCGTCAGACACTGCCGGATCGCGAGCCACAGCCCCTCGGGGACGCCGGACAGATCGAGCCCGGAGAACCGCCCCATCAGCCAGGGCGGCGGCGGAGGCACAAAAGCGGCCCGCCCCGCGGGAACGCGCTCGCGCACGACCAAGGTCCCCGCGAACACATCCCCGAGCCGCCGCCCCCGCGCCGACACGAGCGACGCGACGCACGCCACGACCCCGAAGGTCATCAGAATCTCGACGACCCCTATGGCCCCCCGCACCAACGCGTGCCGGAACCGAATGGGCCCCCCGTCGTCCCGCACCACCCGCAACCCGCAGGCCAGCTTCCCCAAGGACCGTCCATGACTGAGCGTCTCCACCGCGATGGGACCACCGACCAGAAGGAGTACGAAGCTCGCGACGGCCACCGCGGCGGCCGCGGCGTCGTCCAAGGAAGCCGTGGAAGCGACGACGCCGATGGTCACCCCGAGATAGACCGCCCACGCCACGACCAGGTCGATCAGCACGGCCAGCGCCCGGCTCGGCAG